>NZ_VOQT01000004.1:0-448506 GCF_008121555.1 Comamonas sp. Z1
GCACTACAACGAGCACCACCCCCATAGCGCCCTGCGGTATCACTCGCCACGCGAGTTCCGCCGAAAGGCCATGGCAACCCGTTAAATTACGTGAGGGTTCCTGTCCTCAAATACGGGGAGCACTCCAAAGTCCCCTCACAGCCTAGCCACTCACTCCCCCGCTCGCTCCCCCCTATACGGCGTAGCGGAAGTGAGGAAGCTTCATGAAATCAAAGACTTCTCGTAGGTTGGCCTCGGTTGGCTCGTCCTCACGCAGCCATCGCACTGATATACCTAGGTACGTTGCCCATGCCACACCATGCTTGAAGCATTGCCAAGAATCATTTTTTGCAGCGATTTCAATGAATTGATTGACGATCTTGTACTGGCTTGAGCCAGCGGAATATTTCGCCATCTCAAAAGCAATTGAAATATGCTCAAAGGCCTCGGAGTCTTGTTCATGTCTATAGTGAAACAGTGCTCGATTCCAATGCACCATCCATTCGATGCAATGGAGTACCCCGTTCTCGCGGATTTCTATTTCATAGGCATCAATCTCTTGCAAAGTTGTGCCACTGCTTTTGCTTAGCTCCATGCCTTTAAAGAGTGCTTCAGCAAAGAAAGGCGGGTTCTTCAACTCGCTTGGGTAGGTTAAAAGGTCTAGGGCAGAGCGAACAGTGTATTCACTGTATTTTTCACATAGTTGCCGAACTTGAGTTTCTGGAATGGAATGGTCTTCAGCTGTTGTGATCAATGCTTGCAACGTTTTTCCACAGTGGGAAGAACGATCAGCGAACCAACGCCAATATCTCTCCGAAAATTTAAACCAAACGGCATCGTGATCATGTTGAGCAATTTTTTCCTGTTCGATGTAATTTTTCGTTGTAGACCGCAAGACTTTCAAATCATTAACTAGCCAATCTTGTTGTCGTTTGAATCGGCTGAGTAGGTCTGTCAATACATCTTTTCCATATGCCTCGTAGACCTGTTTCGCGACATAAGTGCTTAAACGAGCAATAAAAAGCACGTACAGCATGCTCTCTTTTTCTTTGGCTGAAATGGCCCGTGCCGCAGGGCCTTCAGCAACTACAAGGCGATCAATTGATCTTGAAAAATTCCAATGCAGACCTGCCCAAGATGGAAGATTTTGGTTGCGTCGCCAATTGGATGCGTTTTCTAAGTTCTGGCGCATCTCGTCATCACATTCGAGATAAGTCTTTCCAGCACAGTGAAAATGGGTCGGACTAGTTTTGCAGTACGCATAAATCCACTGCATTGCTTTCTCTAGCGGCCAAGTGATTGAATTATCAGAAATCTCTGGAAGATACCAATCTCTTTCGGCTGGGTGTACGAGTCCTTCTGCTGCAATATTGAAGCGAATAAGATGCTTCTGTATTGATAGCGCCAGCCTGGGAACTGCATATGCACTTGCGAACCACCGTAGGCTATCTCGTGGGGATAGATAGGTGCCTTCATCACGGACAACATGGTTGTAAACATCGAGCAGGTCAATGCAACAGTCTCCTACAGCCAAGCCAATTTTTTCGCTTTGAATTGTTCCCGCTAATTCATAGGCTAGAGTACGGATCAATTCACCACAGCGATCTAGCAAGCTTCCTTTTTCATCGGCTAAGCGCTTAAGCTGCTTTTGAATTCTTTTCACATCCTTGTCTGTTAACGCTGTTTTTTCATCTCGTTTTTTAGGAAGAACTCCTGTGGCGTCATAGGCAAATTTGACCAATTGACCAAGAGACGCAAAGCTTGCTTGCATTTTTAAAACCCTGTAGAAGTCTTGGCCCCCTTCCAATACCAAGAAGGGGGCGGTCCCTTTAACGTTGATTCGGGTTCAGTTGCTTACCGCGATTCCCGTGTACTTGGGCATTTGCAGGGTTCGTACCAGGCGTTCCCTTGTTGGGGTTCAGTTGATTGGAGTGATGATCTCTTTGCTGCTGCGTCATAGGTGATTTCGATTGCTTTGCCATAGCTTGCTCCTAAGTGATTAATGAGGTTGCAATCGTATGTGGCAGGGCTTGGGTCCGCATCTGGAAAACTTGCGACGAGATTTTTGGCAAGCGGTTGGTTGTCCGTCACGTCGGTAGGAATGGGCGTCTGCTGCGACGTCCAGGCAAGGGAGTCAGACTATGGCCAAGTATAGAAACAGCACGACGCGGTAGCTCCTGCTGCGGTCGATCAGACGAAATGAAAGGAGTTAGTGTGGAAATTCACCTCATTCGCAGCGAAGCTGATTACAAGGTCCTATTGGCTGAAGTCTCTGCGCTGATTGAGCTTGATCCAGATGCGGACTCTCCTGAAGGCGAGCGTCTTGAGAAGCTGGGCCTTCTGGTCGAAGCGTATGAAGCTAGGCACTATCCCGTTGATGTGCAGTCACCATCAAGACCATCAAACTGCGCATGTAGCAAAGCGAGATGAGTGCGGTGGCCGTGCAGCCTATACCTGCCCACCAAACCGACTGCTGACTAGCCCGCTCCAGACAAACTCATAACAAGCCTTGCCGACTTGCTTCTAACCAAATAAAGGGCGCTTTGGCCTTCAAGTAGTCGGCAGGCAACTGGTGCTCAAGATAGTCTTGGTACCAGCGTGCTCGCATCTCTCGGCATTGAGGGTCATCCAGTCCAAGTCGCTCAATGGTCTCCTCGACTATGCGCATTGGCTTAGCGCCCAATGTCGGATTTGGGTAAATATGGCCTGTTGAAAGCTGCAGCCGGAATAGATCAGAGGCAAGCAAAAAGGGGTCTAGAACACCGTTGTAGTCGCGTTTACGGCTATTCATGGTGGAGCATGCCAAGCGATAGTTGTCCCACTCGTAAGCGAGCCCAGCATTGGCTGATTTCGCGATGAAATGGTCGACGCTTCCGCCTCCCATGACTCGTTCAAAAAAGACACCTACGTACGCGCACACACCTCCATATGCTTGGTGAAGGTCTGTCAAGCAGGCTCGCCAATAGGGCTCAATATTTGCGTTGGGCGGTAACGGCTGATTCAGCAGAAAGCCGTGTTTCTGTAGATAGGCCAAACCTTTCTTGCGTACATCTGCATCGAACGCTGCGGGTGTTGATTTCCAACCAGAATTGACCCACTAGCCCCCGGTGGGGATGCGGACAAAAACTTGGACTACCAGGGGAGGTAGTTCATGTACTCATACGCAGACAGGATTCGTGCAGTTGCGCTTTACATCAAGCTTGGCTTGCGTGTCAGAGCCACCATTCGCCAGTTGGGATACCCAACCAAGAACGCATTGAAAGGCTGGTATCAGCACTACCTGAAGCATCAGGATTTGCCAGCGAGCCAAGCGCCAAGAGCACCGAAATATTCGCTGCAGCAGAGGGAGGTGGCGGTTGCTCATTACCTCGCCCACGATCGCTGTATTGCTGCAACGATGAGGGCTTTGGGTTACCCGGGTCGAGGAACGTTGACTGCGTGGGTTCGGCAAGACTGCCCCGAGACCAGCAAGATAGTAGGCAGGTCTTGGCCGGCTACAAAGCCTGATACTTTGATGTGAATCGCACCGGGTTTGGTGGAGGCTAGTTTGTTGAAGTGCAGGCGTTAGCCTGCACGGTATTGGCAACTTGCCGCCAGTAGTTTGCCTCAGCTTCCGCTGGCGGTATATGCCCTATGGATTCCAGCAATCTGCCGTGGTTAAACCAGTGCACCCATTTCAGTGTTGCTAGTTCCAGTGATTCGCGTGTTTTCCATGGGCCTCGCTTATAGATGACCTCCGTTTTGTACAAACCGTTGATGGTTTCGGCCAAGGCGTTGTCGTAGGAATCTCCAGTGCTACCCACCGAAGGCATCAGGCCAGCTTCCTCTAAACGTTCTGTGTAGCGAATGGAAACGTGCTGACTGCCCCTGTCGGAGTGATGAATGAGCTCCGTGTCACTTGAAGGCCGCCTTGCATACAGCGCCTGCTCCAACGCATCAACCACAAAGTCCGTGCGCATGTGGCTACTGACCCGCCAGCCCAATATGCGGCGTGCATACACATCAATCACAAAGGCCACAAACATCTGCCCTTGCCATGTAGATACATAGGTGAAATCTGCGACCCAAAGTTGGTCAGGCCGGTGGGCTTTGAACTGCCGGTTGACGAGGTCTAGCGGGCATGGCCTGGTTGTGTCTGGACGGGTTGTGCGCACCTTCTTGCCACGCCTTGCGCCTTCCAGGCCCAGCTTGCGCATCAGGCGTTGCACTGTGCAGCGGGCAATGGGTAAGCCTTCTCGGTGCATCTGCTTCCAGACTTTGACGACGCCATACACCTGCCAATTGGCGTGCCACACCCGTTGAATATGACTGCAACGTTCTTCATCTGATTGGCTGCGCTTGCAGCGCAGCCAATGGCAGTTTCTTTGTTGAACCCTGCGCCTGTAGCCCGATGGGGCAATTTGCAGCAACCTGCAAATTGGCTCGACCCCATAGGCATCACGATACTGGTCTACAAAGTCAATTAACTCTTGATGCGACGGTCCAGCTCCGCCTGTGCAAAAAAAGCGCTCGCAGTCTTGAGGATGTCATTGGCTCGGCGCAGTTCCTTGTTCTCTCGCTCCAGTTGCTTGAGCCGCTCACGTTCATCCGTGGTCAATCCTGGTCGTTGGCCTGCATCTATTTCTTTGCGCTGCACCCATCCATGCAAGGTGCTTACCGAGCAGCCAATCTTGGGGGCTATTGATTCACATGCACCCCACAGTGATGCGTAATCCGCTTGGCATTCCTGCACCAAACGTACGGCACGTTCACGTACCTCTGGGCTAAAACGAGCAGCTTTAGTGTTCATGACTCAATCCTCTCAGGAGTTGAGCCTCCACGGAAGCCGGTGTGATTCATCTGGCAGATTCACCATTGTCACGCCAATGGCTAGCGTACCCAACACTACCGCAGCGCGCAGCCAATGCAACCAGCGCATTGTTGAGGAGTACCGGCTCGGATGGGAAGTCGTGGTGGGGCTCATGAAATTCTGGGTAAATGTGAGTTGGAAAACTTCCGCTCAGCGTCGAGAGACTTAAATATGCACTTGGGTCTTGGTGGCAGCATTCCTGGTAGACCTCAGATGAAGCACCTCCAAGCCTTCCAGGATCCTAGAGGCATCTCTCAAATGGTCGACAGCAGGCTCCCACTCTGGTGGAGCGTTCAAGACTTCCGAGGCTGGCGTATGGGATGCAACCGAAGACTTCTCACCAGCAAGACATGCGCACCGTGAAGCCACATCAACAAGGCAATCAGCCAATCCTTCTGGTGCAGACTCCACATTCTTGCGCATCACATCCGAGAATGCCTCTCCAAACAGCAAAGAGGATGCATAGAGGCGAATTGCTGCTCGGTCATAACGTGCGGCCATCTCAACGACTGAACGCTTGGCGAGCCGACCTCGGAGGGACCAACGGGCCTCATACCTCGCGGAGTCGATGCCCGCACTGAGCGCGATGAGACTGGCATGCGCTGCAGAGAAACGATTCAACGCAGATATCGCTTTGTGGGTGTTTTGATGCTTCAAAGCCTCAACGCAATCCTCAAATGAGCGGCTCAGGCCTCGAAACAAGTCAGTGGCGGCCACATCAATTTGTCTCACAGGATTGGGAGTCAACAGCACCTGGCTAAAAAAGAGGCCAACTGTCACACCGACGACCACATCTTCCAACCTGACCAGACCAGCGCTATGTGGCCCAAGAGCAAGAACGAGAACAGCTGAGCATCCGGCCTGAATCGCTACAACAGCTGCTTGGCCAAAGGCCGCAGCAATTAGGATTGAGAAGAACGTCGCAACAGTCAAACGCAGCAGTGACAAGCCATCGGGGACCAACAGGCCTTCAGGAAGTAAGAAAAATGCGGCTTCACCAATAACGATACCTGTAGCAACACCAAGCATCAGCCCTACTGCTTGCTTACCATGACTAGGCAACCCAGGAGATAAACAAACAATGGCTGTTACGGCTGCGAACACGGGATGGGGATGACCGAATAACCAAATCGCCAGCACCCACGCGATTCCCGCTGCGATAGCGGAAACCGCCGCATCTCGCCAAGCTTGAGCGAAGCGATTATTTAAAGTTGACCGAACAATGCTGAACACCAAAGAGCCTTTTTTGCTAACCGCAAAGATACACATTGGCTATTAGTGTATCGACGCCAATACTTCTTCTTAAGCAACCCATCACAGCACAGCTAAGAGTTGACCCGTATGGATTCGGAGCGACGTGCAGCAAACGAGGCCAAATTTTTTCGCAAAAATAACTGCATAAAGAGTGGCGGATGCCGTGCTTGCGGATGTGCAGAATGGCCGCACACATCAGAGGTGTCGAAGCGTCGTATGCAGATACATACAGGAACATCCTATCGGTAGAGGCAGCCAAGATGATTGTAAAGGCAGGCAAGCCGAATCTGCTACTGGACGACGCACCACGACCAGAGTGGACCTGGAAGTGGCAGCATTCCTACAACGGGGCAAGCGACAAGAGACCGGATGTTCTCTTCTTGTTCAATACGTCGACGGTAGAGGCCATGCATATGTGTGTGACTTCAGCGAAATGGGGTCTATGACCTGTGACCAGTCTTTATTGATGCCCAAAGCCGCCGTGAACTACCAGCAGAACGTGCTAAATGCGTGGCAGAAAATCGACGACGCTCTGAGCGCCTGCGCCGCCGAGCAGCATCAAGCCCAGCACCTGCAGGCGCATGTGCGCAACGTCTACCAACTAGCGTAGGCGCGCTACAAAGGCGGCGCCGCCGACTACACCGTAATGCTCGACAGCCAGCGTGGCTACCTGCAGGCGCGCACCGACCTTGCGGCCAGCGAGTGGCGCCTGGGCACCCGTTTTGTGATGATCAACAAGGTGATTGACAATGTATCCCTGCCACGAGACAGCATGGCGAAATGACGTGCCTCGTGCAGGCACATGCGCATGCAGCCGTGCTCTTAGGCTAAAAGAATATTGATAAAACGGCCTTTAGATCTTATCTGACAAGCGCTGTCAGCTATCGAAATAAATTATGGTTGCTGCGGCATGCCAAAGCTTTATCAAAGGTTCGAGTGCAAGAATAAAAAATTACCTTTCGCCTTGATTCAACAGTAATTTCGAATGCACGCTGTGACGCACCTGTGTTGATAGTGGCGACGTAAGCACCCGCTGAATATGGAGTGACCGCAAGATGAAGAGGATCATTGGGGTGTTCTGGTCTTTTGCTCTGTCATTAAGTGTCTTGTGGCTTTTTGCCGACACGCTTTGGCCTGCACAGCCCAGCTACTTCGCCTTGCGAACTGTGTGGATTCAATATAGCGGTGTTCTAGCTATCTGCGCGATGTCGGTGGCGATGGTGCTGGCCACACATCCTGCATGGCTGGAGCCCCGCCTGAACGGACTGGACAAGATGTACCGCCTGCACAAGTGGCTGGGCATTGCCGCGTTGGCAACTGCCACGGTGCATTGGCTGTGGGTACAGGGCACCAAATGGGCCGTGGGCTGGGGCTGGCTGACGCGCCCAGCGCGCAAGCCCCGCTTGGCGGGTGATACACCAGGCGCCGATTGAATCGGCGCTGCGCGGCTGGCGCGGGCTGGCGGAGAATCTGGGCGAGTGGGCCTTCTATGTCGTCGCGGTGCTGCTGGTTCTCGCCTTGGTCAAGCGCTTTCCTTACCGGCGGTTCACCAAGACGCACCACTGGATCGCGGTCGTCTACTTGGTGTTGGCCTTCCACTCCGTGGTGCTGGTGCAATTTTCCTGCTGGGCGCAGCCCGTGGGCTGGGCTTTGGCCGTGCTGCTGGCAAGCGGCGCGATGTCGGCGGCGTGGATGCTGCTGGGCCGCGTAGATGCGAAGCGCACCACGTACAGGATCATCGAGTCGCTGCAATGGAAGGACACAAGCGTCTGGTTCTGCGGCCCCACCGCCTTTGGCCGCGCGCTGCGCGTCGATCTGCTGGACCAAGGGCTGGCACCAGAGGCATTCCATCAGGAGTTTTTCGAGATGCGCTAATGCGCAGAATGGGTTCCCATGCAAGAAATGATTTCACGATATAGGGCTGCTTTGGAAGAAAACAAATGCGCGTATTGATCGTCGAAGACTCGCAAACGCTGACCGAAGCCCTGAGCCAGAGCCTTCAGTCGGAAGGTTATGCCTGCGATACAGCAGCCGATGGCGTGTCCGCGCTGATGTATCTTGCCCGCTACCGGTACGACGCCATCATTCTGGACTTGATGCTGCCCCGGCTGGACGGCTTTGGAGTGTTACGCGCATTGAGCCGGGAGGCCCATGCCGCACCGGTGTTGGTGCTCTCCGCGCGCGAACTGCTCGACGACCGGGTGCGGGCCTTGGATGCGGGTGCCGATGACTACCTGACAAAACCCTTTGAGCTGGCCGAGCTGCTGGCTCGCCTGCGGGCGCTGGTGCGGCGACCGCCGCAACGGGACGTTCCAGTTCTGCGCCACGGCGATTTGGAGGTCGATCCGCGCTCGCGCACCGCGAGGTTCAAGTGCATGGATCTTGGGCTCACGCCGAAGGAATATGGACTGCTCGACTTGCTGCTGCGTCGGCGCGGCGTCACTTTGTCGCGCCCGCAGATTTTTGAACATTTGTACGACAGCCGCAGCGATGCATCGGACAAGGTGGTAGAGGTGATCGTCAGCACCTTGCGAACCAAGCTTGCCCAGTGCGGCCTGGATGAACTGATCGTGACACGCCGTGGCTTCGGCTACATCCTGCCCTGAACGATGGTACGTCCCGATTCCGAAGCCCTTTCTGATGCGAGTCAAGGCGGATCCTGGTCCTTGCAGCGGCGGCTGGCTGCCAGCTTGGTGATCTGCATTGGAGGAACCTTCGCGATCCTGTTTCCCGTCCTCGACTACTGGATTGACCACGAAATCTACCGACGGATGGACACCACCCTGATGCAACGATCAGCGGCGGTGGGGCGCGTGCTGCAGGAGTTGGATGCGCGACAGCTCGAAAGCCTCATGCCGGAATACGAGCCTAGCGGGCATACCGAGTTCTTCACGGTCTTTGATTCGCAGACTCACCGGACCTTGCTGCGTTCGCCCAGCAGTGCAGGCGCCGAGCTATCGCTTGGCCCGGCAGAGCAAGGCACCCCACGCTATTACGACGTGACACTCCCGGATGGCCACGCAGGCCGCGCGCTGGCGACGCGCGTACCGGTGGGCGGTGAGGAATCTCGATTACTGGTTGTGGCGACAGAACGCCGGGATTGGGATCTAACCGAGCGGCGCATCCACTTTGCACTCTTGGGCGGTATCGTGCTGGCGACGCTCCTGGCGACAGGTTTGGCACTGCTCATGGTGCGTCGCATCGTGGTCATGCTGGAGCGGGTTGGCGTGCAACTGGCCGATCTGCGTTCGGATCAGCCGATTGCGCGGATCGGGGCGGACTTTCCCCGCGAGCTGCGTCCGTTTGCCCAGGCTTTCAATCACGGGTTGCATCACCTGTATACGGCCATTGCCCGCGAGCGTCGTTTCTCTCGCGATGTAGCCCACGAACTGCGCACGCCTCTGGCGGAAATCCGCATCAGCGCAGAAAGCGCTTTGATCGATGCCGACCCGGCCCGAATCCAGCGCGCCCTGAATGCAATGATCCAGGCCAGTTCACGCATGCAGCGCAGTGTGGACACTCTGCTGTTGTTGGCGCGTCTTGAGTCCGGCCAACACACACTGGCGCTGGATCCTCTGGATCTGACAGCTTTGCTGCAAGAGTTGCTGGCGGGACTCAACTTCCAGAAAATGGCACCCAAGTCACCCATCCGCGTGACTTTGCCTGAATCAGCATGGGTGCAAAGTGATCAGGGCGTGATCGAACGCATCCTCTCCAACCTCTTGCGCAATGCCATTGAATACGCGCCCGAAGGCGACGACATTCAATGTAGGTTGGAGCTCGAGGCATCCGGCTGGATGTTAACCATCGTCAACACAGCTCCCAATTTGCAGGCATCCGATCTAGATCAATTCGGCCTTCGCTTCTGGCGCAAGGATTCCGAAGGTGGCACGGCGCACCATGCTGGGCTGGGACTTGCACTGGCCCTGGCTCTCGCGCATGCCATAGACCTGCCGCTGGCGTTCTCACTGGACAACGGTCGGCTGTCCGCGCGGCTTGGCCCTTGGCCACCGCTGCTCTGACATTGACACAGATCTACACCGCAGTGCCGAACATGGCTCCCACGCCCGCTGTCACCGCCATGGCAAATGTGCCCCAGAACGCGACGCGCAGCGCACTTTTGAAGAGCGGCGTACCACCCACGGCAGCAGCCGCAGCACCGAGCAGGGCCAGGAAGACAATCGCCGTCGCGACGATCCAATAGAGCAGGCTCTGCTCCGGCGCCAACAGAACCACGGCCAGCGGCATGGCCGCACCCACGGCGAAGCTTCCAGCGGACGCCATGGCGGCTTGCAGCGGGCGAGCGCTCAAGGTTTCAGAAATGCCCAATTCATCGCGCGCGTGCGCGCCCAGCGCATCATGCGCCATCAATTGCGTGGCGACCTGATCCGCGAGTCGATGATCCAGGCCACGCCGAACATAGATGGCCGTGAGTTCGCGATGTTCGGCTTCCGGACTGTTCTTCAGTTCATCACGTTCCCGCGCCAGATCCGCCTTCTCCGTATCAGCTTGTGAATAGACCGATACGAATTCGCCTGCAGCCATGGACATGGCACCGGCTACCAACCCCGCGATGGCCGTGGTCATGATGCTGGCATGGCTTGCATGGGCCGCAGCCACGCCTGCAACTAGGCTGGCCGTGGAAATGATGCCGTCATTGGCACCCAGAACAGCTGCGCGTAGCCATCCGATATGTTCAGTGCGATGACTTTCAGGGTGAGCGCGATGATGAAATTTTGTCATTGAAAAATCAAATCCATGTGAAGCAGCCCAAGGCCAGCAGTTCAGGTGCGATGACCGGGAAGCATGCGAACCAGTGTGTTGTCACGCATGACGTAGTGGTGCAACAGCGCCGCCATCGCATGCAATCCGATCAAGACATAGCCCAATGTCGCCAGCGCCTCATGGACATCCTTGAGTTGGCGCGACAAAGCAACGTCGGTGCCGATCAGAGAGGGAACGGGCAAGCCAAACAGAACAATCGGCTTGCCCGCCGCACTCAAGGTGAGCCATCCGAGCAGCGGCATGGCGAGCATGAAGCTGTAGAGCGCATAGTGCATGCCATCGGCGAGCGTGGCCTGCCAGCGTGGCATGGGTGGTTGGATCGCGGGCTTCACGCCCGCCTGGATGCGCACCCCGATACGGATCACGACGATCACCAGAACGCTGAGGCCCAGCAGGTAGTGCAAGGACTTCATGGCGTCTCTCAAGGCTCCCTTGGGTGCCAGTCCGCGCAATTCCATGCTCGCATAGACCGCAATGATGAGAATCACGGTCAGCCAGTGCAAGCCTATGACCAAGGGACTGAAACGGTATTCGGAATTCTTGATGTCCATGGCGCATGGCCCCGATGTTTGAGATGGCAAAAAAGCGAACCGCTGGCTATCCTGGCTATCGGATCAAGTGACTGAGAAGTCAACTTACCGGCAGCTTGTGGCTCAAGACAAGCGGTTTTTTTCTGAATAGATCGTACAGAGAAAATTTCGCTTTCTCCAAAGCTTTCTCAAAGCTTCACCGAAGAACATGAGCTGATCTTTACAAGAGATCGACCGCATGTTTCGCCTCATTAACCTCGCGCACCGCTTCATATGCGACGAATTTTCAATTCGCGCTGTGTGCTCTCTACTCTGCTCTACGTCATTTGGGGCGGCACAAGCATGAGCTTCCCGACCTTGAAAGCGGCGGGCACCTCCAGCCGAACCAAGACCCTGGCCCTGTCCGCCATCGGTGTGACGGCTCTGGCTACCGCAGGGTACGGCTGGTGGGCTTGGACAACGCAGCAGACAACCGTAGCCGATAAAGACGCGAGCGAGGCTGTCGCCCAACCGAACGCTGGCGGCGTTCGCCTCAACGCCTCTCAGCTTCGTGCGCAGGGTGTGGAAACCGCACTCGTCAAGGATGCCGCAGTGATACCGCTGGATGGCTTACCCGCCCAGACGGTGGCACCACTCTCGACCAGCGCGCAGGTCGTGGCGCCATATGGCGGTGTGGTGACGCGCGTTCTGGTCGATGAAGGCGCCTCAGTGCGCCAAGGACAGGCGCTGGCGCGCATCCAGAGCAAGGACGTTCTGACGTTACAGGCTGATCTGGCGCGTGCTCGCACCGAAGCGGCGGTAGCCGCGGCGCAGGCCCGGCGCGATGCCGCGCTCTTGGCCGAGGGCATCATCCCAGCCACGCGCAACGAGCAAACCCAGGCGCGCGCGGCGGCTGCGCAAAGTACGTTGCAAGAGGCCAATGGCGCTCTTGCGCGGCTTCGACCCGTTAGCGGCGGGCAGGCCGGCGAGTATGAATTGCTGGCGCCTTTGTCCGGGCGGGTGATGCGTCGTCACCTGAGCCTCGGGCAGGCGGTCGCGCCGCTCGACATCGCCTTCATAGTGGCTCAGCCTGGCCCGCTGGATGTCAGCGTCGCGGTTCCGCTGCGCTGGCGCTCGGATCTCCACCCCGGCTTGGAAGTACGTCTTCCCGATGGCACGACCGCTCGCGTGACGGCTGTTGGTGGCGACACTGACCTCAGTAGCCAGAGCCTGCGGGTACGTGCCCGCGTCGATGCCGATCAGGCAGGGGCAGACCGCTATGCGGCCGGGCAGCAGATCAGTGTCGCGCTGTTGCTGCCAGCATCGCAGGGCACCTTGAGCGTGCCAACGTCCGCACTGCTGCCAGCGGGCAGCGGCCACGTGCTCTACGTTGCGGAACCGACATCGCAAGACAAGCAAGGCGACCTGCGCGTCCGCGCCGTTCCAGTGCAACTGCTGGGGCAAGACGAATCAGAGGCGTCAAGCGCCGTGCGTGCCGTCTCGCCAGACACTGCGCCGCTTGCGGCAGGCATGCAGGTCGTCGTGCGCGGTACGGCACTGCTCAAATCCATGATTCCATTGCAATGAGGGGCGACCACGCATGTTGTCCCGTCTG
Organism: Comamonas sp. Z1; assembly: GCF_008121555.1. Taxonomy (NCBI): domain Bacteria; kingdom Pseudomonadati; phylum Pseudomonadota; class Betaproteobacteria; order Burkholderiales; family Comamonadaceae; genus Comamonas; species Comamonas sp. Z1. The sequence continues at coordinate 12,992 of NZ_VOQT01000004.1, forward strand.
ATTGAGTTTTCCCTGCGCCAACGCGCGCTGGTGCTGCTCGGCGTGCTGGCTTTGGCGGGCGCGGGCCTGGCGGCCTTCCTGCAATTGCCGATCGACGCCTATCCGGACATTTCTCCAACGCAGGTCAAGATGATTATCAAGGCCCCTGGCATGACGCCCGAGGAGGTGGAGTCACGCGTGATCACGCCGCTGGAGATGGAGTTGCTCGGCGTGCCGCGAGGCGTGATGCTGCGCTCCACCGCCAAGTACGCCATCGCGGACATCACGCTGGACTTCGCCGAAGGCAGCGACATCTACTGGGCGCGTCAGCAAGTGGCCGAACGCTATGCCGGCGTTTCGGGCAGCCTGCCCGAAGGCGTCAGCGGCGGGTTGGCGCCGATTTCGACACCGCTGTCGGACGTGTTCATGTTCACCATCGAAGGCGGTGGCCTCACGTTGAGCGAGCGCCGCGCCCTGCTGGACTGGACGCTGCGCCCGGCCCTGCGCACGCTGCCCGGTGTTGCTGATGTCAACGTGCTGGGTGGAGAAGCCAAGAGCTTTGCCGTGGTGCCGGATCGCGCACGGCTTTCCGCTGCGGGCCTCAGCTTCTCTGATGTCATCACGGCGATCGGCCGCAACAACCGCAATGACGGTGCGGGCCGCCTGGATGCAGGCGAAGACACGCTGATCGTGCGCGCTGAAGGCGCGATCCACACTTTGGACGATTTGTCCCGTCTGATCCTGCGCGCGGGGGCCAATGGCACGGCCCCAGTTCGCCTGGGCGACGTGGCCCAGGTGCGCATCGAAGGCGTGACGCGCTATGGCGCCGTCACCCGGGACGGCGCGGGCGAAGCGGTGGAAGGCATCGTGGTGGCGCTGCGCGGGGCCGATGCCTCGGCGCTGGTCAAAGCTATTCGAGCGCGGCTGGACGAGGTGACTCCCAGCTTGCCGCCCGGCGTCAAGGTGGTGCCGTTTTATGACCGCAGTACGTTGATCGAGCGCGCTGTGGGCACGGTGGAAAGCGCCTTGCTGGAAGCGACGGTACTGGTTGTCATCCTGCTGCTTCTGTTCCTCGGCGAGCTGCGCGCCGCGCTGGTGGTGGCGGTGATGCTGCCGCTGGCGGCGCTGGGTACCTTCTTGCTGATGCGCCTTGTCGGCATGAGCGCCAACTTGATGAGCTTAGGGGGCCTCGCAATCGCCATCGGCATGCTGGTGGACGCTGCCGTAGTGGTGGTGGAAAACGCCGTCAGTCGGCTCGACCCGCACGCACCCAGTGCGCACCAGCCGCGCCTGCACCGCATATTCGCGTCGGCGCGCGAGGTCGCCGTGCCCGTGGCCTCCGGCATCCTCATCATCTGTCTGACCTTCATGCCCCTGCTCACGCTGCAAGGGTTGGAAGGCAAACTGTTCGTGCCGGTGGCGCTGACCATCGTGTTCGCCCTGGGCGTCTCGCTGCTGCTGTCGCTCACGTTGGTGCCGGTGCTTGCCTCCCTGCTGCTCAAGGAACACGCGCACACCGAGCCGTGGGTGATGCGCTGGGCCACGCGCCTGTACCAACCGCTGCTGGAGGCTGCGCTTCACCACCCGCTACGCGCATCGGCGGTCGCCATCGCGGCCCTGGCATTGGGTGTGGTGGCCTACCTCGGCACGGGCAAGGCGTTCATGCCGACGATGGACGAGGGCGATATCCTGCTGCAACTGCAAAAACCGCCGTCCATTGGGCTGCAGCGCTCGCTAGAGATTGACCTGGCGGTGCAGAAGGCCATCGGTACGGCGGTGCCCGAGGTGCGGCACAGCATCGGGCGGGTGGGCTCCGACGAGCTGGGGCTCGACCCGATGGGCCTGAACGAAACCGACCTGTTCATGCAGCTCGCACCGCGCAAGGATTGGCATGCAGCTAACAAGGACGCGTTGAGTGCCGAGATACGCAAGGTGATGGATGCCTTCCCCGGCCTGGAATTCGGCTTTACCCAGCCCATCGAAATGCGCATCTCGGAAATGCTCACCGGCAGCCGGGGCGACGTGGCCGTCAAGCTGTTCGGCCCTGATCTGCAAACACTGGGCGATCTGGCGCAGCGCATGGCCGCTCGCATCGAGAAAGTGCCCGGTGCGCGCGACGTGCTCACCCAGGCCAGCGACAGCGTGGAATACCTGCAGGTGAAGGTGGATGCGCAGGCCGCAGGCCGCGCCGGGCTGGCCGTGACACAGGTTCAGGACGAGTTGCGCGCGCAGCTCGAAGGCGTGCCGGCCGGGCTGGTGATCGAGCCGGACAGGCGCACGCCCATCGTGGTGCGCGGGGATGCCCGGCTGCGCGGATCGGCCGAGCGGTTCAAGGACTTGCAACTCGCCCGTGGCGATCAGGGCGAAATCCCCCTGGCCTCGCTGGCGCGCATCGCCACCACCGATGGCCCCGTGCTGGTGCGGCGCGAGAACGGCTCGCGCTTCGCGCTGATCCAGTCCAGCGTGAGCGGGCGCGATCTGGTCGGCTTCGTGGATGAAGCGCGTGCCGCCGTGGCGCGCGACGTGCCGCTGCCGCCCGGCTACCGCGTCGAATGGGGCGGCCAGTTCGAGAACCAGCAGCGCGCGGCGGCCCGCCTTGGCATGGTGGTGCCGGTGGCCCTGGCGTTGATCTTCTTCGTGTTGTTCATGACCTTCGGCTCGGTGCGGCAGGCCGCGCTCATCCTCGGCAACGTGCCGTTTGCCATGGTCGGCGGCGTGGCGGCGCTGTGGCTGTCGGGGCAGTACCTGTCGGTGCCTGCTTCGGTCGGCTTCATCGCGCTGCTGGGCATCGCCGTGCTCAACGGATTGGTGCTGGTGACGCACTTCAACCACTTGCACGCGCTAGGCCTGCCCATGGAACAGGTGGTGCGCGAAGGTTCGTTGCGACGGCTGCGCCCAGTGCTGATGACGGCTTCCATCACCGCCTTTGGCCTGGTGCCCCTGCTGCTGGCCAGTGGCCCTGGCTCTGAGATCCAGCGCCCACTCGCCATCGTGGTGATTGGCGGACTGGTCAGCTCCACGGCGCTGACCCTGGTCCTGCTGCCGGTGCTGTACCGGCGATTCGGCCAGGCCATCTCCTCACAACAAGGAGTCCGCGCATGAACGGATTGAAAGAAGCGCAACTGGTGCGCCTGAATCTGGTGTTTCCACCCACGCTCGAAGACGCCGTCACCGATGCCCTGATGGCCGACCCGGTGCTGCCAGGGTTCACCCTGTTGCACGCAGAAGGGCATACCGGCGACTTCGCGCGCGCGTCCATTCGCGAGAAGGTTCGCGGCCGTGTGGATCGGCGTGTCATCTGGGTGTTGATCGAACCCGAACGGCTGGAACAGGTTCTGGCGCATCTGCGCCAGCGCATCGCATCGAGCGACGTGCGCTGGTGGGTGGAGCCGGTGTTGGCAAGTGGAAGACTGGTATGACGAATAAAAACAAAGGATGCAGCCTGGTACTACCGACTGGTGCCGTCATGGTGGCCATCGCGGCTTTGACATTCCATCCCGCGCAAGCGCGTGCCGATGATCTCTCCTGGCTGCCTGCGCAGGCGCAAGTCGAAACGGCGATGAAAACCCAGCCGGTCGTGAATGCCGCAGCCGCTCGCTTGAACGCGGCGGCTGCCACGCAAAGCGCCCTTGAAGCCGGTAGTCACGAATTTGAACTCAGCAGCGGCCTACAACGCCGCAACGTGACCAACGAAGCGCGCCGCTACAACGAATGGGAAATCCAGCTCAGCCGTGCTGTTCGCCTGCCGAACAAGGCGCGTCTGGATCGGGACATCGGCAGCAGCACCCGCAGGGTGGCCGACATGCGCCTTGAAGATGCCGAGCACCAAATGGCAAGGCGACTGTTGGAAGTCTGGGCCGGATGGCTGCGCAGTTTCGTCGTAGCCGACGAGATGCAAGCGCAGGAAAAGTTGCTTATACGTGAGCAGGAAGCAATGACCCGCCGCGTGGCCCTGGGCGATGCCGCGCAGCGGGACAGCGACGTTCTACAAGCCGAACGCGCGATGCTTGCAGCCCAGGTTAGCGCTGCGCGCGACGCAGAAAGGGCAGCACGACAAACGGTGGTGATCGAATTCCCCGGCATTGAAATTCCCGCGCGGCCATCCACGCTGCCAGATCCCGATCCTTTGCCGGGCAAGGCACAGGAGTGGCTGGCGCGAATTGTTCGACAAAGCGTCGAAATCGGCATTGCCGATGGAGAGGCAGCGCGCCTTGCCAAGGTGGCCGAGCGTGCTCGCGCCAACCGCACGCCAGACCCCACAGTCGGGGTACGCATGATGTCTGAACGCGGCGGGGCGGAACGTGTCATTGGCGTTGTCCTGACGGTGCCATTTGGCACAGACTATCGCAGTGCAATGGCTGCCACGGAAAGCGCCAACGCGGCGGCCGCAGAGGCGGAGGCGCTCGGCGTGCGGCGCGCGGTGGAGCAAAGTGCGTGGGTTGCCGTGCAGGCTGCTGCCAGTAAACGCACGCAGTGGCAGTCATTCGCGCAGGCGCTGGCCGCGCAGACCACGGCCAGCAACCACACGCGGCGGGCTTGGGAACTGGGAGAGGCCGCCTTGGCCGAATACCTCTTGACGTTGCGCAACCTGCGCCAGACACGACTCGCCGAGGCACAGGCTCGCGTCGATGCGCTGCAAGCGTCAGCACTGGTGCGTATCGATGCGCATGCGCTGTGGCATTCGAAGGAGGCACATGTCGATGCCCCCCAATGAATTCCGACTACTGGGCAACGCCCCACTATCCAACGCACCATTCGCACCTCGATTCTTAATCACTCATTTAGCGCTACCAGCGGGTGCGGCGCTGATCATCAGCAGTCTATTGATGGATGGCGGTGGGGACTTCTGGGTCGCTGATCATCTTTATCGCTTGCATGGCAGCCGATGGAATTTGCGGGGGGATTACCCATCGAGGTCATCAAATTTCGCATGGAGCAAAGTGGGATGAGCGTGGCTGACATGCAGCCCTACATCGGCCCGCCAAACCGCGTGTATGAGGGTTGAACGGTACACGCCAGCTCTCCTTGGCAATGATCCGGCGCTTGATGACGCTGGGCGTCCCTGCAGAGGTTCTGGTGGGGGGCAGTGAGCCTATTCACAGCTAAAGTGGCTTTTCGGTGGTCACCTAGCCGGCAGAGGATGTGAATATTCAAATTTCGGTCAACCAGAGCTGTAAGTCGGTTGACTGATGTTGAGTAGCTGCTGTCGGTCGCGGACTCAACTATTCACGCTCTAAAAGATTAATCAATTTTTCCAGAGCTTCACGCTTCTCGGGCAGGTACTCGTAAGCGTTGTAGTGCCGGTTCTGAATGCCGGAGATGCCATGTGACTGGAGTCTCCCGCGAATGTCCGAACTGACACTTGCGCTTGCCAGCAAGGTCTCGACACCGGATCGAATCTGCTTGGCTTGAAAATCTGCCAAACCAGCTTCTGCAGCCGCAGCTTGCGCCCAAGCGCTCAGCGTCGTGCCGGTCAAATGGGTATTGCCGCCATCACTGGTAAATGCAAATTCACCGGGTGCACGGCATTGTTCAAGGGCAAGTCGCGCAACATTGGTCAATGGAACCACATGTGTGCGTGCGCGTTGGCCGGTTCGTCCTTTAGGATCATGCAAAACAATGTGATCGTTATGAATGTCGGCATTGGTGAGTCGTAGTAGTTGAGCAATGCGTTGCCCGCCAGTTGCTAGGTGAAAACGTAGCATGGCGCTGCGGTAGTCGTTTTGACTATTGATGTACTTCCAGTACCGCTGAAGTCCAAAAAAATTGATGGGATTCTTGTCCGCTTGATTGCCTTGCGGGTCTGGCGTTGTGTCCGAGACTGGATTGACGGAAATCGCGAAGCTCTTGAAGCTCAGCGGAATGCTGGGATTCGTCTTGGCAGACTTTGCGCACTGGAAGGCGGCACGCATATAGCTTCTCAGCTTGTTGGCACTGCGACGCTTGCCATCCTGTATCAGTCGGCGCATCACATCAGCAACTTGCTCGGTAGTGATCTGCGATGCTGGCGATCTGGCAAGCTTTGGAAACGCTTCTATGACGTGGAGCCGAAGCACATTCCTTGCTTCTTGGTGAGAAATTTTTCCAAGATTTTGGAGATGGTCGCAGTAGGCCTGCAGCAACTTTTCAAGCGTTTGCTCTTCCAGCTCTTTTGCTCTTTCCTGCACCTGAGCCAGCTCTTTTTTCTTGGCTTTCTTGAGGCTCTGGTAGCCGCCACCGTCAATGTTGCCAAGATGTTGTGTAGAGAGAACTTCAGCAGCTCGGACGGCGGCACTGAACGAATAGCCGCGTTCTGTTGGCTTGATGCTCTTTGGTGGTGCTGACGTGTCAAATGCGCCGATTGGCTCGCGTAGCTCTTTTCCGTTGTGCTCTGAACGCCAATAGAACATGCCGCTGCCATTTTTAAGCTTGCGGAGCAGCAGGGCTCCACGTGGACTTATTTTTGCGAGCGTGGCGAATTTTCCTGCAGGTAAGGCTTGAAAAATTTGGCCTGGAGTCTGGGTCGTAGTCATTGAAAGGCGATTCCTGGTTCCGGTTTGGTTCCGGAATTTTCTTCGATGATACTGGATGCTGCTGGATTGTGTTGGAAAAATTAATGTTTAAAATCAATGGGTTGTGATAAAATTTAAAATCCAGTGAAATCCAGTATTAGCTAAGATAACATGACTCATAATCCTTTGGTCGTCGGTTCAAGTCCGCCACGCCCTACCAAGCTGCATGAAAGCCTGCCGTCTTCATCGATGGCAGGCTTTTTCTTTGCATGAACGCGAAAAAGTTGTCGATTTGGTCCGAGAGCCGTTTTTGCACTGCTAGAATACAACCCTGTTGCGGCTGTAGCTCAGCTGGATAGAGTACTTGGCTACGAACCAAGGGGTCGTGGGTTCGATTCCTGCCAGCCGCACCACAAAACGTCAAGCCTCAGAACTGAAAAGTTCTGAGGCTTTTTCGTTTCTGGGGTCAGGCTTTGGGTATCAGCAGGGTGAAGCTGCTGCCTTGGCCCAGCTGGCTGCTTATCTGCAGGCTGCCGCCATGACGCTGTGCCACGGTGCGCGTGAAGGCCAGGCCCAGGCCCACGCCATCCATGCGCTGGTGTTGCTGCAGGCGCTCGAACGGCTGGCTGAGTCTGGCCAGCGATGCCTCGTCCATGCCGGAGCCATGATCGCGCACGGCGATGCCCCATTGGCTGTCTTGCTCGACAACGGCGACTTCCACTTGGGCGCCGCCATCCCCAGTCGGTGGCTTGCCGTATTTGATGGCATTGCTCAGCAGGTTGATGACGGCGCGGTGCAGCAGGCCGGGGTCGCCATGCACGCAGGCTTCGGCATCCGGCAGCTCGAACACCAGTCGCATGTTCTGCTGCTGGGCAAGGGTCCAGCAATCCGAGACGGCCTGATCCGCCAGCAGACCAAGATCCACGACTTCGCTGCGGTATTGCTGCTGCTGGGCTCTGGCCAGATGCACAAAATCGTCTGCCAGCTGAAGAGACGACTGGGCATAGCCCTCAATGCGGTCAAACAGTGCATCTTGCGACTCGATGCGCTTGCCTGTGCGCTGCATCTCCAGCAAGGTGATGATGGAGCCTATCGGGGCTCGGATATCGTGGGAGATGAACTGCATGGCCTGGTCGCGCTGGGCCTGTGCACTGCGCAGGTCGCTGATATCGACCAGGGTGATGAGCCAGCCTGAGGTGGGCGGTGCCTCGAAGCTCTGGCTCAGCAGCATCAGATGGCGGCCCTGGGTGTCGCGCCCTTCACTCTGGCGTGACAGAGTGGCTTGCTGCAATGCACTGTGCGTGAGCAGTGGCGTGCTGCAGGCAGTGCGGCCACCGTCGCTGCTGGCGCTGTTCAGGCCGTGGAGCAGGGCGACCAGATCGTCACCTTGCTGGAGTTTGTGCTCCAGGCTTTCGATATAGCGGTGCGCGGCCGTGTTGGCAAGCAGCAGCAGCCCTTCGCGGTCGCAGACAAAAGTGGCCGAGGGCAGTTGGCGCAGGCTTTCGCTGACGAAGTGATGCAATGCGCGCAGCTGGCGCGAGGCTTGCTCCACAGCGTCGATCCGCTGATCGAGGGCATCGCTCTTGAGCGAGGGCGCGGGCAGGCCCTGGCCCTGCAGATCGCGCAGCTCCAGCGCCAGAAAGCGTGTGGCGGCGCGCAGGCGCAGCCAGCTCCAGAGCGGGTAGGCAAGCGACAGGCTCAGCAGTGCCGCAGCGGGGGCTGTCTGCACATGACCCCAACGTGGCGCCAAACCGGCTATCGACAGACTGAGCAAGGCCAGCAGGATGCTGGAAATCAGCCCGCCAGAAGGGCCGAGCCAGGCCAGAGCCAGCAGGCCCAGCAGTACGGGCAGCACATTGAGGCTGCGGTTGAGCGTGGCAGTGGCTGGCTCCAGATGTGTGCCCTCAAGGATGCCGTTGAGCACATGGCCCAGCATCTCCACATTCGAGATCAGGCGCGCATCAAAGCCGATGGGGGCTGTGAATTTTTCGCCAAGACCTGCGGCAGTGGCTCCAATCAGCACGTATTTGCCGCGAAAAGCGACCGCTGGGATATTGCCGCGCAGGATGTCGATATAGGAGTAGGTGGTGAACGGCGAGCCCAGGCTGTTCTGGCGGTCCCGCGAAGCCCGGGCAAAAGCGATGAACTGGGGCTGCAGCTTTTGCCAGGAGTTGGCTGCAACCGAGTCTGCTGGAGGTGGGGCAGATGGTTGGCAGGGTTGGGTGGTCTGGCCCACGCAGTGCAGGCTCAGCGCCATATGCCACCAGAGCTGGCCGGCCTTGCCTTCCTGCGCATAAAAGCGTCGCACCACACCGTCGGCATCCACAGGCATCTGGGTGTGCCCCAGAGCAGCAGCCTCGCTGGCAAGGCTCTGTAAAGGGGTGGTGGCAGCGCTTTGCGCGGCGCGCGTGACGGGCAGCACTACGTTGCCGCTTTTTTGCAGTGCTCGTTGCAGCAGCAGATCGTCGCCGGGGTAGTCCCAGTCTTCCTCGCTGAAGACCACATCCATGCCGATGGCGCGGGGCTGCCCTTGAGTGATGCGCTCCAGCACGGCGGCGTGCAGCGCGCGGCGCCAGGGCCAGCGGCCTATGCTGTCGATACTGTCATCGTCGATGGCCACGATGACAACCTCGGGCGAGGCTGGACGCTGATGAAGCCAGGCCGAGGTGTCCTGAATAATGCCGTTGAAACGTGCCAGCTGCCCCGGGCCGCTGAGCCACCAGGTCATGCCGAGCAGGAAAGCGCTAAGCAACAGCCAGCTCAGGCGCAGGTCCTGCAAGCGGTTTTTACGCAGGTTGGGCGCTTCAACCATGTGGGTGACTCGGTGAGAAGCTCATAAAACAATAGCTTCCAGCGCTTGTCATATAAGCGATCAAGATATGAATCCTATGAAGCTTCATGGAATTCAAGCGCTGGCAGCTATGGTTTTTACTGGCGCATCAAGCGTGAACCGTCGCCGGAAGTCAGCGCCTGCCCCTCGGATGAGGTCACCCAGTTGCCGGTCTGGAATTGGCGCGCGACAGAGAGATTGCTGCGCAGGCCGTTGGCATCCTCGACCTGCATCTGCAGATAGTAGGTGCCAGGAGGCAGATCCTGCGTGCTCCACTGAGGCTGGGTTATCCAGGTGTCGATCAGGGGCGCAGTGAAACCGGCGTCGCTGGCCACCACGATACGGTAGCGTTGACCCTCTTCACCTGCCCAGTGAATATGGCTGCTGCCTTCGCCGGGCGCGCCGCCGATCTGCAGTTCGGGCGATTTGGGTGCCAGGGCCAGTTTCATCTTTTGCGGGGCGGCGAAAGGACCCGCATCCGGCTGGCCGTTGCCGAGCTTACGGATGCTGCCTACGCGCCACATATATTCGCCGACAGGCAGCTTGGCCAGCGTACTGGCAGACAGGGCACAGTCCTTGAGGTCGTTGGCGTCGATGAGCGGCTGGGCAAAGCTGCCGTCGGCTGTGGCTACCTGGATGCGGTAGGCCGAGGCTTCCGCCACCTGGGTGCATTGCAGGCCGTGCTGGCCCTGTCCGATGGTGGCTTCAGGTGCTGGAGACTCATAGAGCGGCGGCACAGGATGAGCTTTGACGCGCAACACTTGCACGCTGCGTTTGCCAGGAATGCCGTTGGCGTCAATGGCGCGAATGGCCGCAATGTAGCTGCCGTCTTCGACACCTGTCAGGCGTGCAGGCGACCTTGTGAACATGCCGCCGCGCACGATCTGGGTCAGCTCCTTGTCCTGAGCGAGCAGCACTTGGTAGCGCACGGCACCAGCCATGGCTGGCAGGGGCAGGCTGACCCAGTTGGCGTCTTCGACAAGAGCGGGCCAGGCCGCAATATCGGGAGCCCCCAGCATGGCTGTGGGCTTGCCGATCTGGCCGTTTGCGGAGACGGACAGACCTTGACCTGGCCTGAGCAAGGCTGAGGGCTGGCCCGTCTGCACGGCGACCGAGCCTTCGTCGACGGCAGCAGCCGTGCGGCCCTCGTCATCACTCATCACCAGAAACTGGGTGCCGCGCACGCTGGTCGAGGCCGCCGGGGTGCGCACCTCGAAGCGGCGCTCGCCATTGGCTTGCCTGGACACTTTTGCTTCAATTGCGCCCTCGCGCAGATCGATGACGGACTGCAGACTGCCGGCTCGGCCTTTGCGGCGCATCTGGCGCAGCTCGACATCGGATTCGGACTGCACGCGCACCAGTGAGCCATCTGCGAGGCGCACGGAGACAAAGGCGTTGGCCGGAACCTGGAGCGAATCGCCTTCCTGCAGCAGCTGGCCTTTTTGCACGGGCTGAGGCGGCGCGTTGACGGAGTCTGCGAGATGGCTCGCAGAGCGTGTGCTTTGCACATCGCCTTGCACAAACACCACCGAAGCCATCGCGGCGCGCAACAGGCGTGTGGGAATTTCCAGCACCGAACCGGGGCGCAGGCGCAGGGGGTTTTCCACCTTGTTGTGACTTTGCAGCGCTGTCCAGCGCTTGTGGTCGCCCAGATAGCGTTCTGCCAGCATCTCCAGCGTATCTCCAGTCACCACGCGGTGGGCAATGGCATCGTTGCCGCGAGGAGTGATCTGGGCATGGGCCAGACCTGTTGCCGTCATCCCTCCAAACGCCACCCACAGCATGCCTGCGCCCAGAATGGGCATCGGGGAGTGGACGGAAAAGAGGTTTTGACGTAAATCAGGCATTTTTAAAGCTAGGTTATGGGGGCTGCCGAACTCAGGCAGCTGGGGCTGCGGGCTGCGCAGCTTCGGGGGCATCCAGGCGGTAACCATAGCCATAAACGGCTGAAATGGCATAGGGCTGACCAGCGCGCAGGTTCAGCAGATTGCGCAGGCGCGAGACATGGGTGTCCAGCGAGCGCGACTGCACCTCGGCGTTGTGGCCCCAGACGACTTCGCGCAGATGATCGCGCGAGAGCAAACGGCCTTGGTTCTGGAACAGCGTCAATGCCAGAGTGTATTCACGGTGCGTAACCTCCACGGGCTGGCCGTCCATCTCTATGCCATTGGTGGTGGTGAGAAAGCGGTAGGGGCCGAAGTCCAGCACGCTTTGTGCCGTCAGCGGATAGGCACGGCGCAGCAGGGCAGCGATGCGAGCACGCAGCTCGCCCGCGCGGATGGGCTTGATCATGAAGTCATCGGCGCCGCTGGCCAGGCCTTCGACAATGTCGGCCTCTTCGCTGCGGTGGGTCACGAAGATGACCGGCACTTCCTTGCTGATCTGCTCGCGCACCCAGCGCACGATATCCGGCCCGCTGCTATCGGGCAGCTCCCAGTCAATCAGCAGCAAATCGAAGCTTTCGCGGCGCAGGGCTTGCTGCAGGGCGGCCCCCTTGAGGTAAGAGTGACAGCTATGCCCGGCTTCCGTCGCGACTTGTTGCAACAGTTCCAGTTGTAGCGGATCGTCATCCAGAGCAGCAATACGCATCGGTAGTTCCTTTAGTGCGAAGGATTACATCCACGCTGTCCTTTGAATGCGGAGGCAGCGTCCATCGGGCAGCGAGGAGCTATTGCTCGGCCGCCTCACGCAGTTGTTCCAGAGCCTGGATCACCAGGTCATCGCTGACACCGTCCAGTGTCTGCAGGCACGGCTTGATGGCGGCCAGAGCCGTCGCGCCTTCGCGCTGCAACCGGGCGATGTTCTGCCCCGCTTCCTTGGGGGCGGCAAAGCCCAGGCTTTGCAGCAGCAGCTGACCGTCGGCGGCCACCAGCTTGAAGTAGAACTGGCCATCGGATTCGCGATACTGCTTGAACTGGGGCAGTGCAGTCTTGGCAGCCTTGGTCTTGGCCTTGCTGGCTTGCGCCAGGTTGCGGATGCCCACGGCGCCGCGCAGTTGCTGCAGCAAAGGAGTCGCCAGCTTGCGTGCCTTGATGGCACCGGCCTGAAGAATCTCTTCCAGCTCTGCCGGGTGGGCAATCAGGTATTCATAACGCTCGCGCATGGGGGCGATTTCACGGTCGATGCGCTCGAACAGGATCTGCTTGGCATCGCCCCAGGCAATGCCTTCGGCATATTGCTGGCGCAGGGCGGCACTTTCCTCTTCGCTGGCAAAGCCTTGATAGATCTGGAACAGGGCCGAGCCTTCGACTTCCTTGGCCTCGCCGGGGGCGCGCGAGTCGGTGGTGATGCTGTTGATGAGCTTCCTGAGTTGTTCACGTGGCGCAAACAGCGGAATCGTATTGTTGTAGCTCTTGCTCATCTTGCGGCCGTCGAGGCCGGGCAGGGTGGCGACGGACTCTTCCACCACGGCCTCAGGCAGCGTGAAGTACTCGCCGCCGTAGATGTGGTTGAAGCTCGACGCCATGTCGCGTGCCATCTCCAGGTGTTGCACCTGATCGCGGCCCACGGGAACCTTGTTGGCGTTGAAGATCAGAATGTCGGCACCCATGAGCACGGGATACATGAAGAGACCGGCGGTCACGCCGTCGTCAGGTTCGCTGCCGGATGCATTGTTCTTGTCCACCGCTGCCTTGTAGGCGTGGGCGCGGTTGAGCAGGCCCTTGCCGGTCACGCAGGTCAGGAACCACGTCAGCTCCGGAATCTCGGGGATGTCCGACTGGCGGTAGAAGGTCACATGCTCGGGGTCGAGACCAGCGGCCAGCCAACTGGCGGCGATTTCGATGGTCGAGCGCTGAACGCGCTCGGGGTCCTGGCACTTGATGAGCGCGTGGTAGTCGGCCAGAAAGTAGAAGTTCTCCACATTCTTGTCGCGACTGGCTTCGATGGCGGGGCGCATCATGCCTGCGTAGTTGCCCAGGTGTGGGGTACCGCTGGGGGTGATGCCGGTCAGAAAACGGGTGGTGCTCATAGGGATCAACAACAGATATCAGTAGCAGACCAGGCGCTGGGCTCAGCGCAGCAAGGCCATGAAGGGGTAGAGGATCAGATCGATGGCCGAGTAGCCCAGGCTCATCAACGGGCGCAGCCAGTAACTGCCGACCACGCCGGCAATCACCAGTGCCATGACGATGAAAAAGCCATAGGGCTCGACACGCGCCACCAGTTGCGCCTGTTTCCAGGGCAGCAGACCGACCAGAATGCGGCCGCCGTCCAGAGGCGGCAGCGGAAAGAGATTGAAAGCCCACATCACCAGGTTGACCAGAATGCCGGCGCGGCACATCTCTAGGAAAAAGCGCTCGTGCAGACCTGTGCCTACCAAGACGATCAGCAGCAGGCCCCAGAACACGGCCTGCACGAAATTGGAGGCAGGGCCGGCCAGCGCTACCCAGATCATGTCGCGCTTGGGGTGGCGCAGATGGTCAAAGCGCACGGGCACGGGCTTGGCATAGCCGAAAAGAAACGCGCCCGAGGTAGCGAAATACAGCAGCAGCGGCATCAAGATGGTGCCGATGGGGTCGATATGCTTGATGGGGTTGAGCGTGATGCGACCCATCATGGCTGCGGTGTTGTCGCCAAAGTGACGCGCAGCATAGCCGTGCGCCGCCTCATGAATGGTGATGGCGAACAGCACGGGCAGTGCGTAAATTAGTACGGTTTGTATGAGTTCGGTGAGTTCCACGCACTGATTGTCTCAGACGCCGCGCCAAGCTGCTGTCTTGTACCGGGACAAGCCGTTTGCCGTTGCAGAAATACGGGTTGCACATAGTTGTGTGGTAAACCAGATGTTGCAAAATGCAACTCGCGCAAATCCGTGGTTGCTGCCTGCACAGCGGAACAGGTTTTGTGCGGGTTGACGAAATCACTACATAACACGGCGTTCGGCAGGACAGGGCAAGGGGATCAATATGACGGTAAGCAAGCGACTGGTGATTGCATTTGTCAGCATCAGTGTTTTTGTCCTGGCTTTGATGGGAATTGCCTGGTCAGCGATGTCTGATGTGCTGGAGGTGTTGAAGGCGGGATCGCTCACGGCGCAGCAGTCGCAGAACTTGATGGCGGAAGTCGAGCGTTCGCGCTGGTGGCTGCTGGCACTGGGCGCCTGGGTCTGCATTTCCTGCACTTGGTCCTGGATCAGCCTGCGCCGCCGCATCGTGGCGCCCTTGCAGGAAGCCATTCTGATTGCCGAGACCGTGGCGGCAGGTGATTTGAGCAAGGAGTTCTCTTCGAATGCCGAAGGCGAGTTCGGTCGTCTTCTGACTGCGCTGAGCACCATGGAAGACACGCTGACCGAGCTGGTGGGCCGTATCAAGCAGTCCACTGATTCGCTGGCTGTTTCGGCCTATGAAATCGATGCGGGCAATATCAACCTCTCCAGCCGTACCGAGCAGCAGGTCAGCGCGCTGACAGAAACCGCAGCCAGCATGGAGCAGCTCACCGTCACCGTGCGTCAGAACGCAGAGCGCGCTCATTCGGCCAGCTCTCTGGCAGTCACTGCATCGGCCACGGCCGGACGTGGCGGTGATGTGGTGGACCAGGTCGTTCACACCATGGATGCCATCAGCGGCAGCTCTCGCAAGATTGTGGACATCATTCAGGTCATTGAAGGTATCGCCTTCCAGACCAATATCCTGGCACTCAATGCGGCCGTGGAAGCGGCTCGCGCCGGAGAGCAGGGGCGTGGCTTTGCCGTGGTGGCCAGCGAGGTGCGCTCGCTGGCGCAGCGCAGTGCCGAAGCGGCCAAACAGATCAAGGAGCTGATCACGGCCAGCGTGACTCAGGTGGAAAGCGGCTCTGGCCTGGTGGGCCAGGCCGGCAGCACCATGAAGGAAATCATGCAGTCCGTAGGTCAGGTCACAGGTCTGCTGAGCGAAATCTCCGGTGCGCTGCAGCAGCAAAGCGAGGGCATCGCCCATGTGAATACGGCCGTGGCTCACATGGACAGCACCAATCAGGAAAACGCCGCCCTGGTCATGCAGGCCACGCAAGCCGCTGCTGCGCTCAATGCGCGCACGCAGGATCTGCAGCAGGCGGTGGGGGCCTTCAAACTCGATGACGATGAGTCACCTGCTCTGGCTCCTTCTGCCATGCCGGCTCCGCGCGGAGCTGTGGCCGCGCAGGCGCGTCCGGCTCGTGCCCGCGAGCTGGCCTATGAAGAACTTTGATTCAGTGAATTTCGTGCAGATAGCCGTAAATGGCTACGACGGTAAAGCCGAAATGGAGGCAGATAGCCATTCCCAGCAGGACTCTGCGGCGCAGTATGGAGTCATCGGCCTGTGCCGACAGCCCTGGCGAGACATGGAATGACTTGCCTCCGGCATAAGCCCGAATCGTCCATGCCGTCCAGAGGGTGGC
Organism: Comamonas sp. Z1; assembly: GCF_008121555.1. Taxonomy (NCBI): domain Bacteria; kingdom Pseudomonadati; phylum Pseudomonadota; class Betaproteobacteria; order Burkholderiales; family Comamonadaceae; genus Comamonas; species Comamonas sp. Z1. The sequence goes on from NZ_VOQT01000004.1 coordinate 28,646, forward strand.
CAGGGCATAGATCAGCCATGCCTGAGACGCCTGCCAGAACAGCACCGCCACCATCACCGAGTACGCGCACAAAGAGACGATGAGCCAGGGCCAGTGGCGCTGAACAAAGTCTTGCGGCAGCTGCTTTTCCTGCATGAGGCCGCGCCTATTCGGGCTGAAGGCCTATGTCTTTCAGGCCGCCCATGCCCTGGCGCACCACGACGGGGGGATTGTTCAAGGCCATGGGCGTGAGGTCCAGCACCGTGGTGGGTTGCTGCGGACAGGCGCCTGAGTCGACCACGGCGTCCAGCTCATGGGGGAAGCGCTCCAGAATCGACTCGGCATCATTGAGCGGCTCGGTCTCGCCGGGCGCGATCAAGGTGGTGGCCAGCAAGGGCTCGCCCAGTTCTTCCAGCAGCAGTTGCAGACCTTTGCGATCCGGCACGCGCAGGCCGATGGTCTTGCGCGAAGGGTGGCTCAGGCGCTTGGGCACTTCCTTGCTGGCTTCAAGAATAAAGGTGTAGGGGCCTGGCGTTGCCAGCTTGAGCAAGCGGTACTGGCGGTTGTCCACGCGGGCATAGTTGGCCAACTCGGACAGGTCGCGGCACAGCAGCGTGAGGTGGTGCTTGTCGTTGATCTGCCGGATGCGGCGCATGCGGTCCACGGCGTTCTTGTCGTCCAGGTGGCAGACCAGGGCATAGCTGGAGTCAGTGGGTACGGCAAGAATGGCGCCCTTGCGCAGCATGTCCGCAGCCTGCTTGATGATGCGAGGCTGCGGGTTCTCTGGATAGACTTCAAAAACGGTGGTCATGCAATCTCTCTCTGTGATTTATGCACGCTGTATGCGGTCCTGCAGCAGCTCCCAGACGGGAGTGAGCTGGCTGGGCAGATAGGGCAGTTGCCCCAGGTCTATCTGCGATTCATCGGGGCTGTGAAAGTCGCTGCCGCGCGATGCGGCCAGGCCGAATTCCAGGGCCAGATCGGCATAGATCGCATATTCGTGCGGACGGTGGCTGCCGGTCACGACCTCCACGCCCTGGCCGCCGAGTTCCTTGAACTTGGAAAACAGCGCATATTCCTCGTTATGGCTCAAGTCGTAACGTGCCGGGTGGGCAATCACGGCCACGCCGCCGGCATCCACGATCCAGCGCACGGCGTCCTCCAGATTCGCCCAGACATGGGCGACATAACCGGGCTTGCCTTCGGTCAGATAGCGTTTGAAGACCTCATAGGTGTCGCTGCAGACTCCGCTCTCCACGAGAAAGCGCGCGAAGTGGGTGCGCGAGATCAGCTCGGGGTTGCCTGCATGGCGCAGTGCTCCTTCATAGGCGCCGGGAATGCCGGCCAGTTCCAGCTGCCTGGCCATTTCGCGGGCGCGTGGGCCGCGACCGTTGCGAGTGTCGTACAGGCCTTGGGTCAGAGCTGCGTTATCGGCGTCAAAGCCCAGGCCCACGATATGTACGCCGCTGCCCGAGAAGCTGACGGAAATTTCAGTGCCTGTCAGGTAGTCCAGCCCTGCTGACCTGGCTGCGGCTGCTGCCCGGTGCTGGCCGCCGACCTCGTCGTGATCGGTCAGCGCCCAGAGCTCCACCCCTCGCTCGGCGGCACGCAGAGCCAGTTGCTCGGGCGTCAAAGTGCCGTCGGAGACGACGGAGTGGCAGTGCAGATCGGCGTTCAGATAGGTTTTGGGCACGGCTTGATTGTAGGCGGCTGTACGCAATCATGATTTGTGTCATAGCACGAGCGCTATTGCGGTCGAAGCTTGTAACAAAGCTCAAATCTCCTGCAAGTATGCCGATTAAGGATTGGCTACAGCGCTTGTGAGTTTCTGAATTCGTTAAGGCTGCCACGGTGTTGCTTGATCTATTGAGATGGATAAAAAATGAAATTGAATCAGTTCTCTGTGTCACAAAAGCTGTGGGCTTTGGTGATTGGCTTGCTGGCGGGCTTGCTGCTGGTGTCTGCAGGCAGCCTGATCTATCTGGACCGCGTGTACGTGAGCATCTCCAAGGAGGCCACGCGTACCCGAATGGCAGCCAACATTGCCAGTGAGTGGCGTCATCTGACCGAGCAAAGTGTGGATCGCTCCATCGTCGCGGCCATTTCCTCCGAGGAAAACCTGGTGGAGCAGCAGCGCAAGCTGATGAGTGACGGGATTGCGCATATCACCGAGCTGCAGAAAAAGCTCAACGAACTGGTCACTGACGATGAATCGCGCAAGGTGCTGGACGAGGTCGCCGAGCGCAGGCGCGCGACGCTGGAGAGCAATGCAGCCGTGCAGGCCGCGCGCAAGGACAATGATTTTGCGGCGGCCTTCGATCTGGTTGAAAAACAGCTGCGTCCCAACGCCAAGGTCTACGTGGATGCGCAGCGCAAGTTTGTGCAGTTGCAGGAGCAACGCAGCCAACGTGCGGTTGCCGATGGCGAAGCAAGCCAGTCTCAGGCCTATGTGGCTATCGGTCTGGTCTGCGGCCTGATCGTTTTGCTGGGGCTGGCGATGGCGGCTCTGATCCTGCGCTCGATCATCGCTCCGTTGAATGAGGCGGTAACTCTGGCTGACTCCATCGCTGCCGGCGACTTGACGGCAACGGTACGCAATGACCGTCATGACGAACTGGGCCGTCTGCTCAAGTCCCTGAACGCCATGGCCGAGCGCCTGCGCTCCGTCGTCGGCCAGGTGCGCTCGGGCGTGGAGTCCGTCTCTTCGGCTTCGGGCCAGATTGCCACGGGCAACCAGGACCTGTCGGCCCGCACCGAGCAGACGGCGGCCAACCTCGAGGAAACCGCAGCCAGCATGGAAGAGCTGACGGCTACTGTCACCCAGTCTGCCGACACTGCGCGTCAGGCCAATCAGCTGGCATCGACAGCTGCCCAGGCGGCCGAGCAAGGCGGTCGCGTGGTGCAGCAGGTGGTGCAAAGCATGGGCCAGATCACCAACAGCAGCCGCAAGATTGCCGACATCATCGGCGTGATCGACTCCATTGCCTTCCAGACCAATATCCTGGCCCTGAATGCAGCCGTCGAGGCGGCACGCGCCGGCGAGCAGGGCCGTGGCTTTGCCGTGGTGGCGGGCGAGGTGCGCAGCCTGGCGCAGCGCAGCGCCGAAGCCGCCAAGGAGATCAAGCAGCTCATCACCACCAGCGTGGACAATGTGCAGTCGGGCTCGCAGCAGGTGGAGCTGGCGGGCCAGAGCATGAGCGAGATCGTGGCCAGTGTGCGCCGTGTCAGCGACCTGATCGGCGAGATCACGGCCTCGTCCACCGAGCAGCGCGACGGCATCAATCAGGTCAACCAGGCGGTGAGCAATCTGGACCAGATGACGCAGCAGAACGCGGCGCTGGTGGAGGAATCCAGTGCGGCGGCGCTGTCCATGCAGGAGCAGGCGCGTCGCCTGGCCGAAGTGGTCTCAGTCTTCAAGCTGGGCCATGAAACCGGCTATGCCAAGGTTGCAGCACCCCTGCGCTCGGCCAGCCGCGCCATGCCGGCCATGGCGCCGGTGAAGCAGACTGCTGCTGCAGCCAGACCCGCGATCAAGAAAGCGCCTGCTGGCCCGGCACCTACGGCACTGAGTGCCAGCAAGGCCAAGCCAGCCGCGGACTCCGACGATGGGGACTGGGAAACTTTCTAAACCGCAGGCTGACACCCGCTTGCAGGCCCGCCGCTTCTGACAGGAGGCTGCGGGCTTTTTCATTCTGGATTGTCAACTCCAGCCTTGCCGAAAAGCGGGAAAGTACTGAGAACATCAGTTGTGCGCAATGCGCAAAGCAGTTGTAACAATTATTAATATATTGATGCAGCTCTCGGGAGAGCATCCCGAAGAGGTGGAGGGAGGACGTCAGGGGCCAGGAATTGACCGCCAGAGTCATGCACAAGCCAGCCCGTAGTTCACGATGCGGACGTGCCTGTGTGTGTGGGTTCTTTTGTCTGGATTGGTTGGTTCATGAAGTTGTTTCAATTCACCGTGGCCCGGAAGCTGTGGGCATTGGTGATCGGTCTTTTGGCGGGGATGTTGTTGCTGGTGGCAGGCAGCCTGGCTTATTCCAAACGTGTCAACGAGGGCGTTCTTACGGCGGTGGTGGAGGCGCAGACGGCTGCTGCGCAGGCCAAGGAGTGGCGCATCCTGACCCAGATGAGCATGGATCGCTTCACGGCAGCTGCCATGTCCACGGAAGAGAATCTGGTCGAGCACCAGTACAAGGCCATGGCCGGCCTGATCGCCAGCATCAACGAGTTGCGCGACAAGGTGCTGGCACAGGTTCATACCCAAGAGGCCAAGGGCCTGATGGCCGATGTGAACACGCATAGAGATGCCTTGTTTGCGGTGAACAAGGAGGTGGATCAGGCTCGTCAATCCAAGGATTTCGAGCGTTCGCAAAAGTTGATCGAAGAGCGGCTCAATCCCATGGCGCAAAAGTACTACGCGGCCCTGGATGCCTATGTGCAACTGCAGGACCGCTACCGGGTTCAGGCGCTGGAGCTGGGTGAGTCCAGCCGCTCCAAAGCCTATGTGGTGATAGCCGTCGCTTGCGGCGTCATCATGTGTTTGGGATTGGTGACTGGCCTGCTCATCATGCGCTCCATCACCCGGCCTCTTGTCAAGGCCGTGGAGCTGGCAGATGCGATCGCCGAGGGCGATCTGAGTTTCAGAAGCGGGCATGGCAGCGAAGACGAACTGGGGCATCTGCACCAGTCCCTGAACGCCATGGCCGAGCGCCTGCGCTCCGTCGTCGGCCAGGTGCGCTCGGGCGTGGAGTCCGTCTCTTCGGCTTCGGGCCAGATTGCCACGGGCAACCAGGACCTGTCGGCCCGCACCGAGCAGACGGCGGCCAACCTCGAGGAAACCGCAGCCAGCATGGAAGAGCTGACGGCTACTGTCACCCAGTCTGCCGACACTGCGCGTCAGGCCAATCAGCTGGCATCGACAGCTGCCCAGGCGGCCGAGCAAGGCGGTCGCGTGGTGCAGCAGGTGGTGCAAAGCATGGGCCAGATCACCGATAGCAGCCGCAAGATTGCCGACATCATCGGCGTGATCGACTCCATTGCCTTCCAGACCAATATCCTGGCCCTGAATGCGGCCGTGGAAGCGGCACGCGCCGGCGAGCAGGGCCGTGGTTTTGCCGTGGTGGCGGGCGAGGTGCGCAGCCTGGCGCAGCGCAGCGCCGAGGCGGCCAAGGAGATCAAGCAGCTCATCACCACCAGCGTGGACAATGTGCAGTCGGGCTCGCAGCAGGTGGAGCTGGCGGGCCAGAGCATGAGCGAGATCGTGGCCAGCGTGCGCCGCGTCAGCGATCTGATCGGCGAGATCACGGCCTCGTCCACCGAGCAGCGCGACGGCATCAATCAGGTCAATCAGGCGGTGAGCAATCTGGACCAGATGACGCAGCAGAACGCGGCGTTGGTGGAGGAGTCCAGTGCGGCGGCGCTGTCCATGCAGGAGCAGGCGCGTCGCCTGGCGGAAGTGGTCTCAGTCTTCAAGCTGGGACGCAATGCCGAGGCTTTCACGACCGTGTCCGCAGTGCTCCCCAAGCCGTTAGCGACGATCAAGGCGTTCAACCCGACCGCTCTGCCTGCCGTTGCAGTTCCCAGGCCGGTAGCGTCCAGGTCCAAGGAGCAGTCCCTTGCAAGCACTGCGAAGGACGATAGCTGGGAGCAGTTCTAAGTGTCGGGCACAGCGTGAAATGGGCAGCCGCCACGTTCGCGGTGGCGGCGGTCCAGGCTGGGGCGAGGATCAGAAGCCCATGTTGCCGGCACCGCCCTCGAAGTCCTGTGCGGCTTCCACGAGAAACTGCACCTTGCGTTCGCCGCGCCATTCGTTGATGTCCAGGCGATAGGCCAGGGTGGTGCGCGAGGGCAGCGGGTCGGTGTGGTTGAACCAGATGCCGTCGATCTTGGAGCCATGGTGCAGCAGCTCCAGCTTCAGGTGCTTTTCACCGACCAGGCGCTGCGAGGTGATTTCCAGCTCTTCGCTGAAAGTCGGCGCGGCAAAGCCCTGGCCCCAGACGGCCAGCTGCATTTGTTCGATCAGGCCGGTGTCCAGCCATTGGGGCGACAGCGGGCCATCGGTCTCCAGCCTGCGCGTCAGCGTGGCGGCATCCAGCCATTCCCTGGCGACCTGGGCAAAAGCCTTTTCGAACTCGTCAAAGTGCGCTTCTGCGATGGTGCAGCCTGCCGCCATGGCGTGGCCGCCAAAACGCAGTATCAGACCGGGGTGGCGCTTGCTGACCAGATCCAGCGCATCGCGCAGGTGAAAGCCTGGAATGGAGCGGCCCGAGCCCTTGAGCTCGTGTTCCTTGCCCGGGGCGCCGCTGGCTGCAAACACAAACGTGGGCCGGTGCAGCTTGTCCTTGATGCGCGAGGCCACCACACCGACCACGCCTTCGTGAAAGTCGGGGTCGAACACGCTGATGGCAGGCGGCGGCGTCATGCCGTCCTCGCAAAGGCCTTCGGCCATGAGCAGGGCATGCTCGCGCATGCTGACTTCGATCTCGCGGCGCTCGCGGTTGATGCTGTCCAGCATGCGTGCCAGGTTGTCGGCGCGGCTGACATCTTCCGTGCTCAGGCACTCGATACCTATGGTCATGTCTGCCAGACGACCGGCGGCATTGATGCGCGGGCCCAGGGCAAAGCCGAAGTCGATGGTTGTGGCCATGTCGAAGCGGCGGCCCGATGCCTCGAACAGCGCGCGTATGCCGGGCTGCATGACGCCTTTGCGAATCTGCTTGAGACCCAGTGCCACCAGGCGGCGGTTGTTGGCATCGAGCTTGACCACGTCGGCCACCGTGCCCAGTGCTACCAGAGGCAGCAATTGCTCGAGACGGGGCTGGTTGTGGCGGTCAAAGCGGCCGCGATTGCGCAGCTCGGTGCGCAGGGCCAGCAGCACATAGAACATGACTCCCACGCCGGCCATGGATTTGCTCGCGAACTCGCAGCCGGGCTGGTTGGGGTTGACGATGGCATCGGCCAGCGGCAGGTGGTCGCCGGGCAGATGGTGGTCGGTCACCACGACCGACATGCCCAGCTCCTTGGCCACGGCCACGCCTTCGACGCTGGCAATGCCGTTGTCCACGGTGATCAGCATGTCGGCACCGGTCTCCTTGACTCGGCGCGAGATGGGGGCCGTCAGGCCATAGCCGTCGACCACGCGGTCGGGCACCAGGTAGTCGGCATGGGCCGCGCCCAGCATGCGCAGGCCGCGCAGGCCCACGGCGCAGGCCGTGGCGCCATCGCAGTCATAGTCGGCGACGATGCACAGGCGCTTTTGCGCGGTGATGGCATCGGCCAGGAGCTGCACGGCAGTATCGATGCCGCGCAGGCCCGAGGGCGGCAGCAGGCGCGCCGGGGCATCGTCCAATTCGTCGGCCGAGCAGACGCCTCGCGCTGCATAGAGCTGGGCCAGCAAGGGATGAATCTTGGCCTGCAGCAGTGCAGAGACACTGCCGTCGGGAATGGACCTGGGGATTATTTTCATAGCATCTCTCGCAGGTCAGGCAATCTTTTCGTGCCAAAAACACTCTTGATCTTGTCCCGCAGGCTGCGCGGCTGGCTTTGCCATTGCACGGCATTGCGCTCGCCGCAGAGCGTGAGCTTGACGGGCTCGCCGCGGGCAGCCCGCTGCTGCAGCTCGGCGATCAGGCCGCTGTCCAGCGCCTGCCAGGCTTTTTGCCAGCCTTGCACATTGCCCTGCAGCGCGGTGTGGCGCAGATCATCGACACAGACTGCTGCAGGGCCCGCTGCGGGCAGGCTGTTCAGGCTTCCCGTGCCATGTACCCAGAAGGAGTTGATGGGCGGTAGACCGCGTGCGGCACGCTGGTCGTTGAAGACATGGGTGTAGAGCAGCATCTGCAACTCGGTCTGCAGACGCTGGATGATGGCGCCCTGGATAGGCTCGGGCATCCAGGGGCGCACGTCGCGGCCCAGTGCCCGGTCCATCGAGGCGGTAGCCAGGTCCTTGAAGGCCGCTCCGCGTGCCAGCCAGAGGTCGGCACGCAGGTATTCCAGCGTGATGCCGTCGTCGCTGAACCAGGGTGCGATCAGCGCCAGCAACTGGCGGGATTCGTCTTCGTCCAGTGGCGCGCTGGCCGGGTCGGTCTGGTGGACCTGGTCCGGCGTGATATGCCAGTGGCAGGGAGTGATGAAGGCACAGGCCTGGCTGCTGTCTCCGGCCGCCAGCGCTGCCCAGGGAATCAGCCCGGGGGTATCGGGCAGCTGCATGCTGCGGGCCAGGGCGCGTTCATGCGGGGGGGAGAAGTCCATCTCGTCGCCCTGCACCAGCGTGGTCGGAGCCAGCGTTGCCAGCAAGGCCTGCAGGTGAGGGAGTTGCAAACCGTCCCATGCCAGGGGAATGTCGGCAGGGCCGCTGGCATAGGCAACAATGATTTCAGAGGCGCCTGTGCCCAGGGCTTGGGCGGCAGGCAGCAAAGGCGCGGTCAAAGACATGGGCGCTATTGTCGGGCATGGCCGCCGCCCGGGCATGGTGCGGGGTGCTTTGTCACCTCGCAGGCATATTTTTCAGGGTGTAAACCAGGCTGTAACTCGCATCATCGGCAATCGCGGGCATGCCGGCATTCCAGTCGTCCCAGCGCTGTCGCATGGCCTGCAGGCGCTCTGGGTGCTGGCCGGCCAGATTGGCACGCTCGCGTTCGTCCTGCGCCAGATTGAACAGGTATTCGTTGTCTTCCACGCGCAGGTATTTCCATTCGCCTTCGCGCAGCGCGCGCTGGTTGCGGTAGAGCATGCGCCAGTACAGCGGCCGGGCAAACTCCGCACCGTCGGTGCGCAGCACGGGCAGGATGGAGACGCCGTCCAGCGGGTAGTCCGGATCGGCGCTCACACCGGCTGCATCCAGCACCGTGGCGGCCCAATCCATGCTCATGCATTGTTGGGCGCTGCTGCGATGGGCCTCGATCACGGCAGGCCAGTGGGCGATCCAGGGCACGCGGATGCCGCCTTCGGTCAGATCCATCTTGCCACCCACGAGAGGCCAGCTGTCCGAGAAGCGCTCGCCGCCGTTATCGCTGGTGAAGACGATCAGCGTGTTGTCCAGTTGGCCGTTCTTGCGCAGGGCTTCGACGATCCAGCCTATGCCTTCATCCATGTGATGAATCATGCGGCGGTACTGGTGAATATTGCCGCCCGCCAGATGCGTGATGCCGGCGCCCAACTGCTCGGCAGCCTCACGGTCATCACGGGTTTCCCAGGGCCAGTGCGGCGCCGTGTAGTGCAGGCTCAGGAAGAAGGGGGCGTTGCCCTCGCTCATGCGGTTGACGAAGTCCACGCTGCGCTGGGACAGCAGGTCGGTCAGATAGCCTTCGTCGTGATGCTCCTCTTCGCCTACCCACAGATCGTGCTGGCCCGAGCTGCTCAGATGGGTGAAGTAATCCACGCCGCCCGACATGGGGCCGAAGTATTCCTCGTAGCCAGAGCGCAGCGGACCGAAGTGGGGAGGGTAGCCCAGATGCCATTTGCCTATCAGTGCCGTGCGATAGCCCGCGCCCTTGAGCAGCGAGGCAACGGTGGGGATTTCGGGCGGCAGGCCCAGCTTGGCGCCCAGCGGCGTGCCGCGCGTCTTGCTGTTGATGGGCTCCTCGGCCGCGCCGCGCAAGCGGTATTGATAGCGGGCCGTGGCCAGGGCAAAACGCGTGGGCGAGCACACGGGTGAATTGGCATAGCCCTGGGTGAGCCTGAGGCCGTTGGCCGCCAGGCGGTCGAGCACCGGGGATACCGGGCCGAACTCGGCATCGCGGCCGCCGTAGCAGCCCAGGTCGGCATAGCCGAGATCGTCGGCGACGATAAAGATGATGTTGGGGCGAGTCATGAAATGCGGGTCGTTGTCATGGGGTTGATGGCTGGCGCAAGCGCTCATTCCATCTTCATGCCGGTGGCCTGGGCCAGGACGCGATAGCGGTCGGCCAGGGCCTGAATGCGCTTGACGGCCGCATCGCCTGTCAGCCCTTCGTAGACCATGTCGTTGACACGCATGCGCTCGCGCAGCGTGCCGTCCTTCATGGCCTTCTCGAACTGGGCCTGGATTTTCTGCACCAGCGGCTCAGGTGTGCTGCTGGGTACCCAGGCAGCGAAAAGCACTTCCTGCTGCAGCTCTTTATGTCCGAGCTCGCCCACGGATGGAACTTCCGGCAGCAAGGGGTTGCGCTGGGCCGTGGTCACGGCCAGCGCCGTGATCTTTCCAGTGGTCACATGGGGCAGCATGGCGGTGGAGCTGATGACGCCGCCGTCCACCTCGCCAGAGAGCATGGCCAGCGTGGCAGGTGCATTGCCTTTGTAGGGCACATGGTTGACCTTGGCTCCGGTGGCGTAAGTCAGGATGCTGGAGGCCAGATGGCCGGGGGTTCCATAGCCGGCGGACCCCAGGGTCAGGCCCTTGTCCTTGCCGCGGGCGATGAACTGCTCCAGTGTCTTGATATTTGTCTTGGGACTGACGGCCATCAGCATGCCTTGCGAGGCGAACACCATGACAGGACGCAGGTCGCCATTTTTGAACGGCATGCTTTTGTAGATCAGCGGGTTGACCGTGAAGCTCGTGTCCAGGCCGATCAGCATGGTGTATCCGTCGGCGGCAGCCTTGGCGACGTAATCGGCTCCTATATTGCCGCCAGCGCCGGTGCGGTTTTCAACAACGAATGGCTGCTTGGTCTCACGTTGAAGCACTTCTCCGACGCCGCGCGCCAGTATGTCCACAGCCCCACCGGGAGCGAAGGCTGCTATCAGCCGAACTGGCTTGTGAGGCCAGGCGGCGACGGCTGCGCCATCGGCAGACTGGGCCTGGGAGGCGAAGGCGGAGCAGCCCAGCAGCAGAGCCAGGCTGGTTTGAAGAAGGCGGCGGGGTGCAGTCAGGCGGGCCATGGAATCACTCTCTGGTCTGAGGAAAGTGCTGGCATTTGCGAAAATCCCCGGCACTTCCCTTTGTCTCTGTATTGGGAATGCTCACTGTAGAAGTGACATCCACAATTGATCTAATCAACTCATCCCCGTGAATACCCGACAACCCACCTCCATTCAGCAGATGCTGCTGTTTCGCATCAGCCGCTTCTTCGGCGTGGCGGGCGGCATGGCCATGCGCATGTGCGAGGCCCGCTTCGGCCTGACGCGCCGCGAATGGGGCGTGATGGCGACGCTGGCGACCGAGGAGGGTTTGCTGTCCTCCGAGCTGGCACAGAAGGTGCAACTGGACAGGGCGCGCACTTCGCGGGCGCTCAGCGGCCTGGAGGAAAAAGGCTGGGTGCTGCGCAAGCCTCTGGATGGAGACCGCCGGCGCGTGGCCATGTATCTGACCGATGAGGGGCGGCGCATGTACGGTCTGATCCTGCCCGAGATGGTCAAGATTCATGCCGACATCGTGTCTGTCCTCAGCGATGAAGAGTTGGCCTTGTTTGACGATCTGCTGGCCAAGCTTCAGGCCCATGCGGTGACGCTGGAGCAGCACGAGCAATACGCGGATCTGCCGCGCATAGGGCGCAGCAGGCCGCCCCGATAGAGGGTCGGTGGGCAGTCAAATTGCATAAGGCTGGCGCCGCCGGCAGGGCATTGCCGGCAATGCCACAATGCTGGCAACATGCAATTTCCCTACGAACTGGCCGTGGGCTGGCGCTATACCCGTGCAGGGCGCGCCACACGCCGCAATGGCTTCATCTCCTTTATCTCGGGTGTCTCCATGCTTGGCATTGCGCTGGGCGTGGCGGCGCTGATCATTGTGCTGAGCGTGATGAACGGCTTCCAGAAGGAAGTGCGGGATCGCATGCTCAGCGTCGTCTCCCATGTGGAAATCTACGCCCCGCAGGGCGCGCCTCTGCCTGATGTGGAGCGCACCATGCGCGAGGCCAGAGCCAACCCCGATGTGGTGGGGGCTGCGCCTTTTGTGGCGGCTCAGGCCTTGCTGGCGCGCGGCGAGGATATGAAAGGCGCCTTGGTGCGCGGTATCGATCCGGCGCGTGAGGGCGAGGTGACCGATCTGGCGGCCACCAGCGGCGAGGTGCTCAAGCGTCTGGTGCCCGGCGAGTTCAAGGCGGTGCTTGGCATCGAGCTGGCGCGCAATCTCGGTGTGAGCGAAGGCGATGTGATCACGTTGATCGCTCCCAGCGGACAGGTCACGCCAGCCGGCGTGCTGCCGCGCATGAAGCAGATGACGGTGGCCGGCACCTTCGATTCCGGTCACTACGAATATGACTCGGCGCTGGTGATGATGCATTACGAGGATGCGCAGCGCATCTTCCGCCTGGAAGGGCCGACCGGCATTCGCCTCAAGCTCAAGGATTTGCACGAGGCCCCGCGCGTGGCGCATGAACTCGCTGACACCTTGACGGACCGTTTGTTCATCCGTGACTGGACGCAGCAGAACAAGACCTGGTTTGCTGCCGTGCAGCTCGAAAAACGCATGATGTTCATCATCCTGACCCTGATCGTGGCCGTGGCGGCTTTCAATCTGGTGTCCACCCTGGTGATGAGCGTGCAGGACAAGCGTGCCGATATTGCCATCCTGCGTACCCTGGGGGCCTCGCCCTCGTCCATCATGGGCATCTTCATGGTGCAGGGAGCCATGGTCGGCGTCATCGGTACCTTGGCCGGTCTGGCGCTGGGGCTGGCGATTGCCTTCAATATCGACGTCATCGTGCCGGCCATAGAGCAGGCGCTGCATGCCAATTTCCTGCCCAAGGACATCTACCTGATCAGCAAGATGCCCAGCGAGCCGCAGTCCACGGACATCGTGCCGATCGCTGTGATTTCCCTGATTCTTTCTTTTGTGGCCACGATTTACCCCAGCTGGCGTGCCAGCCGCGTGAACCCTGCAGAGGCACTGCGTTATGAATGATGTTGTGATGGGCCAGAGCGTGCTGGAAGCACGCGGCCTGACCAAGCGCTTTGCCGAAGGCAAGCTGGATGTGACCGTGCTGCAGGGAGTGGATCTGCAGGTTCAGGCGGGCGAGACGCTGGCCATCGTCGGCGCCTCGGGTTCGGGCAAATCCACCTTGCTGCACTTGCTGGGCGGGCTGGATGCACCCTCCACCGGCAGCGTCAGCCTCATGGGCCAGCCCTTGCACCAGCTCAGCCCGCAAAAGCAGGGTGCGCTGCGCAACCGGCATCTGGGCTTTATCTACCAGTTCCACCATCTGCTGGCCGAGTTCTCGGCCCAGGAGAATGTGGCCATGCCGCTGCGCATTCGCCGCGATGCCAAGGAGGACTGCATGGATCGCGCGGCCGAGATGCTGCGCGCCGTGGGCCTGGGCCAGCGCATGGCGCATCGCCCGGCCGAGCTGTCGGGCGGCGAGCGTCAGCGCGTGGCCATTGCACGTGCCCTGGTCACGCGTCCGGCCTGCGTGCTGGCCGACGAGCCCACGGGCAACCTGGACCGCGGCACGGCCGATACGGTGTTTGCGCTGATGCTGGAGCTGGCGCGCAGCCATGGCACGGCGTTTGTGATGGTCACTCATGACGAAGGACTGGCCGCGCGTTGCGATCGCATGGTCAGGCTGGGGCAGGGACAGCTGGCCTGATCTCCTGCCTGCCGACGGGTAAAGGCCCGGTCGCAGCCTTTGCAGCGCCGGGCCTTTTTCATGAAGTGCCTGGGGCGCTTTTCCTTTTTCAATAAGCGCCGACCGCCGCGTTCCGGATGGCGATCGTGGCCTGCTCACGGGCCGAAGCCTGCAGCGGCACGGCAGGGCGCGGCTTGACCGAGCCTGGATTGGCCGAAACATCCTGCGCCGTCAGATCGTCGGTGACCTCGCGCAGCCTGGCGGACTGGGCCAGCGAGGTCTGCACCACCTCGCCCATGATCTGCGTGACCTGGCGCGAGGAGTTCACGATCTCGGCCATGGTGGTGCCGGCCTCACGCACCTGGTTCACCCCCTGGGTGACCTGGGTGACGGAGGTCTGGATCAGCTGCTTGATCTCCTTGGCGGCTTCGGCGCTGTGCTGGGCCAGCTGGCGCACCTCATTGGCCACCACGGCAAAGCCGCGCCCCTGGTCGCCGGCGCGGGCCGCTTCCACGGCGGCGTTGAGCGCCAGCAGATTGGTCTGGAAGGCGATGGAGTCCATCATGCCGATGATGTCGCTGATCTTGCGCGAGCTGGCGCTGATGGATTCCATGGTGGTCACCACATCCTGCACGGTGCGGCCGCCGGCCTCAGCCACGCTGCAGGCGTCCTGGGCCAGCTCGTTGGCCTGGCGCGCATGGTTGGCGCTTTCGGTCAGACCTTCCACCGTGGCACGCTGGGTTTGGGCTGCGGTCACGCGGCGTGTGATGTTGGTGGCGAACTTGACGACCTTGAAGGGGCGCCCTTCGGCGTCGAGTATGGGGTTGTAGCTGGCTTCGATCCAGACCTGGCGGCCGGCCTTGCCTATGCGCAGGTACTGGCCGGCATCATGATGGCCCAGTGCCAGCTTGTGCCAGAAATGCTGATAGGCCGGGGACTGGCGCTCGTGCGGCTGGACGAACATGCTGTGGTGCCTGCCCACGACTTCGGCGAGGGAGTAGCCCATGGTCTGCAGGAACAGATCGTTGGCCGTGAGGATGTTGCCGTTCAGATCGAATTCGATGATGGCTTGCACCTTGGCAATGGCCTGGAGCTGGCCGCGGGCATCGTCTTCGTGCTGTTGCTGCTCGGTGATGTCGGTGGCGTACTTGATGACTTTGCGCGGCTGGCCCTGGCTGTCGAAGATCGGGTTGTAGCTGGCCTGCAGCCACACATCCTCGCCCTGGCTGTTGATGCGGCGGTAGCGTCCGCTGTCGTGCAGACCCGCTGCCAGGCGCTGCCAGAACTGGGCGTACTCGACAGAGCCGCGGGTTTCCTCATCGACGAACATGCGGTGATGCTGGCCGATGATCTGTTCATGGCTATAGCCCATGGTGCGCAGAAAGTTGTCATTGGCCGTCAGCACATGACCTTGCAGATCGAATTCGATCACGGCCTGCACCTGATCCAGCGCGGCCAGCTTGCCCTGCATGTCGGCGCGCTGATGACTTTGGCTCAGGCGTTGCCAGAGCGTGCTTTGCAGAAGTCCCGTCATAACATGCTCCTTTGGCCGGTCGCGCAGGGCAGGGGGTGAAGTTGCTTAATGTTTTATTTGTTTCAATATGTGAATCGTAGGACAAGACAGGAAACTGTCTGTAGTCACTTGACGTGTCATCGGCCGATGCTGGGCTGCGCAAGCAGCCCAGCCGATGCATGATGTGTGGATGCCAACCTGGATAGATACCCATTGCCACCTGGATGCGCCCGAGTTCGCACCTGACAGAGATGCCGTGCGCGCCGCTGCGCAGGCCGCAGGCGTCACGCATCTGGTCATTCCTGCCGTACAGCGCAGCCACTGGCAGGATGTGATTGCACTTGCCCATCGCCATGGCGACAGCTATGCGCTGGGCATTCATCCGCTCTACACGCCCGGCGCGCAGGAGTCCGATATCGCGGCGCTGCGCGAGTTGCTGAATCAGCAGCGCGGCGACCCGCAACTGGTGGCGGTGGGTGAAATCGGTCTCGACTTTTTTGTCCCCGGACTGGACGAACAGTGCCAGATCTGGTTCTACGAGCAGCAGATCCGGCTGGCACGCGAGTTCGAGTTGCCCGTGATCCTGCATGTGCGCAAGAGCAGCGATCGTCTGCTCAAGACCTTGCGTCAGCACAGGGTTGTGGGTGGCATTGCCCATGCGTTCAACGGCAGCGCCCAGCAGGCGCAGGCCTTCATCGATATGGGCTTCAAGCTGGGCTTTGGCGGTGCCATCACCTATGAGCGCGCGCTCAAGCTGCGTGAGCTGGCGGCCAGCCTGCCGCTGGAGGCGCTGGTTCTGGAAACCGACGCTCCCGATATTCCGCCGCACTGGCTCTACACCACGGCCGAACAGCGTGCGGCCGGTCAGCCCCAAGGGCGCAACAGCTCCGCCGAGCTGCCGCGCATTGCGGCGGAGATCGCGCGGCTGCGCGGCATGGGCATTGAGCAGCTGGCGCAGGCCTGCACGGCCAATGCACGTAAGGCGCTCAAAGGGCTGCCGGCACTGCCGTAGATGGGGCAGTAGCTATCCTTTGCAGGCAAAGAGGCTCATGCTCATCTTTTTGAATGTCAGCCCAAGATCCAGGATGATGATGGCTCGGCGACAATAGGGCATGACCGAGGATTCTTCTGCCACCGTGACAGAGACAGGCCCGCGCTGGCAGGGGCTGGCTGCGGTGGCCGATGGCCGCACGCGGGCCCTGGTGCTGGGCAGCTTTCCGGGCATGAAGTCGCTGCAGCAGGCCCAGTACTACGCCCATCCGCAAAACCAGTTCTGGCCGCTGCTGCAGGCCTTGTGGCCCCAACATCTGCAGCCGCCACGTAGTGATTATGCGGGCCGCTGCGAATGGCTGCTGGCACGCGGGCTGGGTCTGTGGGATGTGTATGCGAGCTGCGAGCGCGAAGGCAGTCTGGACAGCGCCATTCGCGCGGCACAGGTCAACGACTTTGCCGGACTGCGTCAGCGCTGCCCTGATCTGCAACTGGCGTTGCACAACGGCGGCGAGAGCTACAAGCATGCCCGTCAGACCGAGGCACTGGGGCTGATCGCCCTCAAGCTGCCATCCACCAGCCCGGCCAATGCCGGCTGGTCGTTCGATAGAAAACTGCAGGCCTGGCGCCATGCGCTGGCGGCCCATGGCCTGCTTTGAAGATTGGTGTGAAACGTGATCCGTAAAACCCGTGGCGGTGCTAAATCCGCGCAAGACAAGAATCCGGCCAGCGTGCAGGAGCTGCCCGAAGTCAGCGTCTCCGACGACGGCGATATCCGCTATCTGCATCTGGGCACGCCCTGGGTGCAGGGCTCCATGCGTATTCGCGATCCTTTTGATATCGATCTGGAGTATGTGCAGCGCATGATGGGCTGGCTGCTGTTTGCCGAGCCTGCTGAAGTGCCCCGGATGCACGCCATGCAACTGGGTCTGGGAGCGGCCGCCATCACCAAGTTCTGTCACAAGAAACTGCGCATGAAGACCACGGCGGTCGAGCTGAACCCTCAGGTCCTGGCCGTGTGCCGCAGCTGGTTCAAGCTGCCGCCCGACAGCAGCACGCTGCAGGTGGTGCTGGCCGATGCAGCCCAGGAAATCAAAAAGCCCGAATGGCAGGGCACTGTCGATGCGCTGGCCGTCGATCTGTACGATCACGAAGCGGCGGCTCCCGTGCTCGACAGCGCCGAGTTCTATGCCGATTGCCGCAATCTGCTGACCGAGGACGGCATCATGACCGTCAACCTCTTTGGCCGCTCCTCAAGCTTTGACAAAAGCCTGGATCAGATGGCCCAGGCTTTTGGCGAGGACGCTCTCTGGGCCTTCCGCCCCACACGCGAAGGCAATACCGTGGTGCTGGCACAGCGCACGCCGCGTGTGCTGCAGGGCGCGGAGCTGGATCTGGCCTGCGATCAGGTGCAGGCCCGTTGGGAATTGAACACCACCCGCTGGGCCAAGGTGTTTGTGCCGGCACGCGATGCAGAAGCAGGCAGCAAGACGGGCAAAGCCAAAGTCAGCCGCATCGGCCGGGGCGCTACCGTGTAATTGCAAAGCCTGAGTAAATTGATGGTGCAGGCCTTGAGGGCTGCGGTTTTGTGCCGATGATATGGACATGACGATCAGTGCCATCTCATCCAGTTCTGCCGGCTCAGCCTCTTCGGGGGCCGGCGCGGCATCGCGTATCCAGCAGCTGCAAAAGCAGATCAAGGATGCCACCAACGAACTCAAGGAAGTTGCCAACAGCGACGCTGATGCCAAAACCAAGGAGCAGCAAGCGCAACTGCTGCAGGCCAAGATCCAGATGTTGCAGGCCCAGATAGAGGCCTTGCAGAACCAGCAGGCACAGCAAGCCCAGCAGGCTGGCCAGCGTGGGACCGAGGCAGTCCAGCAAAAGCGGGATGAGCAGGCGCAGAGCAGAAGTCGCGGCAATCCGGGCCAGGGCAGCTTGGGCGGGCTGCTGGACGAATACGCCTGAGCTGCATCAGAGATGAATGCCATCGTCCGCCTGCTTTGTATCGTCCTAGTCAGGAGCGTGGGCCGATGGCGGTACAGTCAAGGCAGTTTTGTTGCCACTGCCGCCCATGTCATTGACTGAATCCCTTCTGCCACAGTCCATCAAGCCTGCTCAATACCAGGGACCGCTGGACTGGCGCAAGCTGGTGCAATGGTTGCAGGAAGACGCTGTGATCACGGCGCAGGAGGCCGAGCGCACGGTTGCGCGCTGCTCGGCCGCGGAGAGCGCGCAGCTGCCGCTGGTGCGGCTCGCCAATGTCGGTGTTGTCAGCGCCCAGACGCGTCAGCCGCTGGACCTGGAGACCCTGACCCAGTATCTGGCACAGCGCAGCGGTCTGGCCTATCTGCGCATCGATCCGCTGCGCGTGGATGTGGGCCGCGTGGGTGAGGTCATGAGCGCCAGCTATGCCGAGCGTCACAAGGTACTGCCCGTGCAGGTGACGGCCAAGGAGGTGGTGATTGCCACGGCCGAGCCCTTCATCAGCGACTGGGTGAGCGAGGTGGAGCGGCAGGCACGCCGCAGCGTGCGCTGCGTGGTGGCCAATCCGCAGGATATCAAGCGCTATACGGCAGAGTTCTTCGCCCTGGCCCAGTCCGTGCGTGCGGCAGAGAAAGCCGGTGGAGCGACCGGTGGCGCCAGTTTTGAACAGCTGGTGGAGCTGGGCAAAAGCAACAAGCAGCTCGATGCCAACGACCAGGGCGTGGTGCGCGTGGTGGACTGGCTGTGGCAGTATGCCTTCGACCAGCGGGCCAGCGACATTCATCTGGAGCCCAGGCGCGAGCAGGGCGTGATCCGCTTTCGCATCGATGGCGTGCTGCATCCGGTCTACCAGATGCCCATGGGCGTGCTGAATGCCATGGTGGCGCGCGTCAAGTTGCTGGGGCGCATGGACGTGGTCGAAAAGCGCCGCCCACTGGATGGCCGCATCAAGACGCGCAACCCGCGCGGCGAGGAGGTGGAAATGCGCTTGTCCACCTTGCCCACGGCTTTTGGGGAGAAGATGGTGATGCGCATCTTCGACCCGGAGAACACGGTCAAGAATCTGGATGCGCTGGGCTTCAGTGTCCATGACGCGCAGCGCTGGGAAGATCTGGTCAAGCGTCCGCACGGCATCATCCTGGTCACCGGCCCCACGGGATCGGGCAAGACCACCACGCTGTACTCCACGCTCAAGCGTGTGGCGACCGAGGAGGTCAATGTCAGCACGGTGGAAGACCCCATCGAAATGATCGAGCCCAGCTTCAATCAGACCCAGGTTCAGCCCCAGCTCGACTTCGGTTTCACCGAGGGCCTGCGTGCGCTGATGCGTCAGGACCCGGACATCATCATGGTGGGCGAGATTCGCGATCTGGCCACTGCCGAGATGGCGGTGCAGGCTGCACTGACCGGCCACCTGGTCTTCTCCACGCTGCATACCAATGATGCGCCCAGCGCCGTCAGCCGCCTGATGGAGCTGGGCGTACCTTCCTATCTGATCAACGCCACCTTGCTGGGCGTGCTGGCCCAGCGTCTGGTGCGCACGCTGTGTTTCAGCTGCAAGGTGCGCGATGAAGACGCAAAGCCCGAGGATCTGGCCGAATCGGTCAGGCCCTGGAAGCTGACCGGCAGTTACCAGCCCTACAAGCCCGTGGGTTGTGAGGATTGCCGCATGACAGGCTACCGAGGCCGCATGGGCCTGTACGAGCTGCTGATGGTGACCGAGGCCCTCAAGAAGCAGATTCACGATGCCCCGTCCATGGACGTTCTGCGCCGTCAGGCCGTGCAGGACGGCATGCGCCCTCTGCGCCTGGCCGGGGCTTTGCGCGTTGCCGAGGGCGTGACCACCTTGCCCGAGGTGCTGGCTTGCACGCCGCTGATGAGCGAAATCTGAAAGTCCGGGTGCTAGTGCTTGCTTCTTGGCTGGTGTAGCAAGTGCAGGCCGGCATTGGCCTGGGTTGAATGCGGTAAATGTGTACAAAGCGTCGGCATTAGGGTATGCCCTCTGTAGGTGGAATCCACATCAATTTGGCATTTCTATGAAACGAGAATCGCCAAGTCGTGATTTCCGTAAGGAGACGTTTTGTGAAAATCAAGAGCCAAAAAGACTTTTTCTCCGGTCTGATGTTCTTGGCCGTCGGTCTCGCATTTGCGATCGGCGCTTCCAACTACACCATTGGCACCGGCGCCCGT
This sequence comes from Comamonas sp. Z1, assembly GCF_008121555.1. NCBI lineage: Bacteria > Pseudomonadati > Pseudomonadota > Betaproteobacteria > Burkholderiales > Comamonadaceae > Comamonas > Comamonas sp. Z1. Next base: position 48,788 of record NZ_VOQT01000004.1, read on the forward strand.
ATGGGTCCAGGTTACTTCCCTCTGATCCTGGGTGTGCTCATGGCCATCCTGGGTGCAGCCATCTGCGTCGGCGGCCTGACCAAGGGCCCCGAAGGTGGTGACAAGATCGGTAAGTGGGCCTGGAGGCAGGTGTTCTTCATCCTGGCAGCCAACTTTGCCTTCGGCATCTTGTTGGTGGGCGTGCCTGCTGTGGGTATCCCTCAGTTCGGTCTGATCATCGCTATCTATGCGCTGGTCTTCATCGCCAGCCTGGGCGGTCATAGTTTCAACTTCAAGGAAACAGCAATCCTGGCCACCGTGCTGGCAGTGGGTAGCTATTTCGCTTTCGTGTGGGCGCTGAATCTGCAGTTCCCAGTGTGGCCTAGCTTCATTGCAGGCTAATCAGGAGCATCGTCCATGGATCTGATTCAGAACTTGTCGACGGGTTTTGGCGTGGCTTTCACGTTCCAGAACCTGATCTACTGCTTTGTGGGCTGTTTGCTCGGTACGCTGATCGGCGTGCTGCCCGGCATTGGCCCCGTGGCGACCATCGCCATGCTGCTGCCCGCCACTTACGCTCTGCCCCCCGTGGCGGCGCTGATCATGCTGGCCGGTATCTACTACGGCGCCCAGTACGGTGGCTCCACCACTGCCATTTTGGTGAACCTGCCAGGTGAATCCTCGTCGGTGGTGACCGTGATCGACGGCTACCAGATGGCGCGAAAAGGTCGAGCAGGCCCTGCGCTAGCAGCGGCTGGTATCGGCTCCTTCTTCGCCGGCTGCGTGGGCACCGTCATCCTGGCTGCCTTCGCTCCACCCCTGACCGAAGTGGCTTTCAAGTTCGGCCCCGCTGAATACTTCTCGCTGATGACCCTGGGTCTGATCGGTGCCGTGGTGCTGGCTTCCGGTTCGCTGCTCAAGGCGATCGCCATGATCGTGCTGGGTCTGCTGCTGGGCATGGTCGGAACCGACGTGAACTCCGGTGTGGCTCGTTACAGCTTCGACATTCCTGAACTGACCGACGGCATCGACTTCGTCGTGATCGCCATGGGTGTGTTCGGCTACGGCGAAATCATTGCCAACCTGTCCAAGCCCGACGACGAGCGCGAAGTGTTCGCTGCCAAGGTGACGGGTCTGCTGCCCACAAGCGAAGACTTCAAGCGCATGCTGCCAGCCATGCTGCGCGGTACGGCTCTGGGTTCGGCCCTGGGTATCTTGCCCGGTGGCGGTGCCATGCTGTCGGCCTTCGCTGCCTACACCATCGAAAAGAAGACCAAGCTGAAGCCCGGCGAAGTTCCTTTCGGTCAAGGCAATATCCGTGGTGTGTGCGCTCCTGAATCCGCCAACAACGCCGGCTCTCAGACATCGTTCATTCCTCTGCTGACCCTGGGTATTCCTCCCAACGCCGTGATGGCGCTGATGGTGGGTGCCATGACTATCCACAACATCCAGCCCGGTCCTCAGGTGATGACCAGCAACCCCGAACTGTTCTGGGGTCTGATCGCCTCCATGTGGATTGGCAACCTGATGCTGATCATCTTGAACCTGCCGCTGATCGGCGTCTGGATCAAGCTGCTGACCGTGCCTTATCGCTGGCTGTTCCCGTCCATCGTGCTGTTCTGCGCGATCGGCGTGTACGGTACCAACAACAACGTCTGGGACGTGTGGATGGTCGGTATCTTCGGCTTCATCGGCTATGTGTTCCACAAGCTGGGTACCGAACCTGCTCCTCTGCTGCTGGGCTTCATCCTGGGCCCGATGATGGAAGAAAACCTGCGCCGTGCCCTGCTGCTGTCGCGTGGTGACTGGTCCGTGTTCGTGACCCGCCCCATCTCCGCCTGCCTGCTGGCTGCTGCCGTGGTGCTGCTGGTGATCGTGCTGATGCCCGCAGTGAAGAACAAGCGTGAAGAAGCTTTCGTGGAAGACTGATCGTCAACCTGATCGCTGATCATCGTTAAAGCGGCCCTTCCGGGGCCGCTTTTTTTATATGAGGACCTTTGTTTCTGGGACTATGGATTAGGGCGGCAAAATAGCTGCAGTTATTCGAAAGATTGCATGGCCTTGTCTTTATTGCCCGCGCAGCACCCTCAGCGGGTCTTGCTGCACAACGAAATTCATGCCCGTCCTGCGGAAATCATGCAGGCCCCTCTGGCCATCACGCATATCGTGATGCTCACCGATGCGGCACAGCGTGAAGCCAGCCGCGAGCATGTGGCGGCCCTGTTGCGCAACCACCATCGCCCTCTGCCCGATGCGGCAACCACCCATGTGCTGATCGACCTGGGTGCGTTTCGCCTGCGTTGGGAGCAGCACACCGAGTTTGTGGCCTGGACCTTCACGACGCCCATGGCCCAAGCCGGCGTGGCCGATGTGCGCGAGCCCGAGACAGCCATTGACGCCGTTCCGCGCGACTGGCTGGCAACCCTGCCAGGGCAGTGCCTGAGCAGTCTGCATCTGTGGGCGCTGAACGAGCAGGATGTGGACCCGCAATATCTGATGCGTCATATGTTGCAGGCCGATACCCTGGTCGGCTCGCGCGTCTCCGGCGGTGCGGGGGCCATCTTTACCGACTTTGCGATTCACCCTGACGGCTTCTCGCGCATGCTGCTGCTCGCCGGTGCCGATCTGTCCCCGCGCCGCCTGGGCCGTCTGGTGCAGCGCGTGCTGGAGATCGAGACCTATCGCATGGCGGCGCTGCTGGGCCTGCCCGCCGCACGCAAGGCTGCAGCCGTGCTGGCCACGGCCGAGCGTGAACTGGCCGAACTGGCCAATGCCATCCGCGCTGCCGACCGCGACACCGAACCGGCGCTGCTGGACCGCCTGACGCGGCTGGCGGGCCAGGTGGAGAGCGAATATGCGGCCACGCATTCGCGCTTCTCGGCCAGTTCCGCCTATTTCGAGCTGGTAGACAGGCGTATTCAGGAAATTCAGGAGACGCGGGTGGATGGCATCCAGACCATCCGTGAATTCATGGACCGGCGACTTACACCTGCGCGCGCCACCTGCGAATGGGCGACACGCCGTCAGAATGCGCTGTCCGAGCGAGTCTCCCGTGTCAGCAGTCTGTTGCGCACGCGCGTCGAGATCGAGCAGCAGCAAAGCAGCCAGCAGCTGCTGGGCACGATGAACGACCGCCAGGGCACCCAGCTCAAGCTGCAGTCCACGGTGGAAGGCCTGTCGGTCGCGGCCATCACCTACTACATCACCGGCCTGATCAGCTATCTGGCCAAGGGCGGGCAGAAGCTGGGCTGGCCCTGGTCGCCCGAGTCGACGGCGGCCGTGGCCATTCCGGTTGTGGCACTGGGCGTCTGGTGGTCGCTGCGCAGGCTGCACCACAAGCTGTTTCATGGTCGCAGTCATTGAGCATGAAATTGGATGCCAGCGCTTTCTGATAAAGCTCTAGCGGTTATTGATTTTGATAGCGTCGGGCAGTTTGTCCGGCTTGGAAACTGTGTGAAAGGACACTGACATGGACTTTGGTATCGCCGGGCGCTGGGCTCTGGTCTGCGGCGCCAGCAAGGGTTTGGGTTTTGGCTGTGCCAAGGCTCTGGCCGAAGAGGGAGTGAATCTGGTCATCAACGCCAGAAACGACCAGGCATTGCAGCTGGCCGTGCAGAAGCTGCAAGCCATTGCTCCTCAGATCAAGGTCATCGGTGTCGCCGCAGACATCACCACGCCAGAAGGCCGCACCGCAGTGTTCGAAGCCGCCGGCGGCCCGGGCAAGGACTACGACATCGTCGTGACCAACGCCGGTGGCCCGCCTCCTGGCGACTTCCGCACCTGGGATCGTGAGGCCTGGATCAAGGCGGTGGACGCCAATATGCTGACCCCCATCGAGCTGATCAAGGCTACGGTGGATGGCATGGCTGCGCGTGGCTTCGGTCGCATCGTCAACATCACCTCGAGCGCGGTCAAGGCGCCCATCGACATCCTGGGCCTGTCCAACGGTGCACGCAGCGGTCTGACGGGCTTTGTGGCCGGCCTGGCGCGTTCGGGCATCGCCGCCAAGGGCGTGACCATCAACAGCATACTGCCCGGCAAGTTCGACACCGACCGTCTGGTGGCAACCCATCAAGCCGCGGCCAACAAGAGCGGCCAGGACCTGGATGCCGTGCGCCAGGCCCAGGCTGCCCAGATCCCTGCCAAGCGCTTTGGCACGGCCGAAGAGTTCGGCGCCATCTGTGCCTTCCTGTGCAGCCGCCAGGCCGGCTATATGACGGGCCAGAACATCCTGCCCGACGGCGGTCTGTATCCCGGCACTTACTGATCCGTGATCGAGTACTGAAACGACAAAGCCCCGCAATGCGGGGCTTTTGTCTGGGTGGGAAGCCGCTTATTTGCGGGATGACACGACGATGCCGGTCACGATCAGCGCAAACGCAAGCGCGTGGTAGAGGTGCGGGGTTTCGCCGAGCACGGGAATCGACAGCAGGGCCGTGAACAGCGGAATCAGATTGCCGAAGAAGCCCGCAATGGCGGGCGTGGAGCGCTGCACGCCCATGCCCCAGAAGCGGTAGGCCAGGATGGCCGGGCCCACGGCGATGAACAGCAGGCTGCCCAGCAGCGGCCAGCCCGGCACCAGGCGGAACTCGCCCAGCAAGGCTTCGCCGCCCGTGAAAAGGCCGGACCAGAGCAGGCCGAAAACGATCTGTGCGAGCAGAAAGCTGGCCCAGTGCGATTTCACTTCCTGGGGGCCGGTGCTGCGCGACAGCAGCCAGGTGTAGAAAGCCCAGGCAATCGTCGCCAGCACCATGAACAGGTCGCCGGGCACAAAGCGCAGAGCAAGCAGCGTCTGCCAGTCGCCGCGCGACATCACCACCGCCACGCCCAGCACTGACAGCAAAGCCCCGCCCATCTGCCGGCGGCTGATGCGAATGCCCCAGCACAGCCGGCCTATGGCCAGCATCCAGACCGGCATGCTCGAGCTCACCAGCGTCACGTTCAGCGGAGTCGAGGTCTTGAGCGCCAAGTACAGCAAGGCGTTGTAGCAGCCTATGCCCAGCAGTCCCAGCAGCATGTACTGCCGCCACAACGGCCAGATCGGACTGTCCTTGCGCAGCACCCGCCATGCCAGCGGCAATAGCAGCACAAAGGCGATGCACCAGCGTAGGAAGTTGAGTGCAAAGGGCGAGATCAGGTCGTGAGCAAGTCGGCCCACGATGGCATTGCCGGCCCACAGTGCCGGAGCCAGGCTGAGCATGGCGACCGTGGCGGGTTTCAGGGGGGAATTCATGGGTTGCCACTGTAACGTGCGACCGTTGGTCTTTGGGCCTGTCACACCGTGTGGCGGCGGCAGTTGGCGGCAAACCGGTAGCCCTCAATAGTGATGCAAGCCTTCCCGTTTTGCGAAGCTGAGCACAATGCAGGCTTGGGAGATTTTTCATGAAGCAGCAAACCACGTCGCTCCAGCAGCAATGGCTGCAGGCACAGCAGGCCATGGCCAGCAGGCAGCCTCTGCGCCCGCGCCAGCCGCTGTGCATTGATGATCAGCAGATCGGCAGTATCGAGGAAGACTTTGCGCGCAAGCTGGGGTCTGATCTGCTGGTGGCCCACGGAATAGCGCTGAGGCTGCTGGCCGGGCAATGGCGGCTGGAAGGCCAGGGCGGGGCGACGGACAATCTGAACCGGCTGGCACAGGCCATGCGCAGCGCCGGTCTTGCCGGTGCCTGGCGCAACGAACAACTGGCGGTCTGCAATGCCGAGGGCCGGCAACTGGCAACCGTCGAGCGTGGTGCCGTGCGGCCACTGGGCATCGCCACCAGAGCCGTGCATCTGGTGGGTGCCTGCGCGGATGGCTCGATCTGGGTGCAGCAGCGCTCGGAGGACAAGGCCAACAACCCCGGCATGTGGGATACCTTGATGGGCGGCATGGTCTCGGCGGCAGATGGTCTGGCCGAGGCGCTGGCGCGTGAAACCTGGGAGGAGGCCGGTCTGCATGTGGCAGAACTCGGCGAGCTTCGGCACGGCGGAAATGTGATGTTCGCAAGACCCAGCGACGAAGCAGAGGGACAGGGCTATATGGTCGAGCGCATAGACTGGTTCTCGGCCCTGGTACCCGATGCGCTGCAGCCTGTGAATCAGGATGGCGAGGTACAGCGTTTCGAGCGGCTGGAGCTGACCGAGGTCCAGGGCTGGATGCTGCAGGGGCGTTTCACCCCCGAGGCCTCCCTGGTGCTTGCCGCCTACATGGGATGGTAGGGCGGCAGAGCAGCTAGCGTTGGTTCTCCAGTGCGGTGGACTTGAGCCGGCTGGGCGCCAGGGCTCCGGCCTGCTCGAGAATCGGGTAGGCCACCGAGCACAGCAGCGAGTTGATGCGCTTGAGGTCGCTGATCATGTCGATATGCAGGGAGCTGGTCTCTATGCTCGAAACCGTGTGCTGCGACAGGCGCTCCAGATGGGTGGCCGAGTAGGCCAGTTCCAGATCGCGAAAGCGCGCTTTTTCCTCGAGCAGCTTTTGCGCCTCGCGCACATTGCCGTTGAGGAAGACGCTCATGGCCAGGCGCAGATTGTCCAGCAGATGCTGGGTCAGCTCGTGAATTTCCTGTTTTCCGGCGGCCGAGAACTGGCGGCCCTTCTTGATCTTCTTGTCTTCCAGATCCAGCAGCACGCGCTCGATGATATCGCCGATCTGCTCCATATTGATGGTGAAGCTGATGATTTCCGTCCAGCGCTGACCTTCGCGCTCGTCGAGTTCGGCGCGCGAGATCTTGGTCATGTAGTACTTGATGGCCGAGTACAGATCGTCCACCGTGCCTTCCAGGTGACGCACTTCCTCGGAGAGCTTGGCATCGTCGGTTTCAGCCACTTTTTGCAGGCCGATCAGCATGGACTCCACCACGTCGGCCTGATGCAGTGACTCGCGCACGGCACAGGTTATGGCCAGCGAAGGGGTGGACAGGGCCGAGGGGTCCAGGTGGCGTGGGCGCAGCAGCTTGGCTGCACTTTCTTCCTCGGGCTTGGGCAGCATGGCAGTCACCCAGCGGGCCACGAGCTGGGTCAGGCCGATGAAGCACAGGCTGTTGAAGATATTGAACGCCAGATGGAACATCACCACGTTCTGGCCGGCGTTGGCCAGATAGGGCTGGGCGTACTGCGACCACAGCCCGATAAAGGGCGCGACGATGGCCACGCCCATGATCTTGAACAGCAGATTGCCTATGGTGACCTGGCGCTCCTCCACCGCCGATTTGGCGGTGGTGAGCGCCGCGACCAGGCCGCTGCCCAGATTGGCGCCCAGGGTCAGGCCCAGAGCCACATCCAGCGGAATGGCGCCGGAGCTGGCCATGGCCGCAATCAGCAGCACCACGGCCAGGCTGGAGTAGGCCAGCACGGCCAGTACCGCGCCCAGCAGCAATTCCATGAACAGATCGCTGCTGACCGAGGCCAGCAGGGTGCGCACGGCAGGGGCCTGCAGCAGGGGCTCGGTGGCTTCCACCACCAGGCGCAGGGCCAGCAGCATCAGGCCCAGGCCGATGAGCACGCGGCCGATACGACCGGGCTTGGAGTCCTTGCGCGAGATATAGAGCACCACGCCGACAAAGATGAACAGCGGCGACAGCCAGGAAAGATCGGTGGAGAACAGCACGGCCATCAGAGCCGTGCCGACATCGGCACCGCGCATCACGGCCAGGGCCGAGGGCAGGGTGATCAGACCCTGGCCTACAAAGGACGAGGTCATCAGCGAGGTGGCCGTACTTGATTGCACCAGGGCCGTGACGCCCATGCCAGATAGTGCTGCCGAGAAACGGTTGCTCATGCTGCGGGCGAGAATGTTGCGCAGGTTTGCGCCGAAGACCTGCAGAACGCCGGTGCGAACCATCTGAGAGCCCCAGATCAAGAGGGCAATGGCTGCTAAAAGATTCAATAAATGCTTCATGTTCTGCCCGCGAAGGAGCGACCTAATATACCCCTGAGTGAGGCCGGTCTGCCCCGATGGCTCACTCTTCACGCACAAATAAGTGCGGAATAAGGAACACAATAGAACAAAAACGAATTATTCGAAACATCGTTTCTACGGATGAGATTTCAGAGGCGACCGAGTTTTCCGTATATCGGTATTGCGTTCGATGCTATTAAAAAGGCGGGTTCATGATTCCTGCCATGCCCGGTGCTGCTGCGGTGAGCTTTCTTTTGATGTTGCTGGCAGCCATGGCAGCTATGGCATTTGCGGCGCGGCAAGCCCAGGCGGCCGCTGCGCATCTGGCAATGGGTGGTGGCGGTATTGCTGTCCATCTCCACGCTGCTCGGGCCGGCGCAGATTGCATGGATCAATCAGCGGCAGGTACAGCAGATGGCCGAGCAAGAACAGCTGACGCACATCACGCTGGTTCAGTCCGCGGTCCGGGGCGGCATCATCTTGTCTGCGGGCAGTCATATTCAGCGCGATATGCCTGAAGGTGCTGCCGAGCCCGTCTACGAGTCGGCCGAATCCTGCCGGAGCGGGGCGGAATAAGCAAGGCCCGCTGTCTGCTAGAGAGGCAGCGGGCCTTGCCGATGGAAAGCGACTGGCGCTTACACGCTCTGGTTCTTGGCGCGTTTTGCGCGCAAAACCTCATCCAGGATCAGCAGTATGGCGCCCAGCGTGATGCCCATGTCGGCCACGTTGAATGCCGGAAAGTGGCTGCTGCCCCAGTAGAAGTCCAGAAAGTCCACCACATAGCCGTGTTGCAGGCGGTCCACCACATTGCCGATAGCCCCGCCCAGGATGCTGGACAGCGACAGGCAGAACATCTTCTCGCCGGGGTGCTTGCGCAGCTGCCAGACGATGAGCACGGTGGCAATCACGCCTATGGCCACGAACAGCCAGCGCTGCCAGCCGCTGCCGCCCGCAAGGAAGGAGAAGGCTGCGCCCGTGTTGTGCGCGCGCACGATGTTGAAGAAGCCGGTGATGGGAGTCCAGTCCCCATACTGGTAGTGGCTCAGAATCATCTGCTTGGTGACCTGATCCACGCCGATGATGACAAGCGCCCACAGCAGCCAGGGCCAGATACGGCCAAGGCCTGCGGAGGAGGTCTGGGTGTTGCTCATGGCAGCTCTTTGCTAAGGTTTTTTGATAGCGGTTAGCGCTTGACTCAAAAGGATTTCAGCAAGAATAAATGCTGAAAATGGCTGCCAGCATACGCTGGCAGCTCACTTTTTGAAGACTCAAGCCTTGGTGCGGACTTCGCCCGTGCCGTGCAGATTGCTGTCGCAGCGGCCGCAGATCGAGGGGTGCTCGGGGTTCACGCCCACGTCTTCACGGTAGTGCCAGCAGCGCTCGCACTTGGCGTGCTCGCTGGCCTTCACGGTGGTGGCCAGGGCATCGCCGGCCACGGCAGTCGCTGCCGAGGTGATGAAGACGAACTTCAGATCGTCCTTGAGGCTTTGCAGCAGGGCCAGGTCCTCGGGCTCGGCCGTGAGCGTGACTTCGGCCTGCAGGGAGGAGCCCACGGCGCCGGTGGTGCGCACCACTTCGATGTCCTTGTTGACCTGGTTGCGGATCTCGCACAGGCGCGTCCACTTGGCCAGCAGGCCTTCGTCGCCGGCGGGCAGCTCGGTGAACTTCTCCAGGAAGATGGATTCGCTGTGGCCCACGATCTTCCAGGCTTCCTCGGCCGTGAAGGACAGGAAGGGCGACATCCAGCGCAGCAGCGCCTGGGTGATCTGGTAGAGCGCGGTCTGGGCCGAGCGGCGTGCCAGGCTCTTGGGGGCGCTGGTGTAGAGGCGATCCTTGAGCACGTCCAGGTAGAAGCCGCCCAGGTCTTCGGAGCAGAACAGCTGCAGCTTGGCGACGACGGGGTGGAATTCGTAGACCTTGTAGTGGGCCAGGATTTCCTGCTGCAGCTGGGCCGAGCGGGCCAGCGCGAACTGGTCGATCTCCAGCATCTCGCCGTAGGCCACGGCGTCCTTGCTCGCGTCGAAGTCGCTGGTGTTGGCCAGCAGGAAGCGCAGCGTGTTGCGGATGCGGCGATAGGCGTCCACCACGCGGGCCAGGATCTTGTCGTCGATGCCCAGGTCGCCCGAGTAGTCGGTCGAGGCCACCCACAGGCGGATGATTTCCGCGCCCATCTTGCTTGACACGTCCTGCGGCGCCACGGTGTTGCCCAGCGACTTGGACATCTTCTTGCCCTGGCCGTCCACGGTGAAGCCATGGGTCAGCAGGCCGCGATAGGGCGCGCGGCCGAAGATGGCCGACGCCAGCAGCAGCGAGCTGTGGAACCAGCCGCGGTGCTGGTCGTGGCCTTCCAGGTACAGATCGGCCTCGGGGCCGTGGTCGTGGTGGTGCTCGGGATGGGTGCCGCGCAGCACATGCCAGAAGGTGGAGCCCGAGTCGAACCACACCTCCAGAATATCGGTGCTCTTGGTATAGCTCTTGGCCTCTTCGGCACCCAGGATATCTTCGGTGCTGACGCGGCTCCAGGCCTCGATGCCGCCTTGCTCGATCATGGTGGCAGCCTGGTCGATGATCTCCATGGTGCGGGGGTGCAGAGCGCCCGTGTCCACATGCAGGAAGAAGGGGATGGGCACGCCCCACGAGCGCTGGCGCGAGATGCACCAGTCGGGACGGCCGGCGATCATGGCGCGCAGGCGATCCTGGCCGTTTTGCGGGTAGAAGTTGGTTTGCTCGATGGCGTCCAGCGCGATCTGGCGCAGGGTCTTCTCGGGCTTTTGCGCGGGATCGGTGAACACGCCTTCGCCTTCGTCCATGCGGATGAACCACTGGGCGGCAGCGCGGTAGATGACGGGCGTCTTGTGGCGCCAGCAGTGCGGATAGCTGTGGCTGATGGTGGTGGTGTCCATCAGGCGGCCCGCGACCTTCAGGGCGTCGAGGATGACGGGCACGGCCTTCCAGATATGCTGGCCGCCGAACATGGGCAGATCGGCCGCGTACACGCCGTTGCCCTGCACGGGGTTCAGGATCTGCTTGTAGTCCATGCCGTTGGACATGCAGCTGTTGAAGTCGTCCACGCCATAGGCAGGGGCCGAGTGCACGATACCGGTACCGTCGTCGGCGGTGGCGTATTCGGCCAGGTACACGGGCGAGATGCGGTCAAAGCCCTTGTCCACATGGGCCAGCGGGTGCTTGAAGGGCATGTGGTCGAGCTTTTCGCCCTTGGCGGTGGCGAGCACGCGGCCCTCCAGCTTCCAGCGGGCCAGGCATTTCTCGACCAGGGCGGAGGCCACGATCAGCAGACCGCGCTCGGTCTCCACCAGGCTGTATTCCAGATCGGGGTTGACGTTGAGCGCCTGGTTGGCGGGGATGGTCCAGGCCGTCGTCGTCCAGATGACGATGAAGGCTTCCTTATCGAGCTTGTCCAGGCCGAATGCTGCGGCCAGTTTGGCTGGCTCGGCAGCGGGGAACATCACGTCCAGGGTCTGGCTTTGCTTGTCGGCGTATTCGATCTCGAACTCGGCCAGCGAGGAGGCGCAGTCAAAGCACCAGTAAACGGGCTTGAGGCCGCGGTAGACAAAACCACGCTCCATCACCTTCTTCAAGGCGCGCAGCTCGGCGGCCTCGTTGGCGTAGTTCATGGTCTTGTAGGGGTGATCCCAGTCGCCGAGCACGCCCAGGCGCTTGAAGTCCACCATCTGCTGCTCAATCTGTTCGGCGGCAAAGGCGCGGCTCTTGGCCTGCATCTCGTCGCGTGGCAGGTTGCGGCCATGCAGTTTCTCGATGGCGTTCTCGATGGGCAGGCCGTGGCAGTCCCAGCCCGGTGCGTAGAGCGCGTCGAAGCCTTCGAGCTGGCGGCTCTTGACGATCATGTCCTTGAGGATCTTGTTCACCGCATGGCCAATGTGCAGCTTGCCGTTGGCGTATGGAGGGCCGTCGTGCAGGATGAACTTGGGCGCGCCGCTGCGGGCGTCACGCAGCTTCTTGTAGATGCCTTGGTCATCCCATTCCTTGGCCCAGGCGGGTTCGCGCTTGGGCAGGTCGCCGCGCATGGGGAAAGGGGTGTCGGGCATGTTCAGCGTGGCGCGGTAAGCGGACGCTTCGGGCTTGTTGGACTTCGAATCAGACATGGGAAACCTTGAAAGCAATGCGGTGCCCGGGCAGTTCTGCCTGGGCGTGAATGGTGAGGTGAGCGCCAGTGCGCTGCTGCGCCTGGGACGTGCGAGCAGCGAGCTTCAAATTCGGTCGCGCGTGGTCTGGCGACGGGTCTCTGTGTGCGACGAGGTGTGAGACGGTATGTGGGCCGAGGCGAAAAACGCGCGCGCGTCATCGCAGTCCTTGGCGATGCCGACCGTCAGGGCATCGAGACTGTCATACTTCAGCTCGTCGTGCAGTTTGTGCAGAAGTTCCACGCGGATGATTTTACCGTAGGCACCTTCTCCACCCAGTTGGGCGGGCCAATCGAAACAGTGGGTCTCCAGCAGCACCCGGCCGCCGTTGATGTCGTTGGGGTCCAGCGAAGGGCGCACGCCCAGGTTGGCCACGCCCTGCAGCGGCTTGTCCGTCAGACCATGCACCAGCACGGCAAAAATGCCGCTGGCGGCAGGTTTCCAGTGGTCGAAACGCAGATTCAGCGTGCGAAAGCCGTCCTCGGCTCCGCTCATTGATTCGGCCAGTTTGCGGCCCAGCTTGCGGCCATGCACCACATGGCCCGAGATGCGGTAGGGGTGGCCCAGCAGCTTGGCGGCCTGGTGCATGTCGCCGGCGGCCAGGGCCTCGCGCACGGCCGTGCTGGAGACGCGCAGCCCATGGACTTCATAGCTGTTCATGCGGGCCACATCAAAGCCCAGGGCCTGGCCGGCGTTGTCCAGCATGGCGTAATCGCCGGCGCGCTTGGAGCCAAAGCGGAAGTCGTCGCCCACCAGCACGTACTTGGCGCCCAGGCCCGAGATCAGCACGTCTTGAATGAAGTCCTCGGGACTCTGGCCGGCCAGGGCCTGGTTGAAGGGCAGGATCACGACCTGATCGACGCCGCAGACCTCGAGCTGGCTGAGCTTGTCGCGCAGCGTGCCCACGCGGGCCGGGGCCATCTCGGGCTTGCCCAGCTTCTTGGCAAAGTAGTCGCGCGGGTGCGGCTCGAAGGTCATGGCGCAGCTGGGGATGCCGCGCTGGGCGGCCTCGGCCTTGAGCAGGCCGAGCATGGCTTGATGTCCCCGGTGTACACCATCAAAATTGCCAATGGTCACAGCGCAGGCCGGGGCCACGCCGGGATGATTGATGCCGCGGAAAATCTTCATGGACTGCTTTGTTATTTATAGCAACTGGCGCCGATGCATGCGACACAAGCCGTCAATTTGACATAGTTTCAGAGTATATTGCTTCAAATCAGGCAGCTGTGGAGGCTGCACGATTGTGCTCAAAAGCGCCAAGACGCTTGTCCGTTTTCCGTGGTCCAAGTTTGACTGTATGGAGGCTGGTTGTGAAAGTCTTGAAGCTGACAGCCCAGGGGCTGCCGCAGTCCTGGGTAACGCTGGAGCAGGCGGCGCTGCATTACGCAGCAGAAGATGTGCGCTGGGAAGCCGGTGTCGAAATCGCCTGCTTTCGCGGTGGCCACAATGCGGTGACCGGCAAGCAGTCAGTCATTCACATCAACTCCATCATCGGCACCAAGGGCATGCCGAACATCAACCCGCATGAGCTGCTGCCGGGTCTGACCAATGGCAAGCTCTTTGCTCGTGACCGCTGCGTCTGCGCCTATTGCGGGCGGCGCTTCCATGAGAGCGATCTCACGCGCGAGCACATTGTCCCCGTGAGCACCGGCGGGCAGCACAGCTGGATGAATCTGGTCACGGCCTGCCGCGCCTGCAACCACCGCAAGGGGGCCAGAACACCGGAGCAGGCCCGCATGCCCTTGCTCTACACCCCCTACACGCCCACGCTGTGGGAGGACTTCATCCTGAGAAACCGCCGCATTCTGGCCGACCAGATGGAGTTTCTCGTGGCCCATGTGCCGCGTGGATCACGCTGGCGCAGCTAGGGCGTAAAAAAAGCCCCGGGCTGGCGCCGCGGGGCAGGAGCAAGAGGACAGAAACGCGTTCAGACTGTGGTGGAGACGGCTTTTTGCCAGGCTTCGTAGAGGTCTTCGCCCTCGTCGCGCACGCGCTGGCCGATCAGGGCCATCTCGCGCTGCTCCTCGGGCTTGGCCAGTTCCACATAGCCGCGCGCGGCCGACAGATCGTAGGGCTCGCCGTCTTCGTTGGAGTAGGCGAAATACACCTGCTTCACGCCGGCCAGCAACATGGCCGTGTAGCACATGGAGCAAGGGTAGCCGCTGGCATACATGACGGCCCCCGACAGATCGGTGCTGCCCTGGGCCTTGGCTCCTATGCGCAGGGCCTGCATCTCGGCGTGGGCCGAGGGGTCGCAGAGCTCATCGACCTGGTTGACGGCGCGGGCAAGTACCTGGCCGTCCCTGACCAGCACGGCGCCGAAGGGCCAGGTGGGCTGCTGGCGGCCTTTGACATTGCCCATGGCCAAGCGTATGGATTCAAGCAGGTATTTGCCGCTGTCGTTTTCGTTGTTCATCGAGTCGTTCTCCTTGGTAAAAAATCAGCTGCCGCGGTAGGTGTTGAAGAACCACGGCGAGCACAGCATGGGCACGTGGTAGTGCTGGGCCGCGTCGAAGATGGAAAAGCGCACCAGCACTTCTTCCGACAGCGCCGTGGGCTCCTTGAAATGCTCGCCTGTGTAAAAGCGCAGCTCGAAGTCCCCGGTGCGGGCCGCGGCGGCGGGCAGCATGGGGGCGTCGGTGCGACCGTCGGCATTGGTACGGGTGCTGTTCAGGCGCTGCGCCGGGGTCTGCGCCACGTCGTAGAGTTCCACCCGCATGCCGTCTATGGGGCGACCGGTGGTGAGGTTGAGTACATGGGTGCTGATGCCTGCCATAGTGGTCTTTCGATGGGTTGCGATAGAGCGCGGATATGCCGGCTCAGCTGCCGCGCGAATAGGTATAGCTCCAGGGGCCGAACTGGATGGGCAGATGGATGCGCTCTGCCGTGTTCACGATCTGGAAGCGCACCGGCACCTTGGACAGAAAGGCCGGGCGCGGCAGCTTGGCGCCCTTGGCAGCAAAGTACTCGTCCACGTGCAGCAGCATTTCGTAGCGGCCGCTGCGGTAGCTGTCGTCGATCAGCAGCGGTTCGTCGGCCCGGCCGTTGGCGTTCACGACAAAGCTGCGTATCGGCACATAGGTTTCGCCGTCGAAGCGCGAAAAGTCGATGCGCAAGCCCGTGGCTGCAGAGCCATGGAAGGTGTCCACGGCATGCATGGTCAGGCGCGGGCTGACACCATGCAGCACGATGGGGCCGGTGGCCTGGGCCGGCACTGCCGGGGGGGTGTCGGCGGCCAGCGCGCCGTGTGTGCCTGTCAGGGCCGAGGCGCCGAGCACGAGGCCCGAGAGTGCGAACCGTCGGCGCGACGGGGTCGGTGTGGGTGTGGGATGCATGCGGGATGACTCCTTCAGACGTTCTTGCGGCGCTGGACGCGGGCGACGAAGGCGATGGCGAGAACGGCTGCCAGCGCTTCCACGATGGCCACCAGGTACAGGCCCGGAGCGACCTTGCCGGTGGAGGCCTTGATCACGCCCATCAGATAAGGGGCACCGAAGCCGGCCAGATTGGCCACCGAGTTGATCAGCGCCACGCCCACTGCAGCAGCGCCGCCGCTGAGCAGCATATTGGGCATCTGCCAGAAGACGGGGATCGCGCTCATGGTGCCCACCAGTGCCAGGACCATGGCCGTCAGCGCCACGATCACGGGGATGCTGTCCATGCCCATGGTGAAGGCCAGGGCCAGCATGCCCACGGCGCCCAGCAGGGCCGAGCCCGCGAAGTGCCAGCGTACCTCGCCACGGTGGTCGGAATGGCGACCGTTGATGATCATGCCGGCCGCGCCGAGCAGGTAGGCGGCACCGGCGATCCAGCCCACCTGCATGGGCGAGGTGAAGCCCGCTTCGCGAATCACGGTGGGAATCCAGAAGGTCAGCGTGGAGTTGGCGCAGAGCAGGCAGAAGAACACGGCGATCAGCAGCCACACCATGGGGTTGCCGAACAGGGTGCGCCAGTCGCTGTGGCGCTCGCCCTGGGCCTTCTGGTCGATTTCGAGTTGCTGGCGCACGACGGCGCGGTCCGTGTCGGTGAGCCATTTGGCTTCCTCGGGGCGGTCGGTCATGTAGAAGTAGGCAAAGATGCCGGCCAGCACCGAGGGGATGCCTTCGATGATGAACAGCCACTGCCAGCCGTGCATGCCGTGCGCGCCTGCAGCCCAGGTCATGATGCCGCCAGCCAGCGGGCCGCCGATGACGCCGGCGATGGCCGAGGCCGACATGAAGGTGCCGAAGGCCTTGGCGCGGCGCTTGGACGGATACCAGTAGGTCAGGTAGAGGATGATGCCGGGGTAGAAGCCGGCCTCGAACACGCCCATCAGAAAGCGCAGGATGTAGAACTGGGTCGGTGTCGTCACCCAGGCCTGCAAGATGCAGATCAGGCCCCAGCCTATGGTGATGCGCATCACCGTCTTCTTGGCGCCTATCTTCTGCAGCAACATGTTGGACGGCACTTCGAACAGGAAGTAGCCGATGAAGAAGATGCCGGCGCCCAGGCCGTAGACGGCTTCGCTGAATTTCAGGTCGTCGAGCATCTGCAGCTTGGCGAAGCCGATGTTGACGCGGTCCAGCCAGGCCAGCACCCACAGCACGCCCAGAAAGGGCAGCAGGCGCCAGGAAATCTTGGAGTAGGTGGCGTCGACCTGATCGACGGAAGCAGCGGTGCCGCTGATCGGCACATGATGAGCACTCATGGCAAGTCCTTGTCTCGGAAATTTGTTGTTGGGTTTGCGGACACTTGCATGGTCGCGACTTGTGGCGATATGCGAAACTAAGCGCCTGCTATGAGCCGCATAGCAAAATGCATATCTCTAGGGAAAACACGTGTCTCGCAGCGAAGAACCGTTCGATACCTATTTGCTGCGCGTGCTGTGCACCCTGATCAGCGAAAAAAGCGTGTCGCGCGCGGCAATACGCCTCAATCAGTCACAACCGGCCATCAGCGCGGCGCTGCGGCGATTGCGGGCCATCTTCAACGACCCTTTGCTGGTGCGGGACAAGAACCGCATGGTGCCGACGGCGCGCGCGCTTCAGGCCGTGGAGCAGGCACGTGCGGCGCTGGGCCTGATCGACGGGCTGCTGAGCGTCGGCAAGGAATTTGTGGCCGAGACCACGCAACTGCGCTTCACCATCGCCATGCCCGACTATCTGGCACCGCCCTTCATGGCGCGTGTGGTCCAGCTCATGCGAGCGCAGGCACCGGGCGCGAGGCTGGTCCTGCTGCCGCTGGGCCAGAACTTCGACTACGAGCAGGCCCTGCAAAGCGGCGAGGTGGATATCGTCATCGGCAACTGGCCGAGCCCGCCCGAGCATTTGCACATGTCCACGCTGCTCGAGGACGAGGTGGTCTGCCTGCTCGATGAAAAGCATCCTCTGGCCGGGCCGGGCCGGCTCACGGCCGAGCACTATCTGCAGGCCGCGCATGTGGTGTTCACGCCTTATTCGCCCGATCAGCGCGGCGTGGTGGAGAGCAGTCTGGGCACCATGCGCGTGAGCCGTGACGGCCGAGTGCAATGCTCGCATTTCTCGATGGCGCCGGATCTGCTGGTGGGCACCGACCTGCTGCTGACCACCAGCCGTCATTTCGCGGCCTATCACGCCAAACGGTTGCCGCTGGCCATGGTGCCTCTGCCCATGGGCAACCGCGTCATGCGCTTCTACCAGCTCTGGCATTCGTCCCGGCACCGGGATGCCTCCCATATCTGGCTGCGCGCTCTGCTCAATCAGGCCTCGCAGGTGCTGACGGCATCGACGTAGCCGGCTGCTATACGGGCTATAACAAGCCAGCACTGTGAGGCGGGAAACGCGCTTCCTACACTGGCCTCATGACTAGCACCACTACCTCCTCCATCCCCACGCTCGACGAGCTCAACGTCATGACGCACGCAGACTTTGCGGCCGCGCTCGGCGAGGTTTTTGAATACGCCCCCTGGGTGGCCGAGGCTGCAGCGCAGCAGCGCCCCTTTGCCAGCCTGGACGCACTGCACCAGGCCATGCTGGCCGCCGTGCATGGCAGCCCGCGTGAGCAGACCCTGCGCTTTCTCTGTGGCCACCCCGAGCTGTCGGCCAGCGCCGTGCGCTCCGGCACGCTGACCGTTGACTCCCAGCAGGAGCAGCAAAGCGCGGGGCTGGGAGATTTGGCGCAGGAGCAGGGCGAGCGCCTGGCCGAGCTGAACCAGGCCTATCGCACGCGCCATGGCTTTCCCTTCATCGCCTGCGTGCGCCACTACACGCGCGCCGGCCTGTTTGCCGAGCTGGCCTCGCGTACCGAGTGCGGCACCGAGCAGGAGTTTGCCGAAGCCCTGCGCCAGATCGGCTTCATCAGTCGCCTGCGCCTGTCGCAACGCGTGAGTAGTGCCAGCAGCCTGCAGGCAGCCTGAGCCCCTATCGCCGCCCAAGCCCCGCAATGCGGGGCTTTTCTTATGCTGGCTGGCGGGTTGGCACCCTATGTCGGAGTTTGCTGCCCATGTGCAGCAGATGCCGCCTGGAGCGTGCTGGCGCGGCCCAGGCTGCCTACTGACGCAGTGGGAGTTCTCGGCACTGGCTGAAATCCCCGCATGCTTGTGATTGAATTCGGGTTTAGACCTCATTTCTCGTTTTCATGATCGTCAGAGATCGCCCGTCGGGCTTCAAGCTGCTGTGGATTGTCCGGGGCTCGGTGCTGCAACGCATCAAAGGTGTGCTTGCCGTCAACATCGTGCTGGCCATCATCGTCACCGTGGCGCATGGCACGCTGTTCCACACCAAGATTCCCATCACGCCGATCCCGTTCACCCTGATCGGCCTGCCGCTGGCGATTTTTCTGGGCTTTCGCAACAACACCGCGTATGCGCGCTACTGGGAGGGTCGCAAGCTTTGGGGCGAGATCGTGATCTATGCACGCACGCTGGCGCGCCAGTGCCTGAGCCTGATCGAGCTCGATCACCCCGTAGACCCGCGCCAGCGGGCCAACGATGTGCGGGTGCGCATGGTGCATCGGGCCGTGGCTTTTTCTCATGTGCTGCGGGCCCAGCTGCGCGGCCTCAAGGACGATGTGGCGGCCCAGCAATGGCTGACCCATGCCGAGTGGCAGCGCCTGCAGCTGCTGCCGCTGAATCAGCGCACCGATGCGCTGATGCTGGCCATGGGCAAGGATCTGGGCCAGTGCGTGCGCGAGCAGCGCATAGACCCCTGCCTGGCCGTGGAGCTGGACCGCACCCTCAACGGCTTCACGACGGCTGCAGCCTCCTGCGAGCGCATCCGCAATACGCCGATTCCGTTTTCCTACACCTTGCTGCTGCACCGCACGGCCCATCTGTACTGCTTTTTGCTGCCTTTCGGTCTGGTGGACATCACGGGCTTCATGACGCCGTTTGTCGTAGCCATCGTGGCCTATACCTTCTACGGTCTCGATGTGCTGGGTGACGAGCTGGAAGAGCCATTCGGCATGGAAAGCAACGACCTGGCACTGGACAGCATCTGTCGCAGCATCGAGATCAGCCTCAGCCAGTCGCTGGGTGACCCCCAGGTTCCGGCGCCGCTCAAACCGGTGGACTATCTGCTGACCTGAGGTTCTCCAGAATGCAAAAGCCCTGAACTCGTCATTCAGGGCTTTGTTCTTGATAGCGGCTGGAGCCAGTGTTGGCTAGACCGTGGCGCGATCTTCGTCCACGGCCTTTTGCCAGGCCTGGTACAGGTCCTCGCCGGCATCGCGCACTCGGTGGCTGATGACGGGCAGTTCGCGCCGGCCTTCGGGGCGAGCCAGTTCCTCATAGCCGCGCGCAGCCGACAGATCGTAGGGCTCGCCGTCTTCGTTGGAGTAGGCGAAGTACACCTGCTTCACGCCGGCCAGCAGCATGGCGGTGTGGCACATGGAGCAGGGATAGCCGCTGGCATACATGACCGAGCCGGACAGATCCGTGCTGCCCAGGGCCTTGGCGGCAATGCGCAGCGCCTGCATCTCGGCGTGGGCCGTGGGGTCGCAGAGCTCATCGACCTGGTTGACGGCGCGCGCCAGGACCTTGCCGTCACGCACCAGCACGGCACCGAAAGGCCAGGTCGCGGATTCGCGGCCCTTGACATTGCCCATGGCCAGGCGGATGGACTCCAGCAGATACTTTTCGCTGTCTTGCTTGCTCATGCATGTCTCCTTTGATTCTTGTGAATGGCGCAAGAATCATAGGAAGAGCGATAGGGCCCATAGTGCATGCAGGAAGCAAAACAGCACGCCGAAACGTGCTGTTGACTTTTAGTTTTGGGTTGAATGCAGTTGCCGTGATTTTGATGAATATTGATGCAGGCTTTCAGGCAAAGACGCCGGCGCTGTCCTGCATATGGGCCGATACCGTGCCCAGGTGGTGCAGGGTGTCGCCACCCGTCATCTCCATCTGGGTCAGTCGCTTGAAATAGTGGCTGCCCACATATTCGTCCGTCACGCCGATGCCGCCATGCAGCTGCACGGCCTGCTGGCCCACATAACGCATGGACTGGCCCAGCTGCACCTTGGCGCGCGCGATGGCGACATGGCGCTCCTCGGCAGGCGCCACCAGCTTGAGCGTGCCGTAGTAGCTCATGGAGCGAGCCAGCTCCAGCTGCATCTTCATATCGGCCACGCGGTGGCGCAGGGCCTGGAAGCTGGAGATCACCACGCCGAACTGCTTGCGCTGGTTCATGTACTCGGTGGTGAGCTTGAGCGTCTGCTCCATCACGCCCACGCCTTCGGCGCAAAGAGCGGCATTGGCCACATCCTGTGCCAGGGTGAGGGCAGCCACGCCATTGGTGGTGATCAGGGTGGCCGCTGCTGACCGGCAGACCAGATCGGCCGCGCGACCCTCATCCTGCGTGGCATAGGGCTTGGTGGCGACGCCTTCGCTGCCGTTCTCGACGAGGAAGAGCGCGATCTTGCCGTCGAGCTGTGCCGGCACGATGAAGGCGTCGGCCTGGTCGCCCGCAGGAACAATGTTTTTCGTAGCATCTACCGTATAGCCATCGCCGGATTTAGAGGCTTTTGCGGCGCAAACATCAATCTGGTAGCGCGCCTTGCGCTCCTGCGATGCGAGCACAACCAGCTTTTCACCGCTGGCGATACGGGGCAGCCAGGCTTGTTTGACGGCTTCGTCGCCGAACTGACCGAGCAAGGCGGAGGCCACGAAAGCCTGGGTCAGAGGCTCCATCACCAGACCGCGGCCCAGTTCCTCCATGACCACCATCACATCGACCGCGCCCTGGCCCAGGCCGCCATATTGCTCGGGCACGGTGAGGGCCGTCAGGCCCAGCTCGGCCAGCTCGTTCCAGACCTCGCGCGAGAAGCCGCCTTGTTTGGCAATGCCCTGGCGTCGCTCGAAGGTATAGCCCTTGTCCACCCAGCGGGCCACGGCATCGCGCAGTTGCTGCTGGTCGTCGGAAAAATCGAAATCCATATTTGTCTCCTGCCACCAGGCCGCAATTGGCGCGAAGCGCCAAACCAGCCCAGCGAAGCTCAATCTAGAACCCCCTCCCGGAGGGGGCACGGGGGAGTAGTCCTGTTTCGCAAAGCGAAGACGGTTCTTGGCTAGCCAAGAACCGTCTGAGCAACGATGTTTCGCTGCACCTCGTTGGAGCCGCCATAGATGGTGGTCTTGCGCATATTGAAGTAGGTCGCGGCCAGCGGCGCATTGCCCAGCACGTTGCCGGGAAAGTCGCCCTGGTAGCCGGCTTCCATGGCTTCCTGGATATAGGGCAGGGAGTAGGGGCCTGCGGCCAGCATCATCAGCTCGGAGTAGCGCTGCTGAATCTCGCTGCCCTTGATCTTGAGCAGGCCGGCAATGTCCAGCGGGTTCTTGCCCGACTTCATGGCCGAGAGCACGCGCAGCACCAGCATTTCCAGCGCGATCACATCGATCTCCAGCAGGGCGATCTGATCACGAAAGCGCTGGTCTTCCCAGACGCCTTCGGTCTTGGCGATGCGCTTGAGGCGCTCCAGCTCGCGCTTGGCACGGTTCACATCGGCGATATTCGTGCGCTCGTGGCTGAGCAGGTGCTTGGCATAGGTCCAGCCCTTGTTTTCCTCGCCGATCAGCTGGTCGGCAGGCACTTCCACATTGTCGAAAAAGACCTCGTTGACCTCGTGAGAGCCGTCCAGCAGCTTAATGGGGCGCACGGTCACGCCCGGCGACTTCATGTCGACCAGCAGGAAGCTGATGCCGGTCTGGGGCTTGCCCTCGTTGCTGGTGCGCACCAGGCAGAAGATCCACTCGCCGTATTGGCCCAGCGTGGTCCAGGTCTTCTGGCCGTTGACGATGTATTTGTCGCCCACGCGTTCGGCGCGGGTCTTGACGCTGGCCAGGTCCGAGCCCGAACCCGGTTCGGAATAGCCCTGGCTCCACCAGACTTCGCCGCTGGCGATGCCGGGCAGAAAGCGCCGATGCTGCTCCGGTGTGCCATAGGCCATGATGACCGGCGCCACCATCACGGGGCCGAAGGGCACGATGCGCGGCGTGCCGGCGAGTGCGCATTCTTCCTCGAACAAATGCTTTTGTACGGCGCTCCAGCCGGGGCCGCCGAATTCCTTGGGCCAGCCGTAGCCGAGCCAGCCTTTTTTGCCCAGAATCTTGGCCCAGCGCTGCATGTCCTCGCGCGTCAGGTGCAGATCGTTGCGCACCTTGTGCGCAATATCCTCGGGCAGATTTGCCCGCACCCAGCTGCGGATCTCTTCGCGAAAAGCCTGTTCTTCAGGGGTGAATGCCAAGTCCATGCGTTGTCTCCTGCAAATGCTGGAGATTTGTAGCACGCACGTTCTTTTTCTGGCTGTCCGGGTTGCGACAAATGGCGGGAAACCCCAGGGATGAGCATCCCTCTGAGCGGCTGCGCCTGCCTGTCTTTGCGTGGCGTGAGCCAGTTTTTGGCGCCGGCCTGTCGTTTGTAATGAAACATGCTGCCAGCGCTTACTGGATAAAGGCCGGCAGCTATCAGTTTCTGTCTGGATTTATTCAGCCGAGGCAGCAGGCGGTTCCACGCCCAGCGATTCGCACAGCATCTGCACGGTGGCGCGCAGTTGGGCGACTTCGGTTTCGAGCGCATCCACACGCTGCTGCAGGGCCGATGCATTGCCGCCTGTGCTGGCGCTGCCGGTACTTGCTGCCAGGGCGTTGACATCCACCGGGCCGCAAAGCAGGTGGGCCCAGCGCTGTTCGCGGGCGCCGGGGGCGCGCGGCAGCTGTACGACCAGCGGGCCGCCTTTTTCCTCGCTGCGTTCGCGCAGTTCGTCGAGAAAGGCTTCGACCGAGGAGATGTCGGCAAAGCGGTGCCAGCGCTCGGAGTTGATGCGCAGCTCGCCAGCGGTCTGGGGGCCGCGCAGCATCAGCAGGGCCAGCAGCACGGCCGACTGGTCGGGCACGCCAATGCCGCGCGGGAAGTTGTGCTCCCAGCGCGTGGAGCGCACGCTGCTGATCTGCACCGACAGGGTCTTGAGGCGCAGGCTGTCCAGTGCCTCCTGGGCTTCGCCCTCGCTGACCTCCATCACCGGATCTCGGCTGGACTTCTGGTTGCAGCCCGTGACCAGGCTGTTGAGCGTGAGCGGATAGCTGTCGGGCACGGTGCGGGCCTTTTCCATCAGCGTGGCCAGAACGCGGGCTTCGATGGCGCTCAAAGGGGTGTTGCGTGGGTCAAACGGCATGGGATCTCCTCGAAAGTCTTAGGGCTGCGCACAGGAACTGGTGCAAACCCGATAGGGTTTGTCCGTCAATGCGACAATCGCCGCCCATGAAAAACATCGTGATCCTCATCTCGGGCGGCGGCTCGAACATGGCTGCCATTGTGCGTGCATCCCAGCAGCAGAACTGGGCAAAGCAGTACAACGCCCGCGTGAGCGCCGTGGTGAGCAACAAGGCCGAGGCCAAGGGCCTGGTGTTCGCGCGGGACAACGGCATCGCCACCGAGGTTCTGGATCACAAGCAGTTCGACAGCCGCGAGGCCTTTGATGCCGAGCTGACGCAGGTCATCGATCGCCATGCGCCCGATCTGGTGGTGCTGGCCGGTTTCATGCGCATTCTCACGCCAGGCTTTGTTGCGCACTATGAGGGCCGGCTGATCAACATCCATCCTTCGCTGCTGCCGGCCTTCACCGGTCTGCACACCCATCAGCGAGCGATCGATGCGGGCTGCAAGTTTGCGGGCTGCACCGTGCATCGCGTGACGGCCGAGCTCGACGTGGGCCCCATCCTGGAGCAGGCCGTGGTGCCCGTGCTGGAGGGTGACACGGCCGAGCTGCTGGCTGCACGCGTGCTGGTGCAGGAGCACATCATCTATCCGCAAGCCGTGCTCAATCTGATCAAGGCTTGATCAGATTTGATAGCTTCTATTTCTTTATAGGTAAGCGATAGAGCCTATCTTTATGCTGATTTCTGCTCCTTTGCGGGCAAGCGGCGAAAGCGTGGCCGTTCCACGCCGTCGATTACCACCATCTCGTTGAACATGGCAGCCGGGCGCACCCACAGGCCATGCTCGCCATAGAGCGCGCGGTAAAGCGTCATGGGCTCCAGCGTTTCGCTGTGGCGCACCGTGCCTATGACTTCGTAGCGCATGCCTTTGTAGTGTTCGTAGAGACCGGGCTCGGTGGTGATGAGTGCAGGCAGATCGTGGTCGGACATGATGCTTTAAAAAGATGAGCTGTCAACGCTTGAAGGAAAAGGGCTGAAGCCTGTTTTTACTACGAATCGTTTGGAGCAGGCCGGCGTCATAGATTTCTGGTGCCAGCCAGGGCCAGGGCGAGAGTGGGACAATTGCGCCCATGCATCCCAAAGCCCTTCTCGACGCTTGCTCTGAACTCGTCAAGCGCGCCCTGACATTTGAACACCCGGCCGATGCCGTGGTGTCCCGCTTTTTCCGCGAAAACCGCTATCTGGGCCCGCGCGAGCGCGCCACCCTGGCCGAAACCGTCTACACCGTGCTGCGCAAGAAGCTGCTGTTCGAAGCGCTGGCGCATTCGGGCAGCGGCGCACGCGAGCGCCGGCTGGCCATCCTGGGCTTTGCCGCCGTGCTGCGCGAGCAGGCCAAGAAGGAAGGCAAGGTCAAGAACAAGGACGGCCAGGACAGCGAGACCTTTATCAAGGCCGCGCTGACGCCCCAGGAACTCAAGTGGCTGGCTGCCTGCGACGGCGTCAAGCCCGAAGAGCTGATGGAGGCGCACCGCCACAATCTGCCCGAATGGCTGGTCGAGCCGCTCAAGGCCCAGCTGGGCGATGGATTCTGGGCACTGGCCGCCAGCATGGAGCAGGCCGCTCCTCTGGATCTGCGTGTCAACACGCTCAACGACAAGCGCTCCGATCTGCGCAAGGAGCTGGAAAAAGCCGGCATCAAGGCCGAGCCCACGCCGTTCTCGCCCATCGGTCTGCGTGTGGACGGCAAGCCCGCGCTGGCCAAGGTCGATGCTTTCAACCGCGGCGCCATCGAAGTGCAGGACGAAGGCTCGCAGCTGCTGGCACTGATGCTGGATGCCAAGCGTGGCGAAATGGTGGTGGACTTTTGCGCTGGCGCCGGCGGCAAGACCCTGGCCATTGGCGCGGCCATGCGCAACACCGGCCGCCTGTATGCCTTCGACGTCTCGGGTCATCGCCTCGATGCGCTCAAGCCCCGTCTGGCGCGTTCGGGTCTTTCCAATGTCCACCCAGCCGCAATTGCCCACGAGCGCGATGAGCGCGTCAAGCGCCTGGCCGGCAAGATCGACCGTGTGCTGGTCGATGCTCCCTGCTCGGGCCTGGGTACGCTGCGTCGCAATCCCGACCTCAAGTGGCGCCAGAGCGTCAAGGCCGTGCAGGAGCTGACGCAGAAACAGGCCGCCATCCTGGAAAGCAGCGCGCGCCTGGTCAAGGCCGGTGGCCGTCTGATCTATGCCACCTGCTCCATCCTGCCAGAGGAAAACGAGGCCATTGCGGAAGCCTTCAGCGCCGCTCACCCCGAGTTCGTTCCGCTGGACGCGGGCGAGGTGCTCGAGCAGCTCAAGATTGCCGACGGCGACAAGCTTTGCAGCGGCGGTGACGAGGGCCGACGTTATCTGCGTCTGTGGCCACACCAGCACGAGACAGACGGGTTTTTCGCCGCTGTTTGGGTGAAAAAGGCGTAACTTCGGTGCAAATCTGGTATCTGCTGTCGGGGAATCGGCAGCAGTCCGGTCGGCGGCTCACCTAAAATGGCACGACCGTGCTTATCGGGTGAGCGCGGTTTTTTGCCAAAGGCTTTGTTATTTATGTCGCTGGATATAGCCTCGATCTGGAATGCCGTCGTGGATTGGATGGCCAATGGCCTGTGGGATCTGTCGTGGTGGCAGTTGCTGCTCTACACCCTGATCACCACCCACTTCACGATTGCGGGTGTCACCATCTATCTGCACCGCAGCCAGGCGCATAGGGCGCTGGATCTGGGGCCTATTCCCTCGCATTTCTTCCGCTTCTGGCTCTGGCTGGGCACGGGCATGGTGACCAAGGAATGGGTGGCCATCCACCGCAAGCACCATGCCAAGTGCGAGACCGCAGATGACCCGCACAGCCCGCAGACGCGCGGCCTGGGCAAGGTGATGCGCGAAGGTGCCGAGCTGTACCGCGCCGAGGCCAAGAACGAGGAAACGCTCAGAAAATACGGTCACGGCACGCCCGACGACTGGATGGAGCGCAACATCTACCGCCATTCGGTGATGGGCCCCTCGCTGATGCTCATCCTGAATGTGGCGCTGTTCGGCGTGATCGGCCTGTCGATCTGGGCCGTGCAGATGATCTGGATTCCATTCTGGGCTGCGGGCGTGGTCAACGGCGTGGGGCATTTCTGGGGCTATCGCAACTACGAGGCGACGGATGCCTCCACCAATCTGGTGCCCTGGGGCCTCATCATCGGCGGCGAAGAGCTGCACAACAACCACCATACCTTTCCCACTTCGGCCAAGTTCTCCGTCAAGCCCTACGAGTTCGATATCGGCTGGGTCTATATCAGCCTTATGCAGAAGCTGGGCTGGGCCAAGGTCAAGAAGACCCCGCCGCGCCTGCGCATGGGTGCCGTCAAGCCCGTGGCCGATGCACTGACGCTGGAAGCCATCATTGCCAATCGCTACGAGGTCATGGCCCGTTATGCGCGCGGCGTTCGCACGGCGGTTCAGCATGAGCTGGATCTGCTCAAGCAGAAGCAGGCGCAGAAGTCGGATGTTTCCCTGCTCAAGGGCGTGCAGCGCTGGCTGCACCGCGATGCCGACAAGGTGCCCGAGCGTGCCCAGAGCCAACTGGCGCAGGCGCGCGCTGCGCACCCGGTGATTGACCAGATGCTGGTCATGCGCGAAGAGCTGCGTCAGCTGTGGCTCAACACCAGCCTGAGTCGCGAGCAACTGACCGGTCAGCTGCAGGCCTGGTGCCAGCGCGCCGAGGCCAGCGGCATTGCGGCACTCAAGGATTTCTCCGTCAAGCTGCGCGCTGCCCACGTCTGAGGCCGAGCTTGCCAAGCTGCAGCCAGATTCTGGCAAGCGCGAAGCTCAGGCCTTTTCCCTCTTCAAGCCGCTGCGCTGCCCTGTTCGGGTGGGGGCGGCTTTGCTGTATCCGTGCCGCCGGATATTGAATCCAGGCCGCACCTGCCGGCGTGCTCAGTTGCACCCAGGTGCGACTGGGGCAACGCCAGCTTTGCCCGGTTTGCAGCACCATGACCTGACCGAAGTGATTGTCGGTAAAGCTCAGCGGCCCAATGGCCAGACGCAGCGGCCCTTGCTGGCAGAACAGTTCGCTGCCTGGTTCAAACAGCAGCGACGCGGCTTGGCCGTTGTTGAGACTATGTGTTTTCGGGGTGGGGTCCGGCTGTGACATGGTGGCTAGGGGTCTGTGATTCAGGCCTCAAGCGTAAGGAAGCACGGCTTGGCAGAACAGGCACAGCAAGCGTTCCGTGCAGGCGTAGCAGCGTGGATTGCTGTGCATCTGTTCCGGTATGTTTGCTGACAATCTGTATCTGTTGCAGAACAGGGCTTGCTGGCATGATGCCTGCCCGGTCCTGCGTTTTGTCATCATGCTGACTTCCTCCCTCTCCGAATCACAGCCTGTCGATCATGCGGCAAGCGATGTGCTGCTGCCGCTGTATCAACGGCTGGCCGCGCACTACAGCAAGGCCATGGAGCTGGGGAGCCTGAAACCCGGGGAGCGCATGCCGTCGGTGCGCGAGTTGATGGCGCGGCATGACATCAGCCTCTCGACGGCCTTGCAGGTGCTGCGTTTTCTGGAAGCGCAGGGCTGTCTGGAGGCCAGGCCCCGCGTGGGCTACTTTGTGTGCGCGACGAGGACGGGCGATATTCCTCTGACCAGCGAACCGGACCTGAGCCAGCCGCTGTCTCCCGGCGCGCATGCGCATTTCGTGGGCATCAACGAGCATATTTCTCTGCTGCTCGAGCGCGGCCGTCAGGCCGAAGTCTATATGGACATCGGTGGCTGCACGCCGCCTGCCTCCTTGTTCGATCATCACTATCTGAACAAGACCGTCACCCGGCTGCTGCGCGAGCATCCGACCCTGCTCTCGCAGGGGCGCTCTCTGCTGGCCAATCAGGGCAATCATCCGCTGTTTCAGCAGGCCATGGCCAGACGGGCGCTGGCCTCCGGTATCCGTGTGGCGCCTGCCGATGTGCTGGCAACCACCGGCAATTCCGAAGCGGTGAGTCTGGCGCTGGCTGCCGTGGCATCACCCGGGGACATGGTGGCCGTCGAATCGCCAACCTATTACGGCCTGCTGCAGGTGGTGGAGTCCTTGCAGCTGAAAACGCTGGAGATTCCCTGCAGCCCGCGCACCGGCATGTCCATCGAGGCGCTGGAGCTGGCTTTTCAGACCCAGCCGCGCCTGAAGGCCGTGGTGGTGGTGCCGGATCTGCAGATGCCGCTGGGCGCGCGCATGCCGGATGAGAATAAGGCCAGACTCGTGGCCCTGTGCGCAGCCCATGGGGCGGCGCTGATCGAGGACGACTCCTACGGTCTGTTTGTCGAAGGGCTGGCGGTGAAGCCGCTCAAGGCCTGGGACAGTGTCTCCGGGCATGTGATCTATTGCCAGGCCTTCAACAAAAGTCTGGCGCCGGGCCTGCGCCAGGGCTGGATGAATGGCGGCCAATGGCATGGCCGCATCCAGATGCTGAAATTTGCGCAAAGCCGCAATACCCAGACGCTGGGGCAGCTGGTCGTGGCCGAGGTGCTGGGCTCACCCACCCATCAGCGCAGCCTGGAAAAGCTCAGGCAGCAGCTCAAGCGGCAGCGCGAGGCAATGGCCAGACTGGTGGCACGTCATTTCCCGCTGGGCACGCGCATGAGCCTGCCAGGCGGTGGCCTGTGCCTGTGGCTGGAGTTCCCCGCGCAGATGTCAACCTCGGACCTGTTCACGGCAGCCCTGGCGCGCGGCATACGTATTGCGCCGGGCAGCATGTTTTCCAACTCCGGCAGGTATGAGTACTGCATGCGCCTGGCCTGCACCCATCCGGTCGACGAACTCATGGAGAGGGCGATGCAGGATCTGGGCGCGATGGCCTGCCGGCAACTGGGGCAGAGTCCGCGCAGCTAGCGCTGGCCGGGGTCCTTTACTTCGTCGGCTGACCGGCCATGCACTTGCTCAGGAATTCACGGGCCTTGCCGCCTTCCTTGTAGAAGGTGCTGATGACCTCCTTGCCTTCCACAGAGACCTTGAAGCGGGCTTCTTCCTCTTCCCCAAGCTCCTTGACCAGTGCTTCGGGGCCGCCCAGCGCGTAGACGATGGCTCCCCATTTGCCATTGGACATGGTGTAGTTGATGGCGCCGACCTCCTGGGGCCGGTCCTGGTTCTGGGTCAGAGTGGTTCTGATCTTGCGCGGACTGGCGGGCTGGGGAATGTCCATGCCCAGAAAGGTCAGCAGGGCACCGTTGTGCTTGGCCGTGGGGCCGGAAAGCTGAACGGCACCGGACATGCTGCCAAAGATCGCCGCACATTCAAGACCGGAGCGCGGGTTTTTCTCGTCATGCGAAAACATCCAGTAGCCCTTGCGCAGCTTCTGATACTGCGGGTCTTGTGCAATTCTCTGTCCTTCCTTGATCAGCTCCTGCCCCTCGCGCAGCAGCTCCAGCTGGCTGCGCGCCAGACCGCCCAGGGCATCGGCAGGCGACGGTTCGGGGCGCTGGGCGGCGGCTGGCGCGGAGCTGAACTGCTCGCAGACGGGCACCGAGGCCAGACCCGGTGAGCCGCCTGTCATGCCGACCTGGCGCTGGCCGGGGCCGGGTCCCGTGGGGCAGATGAATGTCTGGCCGAAGACGGCTGGCGACACGGCAAGCGAAAAAAGCAATGTGCTCAGCGTCCGGTGATTCATGCAATCCATCCCTGTTCGTTGCAAAGTGCCAAGTATAGGGAAGGTCGCTGCGTCAGCTGTCGCGTCGCGAAGGCATGAAAAAACCGCCTGCACTTGCGTGAGGCGGTTTTTCAAGAAACAGGCCGAATTACTTCAGCTTGGTTTCCTTGTACTCGACGTGCTTGCGAGCCTTGGGGTCGAACTTGATGATCGACATCTTTTCAGGCATCGTCTTCTTGTTCTTGGTCGTTGTGTAGAAGTGACCGGTACCAGCAGTGGAAGCCAGCTTGATCTTTTCGCGTCCGCCTTTAGCAGCCATGGTGTTTCTCCTTCAGGAAATTAAGCTTGGCCACGAGCGCGCATGTCTGCGAGCACGGAGTCGATACCGTTCTTGTCGATCAGGCGCAGAGCAGCGCTGGAAACGCGCAGGCGCACCCAACGGTTTTCGCTCTCCACCCAGAAGCGGCGGTATTGCAGGTTGGGGAGGAAACGACGCTTGGTCTTGTTGTTGGCGTGGGAAACATTGTTGCCCACCATGGGCTTCTTGCCCGTAACTTCACATACGCGTGCCATTGGGACACTCCGATAGTTGAATCGGCCGCCGGCTCTGGAATCCTGCAGGAGCAGGAGGTGCCGACAACCTCACCTCGCCAGTTTGTAATGGGTGGCGGTAGCCCGATTGCGGAAGTCCCGAAGCACGGTAAAGCGCGAACCTGGAATTCAGCAAAGTCTGCGATTATAGCGTTTTCGCAAAAAAGCCCCTGGTGCCGGCCAAAACTGGCCAAACCCAAGGGCTTTTGCGCCGAATATGCGCTAACAACCGCTCAAACGCCGAAGCGCCTTGGCGTCATCAGGATTCCTGTTCCAGGAAGCGCTGGGCGTCCAGGGCCGCCATGCAGCCGGTGCCGGCGCTGGTGATGGCCTGGCGGTAGACATGATCCTGGCAGTCGCCGGCGGCGAATACGCCGGGTACGCTGGTCTGGGTGGCAAAGCCCTTGAGACCTCCCTGGGTGATGATGTAGCCGTTTTCCAGCTCCAGCTGACCCTGGAAGATGTCGGTGTTGGGGTGGTGGCCGATGGCGATGAAAGCGCCTTGCAGCTTGACCTCTTCGGTGTGGCCGTCCTGCGTGCTCTTGATGCGGATGCCGGTCACGCCACTCTGGTCACCCAGCACTTCATCCAGTGTGAAATGGGTCTTGAGCTCGATCTTGCCTTCCTCGACCTTTTCCATCAGCTTGTCCACGAGGATGGGCTCGGCCTTGAACTTGTCGCGGCGGTGCACGAGGGTGACCTTGCTGGCGATGTTGGAAAGGTAGAGGGCTTCTTCTACGGCCGTGTTGCCGCCGCCGATCACGCAAACGGGCTGCTCGCGATAGAAAAAGCCGTCGCAGGTGGCGCAAGCGGACACGCCGCGACCCATGAAGGCTTCCTCGGAGGGCAGGCCCAGGTACTTGGCCGATGCGCCGGTGGCGATGATCAGCGAGTCGCAGGTATAGACGCCGCTGTCGCCGGTCAGGGTGAAGGGGCGCTTGGAGAGGTCAACCTGGTTGATGTGGTCGAAAACGATTTCGGTCTTGAAGCGCTCGGCATGCTCCTGAAAACGCTGCATCAGCTCGGGGCCCTGCACGCCCATGACGTCGGCCGGCCAGTTGTCCACTTCGGTGGTGGTCATCAACTGGCCACCCTGGGCCATGCCGGTAATCAGCAGGGGCTTGAGGTTGGCACGGGCCGCGTATACGGCAGCGGTATAGCCGGCAGGGCCGGAGCCGAGGATGAGAACTTGTGCGTGTTTGGTAGAGGACATGGAGCGGAACTCTGAAAAAAGCAGGCCGACAGCCGGCGCGCGGTCATGAAAACATTGGGAAGATGTGGGAGTATCGCTCCGGATCAAGGTCTGCGCGTGCAGCTGTTTTTAATCACCGGAATTGTTAAAAATGATAGTGACGAAGCGAATCCGGCTACCGTATGGCAGTTTTGTTGCATGTGCTTGCATTACGCTGAGCGATCGTCTTGGCCGAATGCACCGCTTGGATAAGGGCCTAAGGTAAGCTTGCGCCTGCGTATGACATATACATTGAACGCTTCGAACGCGTCTTCTTCCAGCAAATCAAAATCCCGCGCTGCGACTCCGCGCTATGGAGTGATTCGCTTCAGCCAGGAGGTTTTGCTGTTGATCGGCCTGCTGGCACTGGTGTTCTGGCTCATGGCCATGTTCACCTACTCGCCGCAAGACGCAGCCTGGTCCACCTCAGGCGCCGGGCAAAGGCCGTTTGTGCATAACTGGATGGGCCGTGTGGGCGCCTGGCTGGCCGATGCCTGCTACTTCGGCTTCGGCATGTCCATCTGGTGGCTGGTACTGGCCGCCGTGCAGACCTGGGTGACATCGCTGGTGCGCTGGATGCGTGGCGGGGTGAACAAGGACGGCAGCCCTCTGGCGCTGATGCCGCTGTGGCGCCGTCGCTTTCTGTTCTGGGGCGGTCTGGCCATTCTGATGATTGCCAGCTGCGCGCTGGAATGGACGCGTCTGTACCGTTTCGAAAACTTGCTGCCCGGCCCTGCCGGTGGCGTGTTTGGCTACATGATGGGCTTCAATGCCCTCAAATGGCTGGGTTTTGCGGGTTCGGGCCTGATCGGCATCTGCCTGTTCGTGCTGGGCGCTGCCATGGTGTTCGGCTTTTCCTGGGGCAAGCTGGCCGAAGGCCTGGGCGCGCGCCTGGACGGCATGGTGCAGTTTGGCCGCGAGCGTCGCGAAATTGCCAAGGATGTCTCTGTCGGCAAGAGAGCGGCCCGCGAACGCGAGGAAGTGGTGTTTGACCGCAGCGAAGGTGCGATCACTGCACCGGTGCATCAGCCTGTGCAGATCATCGAGCCCGTGCTGCAGGAGACCAGTCAGCCCAGCGCCCGGGTGGTGAAGGAGCGCCAGAAGCCGCTGTTCACCGATCATCCGGACAGCAAGCTGCCTCAGGTGGACCTTCTCGACCAGGCCCAGCAGCGCCAGGAGCTGGTGTCTGCCGAGACGCTGGAGATGACCAGCCGGCTGATTGAAAAGCGCCTCAAGGACTTTGGCGTGGAAGTGCGCGTGGTTGCGGCCATGCCCGGCCCTGTGATCACACGCTACGAGATCGAGCCTGCCACGGGCGTCAAGGGCTCGCAGATCGTCAATCTGGCCAAGGATCTGGCGCGTTCGCTGTCCCTGGTGTCGATTCGCGTGATCGAGACCATTCCCGGCAAGAACTATATGGCGCTGGAGCTGCCCAATGCCAAGCGCCAGTCGATCCGTTTGTCCGAAGTGCTGGGCTCGCAGGTCTACCACGACGCCAAGAGCCTGCTGACCATGGGTCTGGGCAAGGACATCGTGGGCAACCCCGTGGTCGCCGACCTGGCCAAGATGCCCCACGTTCTGGTGGCCGGCACGACCGGCTCGGGCAAGTCCGTGGGTATCAACGCCATGATTCTGTCTCTGCTCTACAAGGCAGAGGCGCGCGATGTGCGTCTGCTCATGATCGATCCCAAGATGCTGGAAATGTCGGTCTATGAAGGCATTCCCCATCTGCTGTGCCCCGTGGTCACCGACATGAAGCAGGCGGCCAACGGACTGAACTGGTGCGTGGCCGAGATGGAGCGCCGCTACAAGCTCATGAGCAAGCTCGGTGTGCGCAATCTGGCCGGCTACAACAGCAAGATCGACGAGGCCAAGGCGCGCGAGGAGTCGATTCCCAACCCCTTCAGCCTGACGCCCGAGGAACCCGAGCCGCTGCAGCGCCTGCCGCACATCGTCATCGTGATCGACGAGCTGGCCGATCTGATGATGGTGGTGGGCAAGAAGATCGAAGAGCTCATCGCCCGCCTTGCGCAAAAGGCGCGTGCGGCCGGCATTCATCTGATCCTCGCGACCCAGCGCCCCAGCGTGGACGTGATCACCGGCCTGATCAAGGCCAATATTCCGACGCGTATTGCCTTCCAGGTCTCCAGCAAGATCGACAGCCGCACCGTGCTGGATCAGATGGGGGCCGAGACCCTGCTGGGCATGGGCGACATGCTGTACATGGCCAGCGGTACAGGTCTGCCTATTCGCGTACATGGCGCTTTTGTCTCCGACGACGAGGTGCACCGCGTGGTCAGCTATCTCAAGGAGCAGGGCGAACCCGACTACATCGAAGGCATTCTGGAAGGTGGCTCTGTCGATGGTGAGGGGGGTGATGACGATGGCGAAGGCGGCGGCGAAAAGGACGAGCTCTACGATCAGGCAGTAGAAATCGTGCTGAAAGACCGCAAGGCCAGCATTTCCTACGTTCAGCGCAAACTGCGTATCGGCTACAACCGATCGGCCAATCTGCTCGAGCAGATGGAAAAGGCCGGCCTGGTCAGCTCGCTCACATCCAGTGGGCAGCGCGATGTTCTAGTTCCGGCCCGCAGCGAGTGAGCCACGCACAAGAGAGAGAGTCATGAAACGTCTTTTGACTGCAATTTTGATAGCTGGCAGTGCAAGTGCAGCAATGGCTGATGGTCTGAAAAGCCTTGAGTCCTTCATGAAGAATGCCCAGGCGGGCAAGGCCGACTTCACCCAGTCCGTGACCTCGCCACCCAAGTCCGGGCAGGAGGCGCGTACCAAGGTGTCCAGCGGCAGCTTCGAATTCCAGCGCCCCGGCAAGTTCCGTTTCAACTACACCAAGCCTTTTGAGCAGCTCATAGTAGCCGACGGCAAGACGCTGTGGCTGTACGACGCCGACCTGAATCAGGTGACGGAGCGTGCCCAGGCCCAGGTGCTGGGCAGCACGCCAGCGGCCATCCTGACATCGGCCACCGACCTCAAGGCCTTGAAGGCCGATTTCGAGCTGGGCAACCAGCCTGACGCCGATGGCCTGGAATGGGTGCTGGCCAGCCCCAGGCAGAAAGGCGGTCAGCTCAAGAGCGTGCGCATAGGCTTCACACCCGAAGGCAAGCTGGCTGCGCTGGATATCGAGGACAGCTTTGGCCAGCGCTCGCTGATGCAGTTCAAGGGCCTGCAAACCCAGGCTTCGCTGCCGGCATCGACCTTCCACTTCACGGTGCCCAAGGGGGCCGATGTGCTCAAGCAGTAAAGATCGCGGCGCGCATCAGCAAAAAGGCCTGCGGATTGTGTCCGCAGGCCTTTTATATGCAGGAATCGGGTTTGAGCCCTTGTGAGTGGAACGCAGCCAGCTGCGCTTTGGTGGGGGCTGTTGTGATCAGGCGCGCGTGGCGTTTGCGGCACTTTGCTTGTTGCCGATGGCGAAGTCCAGTAGGCCTGCAATCACCAGCACACCTAGCACAGGGGCGACCCAGCCCATGCCCAGGGCGGCGCCGGGCAGCTTGTCCAGCCAGGCGGGCACCAGTGCATCAAGATTGGCAGCCTTGGCGGCGTCAAACAGGCCGAAGACCAGGGCGGTGCCCATCACGGGGATGTAGACGCGCGGTGGCTGATTCCAGCGATGCAGCAGGCTCAGGGCGATCAGGGCGATGGCCACGGGATACAGCCCCACAAGCACGGGCACGGCCACGGCGATCAGCTGGGCCAGGCCCTGGTTGGCTACGGCTGCACTGAACACCGATAGGCCGATGACCATGGTGCGGTAGGAGATGCCGGTCAGCTCACTGAAGAAGCTGCTGCAGGCCGTGATCAGGCCCACGCCGGTGGTCAGGCAGGCCAGCATGATGACGATGGCGAGCAGCCACAGGCCTGCGGGGCCGAAGGTCTGCTGTACAAAGGCTGTGAGAATCTGCACACCGGTGGTGGCGTTGGCGGCCAGTTGGCTGTTGGTGGCGCCCAGATACATCAACGAGACATAGACCAGGCCCAGGCAGGTCGCGGCA
Source organism: Comamonas sp. Z1 (assembly GCF_008121555.1). NCBI lineage: Bacteria > Pseudomonadati > Pseudomonadota > Betaproteobacteria > Burkholderiales > Comamonadaceae > Comamonas > Comamonas sp. Z1. The sequence continues at coordinate 84,899 of NZ_VOQT01000004.1, forward strand.
ATGATGCCGGCGTAGATGCAGTAGCGCGTGTGCAGCTTGCTGTCGCTCACGCCGGCAGCCTTGATCGCGTTGACGATGACGATGCCGAAGATCAGCGAGGCCAGGGCGTCCATGGTCTGATAGCCCTGCAGAAAACCTTCGGAAAAGGCGGCTGCCTGCGTGGCATAGGCCTCGGTGCTGAGACTGTAGCCATCCACAGGGGCCAGCACGGCGGAGCCGCCGAGAACGGTCAGCGCCAGAATCAGCACGGGGGTGATGATCTTGCCCACGTTGTCCATGAGCTTGCCGGGGAACAGCGACAGCAGCGCCACCGCCACAAAGTAAGCGATGGTGAAGGCCAGCAGCATGGCGGGTGTGTTGCCGACAAAGGGAGCCAGACCCATCTCGAAGGATACGGTGGCCGTGCGCGGCGTCGCAAACAGAGGGCCGATGGTCAGATAGATGGCCACGGCCAGCACCAGGCCGGCAATGCGGCCTATGGGGCTGGTCAAGGTGTCCAGGCCGCCACCCACACGTGCGAGAGCGACTACGCCGAGAAGGGGCAGACCGACACCCGTCAGCAGAAAGCCTGTCGAGGCGCCGAGCAGGTTTTCACCGGCTGCCAGGCCCACCATGGGTGGAAAGATGATGTTGCCGGCCCCGAGGAACAGGGCAAAGGTCATGAAACCGAGGGCAAAAATGTCCCAGGTCTTGAGTTTTTTCATACGCGTAGACTCAGACGTGCAGCGCTGGCACGCCCTGTAGCAGTGTGGAGCCAAGGAAAGTTGCGGATGCTTTCGATTGATTTCTGGCTGATGGCGGTAGCCCTATCAGGCACAGGCATTGCGCGGCGCAGATGAGGCGGCCCGCAATGAATCTAAGCGCGCTGCCAGGCCTGGCTGGCCTGGTTTTTGGCAGGCCGGATGGGGGCAGTGCCTCCATGGGGCGAGGGGTGGCCTCGTTAATGGAGAGATTGAATCCGTTGAAACGCTATTTTCTCTTATGAAAAATTCTGATAAGGATGCAGGGGTTAAGGTGGATAAGCATTGACTGCCTTCGGTGTGCAAGCAGCCCCAACCCATTTGGATGCACAACTGGCCGGAGAGTCGGATACTTGAGGGGTCATGGTTACGCACAACAACTCCTCATCTTCAGCCATTCCTCATCAGCCCCTGGCCGAGCGCCTGCGGCCGCACACTCTGGCAGAAGTCATCGGCCAGCAACATGTGTTGGGAGAGGGCATGCCGTTGCGCCTGGCCTTCGAGTCGGGTCGCCCGCACAGCTGCATACTCTGGGGCCCGCCGGGGGTGGGCAAGACCACGATTGCGCGCCTGATGGCCGATGCCTTTGATGCGCAGTTCATCTCCATCAGCGCCGTGCTGGGCGGCGTCAAGGACATCCGCGAGGCCGTGGAGCAGGCGCAGGCCGCCCAGAGCGGACTGCTGCAGCAGCGCACCATCGTGTTTGTGGATGAGGTGCACCGCTTCAACAAAAGCCAGCAGGACGCTTTCTTGCCCCATGTGGAAAGCGGGCTGTTCACCTTCATCGGAGCGACCACGGAAAACCCCTCGTTCGAGGTCAACTCGGCCCTGCTTTCGCGGGCGGCGGTCTATGTGCTGCAAAGCCTGACTCCGGACGACTTGAAGCAGATTGTGGCCAAGGCCCAGGCCATCCAGGCGATTCCGGCGATCGAGGACGAAGCACTGGAGCGCCTGATTGCCTATGCCGACGGCGATGCACGGCGCTTGCTGAACACGCTGGAGACCTTGTCCATCACGGCCGAGCAGGCCGGGGTGCAGAGCATCACCGATGCCTGGCTGCTCAAGGTGCTGGGCGAGCGCATGCGCCGCTATGACAAGGGCGGCGAGCAGTTCTACGACACCATCAGCGCCCTGCACAAATCCGTGCGCGGCTCGGACCCCGATGCGGCACTTTACTGGTTTTGCCGCATGCTGGATGGCGGTGCCGACCCGCGCTATCTGGCGCGCCGCATCGTGCGCATGGCATGGGAAGACATAGGACTTGCCGACCCGCGTGCCATGCAGATGTGCAACGATGCCGCTGCGACCTATGAACGCCTGGGTAGCCCCGAGGGCGAACTGGCCCTGGCCCAGGCCGTGATCTACCTGGCTGTGGCGCCCAAGAGCAATGCCGGCTACATGGCCTACAACAAGGCCAAGGCCTTTGTGAAGGGCGACACCACCAGGCCTGTGCCGCTGCATCTGCGCAATGCTCCCACCAAGCTGATGAAGCAGCTGGACTACGGCCGGGATTACCGCTATGCCCACAGCGAGGAGGGCGGCTTTGCGGCGGGCGAGCGCTATCTGCCTGAAGGAATAGAAGACCCCGGCTTCTACCAGCCCGTGGCGCGGGGGCTGGAAATCAAGATCGGCCAGAAGCTGGCGGAGCTCAAGGCGCTCAACAACGCCGCTCGTGCGGCAGATGACGAGCCGGCAGGCTTGTAAAGAGCGAGTTGCCCAGGTGTTGCAAGACTGGCACTAGTTGAATGCTGCATTTTTTGCGGTGTTTTCAGGGTTTTTCGCTAGATTGAGTAGCAGCACATGACTAAGTGCCTGTATTTATTGGACTTGCATTGCCGATGAAATTGTTGCGCTGCAGCATTTTGGGGTTGCGCACGGGAAACCCCGGCCCTGAGTCCTGAAAACAGCTCCCTAGAATCGATTCACTCTTTTGCGACAAGCGGCCCACAAAGCGGCGGACTGCAGAAGGGGAACCATGGCATCGCTGGCTCCGTCGTTCGGGATGAGAGGCTCGCAGTGTCTCCGTCTTGGATCGAGGGAAGGGGAGCGCGCTTATGGATATCTTGCTGCAGCAGATCATCAATGGTCTGGTGTTAGGCAGCATGTACGCCTTGATAGCCCTGGGCTACACCATGGTGTACGGCATCATTCAGCTGATCAACTTCGCGCATGGCGAGGTGCTGATGGTGGGGGCTTTGACCAGTTGGAGCTGCATCGGCCTGATGCAGGAGGCCATGCCCTATCTGCCGGGCTGGCTCATGCTTTTGATAGCCGCCATCATCGCCTGCGTGGTGGCTGCATCGCTGAACTTCGTGATCGAGAAGGTGGCCTACCGGCCGCTGCGCAACAGTCCGCGTCTGGCGCCGCTGATCACGGCCATCGGTGTCTCCATCCTGCTGCAGACCCTGGCCATGATCATCTGGAAGCCCAATTACAAGGCTTATCCCACGCTGCTGTCGTCCACCCCCTATGAAATCGGCACGGCGGTGATCACGCCCACGCAGATTCTGGTGCTGGTGGTCACGGCGATTGCACTTGCCACGCTGATGTATCTAGTCAACTACACCAGGCTGGGGCGCGCCATGCGGGCCACGGCCGAGAATCCGCGTGTGGCGGCGCTGATGGGCGTCAAGCCCGACATGGTGATTTCCGCCACCTTCATCATCGGTGCCGTGCTGGCGGCGATTGCCGGCATCATGTACGCCTCCAACTATGGCACGGCCCATCACACCATGGGCTTTCTGCCGGGCCTCAAGGCCTTCACGGCCGCCGTTTTCGGCGGCATCGGCAATCTGGCCGGCGCCGTGGTGGGAGGCCTGTTGCTGGGGCTGATCGAGTCCATCGGGTCCGGCTATATCGGTGACCTGACGGGGGGCGTGCTGGGCAGCCAGTACACCGACATCTTTGCCTTCATCGTGCTCATCATCATCCTGACGCTGCGCCCTTCGGGCCTGCTGGGTGAGCGTGTGGCGGACCGTGCCTGAGGAGTGCCCATGAAGAACAACAAGACACTCCACTGGATTCTGGGCGGCATAGGCCTGCTGGTGCTGCCGCTGATCCTGCAGTATTTCGGCAACGCCTGGGTGCGCATCGCCGATCTGGCTCTGCTCTACGTGATGCTGGCGCTGGGCCTGAATATCGTGGTCGGCTACGCAGGCCTGCTGGATCTGGGCTACGTGGCTTTCTATGCCGTGGGCGCCTATATGTTTGCGCTCATGGCATCGCCGCATCTGGCCGAGACCTTCGAAGGTTTTGTGGCCATGTTTCCCAACGGGCTGCACACCTCGATCTGGTTGGTGATTCCGCTTGGAATGCTGCTGGCCGCCTGTACGGGTGTGCTGCTGGGCCTGCCGGTGCTGCGGCTGCGCGGTGATTACCTGGCCATCGTGACACTGGGCTTCGGCGAGATCATCCGCATCTTCCTGAACAACCTGGACCAGCCCGTCAACATCACCAACGGCCCCAAGGGCATTGGCCAGATCGACTCGGTCAAGATCTTCGGCTTCGACCTGGCCAAGCGTCATGAGATCTTCGGCTACGACATCGCTTCCGTCACGCTGTACTACTACCTGTTTCTGGTGCTGGTGCTGGCCACCATCGTGATCTGCTACCGCTTGCAGGATTCGCGCATAGGCCGCGCCTGGATGGCGATTCGCGAGGATGAAATCGCCGCCAAGGCCATGGGCATCAATGTGCGCAATATGAAGCTGCTGGCCTTCGGCATGGGCGCTTCGTTCGGCGGTGTGGCAGGTTCCATGTTCGGTGCTTTCCAGGGCTTTGTATCGCCCGAGTCCTTCAGCCTCATGGAGTCCGTGATGATTGTGGCCATGGTCGTGCTCGGCGGCCTGGGCCATATTCCCGGCGTGATTCTGGGGGCCGTGCTGCTCTCGGCCCTGCCCGAGGTGCTGCGCTATGTGGCCGGGCCGCTGCAGCAGATGACCGATGGACGCCTCGACGCGTCCATCCTGCGCCAGTTGCTGATTGCCCTGGCCATGATCGTCATCATGCTGATGCGTCCGCGCGGCCTCTGGCCCACGCCCGAGCATGCCAAAAGCCTGGACCGTCAGTCCTGATGACTGCACAGACAAGGAATGTGAACTGATATGGCAGAGAGCACGACTTCAGCGGTCCTTCATGTCTCGGACATCTCCAAGCGCTTTGGCGGTTTGCAGGCACTGTCCGGTGTGAGCATGAAGATTGATAGAGGCCAGGTCTATGGCCTGATCGGCCCCAATGGCGCAGGCAAGACCACGTTTTTCAACGTGATCACCGGCCTCTATACGCCCGACACCGGCAAATTCGAGCTGGCCGGAAAGCCCTATGAGCCGACGGCGGTGCATAAGGTGGCCAGGGCCGGCATTGCACGGACCTTCCAGAACATCCGGTTGTTTGCCGAGATGACGGCACTGGAGAACGTCATGGTCGGGCGCCATGTGCGCACGCATTCCGGTCTGCTCGGGGCGGTGTTTCGCACCAAGGGCTTCAAGGCCGAGGAGGCCGCGATTCGCGCCCGCTCGCGCGAGCTGCTCGACTATGTCGGCATCGGCAAATATGCGGACTTCAAGGCGCGCACCTTGTCCTATGGCGACCAGCGCCGGCTGGAGATTGCCCGTGCACTGGCGACGGACCCGCAGCTGATTGCGCTGGATGAGCCGGCCGCCGGCATGAACGCGACTGAGAAGCTGCAGTTGCGTGAGTTGATCGACCGCATTCGCAACGACCACCGCACCATCCTGCTCATCGAGCATGATGTGAAGCTGGTCATGGGCCTGTGCGATCGCGTGACGGTGCTGGACTATGGCAAGCCGATTGCCGAAGGCACGCCTGCCGAAGTGCAGAAGAATGAAAAAGTGATTGAAGCCTATCTGGGCACGGGAGGCCATTGAAGATGCAGGATCAAGTGCTGGAACAGGCGCAGGCCTCCAAATCCACGGCCCCGGTATTGCTGCAGGTGAAGGGCCTGAAGGTGGGCTATGGCGGTATTCAGGCTGTCAAGGGCGTGGACTTTCAGGTGCATCAGGGTGAACTGGTGTCGCTGATCGGCTCCAACGGTGCAGGCAAAACCACGACCATGAAGGCTGTCACGCGGGGTCTGCCGATTGCCGATGGCGAAATTCTCTATCTGGGCCAAAGCATCAAGGGCAAGGGTGCCTGGGATCTGGTGGCCGAAGGCCTGGTCATGGTGCCCGAGGGGCGCGGCGTGTTCGCACGCATGACGATTACCGAAAACCTGCTCATGGGGGCCTACACGCGCAAGGACAAGGCTGGCATACAGGCGGATATCGAGCGCATGTTCGGCATCTTTCCGCGCCTGAAGGAGCGCAAGGATCAGCTGGCAGGCACCATGTCCGGGGGCGAGCAGCAGATGCTGGCCATGGCCCGCGCACTCATGAGTCAGCCCAAGGTGCTGCTGCTGGACGAGCCCTCCATGGGTTTGTCGCCCATCATGGTAGACAAGATCTTCGAGGTGGTCAGCGATGTCTATGCGCTGGGCGTGACCATGGTGCTGGTGGAGCAGAACGCCAGCCGCGCGCTGGCGCTGGCCGATCGAGGCTATGTCATGGAGTCCGGCATCATCACCATGACGGGGCCGGGCCAGACCTTGCTGAGCGATCCGCGCGTGCGTGCGGCTTACCTGGGAGAGTAAGCCTCGACGAGACTGCTGGCGCTTTCGATCGCAGTGCGCTATCTCGCCGTGATGCTCTGCTGCAGCCAAGGGTGAACCCTAATTCCCCTTAAATTCAAGAAAATGACAAAAAAATGACGTTTTTTATGGTTCTTTGATTGTTTTATTCATTTCTTTTTAGTTCCTTTTAATTCTTTTTTGTCATTGAATAGAATTTGCTTATTACAAAAAGAAGTATTTGGAACGTTTTCGCGTGGCTCAGTGAAATGCTCAAGGAGTCGGCGCGTTGGGTGGGCGGATTGCTGCTCTCCGGTGTTGTCTGGAGGAATCACAGGCTTTATGACAGCGCCTAGCATGGCGAAGAGCTTGTATTTTATTTTTCGTGGTGCCCGAAGGGGTGTCTTGAAGACGCGCTGAAACGCACAATGACTCAAGAGTAAACTCCGCCCCGTTTAAGCCGGGAACCATGCACTTTTTTTGCAGTGAGTCGCCTGGTTTCTTTTCCCCGGTAAGGAGCATTCATGCTGTTTGGCAAGCTATTGCCGCGCGAAGGCAATTTTTTCGAGATGTTCAATCAACATGCGGACCGCATCGTTGAAGCAGCTCATGCTTTCTCGCAACTCGTTGCAAATTACAACGATCCCCATCTGCGCGAAAAATACAACGCTGATGTGGACAACGCCGAGCGCGCAGCCGACCGTGTGACCCATGATGTCACCAAGCTGCTGCACAAGACCTTCATCACGCCCCTGGATCGCGAGCATATCCACTCGCTGATCAACACCATGGACGACGTGGCCGACCTGATTCAGGACTCGGCCGAGACCATGGCCCTGTATGACGTGCGTCACATGACAGACGAAATCACACGTCTGACCGATCTGTGCGTGCGTTGCTGCGAGCGTCTGCGTGATGCTGTCAAGCTGCTGGATCGTCTCTCGGATCCCACGATTGTGGACGCCGCGAGCAAGACCTGCGACGAGATCGACCGCCTGGAAGGCGATGCCGACCGCGTGATGCGCGCGGCCATGAGCAAGCTGTTCCGTGAAGAGCCCGATGTGCGTGAGGTGATCAAGCTCAAGGCCATCTATGAGCTGCTGGAAACCATCACGGACCGCTGCGAAGACGTGGCGAACCTGATCGAGGGCATCGTCCTCGAGAATTCCTGATTCTCGCTGGAGCCCGATCATGGAGCCGGTACAGGCAGCCCTCTGGGTTGTGATTTTGCTGGTGGTGCTCGCCTTGCTGTTCGATTTCATGAACGGCTTTCACGACGCTGCCAATTCGATTGCCACCGTGGTTTCCACGGGGGTTCTCAAGCCTACTCAGGCCGTGGCATTTGCCGCGTTCTTCAACGTTGTCGCGGTTTTCGTCTTCCACCTCAGTGTGGCGGCAACCGTGGGCAAGGGTATTGTTCAGCCGGGCATTGTTGACACCCATGTCGTGTTCGGCGCTCTGGTGGGTGCCATCACCTGGAACGTCATCACCTGGATCTACGGCATTCCCAGCAGCTCCTCGCATGCCCTGATTGGCGGTATCGTGGGTGCGGTGATTGCCAAGGCCGGTGCAGGTGCGCTGATCGCCAGCGGCATCTGGAAGACTGTGGCCTTCATCTTCGTCTCTCCCGTGCTGGGCTTTCTGCTGGGCTCGCTGATGATGGTTCTGGTGGCCTGGATTTTCCGCCGTGCCAGCCCCAATCGCGTGGACAAGTGGTTCCGCCGTCTGCAATTGGTTTCTGCCGGTGCCTACAGCCTGGGTCACGGCGGCAACGATGCGCAAAAGACCATCGGTATCATCTGGTTGCTGCTGATTGCCACGGGCTATGCCAATGCCGGTGATGCCGAGCCTCCCATGTGGACCATCGTCAGCTGCTACCTGGCCATCGGCCTGGGCACCATGTTTGGCGGCTGGCGCATCGTCAAGACCATGGGCCAGAAGATCACCAAGCTCAAACCCGTCGGTGGCTTCTGCGCCGAATCCGGTGGTGCTCTGACTTTGTTCTTTGCCACCTTCCTGGGCGTTCCGGTCTCGACCACACACACCATTACCGGTGCCATCGTGGGCGTGGGTTCTACGCAGCGCGCGAGTGCCGTGCGCTGGGGCGTGGCAGGCAATATCGTCTGGGCATGGATTCTGACGATTCCGGCCAGCGCCTTTGTGGCATCCATTGCCTACTGGGTCAGCCTGCAACTGTATTGAGTTTGTGAACTCCTTGATTGATAGCTGTAACTGCTTGTCGATCAAGGGCTGAATGGAAAAAAGGCTTCGCGTTGCGAAGCCTTTTTTCATGGCTGAAACATGGAGGTCAAGCAGCCGTTTCCTGCAGACCGGGCATTGCCTGCCGCTGCATCAGGGATTTGAGTTGGCTGACCGGTGCAGGGGGGCTGAGCAGATAGCCCATGAAATGCTCGCAGCCATGCTGCGCCAGCAGGGCACGCTGCTCCAGGGTTTCCACCCCTGCGCCGACGATCGTCATCTGATGGCGGGCAGCCAGCGCGATGGCCGCCTGTACGGCGGCCTCGGCGGCATTGTTGGGGCCCAGGCGCTGCACCAGGGAATGCGAGAGCTTGAGCTGGTTCAGGGGGAGCTGATGCAGCGCTTCTTGCATATTGGAGCTGCCACCAAAATCGTCGAGTGACAGCCGCACACCCATGGCGCCGATGCGCTTGAGGCTGCTCGCGCTATCCGCATCCAGAGGACTCAGGGTCTGCGCGGAAAGCTCCAGCAGCAGCAATGCAGGATCGGCCCCTGTCTGGCTGAGAATGCTCTGCACTTGCTCGGCCAGGTCCGCTTGCCGAAGCTGCTTGGCGCTGATGTTGACGCAGATGGGCAGCCTGTCCAGTTGCAGCTCGGCTTTCCATCTGGCCAATTGTTCACAGGCGGCCTGAATGCTCCAGCGGCCAAGCGCAACGATGATGTCGGTCTCCTCTGCCACGGACAGGAAGATGCTCGGGGGTACCAGACCTCGCCTGGGATGACGCCAGCGCAGCAGGGCCTCCAAGCCGTTGACTTCGCCGCTGGCGGAATACTGGGCCTGGTAATGCAGCTCGAACTGGCCGAGGCGCAGGGCTTCCCGCAGATCCTGCTCCAGGCGGCTGCGGTCGTTGGCCGGAACCTGCTGCTCGGGGCTGAAGAAGTGCAGGCCGCGAGCCTCTTCATCGCGCAGACGGTACATGGCGACCTCTGCCTGCTGCAGCAACTCGGTGGCGGAGCGGGAGTGCGGGCCGAACAGGGTGGCGCCGATATTGGCCTCCAGCATCACGCTTTTGTGGCCGAGCTGGTAGCTGCCGTTCAGGCTTTCCTGCAGACGCTCTCCAAGACGTTCCACCAGCACCGTGGTCATTTCGATATCCGGGGACAGATCCGAGACCATGATGACAAAGTGCGCGGCATCCAGTCTGGCTACGGTATCGCAGGAGCGTACGCAGCCGAGCAGGCGCTGTGCGATGTGCGGAGCCAGGCAGGACTGGCTGTCTCCCGTGCTGGCGGTCGGGCCCGCCACCGGCTCCATGTCTATGGTCAGCAAGGCGCCGCGCCAGCCCGTGCGCTCGGACTGGATCGTGGCCTGGGACAGCCTGTCCAGCAGCAGGCGCCGGTTGGGCAGATTGGTCAGTACATCAAAGAAGGAAAGGCTTTCTGCCTCGTTGCCATGAGGCAGCAGCTCCTTGCAGGCGAGCACGGTGTAATTGGCCGATAGGGCGTGAGCCGACAGATTGAGCTTGCGTCCATTGGGCAGCTGAAACTGGGCATTGGCTTGCTGGCGCGCAATCAGGGCTTGATGACTTTCGGCGATATGGTTCAGGGCCGGTGCAGCGTTGGCCGGGGCTGCTGTTGCGGCGGCTTGCAGAGCGGCTTGCAGAGGCATGCCTACTTTGAGGGCGGAAGCCAGCCAGGGGAATATCTGCAGATAACCATCATTCCAGCGTTGCGCCCGGTTCTGAGCATCCAGCAACACATAGCCGCTGCTGGTTTGTTCAAGAATGCGGAAAAGCTGTTCTCCGTACACGCCCACCAGGCTGGTGGCAGCTGGAAAGGCGTTTTGCCCGTGCACTTCGGATCTGGCAGACTTTTCGTTGGTTGCAGACATAAGACCTCTTCGGACTGGTGCAGCAAAGCCGTCGTAGTGCGAAAACTGCTTGGATGCAGTCTTTGCAAGATGTTCGTCAGTTGGGCATTGTGAGTTCTATGGAATCGGCAGGCGGCGCTTTGCGCCCAGTAAGTGAAAAATTAGACTTTTGCTTACAAAAGCGGCGAAGCCGAAGCCGCTTTGGAGTGGGTGAGAGCCCCTGGTTCAGAGCGCTGCAGCTACTGTGAAATCTTGCGTGCCTCTTCGACCTGATATTCAAAGTAGTGCTGGAAGCTGTAGGCGATGCTGGCCATCAGCACGGTGGCCCCCAGCATCAGGGACAGGCTTACGGCAAAAATCGTGGTCCATTGGGTGCGCCCTGCAGGCGCGTCGGCATTCATCCATGGGTTGAAGAGCCGGTTCCAGTTTCCTTGCTCCATCAGACCGTAAAGGATGGCGCGCAGGGCGCAGCCTGCTATCGTGAAGCCGAGCAAAGGGATCAGCAGCCAGCTCAGCCTATCGTCCTGCCCCAACTGCTGCACGCGCTCGATGCCGTAGATGCCAAGTGCAGTGGGAATGGGCAGCAGCCAGCCCAGCCAGTCCCCAAGGCCGTGCAGGTAGAAGCGATGCAGTCCCAGAGGCCCGCCGAGCAAGGCCAGCCAGGAGGCAATCGTCTTGTTTTTGGGGCGAGGGGTAGGGGTCGAGGCGGGAACAAGTTGGTTCATGGTCTGGTGCGCGGGCAGAAAACGAAAGAACCCGTCCATTATTCCCTTCGCATCAATTACGGGGCTCAGGGCAATTGCGCTTCATTTTCAGGAAGTCCTCTGTGCCAACTATGCCCATTTGCCACTGCTATAGGCAGCTTCGGCAGAACTCGATATAATTTCCGGTTTTACGGCGTGTCGCTGGCCGGGTGGTCATGTCGCGTGTCTCAAACGCTGTAAGAAAACCTGCGCAGCTGGTCAAATTTTTGATGGCACTGGCTGTAACCACCCGAAGGAAACATCATGGTTGTTATTCGTCTCTCCCGCGGCGGCTCTAAGGCTCGTCCTTTCTACAACATCGTTGCAGCTGACAAGCGCGTGCGTCGCGACGGTGCTTTCATCGAACGTCTGGGTTTCTACAACCCTAGCGCTCGTGGCGCCGAAGAAGGCCTGCGTCTGGCTCTGGACCGCGTGAACTACTGGAAGAGCGTTGGTGCTCAAACTTCCGATACGGCTGAACGCCTGATCAAGGAAGCTGCAAAGAAGGTTGCTGCCTAATTTAGGCGGTCGCTCTCTAGGCACCTTTACCAAAGCGGGTTCCGTTGGCTTGCCTGACGGGACCCGTTTTTTATTGAAATTCTGCATTTTCTGCTGATCCCATGAGCCACATGCCTGTTCTTCAAGCCACGAGCTTGCCTGCTGATGCCATTGAAGTCGGTCGCATTGCCGATGCCTGGGGAATCAAGGGCTGGTTCAAGGTGCATGCCTTCAGCAGCGCCCCAGAGGCCCTGTTTGCCGCCAAGGACTGGTTTTTGCAGCCTGCCGAGAAAGGTGCCAAGCATTTCACGGGTACCGTGGTGCTGCCCGTCAAGCAGGCCCGCTTCCATGCCGACACCATCGTGGCAACCTCGCTTGAAGTCGCCGACCGCAACGCCGCCGAGGCTCTGCGCGGTGCCCGCGTCTTTGTGGCGCGCGAGCATTTCCCCAAGACCGAGGATGGTGAGTTCTACTGGGTGGATCTGATGGGGCTGAACGTGGTCAACCGCGAAGGTGTGACCCTGGGGGTGGTCAAGGACTTGATGGCCACCGGCCCGCAGACTGTTCTGGTGCTGGGCTATGAACAGGACGGCAAGGAGCAGGAGCGTCTGATACCCTTTGTCGATGCCTATGTGGATTCGGTGGATCTGGCCGGCAAGAAGATCGTGGCCGACTGGCAGCCCGATTATTGAACTGGAATGCTTTTTTTGCTATTTAGTTTGTAGCTGAAATCGCTTTTATATCAATGCGTTTCGACATTATTACGCTGTTTCCTGAGCTGTTCGCTCCATTTCTTGAGAGCGGGGTGACGCGCCGTGCCTACAGCTCGGGCCAGGTGGCAGTGCATCTGTGGAATCCGCGTGACTGGGCCGAAGGCAATTACCGCCGTGTGGATGATCGTCCATTTGGCGGAGGCCCCGGCATGGTGATGATGGCCGAGCCGCTGCAGCGCTGCCTCGAAGCGATTCGCTCGGCACGCGCCGAAGTCGATGCACAGGAACAGGCAGAGCCTGCTCCTGTGGTGTTGTTCTCACCCATAGGTACGACCCTCAAGCATGCCGTGGTGGCCGATTGGGCCGAAAGCCGGGGTGCGGTGCTGCTCTGTGGCCGCTATGAGGGCATTGACCAGCGTTTCATTGATAGAAATGTCACTCATCAACTGAGTCTGGGTGACTTTGTACTTTCGGGTGGTGAGCTGGCAGCCATGGTGTTGCTGGACTCTTTGGCGCGTCTGCAGCCCGGTGTGCTTAATGATGAAGGCAGCTTTCAGCAGGACAGCTTCAATCCTGCGCTTGACGGTTTGCTGGACTGCCCCCACTACACTCGCCCAGAAGTCTGGAATGACCAGGAGGTGCCAGCCGCGCTGCTCTCCGGCCATCACTCCAATATCGAGCGCTGGCGTCGCGATCAGCGCTTGAGCATCACGGCCGAGCACAGGCCCGAGTTGATAGAGCAGGCCCGCGAACAGGGGCTGCTCAATGCCAAAGATGAGGGTTTTTTGGCAAAAACAGCGTCCAAGCTATAATTGCAGGTTCTTTGATCCTCTATCCGGCCGCTGCAAGGAAATAGCGGGACAGCTTTCGGGCTGTTCTTGTAATGCAGCAATAGCACCAATCCCGGCGCTTGCCAATTCTGGCGCGGACAAGATCAAGGTGGACTAAATCATGAATCTGATCCAGACCCTCGAGCAAGAAGAAATCGCTCGCCTGAACAAGACCATCCCCGAATTCGCCCCCGGTGACACCGTCATCGTGAGCGTGAACGTGGTGGAAGGTAACCGTAAGCGCGTGCAGGCTTACGAAGGCGTGGTGATTGCCAAGCGTAATCGCGGCCTGAACAGCGGCTTCACAGTGCGCAAGATCTCCAGCGGTGAAGGCGTGGAACGTACGTTCCAGACCTACTCTCCTCTGATCGCCAAGATCGAAGTCAAGCGTCGCGGTGATGTGCGCCGTGCCAAGCTGTACTACCTGCGTGAGCGTAGCGGCAAGTCTGCTCGTATCAAGGAAAAGCTGCCCCAGCGTGTTAACAAGACTGCTGCTGCAGCCGAGTAATACACGCATCGGAAGTGATTCCGTAAAAGCCGCTACAGTTCGCTGTGGCGGCTTTTTTTATGTCTGCCTTGGTTCGTGATTCTTGCTTTGGGGTTTGGCCGAACACATACATGCCTGCATCTGATAATTCTTCGCTCCCCGTGGTGGGCATTGTTGATCCGCGCAAGGCTCGCCTTCTGGGCATTGATAGCCAGTTGCCGGCTGTGCCGCTGGCTGCTCAGACGCCTCAGGCCTTGCGCACGCGCTTTGCCCAGCCACCGCAGTGGCTGCCCGAGGCCATGCAGGAAAAGCGCATCACGGCCAAGCAGCCTTCCGATGCGGCCGTGCTCGTGCCCATCGTCATGCGCGAGCAGCCCACCGTGTTGCTGACCGTGCGTTCGGCCAGACTGTCCACGCACTCGGGTCAGGTAGCTTTTCCGGGCGGTAAACGTGACCCGCAGGATGTTTCGGCCGAGGCCACGGCATTGCGCGAGGCGCATGAGGAAGTGGGACTGGCTCCCAAGAATGTCGAGGTGCTGGGTCGTTTGCCCATTTACGTGACAGGTACGGCGTTTCACATCACCCCTGTGGTGGCGCTGGTTCACCCGCAGGCCAGTTACTTCCCCAATCCGGGAGAGGTGGCCGATCTGTTTGAGGTTCCCCTGTCCTATCTGCTCAATCCCGCGCATCATGAACGTCATGCCATGCTGTGGCAGGGGGTTGATCGCGAATGGTTTGCCATGCCTTATCAGGATGGTGAGCAGCAACGCTATATCTGGGGCGCGACAGCGGGCATGTTGCGCAATCTTTACCGTTTTTTGGCGGCTTGAGACAGCAGTTGTAACAAGCCGGTAAACAGCGCAGCTATGATGAAGCAATGAGCTTTTTTGCCATCCTGATCGCACTGCTGCTGGAACAGGCGCGCCCGCTGGCCCGATCCAATCTGGTACAGGCCGGTTATCGCGCCTGGACCGTGACCGTGCGGAGCAACTTTGATGCGGGCAAGCCCCACCATGGCTGGCTTGCCTGGGCGATGGCCGTGCTGCTGCCCAGCGTTATCGTGCTGGGCATATTCTGGGCGCTGATGGAGTTCATAGGCTGGCCTGCAGCCATGCTGTGGAATGTCGCGGTGCTCTATGTCACGCTGGGTTTTCGCCAGTTCAGCCACCACTTCACGCGGATTCGCGATGCGCTCGATGCCGGTGATGAATTTGCCGCCCGTCAGGCCCTGGCCGATTGGCAGCAGGTCGATGCCAGCGAGGTACCACGCAGCGAAGTAGTGCGCCATGTCATCGAGTACTCGGTGCTGGCAGCGCACCGTCATGTGTTTGGCGTGCTGTTCTGGTTTTCGATTCTCTCGGCTCTGGGGCTGGGACCGCTGGGTGCCATTCTCTACCGCATGGCTGAATATCTGTCGCGTGCCTGGTCGCGCAAGGGTGCGGAAGGTCTTCGGGCACCGACCAGCGAGCGTTTGCAGTCCGCCGCAGCCAAGGCCTGGTATGTGATCGATTGGCTGCCGGCGCGGCTGACGGCGCTGTCCTTTGCCATGGTGGGCAGCTTTGAGGAGGCCATAGACAACTGGCGCGTCTATGCCCAGCGCTTTCCCAATGACAACGATGGCGTGATTCTGGCTGCCACTGCGGGTGCCATCAATGTCCGCCTGGGGGGCGAGGCCTTGCGCCGCCGCGATGCGGCTGACGGCGAAGAGGGCGACGATGCACAGTGGACGGGCAGCGATGTCACTCCGGGGCGGGAGCCGGAAATGGCTCATTTGCGCAGTGTGGTGGGGCTGGTCTGGCGTTCGGTCGTGGTCTGGCTGCTGCTGCTGGCCTTGCTGACCTTTGCCCGTCTGCTCGGTTGAGCACCCGGACATCGCCTTCTGCGTGGCAGCAGCTTGGTGCATGAGCGCTCAAGCCGCAGCGGGTCATCGAAGTCCTATGTTGCGCATTGCCATATACCAAGGTGGCTCAGGTGCGACGGGCATGCCGGGCACTGTTCAAGGTGCCATCAGCGAGCAGGGCGCTCGTGGTGCTTGGCGCGATAGAAGCTGAGTATGCGTCGCACATATTCACGCGTCTCCGCATAAGGAGGCACACCGCCATACTGTTGCACGGTTCTCTCGCCCGCGTTGTAGGCTGCCGATACCAGTGCCACATCGCCCTCGAAGCGCTCCAGCAGCCAGCGCAGGTAGGCCAGGCCGCCACGCACGTTCTGCTCGGGATTCCAGGCATCGCGCACGCCAAAACGCTCGGCCGTCTCGGGAATGAGCTGCATGAGGCCCTGAGCATTGCGCGGCGACAGCGCCTGCGCCTCGAAATTCGACTCCGAGCGTACGATGGCCAGTGCCAGCCGCGGATCAATAGAGAAACGCGGTGCGAGGCGCTGCACCAGCTCGGCCATGCGCCGCTTCTCCCTGGGCAGGCTGCTCACATAGCTGGCCACCACCTCGTGGGGGACGGCCTCCTGGCTGGCCTCCAGAAACTCCTGTGCGGGCGCATCGCCCTGGGTCAGGCAGTCGGGCAGCCGGTCGCCAGGGAGCTTGCCGGCCAGCAGCAAGCGGGCTTTCTCATGGCCGCGCTGGGCGGCCAGGGCCAGCAGCGTCGTGCCCGTGGCAGGGTCGGGAGTCAAGCCTCGCCCCAGCAACAGCAGCCGGCCCAGCCGGTATTGGGCTTCGAGGCTGCCATAGCGTGCTGCCGCGCAATAGCGCTGCGCTGCGCGCCATGGCTGCCGGCTCAGCTCGGCCTTGTAGCCTTCTTCGATCCAGCGAGACAGCGTGGGTGGCTCGTCCTCCCAGCTGGGGGCGGAGTCCGTGCCCTGGGCCCAGGCCAGGCTCATGCCTGCATATAGCGCGACGGCGAGGGCGGCTTGCAAACAGGGCTGGAAAACTCTGGGCTTCATGACGTGAACACCGGGTTGTGGCCGGCAGCCAAGCCCGGAGGCCGAGCACTCGTGCCGGCGCTCATCGGGCTTGGAATGGCTGCGTGGCAAACGCTGAAATTGCTCTCATATGGCGCGGCCCTGCGGCTTGGCTGGCCTCGCGCTCAGTAGCGGGGTTCCTGACTCAGTTCATCGAACAGCTCGCCATAGATCCGGTAGCGGTTGGCACTGATGGAGTGGGGGCTGTCCTGCGCTTCGACCTGGGCCATGACGGCGCAGCCAGGCTCATGCAGATGGGTGCAGTTGTAGAACTTGCACTGGTCCGCCAGTGCGCCGATGTCGGGCATGCAGGCTGCCAGTTGCGTGGCGGCAATGTGATAGAGGCCGAACTCCTGAAATCCTGGCGAGTCGATGATGGCGGTGGTGCGTGCCTCGTCCACCCAGTACAAGGTGGTGCTGGTGGTGGTGT
Source organism: Comamonas sp. Z1 (assembly GCF_008121555.1). NCBI lineage: Bacteria > Pseudomonadati > Pseudomonadota > Betaproteobacteria > Burkholderiales > Comamonadaceae > Comamonas > Comamonas sp. Z1. Next base: position 101,948 of record NZ_VOQT01000004.1, read on the forward strand.
GCTTGCCGGTGTTCAGCGCCTGCGAAATTTCGTTGGTCGCCACCTTGGCATCGGGCAGCAGCAAGTTGATCAAGGTGCTCTTGCCTACGCCCGAAGGACCGAGAACCAGGGTTGTCTTGCCTTGCAGCAGACCGATGATGGCGTCGCGATCCTCGTCGTCCGCATCTTCCAGCGACAGCGGCAGCACCATGTAATGCGGTGCAGCGTTCGCGGCATCACGCATGGTCCGGTAAGGCTCCAGCCGCTGCCAGGCGCGCAGGAAGGGCTCTTCCAGGTCCATCTTGTTGAGCGCAATGATGGGCTTGATGTGTGCGGCCTCGGCGGCGATCAGCGCGCGGGCGAGCTGCACTTCGCTGAATACCGGCTCGGCAGCTATCAGAATCAGGAGCTGGTCCAGGTTGGCAGCAAAGGTCTTGGTGCGGATGTCATCCTGGCGGTAGAAGACGTTGCGGCGCTCCACAATTTTTTCGATCGTGCCCTCATCGCCCTGGCCGGGTGGGGGAGCCAGCCATTGCACATGGTCGCCCACCACGGCCTGGCTTTTCTTGCCGCGCGGGTGGCAGATGCGGCGTTCGCCGTCCGGGGTCTCGACCACGCAATGACGGCCATAGCTGGCGACCACCAGGCCTGTCTGGGTGTCGCCTGTTGCTTGGGCGCCTGGGCGCCGTCCTTGTTTTGCCATAAGGATCAGGCCGGATTCAGCAGTGCTTCGATGCGGCGTGCGCAGTCGATGTCGGTCTCGGAGATGCCGCCCACATCATGGGTGTTGAGGCTGACCTTGCAGCGGTTGTAGCCCACCTCCAGATCGGGGTGGTGGTCCTGCTGATGGGCAATCAGGGCCAGCGCGTTCACAAAGGCCATGGTTTCGTAGAAATTCACGAAACGGAAGGTCTTGCTGATGGCCGCGTTGCCGGCCAGCAGCTCCCAGCCCTCGAGGGTTGCCAGCTGCTCTTGCACTTGCTCTGTGCTCAGGGCGCTGCGCTTGAGCTGGGACCAGTCTTTCTGTTGCAGTGTGGGTGTGCTCATGTCTGAATTCGTTGTGGTGTTACAAGCTGCCTGCAGGAGCCGGCATGCGCGCCAGGCGATCCACGGCAGGAGGGTGTGAATAGTAAAAGCTCACATACCATGGGTCTGGCGTGAGTGTGGAGGCATTGTCCTCGTAAAGCTTGAGCAGTGCTGAAGCCAGTTGTGCACCATCGGCCTGCTGCATGGCATAGGCATCGGCCTCGAACTCGTCGCGGCGCGACATGGCGGACATCAGCGGCGTGACGAAGAAGCTGAACACCGGCACGGCCAGCATGAACAGCAGCAGGGCCAGCGCATTGTTTTCGGCAGCCACGTCGATGTTCGGGCCCAGCAGCACAGAGACTCCGAGTCCCGTGTAGAACCAGAGTTGCTGGCTGAGCCAGCCCAGCAGCGCAAAGCCCAGCAGCGAGACGCCGAACATCAGGACCATGCGCTTGCTGATGTGCTTGTGCTTGAAGTGGCCCAGCTCGTGAGCAAGCACGGCTTCGACTTCGCCGGGGCTGAGCTGCCTGAGCAAGGTGTCAAAGAACACCACGCGCTTGGAATTGCCGAAACCCGTGAAATAGGCGTTGGCATGCGCCGAGCGGCGGCTTCCGTCCATCACGAACAGTCCCTTGGCCGCAAAGCCGCAGCGCTCCATCAGCCGGGTCACGCGGCTCTTGAGGCTTTCATCGGCCAGCGGTTCGAACTTGTTGAACAGCGGTGCAATAAAGCTGGGGAAAATCCACATCAGCAGCAGATTGAAAGCCGTCCAGGCGCCCCAGGCCCAGAGCCACCACAGCGGGCCGGTCGAGCCCATGAGCCAGAGAATCAAGGCCGCCAGCGGCAGGCCGATGATGGCGCCCACCAGCGTCGACTTGAGCAGATCGGCCAGCCACAGGCCTGGCGTCATCTGGTTGAAGCCGAAGCGCTGCTCCAGCCTGAAGGTCTGATAGAGCGACAGGGGAAGCTCGATCAGCGCCGAGATCACGGCAAAGCTGGCAAGCAGCGCCAGCTGCTGCCACAGGCCGGGGCTGATGAATTCCAGCAGCCAGCGGTTGAGCCAGTCCAGCCCGCCCAGCAGCGTCCAGCACAGCAGCACGGTGGCCGACAGCGTGATGTCGATCAGCGACACCCTGGCCTTGGCCAGCGTGTAGTCGGCCGCCTTCTGATGGGCGGACAGGCTGATGCGATGGGCAAATGCCGGTGGCACGGCGTCGCGGTGGGTGGCCACATGGCGCACCTGGCGCGAAACAAGCCACACGCGCAGCAGCCATTGCAGGGCCACGGCCGTCGCAAACAGCAGCGAAAGTGCCAATGTGAAATCTAGTCTGGAAGCCATGTATTGGCAGTGTAGGCGACAATTTGCGCCATGTCTGAAGCTTCCTGTACGAATTCCGTCAGCGCCGCCCCCGTGGCCGCTACCCCACCGGTTCTGCCCAAGTCCGATCTCAATATGGTGTGGCTGGACTGCGAAATGACGGGGTTGAACCCCGACCGCGACCGCATCATCGAGATTGCCGTGGTGGTCAGCAGCTCCGATCTGCAGATTCGCGTCGAAGGCCCGGTATTCGCCATTCATCAGTCCGACGAGCTGCTGGGCGGCATGGATGCCTGGAACAAGGGCACACATGGCAAAAGCGGCCTGATCGACAAGGTCAAGGCTTCGACCATCAGCGAAGCAGAGGCGGAAGCCGCGCTGATTGCCTTTCTGGGCAAATACGTGCCCAAGGGCAAGACGCCGCTGTGCGGCAACAGCATTGGTCAGGACAGGCGCTTCATGGAGCGCTACATGCCCAAGCTCAACAATTTCTTTCACTATCGCAATATCGACGTGAGCACGCTCAAGGAGCTGGCCAAGCGCTGGAAGCCCGAGGCCTATACCTCCTTCAAGAAGGCGCAGCGTCACACGGCTCTGGCCGATGTGCACGAGTCCATCGACGAGCTGCAGCATTACCGCCAGCAACTGCTCAGCGTCTGATGGTGCGGTGGCGGGTCGGTATAGCCCTGCCACTTGCGGGAAAACCCGGTACATGCGACAATGCACTGCTTACCCGATCAATGGGTAATTTTTGCGCATCTCCATCACACACCGGGTTCTTACTTGCGTGCAACGGCCTGCCCAGCGCCGACACGACAAGCCATAACACCCATCTGCCCCGTTTTGCGAACGGGCCAGTCAAAGTCTGACGGTGGATGTTGATAACCAACCGTCAAAGAAGCGAGCAGCACGCTGACTGCGTCGCTTTTTGCGTGAGCTATTCATGACAGAAAACTCCCTGGAGCAGGGCCAAGTGGCCGCTGCTGATATTGCTTTGTCTTCTCCCGAACTCGATTCCCGTCTGGACGCCATGCTGGCCGACATGGACGCGGAAGATGCCGCTGTCGAAGAAACCCAAGCCGCCGACGAACCCAATGGCTTCGTAGAACTGGGTCTGGCCCCCGAACTGATCCAGGCCGTGACCGACCTGGGCTATACCCAGCCTACCGCTGTGCAGCTGCAAGCGATTCCCCTGGCCATGGGCGAAGGTGCCGATGCCGACGGCTTCATCGACCTGATGGTCTCCAGCCAGACTGGCTCGGGCAAGACCGCTGCCTTCCTGCTGCCCGTGCTGCACACCCTGATCAAGCAGCGTGCCGTGGCCGATGCGGCCGCCAAGGCTGAATTCGAGCGCCTGTGCGCCGAAGCTGCGGCCAAGGGCGAGCCCGCTCCCAAGCGCAACAAGCGCAAGGACCCCACCAACGCCCGCAACTTCAAGGCCGCCGTGCCCGGCGCCCTGGTGCTGTGCCCCACGCGTGAGCTGGCCCAGCAGGTGGCGCATGACGCCATCGAGCTGGTCAAGCACTGCCGCGGCATCCGCATCGCTAACGTGGTGGGCGGCATTCCTTACCAGCTGCAAATCGCCAAGCTGCAGAACGCCGATCTGGTGGTGGCCACTCCCGGCCGTCTGCTGGACCTGCAGCGCTCCATGCAGATCAAGCTGGACAAGGTGCAGTTCCTGGTGGTCGACGAAGCCGACCGCATGCTGGACCTGGGCTTCTCCGACGATCTGGCCGAAGTCAACCAGCTGACGGCCGAGCGCAAGCAGACCATGATGTTCAGCGCCACGTTTGCTCCCCGCATTCAGCAGCTGGCCATGCGAGTGATGCATGACGGCGGCGCCAACGTGAAGAAGATCACGATTGCCACGCCCCAGGAGAAGCACGCCAACATCAAGCAGGCGCTGTTCTGGGCCGACAACATGCAGCACAAGCGCAAGCTGCTCGACCACTGGCTGCGTGACAGCAGCATCAACCAGGCCATCGTGTTTGCGTCCACCCAGGTGGAATGTGACGGTCTGGCCAACGATCTGCAGCAGGACGGTTTCTCTGCCGTGGCCCTGCACGGTGCTCTGAGCCAGGGCCTGCGCAACCGCCGCCTGATGGCGCTGCGCAACGGCCAGGTGCAGATCCTGGTGGCCACCGATGTGGCTGCTCGCGGTATCGACGTGCCCACCATCACCCACGTCTTCAACTACGGCCTGCCGATGAAGGCCGAGGACTATACCCACCGTATCGGTCGTACCGGTCGTGCGGGCCGCGAAGGCGTGGCCGTGACGTTTGCGGAATTCCGCGACCGTCGCCGCGTGTTCGACATCGAAGGCTATACCCGCCAGCAGTTCAAGGCCGAGACCATTCCCGGCATGGAACCCCAGCAGCGTTTCCCCGCCTCTGGCGAGCGTGACGGTCGCCGTGGCGGCGGCGCCGGTGGTCGCGGTGGCTTCGGTGGTCGTCGCGATGGCGAAGGCTACGGTCGCAAGTCCGGCTTCGGCAGCTTCGGCGGTGGCCGTGGCAATGATCGCGGTGGTTTCGGTGGCGACCGTGGCGGTGACCGTTTCGGTGGCGATCGCGCCGGTTTTGGTGCACCTCGTGGTGATCGCTTTGCCGATCGCGGCGGCGACCGTGGTGGTGATCGCGGCTTCGGCGGTGGCCGTCCCAGCTTCGGTGGCGAGCGTCAAGAGCGCAGCTTCGAGCGTCGTGATGATCGCGGCAGCTTTGGTGGCGATCGCGGCGGTTTCCGTGGTGGCGAGCGTCAAGAGCGCAGCTTCGGCGGTGGCGAATCGCGTGGCGGCTTCGGTGGTGGTGCCCAGCGCCGTGAAGGCGGCGATTTCGGTCGCAAGAGCTTTGGCGGTGGCCGTGAAGGCGCTCATGCCGGCGCTCCCCGCGAAGGCGGCTTCCGTGGTGGTGAATCGCGCGGCTTCGGCGGCGGCGATCGCCGTCCTGCCTTTGGTCAGGGTGCCGGCAAGCCTTATCAGCCCCATGGCGAACGTGGTGGCGAGCGCAGCTTCGAGCGCAAGCCCCGCGCACCGCGTCGCGACGAGCGTTGATCGCTGATTCGGGCTGCGGCCCGAAGCATGAAAAAAGCCGGCTCTTGAAGCCGGCTTTTTGTTGCCCATACAGGGCTGAGATAGCTCTTGAAAAGTGAGCTGCTAGCGCATGTCATTCAATGATTTCAGATGTTTTCTAATCTGAAGTCTATGAATGACGTGCGGTAGCTGCTCCATTATTTAATGTTCGGAGGCATGGCGGCCGATGTCCGGCCAGTGGTGGTGCAGATAGATCCAGGCGACCAGGCCGATCAGCATCATCAGAATCGAGCCCGTGGCCAGCAGTGCGGCCGAATGCATGACCAGCGGCGCGATCACGCCGGCCACAAAGCCGTTGGCCACCGAGCCCACCACGGCCTGCAGCGAAGAGGCCAGGCCGCGCCGCGCAGGATGGATGTCCAGCACCAGCAGCGTCACCACGGGCACCATCAGCGCCCAGCCATAGGCGAACAGGCTGATGGGAATCAAGGCCCAGCTCACATGGGCGGGCCAGATCAGATTGGCCACCAGATTGATGATGGAGGTCACGCACATCACCAGAAAGCCGTGGCGGATCTGGCGCTTGGGCGGGATGCGTCCGGCCAGGCGACCGCTGGTCCAGCTGCCGGCCATGATGCCGCCGATGGTGGCGATGAAGAACCAGAAGAACTGCGTGGGCTCGAGCTGCAGGATATCGCCCAGAAAAGCCGGTGCCGACAGCAGATAGAGAAACATGCCGTTGAACGGAATGCCGCTGGCCAGGGCCAGCAGCAGAAAGCGCGGATCGGTGAGCAAGATGCCATAGCCCTGCATCAGCGGTCTGAACTGGAAGGGCTGGCGTTTTTGCGGCGGCAGCGATTCGGGCAGAAACTTGACGTTGATGAGCCAGAGCAGCACGCCCACGATGCTCAGGAACCAGAAAACGGCCTGCCAGCTCAGGTGCACGAACAGCCAGCCGCCGATCACGGGAGCTAGAGCCGGTGCAACGCCGAAGAAGATGGTGATCTGCGCCATCACGCCCTGGGCCTGGGTCGGCGGAAAGATGTCGCGCACGATGGCGCGCGAGACCACGATGCCGGCGCCCGTGGACAGGCCCTGCAGCGTACGGAATATCACCAGCTGGGTGATGTTCTGCGACAGCGCGCAGCCGGCCGAGGCGATGGTGAACATCACCAGTCCCCAGAGGATGACGGGGCGGCGTCCGAAGCTGTCGGCCAGGGCGCCATGAAACAGGTTCATGAAGGCAAAGCCCAGCAGGTAGGCGGACAGGGTCTGCTGCATTTCTACGGGGGTTGCGCCCAAGGCCTTGGCAATGCCCGAGAAGGCGGGAATATAGGTGTCAACCGAGAACGGGCCCAGCATGCCGAGAATGGCAAGCAGCATGGCCAGAGTCCAACGCGGTCCGCGCCAGAACGTGGAGAGGTCGTTTTGCATAGTGAGTCTTGGGTGGGCAAATACTGCCCGGGGATGCCTGCATGATGCCTGATATGGCGCGGCTCCGGTGTCGGCGCCCATGCTTTTGCAGATTCGGCGGCGCTTGGGCGCGGCCAAGAAAAAAGCCAAAGTTCCTGAGAACTTTGGCTTTTGAATTATGGTGGGCCCTGAGTGATTCGAACACTCGACCAACGGATTAAGAGTCCGCTGCTCTACCAACTGAGCTAAGAGCCCGCCGGATAAACCGGAGGATCAATCTGAAGAATCAGACCGAAGAAAATTTTGGTGGGCCCTGAGTGATTCGAACACTCGACCAACGGATTAAGAGTCCGCTGCTCTACCAACTGAGCTAAGAGCCCGCCGGATAAACCGGAGGATCAACCTGAAGAATCAGACTGAAGAAATTTTTGGTGGGCCCTGAGTGATTCGAACACTCGACCAACGGATTAAGAGTCCGCTGCTCTACCAACTGAGCTAAGAGCCCGCCGGAGTAAATCCGGAGGATCAATCTGAAGAATCAGACTGAAGAAATTTGGTGGGCCCTGAGTGATTCGAACACTCGACCAACGGATTAAGAGTCCGCTGCTCTACCAGCTGAGCTAAGAGCCCCACACAACGCCTGCGCTGCAAGCGAGACTGCAATTATGCGCTAATTCTGGAGGGCTTGCAGGAAAACCCGCGGGTTTTTTTAATCCAGTGCGTTGCGGCGTTGCAATTCCACGAACAGACCCGCCTGGTCCAGGTCGCCCAGGCCGTTTTTCACTCCCTCGGCATAGAGCTGCTCCAGCAGGCCGGTGATGGGCGCGTCAAAGCCGACTTCCTCGGCCGTGGCGATGGCGTTGCGCATGTCCTTGAGCTGCACCGTCATGCGCCCGCGTGGCGCAAAGTCGTGCTTGACCATGCGTTCGCCATGCACTTGCAGGATGCGGCTGTCGGCAAAGCCGCCGGAGATGGCTTCACGAACCTTGGCAGGGTCGGCGCCGCCACGTTCGGCCAGCAGCAGCGCTTCGGCCACGGCACCGATGGTGATGCCCACGATCATCTGGTTGGCCAGTTTCGCGAGCTGGCCTGCGCCGTGCGGGCCCACATGGGTGGCACGGCCAAGCGCTGCAAAGACGGGCAGGGCATGTTCGAAATCCGCAGCCTCGCCACCGGCCATGATGGCCAGCGTGCCGGCTTGCGCACCCAGCGTGCCGCCCGAGACGGGCGCATCCAGATGCCGCACGCCCAGCGCGGCAAGCTTGCCCGCATGTTCACGCGCCTCGCGTGGCTGGATGGAAGCCATGTCGATGAGCAGCGAGCCCTTGGGCATGGCATCGGCAACCCCCAGCGTGAACAGCACTTCGCCCACGATGGCGCCGCTCTCCAGCAGGCTCACGGCGAAGTCCACGCCGCGTACGGCATCTGCCGCGCTGTCGTGGATGCTCACGCCATCGGCAGCCAGCGGCTCGGCCTTGGCGCGGGTGCGATTCCAGACGTGGACCTCATGGCCGGCCTGGGCCAGGCGGCGGGCCATGGGCAGGCCCATCATGCCCGTGCCCAGAACGGCGATCTTCAATGTGTTCATGGCGTTGTTTCCCTGGAGCTTTTATGAATGACGACATGCTAAGCCCTGGTGAAGGCCGCAATCGCGGCCATGATCACAGATCAGTTGTGCGCGCAGGATGCAGAAAAAGGGACAGCCGAAAACAACAAGGGCAGCCTGAGCTGCCCTTGATGCTTTTTTTGGAGGTTCACCTTCGCGCTGGTGAGTCGCGCTTTACGGCCTACATCAGCAGATGCTCGCCGGCGTTGTCGCCGCCGAGGATGACGTAGTTGACCTTGCGGATGTCCATGAGCTTGGTGCCGCCGGAGTAGCTGATGGAGGACTGCACGTCCTGCTGCATCTCGACCAGCGTGTTCATCAGCGGGCCCTTGACGGGCTCCAGAATGCGCTTGCCTTCCACATGCTTGTACTCGCCCTTGTTGAAGTCGGAGGCCGAGCCGTAGTATTCCTTGAACAGCTGGCCGTCCACTTCCACGGTCTTGCCGGGCGACTCTTCATGGCCCGCAAACAGGGAGCCTATCATCACCATGGTGGCACCGAAACGGATGCTCTTGGCGATGTCGCCGTGGCTGCGGATGCCGCCGTCGGCAATGATGGGCTTGGTCGCCACGCGGGCGCACCACTTGAGCGCCGACAGCTGCCAGCCGCCCGTGCCGAAGCCGGTCTTGAGCTTGGTGATGCAAACCTTGCCGGGACCCACGCCGACCTTGGTGGCGTCCGCACCCCAGTTTTCGAGGTCGATCACGGCCTCGGGCGTGGCGACGTTGCCGGCAATCACAAAGGCCGCAGGGATCTTGGCCTTGATGTAGGCAATCATGTTCTTCACGCTCTCGGCATGGCCGTGGGCAATGTCGATGGTGATGTATTCGGGGCAGATGCCGTCGGCCACGAAGCGGTCCACCGTCTCGTAGTCCGGCTGCTTGACGCCCAGAGAGATGGAGGCAAACAGTCCCTTGGACTGCATGTCCTTGGTGAAGGCCACGTTGTCGATGTCAAAACGGTGCATCACATAGAAGAAACCGTTTTGTGCCAGATAAGTGCAGATCTTCTCGTCCACCACCGTCTTCATGTTGGCGGGCACCACAGGCAGCTTGAAGCTGAGGTTGCCCAGCACCACGCTGGTGTCACATTCCGAACGGCTTTCCACGCGACACATGCGGGGCAGCAAAAGAATGTTGTCGTAGTCGAAGATTTCCATGGTTCCAAGCTCCGGAAAAGGTCACGGCGGGAATCTCACCCACCTCAATTTTCAAGGATAGGCGCTTGGCTTGGAGCCCGGTTTTTGGCAGTGCCGGCATGCAGCAGGCAAAAAAAACCGGGCCTCAAAAAACTTGGGCCCGGTGATTGATTCTATACGGCGCTGGCGCAAATCGTATGTTCCGGCATCGTTATGAGGGTTATAAGGATTTTCTTATAGCGTCACTTTTGCCCTGTGTGTCACCCGGTGTGCCATAGACCCGCATGAAGGCATCCACGGCGCGCTCGGTGCACAGGGCAATCTCCTGCGCGGTAGGGGCGGGCAGGTGCTGGAACATGAAGCGCGGCAGCAGCTCGGCTTCCAGCAGCGCCAGCAGATGATGGCGCATGACTTCTGTATCGGCATTGCGCAGCAGCCGGCGCTCGATGCCCTGCTGCAAAAAGGCGTTGATGGCAGCGTTGCCGCGCGCCGGCCCCATGTCCCAGCAGCGTTGGCCGATATTGGCGCGACCGCCTTCGGAGACCAGCAGGCGGCGCACGGACATCACCTCCGGCGAATACAGCAGACCCAGGAAACGCTGGCCAAAGTTGCGCAGCGTCTGCGCCGCATCGTCATTGCCGGTCTGCAGCGCCAGCATGGTGTTCTGGAAGTCGGCCTCGGAGGCCTGGAACATCACCTCCAGAAACAGCGCTTCCTTGGACGGGAAGTAGTTGTAGAGCGTGGCCTTGGAGCCGCCCAGCCGCGTGCAGATCTCGGACATGGAAGTGCGCTCGAAGCCCAGTTCGCCAAAGGTGGCCGCTGCAACGTCAATGATGGCTTGTCGCTTTTCTTCCGTTTTGGTGCGCATGGGGCGAAATGTCCTGTGGCGGTTGTGATGTCTTTCAGTGTAGCGCTTGCGATATCAAACGCTGGAAACATATACTGTACCGTACAGTTCATTATTAAAGTATTTCATGACTCAATGCATAGCCGCCGCGCCGCAGAGGATTCGGCGCGGGCGCCATGGCTGGTGGGTTCTGGGCTTGCCGGCGGTTCTGGCAGCCTGTGCCCAGATTCCCGAATGGGAGGGCAAGGCCATGCTGGCGCAGCCCGTGCCCGAGACTCTGCAGGCTGCAAGCCATGCTCCGCCCATGGACTGGCCCACCCAGCAATGGTGGCAGCGCTATGGCGACGCACAGCTCGATCAGCTGATCGCCGAGGCTATGGAGGGCGCTCCCGATATGGCGGCCGCCGCCGCCCGCGTGCAGCAGGCCAGGGCCATGCTGGGCGTGAGCGAGGCGGCCTCTGCGCCGCAGCTTTCCGCCCGCGCCTCGGTCAGCGAGGACAAGCTCAGCTACAACCATCTGACGCCAGAGGCCTTCGCGCCGCGCGGCATGAATGACTACGGCCGCGCCACGCTGGACCTGAGCTGGTCGCTGGACCTGTGGGGTAAGCAGCGCGCCGCCGTGGCCGCCGCTGCCGGCGAACTGGCAGCGCGCGAGGCCGATGCAGCCCAGGCGCGTCTTGTGCTGTCCAGCAATGTGGCCCTGGCCTATGCACAGCTGCTGCGCCTGGCCGCCAATGCGCAGACGCTGGAGCAATCGGTGCAGGTGCGCCGGACCACGGCCGGGTTGTTTGAGCAGCGCTATGCCAACGGGCTCGAAAACCAGGGCAGCGTGCACAGCGCCAGGGCGCGTCTGGCGGCTGCACAGGCCGAGCTGGCACAGATGCAGGAACAGGTCGGCTTGCAGCGCAACAGCATTGCTGCGCTGATTGGCGCCGCTCCCGATCGTGGTGCGGCCATCGTGCTCGATGCCGGGCGCCTGCAATCACCGTGGCAGCAGCAATGGGCCTTGCCGCAGCATTTGCCGGCGCATCTGCTGGGCCGTCGCCCCGATGTGGTGGCGGCCCGCCTGCAGGCACAGGCGCTGGAGTCGCGCGTGGCATCGCAGCAGGCCGAGTTCTATCCCGATGCGAATCTCAGCGCCTTTGTCGGCGTGCAGTCGCTGGGCCTGGACATGCTGAGCCGCAGCGGCTCCGGCATCGCTAGCGTGGGGCCGGCCGTCAGCCTGCCGATCTTCAATGGCGGCCGTTTGCGCTCGCAACTGGGTGCCGCGCGCGCCCGTTATGACGAGGCCGTGGCCCAGTACCGCAGCACGCTGAACCGGGCCTTGCAGGAGGTGGCGGACAACGCCGTCAGCCAGCGAGCGCTGCAGCAGCAACTGACGGCCATGCAGCAAGCCGTGACGGCCGCGACCGAGGCGCATCGCGTGGCGCGCAACCGCTATGAAGGCGGGCTGGCGCGCTATCTCGATGTGCTGTCGGCCGAAGACCAGTTGCTGGCCAGCGTGCGCCAGCTGGTCGATGTGCAGTCGCGCGCCCTGACGCTCGATATCGGTCTGCATCGCGCACTGGGCGGCGGCTGGAGCGAGTCCACCGGCGCCCCTGATGCGGCTGCGCCAAAGGCCTGAGCCACTTTCCTGAACTGAATGACTTACGCAAAACGGGTTCCGGCAAGACGACTGCCTCAGGCGGCAGGCCGTGATTGCATTCCTGTTTGCGTAGGTCCCATGAATATTTCCAAGGTTTTTGTATGACTGAAAACGCTTCTTCCGTGAGCGCGAATCCTGCCGTGCGCGAACAGCGCCGCAACCGGCTGCTGGCCGGGCTGGCTGGCGTGGTGCTGCTTGGCGGTGCGGGCGCCGGCGCCTATTGGTGGCTGCATGCCTCCCACTTCGTCTCCACCGACAACGCCTATGCGGCGGCCGAGGTGGCGCAGGTCACGCCGTCCATAGGCGGCACGGTGCTGGAGGTGCTGGTCAGGGACACCCAGGCCGTCAAGCAAGGCGATGTGCTGCTGCGCATCGATCCCACGGACGCCAGGCTGGCACTGGCCCAGGCCGAGGCCGAGCTGGCCCGCGCCATGCGCCGCGTCAAGGGCTATGTGGCCAATGATGGCGGCCTCAAGGCCCAGGTGACGGCACGCGAGGCCGATGAAAAGCGCGCGGCCGCGCAGCTGCTGGCGGCCGAGGCCGATATGGAACGTGCCACCATCGATTTGCAGCGCCGCCAGGCCCTGGCCAGGAGTGGTTCGGTCTCGGGCGAGGAGCTGACGCAGGCGCAGAACGCTTTTGCCGCAGCCAAGGCGCAGCTGGCATCGGCCGTGGCCGCGCAGGCCCAGGCCAGGGCCAACCGCGAAGCCGCCATTGGTGCCAAGCAGGTCAACGCCACCTTGATCGAGGGCGCGGATGCACAGAGCAATCCCGAGGTGCAGCTGGCGCAGGCGCGTCGCGATCAGGCCCAGGTCGATCTGGATCGCAGCACGGTGCGCGCTCCCGTCGATGGCGTGGTGGCCAGGCGCAGCGTGCAGATCGGTCAGCGCGTGCAGGCCGGCGCGCCCTTGATGACGGTGGTGCCGGTGCAGCGGATCTATGTGGATGCCAATTTCAAGGAGGGCCAGCTGGGCAAGGTGCGCGTGGGCCAGCGCGTGCAGCTGCAGTCCGATCTGTACGGCAGCGATGTGAAGTACAGCGGCACTGTGGTGGGCTTCAGCGGCGGCTCCGGCTCGGCGTTTGCAGCCATTCCCGCGCAGAACGCCACGGGCAACTGGATCAAGGTGGTGCAGCGCCTGCCCGTGCGCATTCAGCTCGATGCCGCCGAGCTGGCCAGGAACCCGCTGCGCGTGGGCCTGTCCATGCAGGTGACGGTGGACACCCGCAGCGGCCCTGCCGACGCAGCCGGCGTGGCGACCACGGCCGCGCAGTGAGCGTCTCATGAGCGATCACAACGCAAGTGCGGCCGCAGCGGCCGATGCGCCTGCCGTGCCCATGGCCGCCGGCATGGTGCCGCTGACGGGGGGCACGCTGTGGCTGGCGGCCCTGGTGCTGGCAGCGGCCAACTTCATGGCCGTGCTGGACATGACGGTGGCCAATGTCTCCGTGCCCAGCATTGCCGGCAACCTGGGCGCGACCACCAGCCAGGGCACCTGGGTCATCACCAGCTACGCGGTGGCCGAGGCCATCACCGTGCCGCTGACCGGCTGGCTGGCGGCGCGCTTCGGCGCGGTGCGCGTGTTTGCCACGGCCATGGGCTTGTTCGGTCTGGCATCGCTGCTGTGCGGTCTGGCCAATTCGCTGGGCATGCTGGTGTTTGCGCGCATCTTGCAGGGCCTGGCCGGCGGCCCGCTGATGCCGCTGTCCCAGTCGCTGCTGCTGCGCATCTTCCCGCCGCGGATGGCGCCTGCGGCCATCGGCCTGTGGTCCATGACTACGCTGATAGCTCCCGTGCTGGGCCCCATCGTGGGCGGCTGGATCTGCGACGAGTACACCTGGCACTGGATCTTTCTGATCAACATCCCGGTGGCCCTGGTCTGCGCGTTCGCGGTCTGGCATCTGGTCAGGCGCTACGAGCAGCCGCTGTTCAAGAACCCCATAGACACCGTAGGCCTGGTGTTGCTCATCGTCTGGGTGGGTTCGCTGCAGCTGATGCTGGACGAAGGCAAGAACCTGGACTGGTTTGCCTCGCCCATGATCGTGGCGCTGGCCGTGGTCGCCGTGGTGGGCTTTGCGGCCTTCATGATCTGGGAGCTGCATGCCGAGCACCCGATCGTGGATTTGCGCGTCTTCAGGCACCGCGGCTTTTCCATGGCCGTGTTGACCATCAGTCTGGCGTTTGCAGCCTTCTTCGCCGTCAATGTGCTCACGCCGCTGTGGCTGCAGAGCTTCATGGGCTACACGGCCACGCTGGCGGGTCTGGTCACGGCCTGGACGGGCTTGTTCGCGCTGTTCGTGGCGCCGGCTGCGGCCGGGCTGGCGGCCCGGGTGGACCCGCGCCGGCTGATCTTTGGCGGCGTGTTCTGGATGGGGGTGATCACCTTCTGGCGCGCGTTCGCGACCACGGACATGGGCTATTGGGACATCGCCCTGCCGCTGATGTTCATGGGGCTGGGTCTGCCGTTCTTCTTCATCCCGACCACCGGGCTGGCGCTGGCCAGCGTGGAGCCGCAGGAGATGGACAACGCCGCCGGCCTGATGAACTTTCTGCGCACCCTGTCGGGCGCGGCCGCGGTCTCCGTGGTCAACACGGCCTGGGAGAATGGCACGACGCGCAAGCATGCGGATCTGGTGGGTTTGAGCGATGCCAGCGGCGAGGTGTTGCACGGGCTGCAGCAGTCGGGCATGAGTCCTGATGCGGCGCTGTCGGCGCTCGATCAGCTCATCACCAGCCAGAGCGTGATGCTGGCCACCAACCAGATCATGTTCATCATCGCGGGCGGCTTTGTGCTGGCAGCCTGCGCGATCTGGCTGGCACCGAGGCCGAGCCGCACGGTCGAGCCCGGTGCGGGTGGACACTGAGTGTGAGTGCCGTGGCTTGAATGATTTGATAGCTGCTTGCGTTTGATATTCATGCTTTTCAGATATGAAAATATCTGAAATCCATATTTATCAAGCGCAGGCAGCTTTTCTTTCAGGAGCATGAAGCCACGAAAGCAGCAGCAAGTCGCAGGGAGTCGCCAGCATTTCTACAATGGGGGGCTATGTTCCCGATCGACCTGCTTGACTCCGCGCCAGACGGTGCAAATTCCGGCGCCAATCCCGCCTCTCACTCGCCCCTGCTGACCGGCCTCAACGATGAGCAGCTGGCTGCGGTGACCCTGCCTGCGGGCCATGCGCTGATTCTGGCGGGTGCCGGCTCGGGCAAGACGCGCGTGCTGACCACGCGCATCGCCTGGCTGCTGCAGACCGGGCAGGCCACGCCCGGCTCCATCATGGCCGTGACCTTCACCAACAAGGCCGCCAAGGAGATGCTCACGCGTCTGTCGGCCATGCTGCCCTACAACGTGCGCGGCATGTGGATAGGCACGTTCCACGGCTTGTGCAACCGACTGCTGCGCGCCCACTATCAGGCCGCGAAGTTGCCCCGGGCGTTTCAGATTCTGGATACGCAAGACCAGCTCTCGGCCATCAAGCGTCTGTGCAAGCAGTTCAATGTGGATGACGAGCGCTTTCCGCCCAAGCAGCTGATGTACTTCATTGCGGGCTGCAAGGAAGAGGGCATGCGCCCTGGCGATGTGGTGGCGACCGACCCCGACACTCGCAAGAAAGTGGAGCTGTACCAGCTCTACGAAGAGCAATGCCAGCGCGAAGGCGTGGTCGATTTTGGCGAGCTGATGCTGCGCAGCTACGAGTTGCTGCGTGACGACGCCCATCTGCGCCATCATTACCAGCGCCGCTTTCAGCACATCCTGGTGGACGAGTTCCAGGACACCAACAAGCTGCAGTACCAGTGGCTCAAGCAGCTGGCGGGCGACGATGTGGGCGGGCGCTACGAGTCGGCCGCCAGCGTGATTGCCGTGGGTGACGACGACCAGAGCATCTATGCCTTTCGCGGCGCACGCGTGGGTAATATGGCGGACTTCATCCGCGAGTTCGACGTCAAAAACCAGATCAAGCTGGAGCAGAACTACCGCAGCTACAGCAATATCCTCGACTGCGCCAATGCGCTGATCAGCCACAACAGCAACCGCCTGGGCAAGAACCTGCGCACCAGCCAGGGCCCGGGCGAGCCGGTGCGTATCTACGAAGCGCCCAGCGATCTGGCCGAGGCTGCGTGGATGGTCGACGAGATCAAGCAGCTGGTCAGAAACGATGGCTTCACGCGCCAGGAAATTGCCGTGCTCTACCGCAGCAATGCGCAAAGCCGGGTGATCGAGTCGGCGCTGTTCAATTCCAAAATTCCCTACCGTGTGTACGGCGGCCTGCGCTTTTTCGAGCGCGCGGAAATCAAGCATGCCCTGGCCTATCTGCGCCTGCTGGAGAATCCGCACGACGACACCAGCTTCCTGCGCGTGGTGAACTTTCCCGCACGCGGCATCGGCGCGCGCACGATCGAAGTCCTGCAGGACACGGCGCGCAGCAGCGGCACCTCGCTGAGCGACGCCGTCACGGCCGTGGGCGGCACGGCCGGCACCAAGCTGCAGGGCTTTGTGGCACAGATCGATGTGCTGCGCGAGCAGACGCAAGGGCGCACGCTGCGTGAAATCATCGAGACCGTGGAAGAGCAAAGCGGCCTGATCGAGCATTACCGCAACGAGAAGGAAGGCGCGGACCGCATCGAGAACTTGCAGGAACTGGTCACGGCTGCCGAGAGCTTTGTGACCCAGGAAGGCTTTGGCCGCGATGCCGTGGCCATGCCGCTGGACGAGCAGCAGAATGCGCCGCAGCTGAGCCAGTCGCCGGTCAGCCAGGGGCTGGACCCGAATCAGCCGCTGCTGGACGAGGCGCTCAAGGCACCGGCAGGTACGGCGGCCTCCATGGTCAATGCCGATACCGGCGAGACGCTGTCGCCGCTGCAGGCCTTTCTCGTGCATGCGGCACTGGAAGCGGGCGACAACCAGGCCCAGGCGGGCCAGGATGCCGTGCAGCTGATGACCGTGCATGCCTCCAAGGGCCTGGAGTTCGATGCCGTGTTCATCGGCGGTGTGGAGGAAGGCCTGTTCCCGCACGAGAACGCCATGATGGATCGTGGCGGTCTGGAGGAGGAGCGGCGCCTGGCCTATGTGGCCATCACGCGTGCGCGCAAGCGTCTGTATCTGAGCCATTCGCAGACGCGCATGCTGCATGGCCAGACGCGCTACAACGTCAAGAGCCGTTTCTTTGACGAGCTGCCTGAGGAAGCGCTCAAGTGGATCACGCCCAGGCAAAGCGGCTTTGGCAGTTTTGCCCCTTCATCGGGCGCTGGCGGCGCCTGGGGATCCAGGGGCGCAAGCCAGTTCGGCTCCGGCTCGGGCTGGGGCGGCAAGCAGACCGAAGTCTTTGCCAGCCCGCCCGTGCCGCAGCAAAAGGCCGAGCCCGCGCACGGCATCAAGGCCGGTATCGCGGTGTTCCACAACAAGTTTGGCGAGGGCAAGGTACTGGCGGTGGAAGGCTCGGGTGACGATGCGCGCGCACAGGTCAGCTTTGGCCGCCATGGCACCAAGTGGCTGGCGCTGGCGATTGCCAAGCTGACGATTGTGGACTGAGGCATAGCGCCTTTGCCCAGCAAAAAGCCGCCTTGTAGAAGGCGGCTTTTTTATGAGGCGTTGGCGCTTATTTGGCGCTGAGCTTCATCTGGGCGGGCGAGGCCGTGATGTAGCCCACGGCGGAGCCGAACTTGTCCTTGTAGTTGGCCTTGATCAGCGGATCCAGCTGGGTCTTGACGTTGGCGTGGATGCCGCCCCAGTCGCCAGCGTGCTGGAAGTTGCTCATGATGTAGGTCCAGCCGTTGATCTCGTCCACGGCATGCAGGCCGGTGGATTCACCGCCTGCGGGCACGGACAGCACGCGCGACAGCTGCTTGGTGTCCACGTTGTAGGCCCACATGAAGTTGTTGACGTGCTGGCTGCTGTCCTCGCCGATGAACAGGGTGCGCATTTTCTCCGAGAACTTGAGGTTGTCGGGGTTGGCAATCTTGTTGGGGTTGGCGGTGTTCCCCAGGGCGTCGCCCTTGAGGGTCTTGCCGTCGCTGTCCAGCAGATCCTCGCCAGCCAGCAGGGGAGCCGTGTCCACGGGCATCCATTCGCTGCTGATGGCTGCGCCGTCGGTATCCTTCTGGCCGCCCTTGAGGTTCAGCGCCATCACCACGCCGGCCACCAACTGCTTGGGCACGGAGACGCCGTTGCCGGGCACGTTGGCGGCATTGCCGGCCACCATGGAGGACTGCACGTTCTGCAGGGCGGAGTAGGCGATCTTGTCCTTGGCGTTGACGGTCGTGCCTTCCATCTTGGTAAAGCCCAGGCTGGCACCCTTGAAGGCGGCATAGCGATGGGTTTCGAGGAAGGCGGCGGCCTTGTCCATGCCGGCGTTGATCTTGATCCACTCGGTCTTGCCGTTGGCCACGATCTTGGTGTAGCTGGAGTCACTCGGGTCGGCCTTGAGCACGGTCATGATGTCCGCAGGCTTGAGCGTGTTGGCCAGGTTTTCGATCTCGGCGCTGGTGGCCGAGCCAAGCTTGATCCAGGTCAGGGGGGCAGCGCTCTTGGCTGCAGGGTCGATGGAGAAGCCAGCACCGACCTTGGCGGCATACAGCGTGCCCGAGGACAGGTCTTTTTCCTTGTCTGCCACGAAGACGAAGTAGCCGCTGTTGGTGGCATCGTCACCCATGAGGGCGGTGCGCTGGTCGGGCATGACCTGCACCAGCTCGTGCGAGATGCGGCCCATGCAGAAGTGCTTCTTGATGGTGGCCGTGCCGTCGACATTGACGATCACTTCGGGCATGTGGCCGTAGTGGTAGGGGTTGGCCTTGTTCTTGTCGCCATACAGGTTCTCGCTGTAAGCCTGGAACATGGTGTTGGTGCCGATGCTGAAGGCATCGGGCTCGTACTCTTCAGAGGACAGATGGGTGCCCCAGGGCGACAGGCTGGCGCCGCAGGTGATCCACAGACCGTGGACCTTGGAGGTGTCCACATTGTGGTACTTGACCAGGCTCAGCTTGCCCGTAGTCTGGTCCTGATCCAGCGTCAGCACGGCGATGGGCGATGGCAGCTTGCCGTACATATCGGTCGTACCGTCCTGGGCCCAGGTGGTGTATTCGAACTGCACCACGGCGAAGACGGGCTTGCCCTTGACGCCGTCCACCTTGGCATCAGGAACGGTCAGCAACGATGTGCCGTCGGGCGAATCGGAGAAGAAGTGGCGCTCCTTGCCGGAGACGGTCTTATCGATGATCTTGTTGTTGTAGATGTCGTAGTAACCACCGGCTAGCACCTGGTCGCCCTTGCCGTTGGAGACCATGTCGCCGGTCACGAAGAAGGGCTGATAGCCCAGGTCGTAGACCTGCTCGCTCTTGTCGTCGAAAGCGACCTTGAGCTGCGAGGCCGCATACATGGTCGCCATATTGGCGGGCGTGGTCAGCGTGGGCGCTGCCATGCTGGTGAAGGTGGCGGAAACATAATTCTTGGTGACAGGAGGCGTTGTCGGCGTTGTGTTGTCATCGTCACCACCACCACATGCGGCCAGCAGGCTGGATGCGGACACGACCGAACCCAGTGGGAGCAGAGGAGCGCCGGAAAAGAGTTGCAGGGCCTTACGACGGCTGAGCAGATTTTGTGCCATGAGAGTTTCGCAGTGTGGGGTGAAGCGCAGACTTGGGGCCGCGCTGAATTGGATGAATGCCAGGACATGAGATGCATGCCTTGGTCAGTCCTGCGAATCCTAGGAAACGAATATGACAGTGCCGTGGCGGCTTGATGACGCCGGGATGAATGATCTGGCTACACGGGCCTGTGTTCAGCCCATAAAAAAGCCCCGACCTGGGGCGGGGCTGGTGCGGGGTAGTGCTCGAGCTTAGGAATCCGATGATGGCGGCGCTGTGCCCGGCGAGGAGTCGATCAGAGTCTGGTCGTCATCGGGCGGGCTGAAGCTGTCACGGAAGGTAAACACAATCGAGGTAAAAAAGATGGCTGCCAGCATCAGTGCCGTTGCCACCATCAGGCCACCGGCAATGCTGCCGATGAGCATGGCCAGTATGCCGGTCACGATGGCCAGGGCCATGCCTGAGACGATGAACACGCCGATCCAGCAGACACCGAACACCAGATAGGCACCGATATTGCGAATGCAGCCGACAAAGCTGAAGAACAGCGATTTGACGGGGCTGATGCCATGCCAGTGGATGAGCGCCGGTGCATGCCAGAAGGCCAGCGACAGCGGCAGGTAGAGAAACATGCTCAGCCACATGGCAGACTGGAACTCGGGCTCTTCGGCCAGTTCTCGGGTCATGGGGGTCTGACCCAGGTAGACGCTGGCAAACGTGCCGCCGTCCACAAGGCTGGAGGCACCGATGATGAGCAAAAAGCCTGCGGCATAGAGGCCGCCCAGCATCAGCATGGAGTGCAGATGCTGGCTGCCGGAGCGGAAAGCCACCAGCAGCAGCGCCGGTGTGGGCTTGCGGCCGTGGGCGGCTTCGGATGCTGCGACCATCATGGTCAGCGAGATGCAGGGCAGCAGTGCCAGTGCAATGACGGGGCCGATCAGCGGCAGGGCCGAGATCAGAGACATGCTGGCCATGCCCAGAAAGAACAGGGCGGCAAGGGCGAGGGGCTGGCTTTTGAAGGTGCGCAGACCCTGCAGCACCCATTGCAGACCGGTGCCGGGTGGAACGATTTGAAGTTTCATGGAAGAGGCTGAAATACTTTTGCGAGAGCGTGCAAAAGTCGCTTCTTGCACTGTACCCGAGACGGCTGAGCGGGGCCATCAAAAGCCCCGGAGCAATCAGCTTGCCTGGTACTCAGTCCAGCGTCAGCGGATGTGCGATGCGCTGGCTCAGCACGCGCTCGAAGTGGGTGGGGTCGTGAGGCTGCAGCAGTGCGGCTTCACGCGGCAGATGGAAGTCCCAGAGGCGGGAGATCCAGAAACGCAGGGCGCCGGCACGCAACTGGGCGTTGAGCAACTCGCGCTCGGGCCCGGTCAGAGGACGCACGGACTGGTAGGCCGCAAGCATGGCTTTGGCGCGCTCGGCATCATGTGCACCTGTTGCGTGATCGATACACCAATCGTTGAGGCAGACCGCCAGATCGAAGAGCCAGGTGTCCACGCCCGCGAAATAGAAGTCGAAAAAGCCGGTCAGCCGGTCGCCGTCGAACATCACGTTGTCGCGGAACAGGTCGGCATGGATGGGGCCGTGCGGCAGGGCCGCATAGCTGGCCGAGGCGGCGATATGGTTCTGATAGGCCAACTCGGCGCGCAGCATGGCGGCGGTTTCCTCGCCCAGATGGGGCAGGACCACGGGCACGGTTTCATTCCACCAGGGCAGGCCGCGCAGATTGGGCTGCTGGCGGTTGTAGTCCTGACCGGCCAGGTGCATGCGCGCCAGCATCTCGCCCACGGCAGCGCAGTGCACGGCAGCCGGGGTCAGCTGGCTCTTGCCGGCCAGGCGGTTGACGATGGATGCGGGCTTGCCGCAGACCTTGAGCAGAATGTCACCGCTGCGTGTCTCGCCCTGCGGGTCCGGCACGGGAATCCCGGCTTGTGCCAGATGCTTCATCAGGTAGAGGTAAAAAGGCAACTGCTCGGCACTCAGGCGCTCGAACAGTGTCAGCACCCACTCTCCCTGGTCGGTCGTCAGAAAATAGTTGGTGTTTTCAATGCCGCCTTGAATGCCGCGCAATTCCTTGAACGCGCCTAGGGACATGCGGCGCAGCAGCTCGCGCGCATCTTTATCGGAAACTTCGGTGAAAACAGCCATGGTGAATACGCCGGTCTGGGGCGACCGACCGAACTAGCGGGGAGAAGGTGTCTATATGCAACAGGGCAGTGAAGCACTGCCCTGTCATGAATGGGGAAAAGCGCGCCGCGCTTCAGAATTTGATGAAATTCCAGACGCGGGTGCCCGTGGTGTCGCCGCTGTTGTTGTCGCGGTTGCGGGCTGCGCGGGCGCCGTCGTTGGACTGCACCTCGTACTCGGGCATGGAGCCGACCTTGGGTTGCACGGTGATGCTCTGGGTCTGACCGCCCACACGGGTTTCATCCACACGGCTGCCAGCATCTTCCACGCGGATATGTTCGATCCGCTGGTTGTGCCTGCCGGTCGCCGCCGCGTTGTCCTGCTGGCCCTGGGGCGCAGGAGCGACCACGGCATTGGCCGGAGCAGGAGTGGGGGACTGGGCCAGAACGGATCCGGCAGCCAGGCTCAGGATGATGAAAAGTGGTGCAGCGCGCATGATGCATAGATTGTAGGGCGACTTCGAATTGTCCCACCAGGCGCAGCCTGTCTTTGGGCTGCAGCTCGGAGGAGCCGGGCACGCGTGCACAATCCGGGGTATGAGCAATTCCAAGACCCTGGTGCTGGTGGACGGCTCCAGCTACCTCTACCGCGCCTACCATGCCATGCCCGACCTGCGGGCGATTCCAGGCGACCCGGCCAGCCCGGCTACGGGCGCCATCCGCGGCATGGTGAACATGATGCAGGCGCTGAGGAAGGATGTGCAGGCCGATTACGCCGTCTGCGTGTTCGATGCCTCGGGCCCGACCTTCCGCGACGAGATGTACACCGAGTACAAGGCCACGCGCTCGCCCATGCCCGATGACTTGCGCAGCCAGATCGAGCCCATCCACGAGGTGGTTCAGTTGCTGGGCTGGAAGGTGGTGGCCGTGCCCGGCGTGGAAGCCGATGACGTGATCGCCACGCTGGCGCAGACCGCGGCGGCCCAGGGCATACAGGTCATCGTCTCCAGCGGCGACAAGGACTTGAGCCAGTTGGTCAACGAGCATGTGACCATCATCGACACCATGAACGGCAAGAAGCGCGACGTGGCGGGAGTGACGGCCGAGTTCGGCGTGCCGCCGGCGCTGATGATCGACTACCAGGCCCTGGTGGGCGACACCGTGGACAACGTGCCCGGCGTGACCAAGGTCGGGCCCAAGACAGCAGCCAAGTGGCTGGAGGAGCATGGTTCGCTGGACAATCTGATCGCCCGCGCCGCAGATATCAAGGGCGTTGCCGGTCAGAACCTGCGCGATGCGATTGCCAGCGGTCAGCTGGCGCTGAGCCGCCAGTTGGTGACCATGAAGACCGATTGCGATCTGTCCTCCTATATCAGCGGCCTGCCGCAGCTCGATGCCATCACGCTGGCCGAGCCCGATAGCGCAGCGCTTGCGCCCTTCTACGAGAAATACGGCTTCAAGGGCCTGGTGCGCACGCTGGGCGCCGCAGCAGCCGAAGCCAAGGCGGCCAAGCCAGGCAAGGCTGCCAAGGTCGACAGTGCCCAGGGCGGCCTGTTCGATGCCGATGACGCGGCGGCGACCGAGGTCGCCGTGACTGCCCAGCAGCGCGATGTGCTCTACACCACCATTCTGAGCGAGGCTCAGCTCGATGAGTGGCTGGCCAAGATCAGCGCCGCCGAGCTGACGGCGCTGGATACCGAGACCGATTCGCTGGACGAGATGGTGGCCCGCATCGTCGGCATCTCCTTCAGCGTGGCCGTGGGCGAGGCCGCCTATATTCCGCTGCGCCACGAAGGCATGGACGTGCCCGAGCAGCTCGATATGGACATGGTGCTGGCCAGGCTCAAGCCCTGGCTGGAAGATGCCGGCAAGAAGAAGCTGGGCCAGCATGTCAAATACGACCAGCATGTGTTTGCCAACCACGGCATCACCGTGCGCGGCTATGCGCACGACACCATGCTGCAGTCCTATGTGCTCGAAGCCGACCGCCCGCACAATCTGACCAGCCTGGCGCTGCGCCATGTGAGTCGCAGCGGCATCAGCTACGAGGACCTGTGCGGCAAGGGCAAGAACCAGATTCCGTTTGCCCAGGTGAGCGTGGACAAGGCCGCGGCGTACAGCTGCGAGGACTCCGACCAGACCCTGGATGTGCACAACACCTTGTGGCCGCGCATCCAGGCCCATGCCGGGCTGCTGCATATCTACGAGCTGGAAATGCAGACCAGCGAAGCGCTGTTTCGCATAGAGCGAAATGGCGTCAGCATCGACGCGGGTGAGCTGGCACGCCAGAGCAATGATCTGGGCGCACGCATCCTCAAGCTCGAGGAAGAGGCTTACGAGATTGCGGGCCAGCCCTTCAATCTGTCCTCCCCCAAGCAACTGGGCGAGATCTTCTTCGACAAGCTGGGCATGCCCGTCGTGAAGAAGACCGCCACCGGCGCGCGCAGCACGGACGAGGAAGTACTGGAAAAGCTGGCCGAGGACTATCCGCTGCCCGCCAAGCTGCTTGAGCACCGCTCGCTGTCCAAGCTCAAGGGAACTTACACCGACAAGCTGGCGCAGATGGCCCTGCCCAGCGATGGCCGCGTGCACACCCACTACGCCCAGGCCGTGGCGGTGACGGGGCGCCTGTCCAGCAATGACCCCAATCTGCAGAACATTCCGGTGCGCACGCCCGAAGGCCGCCGCGTGCGCGAAGCCTTTGTGGCACCCGAGGGCAAGCTGATTGCCAGCGCCGATTATTCACAGATCGAGCTGCGCATCATGGCCCATCTGTCGGGCGACGAGGCCCTGTTGAGCGCCTTCAAGAACGGCCTGGACGTGCACCGGGCGACGGCGGCCGAAGTCTTCGGCGTGAGTGTGGACGAGGTCAGCAGCGAGCAGCGCCGCTATGCCAAGGTCATCAACTTCGGCCTGATCTACGGCATGAGCAGCTTCGGCCTGGCCAAGAACCTGGGCATTGAAACCAAGGCGGCGGCCGCCTATATCGACAAATACTTCCAGCGCTATCCCGGCGTGAAGCGCTATATGGACCAGACCGTGGAGCTGGCCCACGCCCAGGGCTATGTGGAGACCGTGTTCGGCCGCCGCCTGGTGCTGCCCGAGATCAATGGCGGCAACGGCCCGCGCAAGAAAGCGGCCGAGCGCGCCGCCATCAACGCCCCGATGCAGGGCACGGCGGCCGATCTGATCAAGAAGGCCATGGTGGCCGTGCAGGCCAGGCTGGATACCGAAAAGCCCGAGGTGCTGGTCATCATGCAGGTGCATGACGAACTGGTGTTCGAGCTGCCTGAATCCGCCAGGGACTGGGTGCAGGCCGAGATCCCTTCCATCATGGCCGGCGTGGCCGACCTGTCCGTGCCGCTGCTGGCCGAGATCGGCTTTGGCAGCAGCTGGGAAAAGGCGCATTGAGCTTTTCACCCAAAGGCGCACTGATACGCGTTCGTCCCGGGGCGACTAGGTCTTGCCGAGACGAATCCTTAAAAAAGAGAGCTGCTTGCGCTTTCTAATAAAGAATTTCAGGTTGTTTTTGACCTGAAGTGCTTTGTTCACATGCGCTGTCAGCTCCTGAATTGTTCTGGCTTGTTGCGGGAAATATCTTGTTCAAAGGCTTTGCAATGACGCCCGCCGTGCGCATGGGGTTGTCGATTTCGGTGGCGACGGGGCTGTACGGCATCTCCTTCGGCGCGCTGTCCGTGGCGGCGGGCCTCAGCCTCTGGCAGACCATGGCGCTGAGTGCGCTGATGTTCACGGGCGGTTCGCAGTTCGCCTTCATCGGCGTGGTTGCGGGCGGCGGCAGCGGCATGGCGGCCGTGAGCGCGGCCTCGCTGCTGGGCGTGCGCAATGCCATCTACGGCATGCAGATGAGCCGTCTGCTGGGTGTCAAAGGGCTGCAGCGCTGGCTGGCCGCGCACTGGACCATCGACGAATCTGCGGCCACGGCATCGGGGCAGGAAGATCTGGCCGAGCAGCGGCGCGGCTTTTGGGTCGCAGGGGCGGGCGTGTTCCTGCTCTGGAATCTGTTCACCTTGCTGGGCGCGCTGATGGGCAATGCGCTGGGCGACACGCGCCGCTTCGGTCTCGACGGAGCCGCCGTGGCGGCCTTTCTCGGTCTGCTCTGGCCGCGCCTCAATGCGCGCGAGCCGGTGGCGCTGGCACTGGGCTGCGGGCTGGTCACGGCCCTGGCCATACCCTGGGTGCCCGCAGGCGTGCCGATTCTGCTGGCCGCGGCCCTGGGCGCCTTCTGGGGCTGGGTGCGTCCTTCGGAGGCTGAGCAATGACGCTGTCCCTGTGGCAATGGATTTTGCTGGCCTGTGCGCTGGCCTTTGTGACCAAGCTGCTGGGCTACAGCCTGCCCGAGCGCTGGATGCGCAGCCCGCGCATGGCCCAGATCGCGGCCTGTCTGACGGTGGCGCTGCTGGCATCGCTGACGGTGATGAACACCTTGGCCAGCGGCACGCGCATCAGCCTGGATGCGCGTCTGGGCGCCTTGCTGGTGGCGGCGCTTGCCCTGTGGCTGCGGGCACCGTTCTTGCTGGTGGTGATTCTGGGGGCGGCCGCTGCGGCGCTGCTGCGCTGGCTGGTCTGAGCTGACGGAAAGGCACTGGCCTTAGACTGCATGGCCAGCCCGGCTTGCTGCGCGAGCCGGGCTGGCTTGAGATTCCATCAACCCAAGGAGGATCCATGAAGTACGAAGACATCGCTCAGGATATGCAGGGGCTGCTTGGCGGTCGCACCGATGCCCGGCCCAGCCGCCGCGCGGCCTTGCGCACAGCCCTGGGGGCCGGTCTGGGCGTGGGCTATGCCTGCGCTGCCGGGCCGGTCATGGCACAGACGGCCATCAAGACTCCGGTCGACGGCCTGACGGCAGGTGAGGTCAGCATCGATGTCAAAGGCTTCAAGCTGCCGGTCTACCGGGCCATGCCTGCGGGCAGGCAGAATCTGCCCGTGGTGCTGGTGATCTCCGAAATCTTCGGCGTGCACGAATACATTGCCGACACCTGCCGCCGCCTGGCTCGTGCCGGCTATCTGGCGATAGCGCCCGACCTGTTTGTGCGCCAGGGCGACCCCATGGCCTATGCCGAGATGGCCAAGCTCATGAGCGAGGTGATCGCCAAGGTACCCGATGCCCAGGTCATGGGCGATCTGGACGCGGCCGTGCAATGGGCGGGTACGCAGGGCGGCGATGTGAAGAAGCTGGCCATCACCGGCTTTTGCTGGGGCGGGCGCATCACCTGGCTCTATGCGGCGCATGCCCCGCTCAAGGCCGGCGTGGCTTGGTACGGGCGTCTGCAGGGCAACAAGAACGATTTGCAGCCCAGCTATCCGCTGGATCTGGTGGGGCAGCTCAAGGCGCCGGTGCTGGGCCTGTACGGCGGCAAGGACACGGGCATTCCGCTGGAGTCGGTCGAAGCCATGAAAGCAGCTCTCAAGACCGGCTCTGCGGCCGCCAGGGCCTCGGAGTTCGTGATCTTCCCCGAGGCGCCCCATGCCTTCCATGCCGACTACCGCCCCAGCTATCGCGAGCAGGCCGCGCAGGACGGCTGGACCCGCATGCTGACCTGGTTCAACCAGCATGGCGTGGCTTGATGCCTCATACGCTGAAATTTTCGGCCCGGGGGGCTTGACAGCTTTGCTAAGGTGAAAGAAGTCCCGGCGTGCCATGCATGTCATGCGCATCCGGGGCTGACGGTATGGGGATAGTCGCAAGCGGGCCGCGTTGGGCGGCGCATTCTGCGAAAATCCTCAAGATTCGCCTGTAAAAGGTTGCGGTTAAGCCATATAAAGCTATGACATTGGTAGCAATTATTCTGGCCACCCTGGCTGCTGGTATCGGCAGTGTCTGGGTGGCCGCCTTGTTGATGAGTCTGGGAGGGGGGCGCACGCCAGGGCTGATGCCTCAGCGTTTGCTGAGCCTGGCGGCGGGAGCCTTGCTCGCCACGGCCTTTATGCATTTGCTGCCCGAGGCGTTCGAGAGCCACGGCAAGTCCCATGATCTGTTCGTGGTGCTGCTGATCGGGCTGGTGTTTTTCTTTCTGCTGTCCAAGGCCGAGCTATGGCACCACGGCCATGAGCATTCGCATGGCGACGCCCACCAGCATGTTCCCGTGCACCATGCTCACGGTCATGGCCACGATCACCAGCATGGTCACGCCCGTCATGAGCATGGCGAGCATACGCACGCTCACAGCCATGGCAAGGGCGGCTGGGCCATTCTGACGGGCGACAGCGTGCATTGCTTTGGCGATGGCGTGCTGATTGCATCGGCTTTCGTGGCCGACATCCGTCTGGGCCTGATCGCCGCGCTGTCGGTGCTGGCGCATGAGGTGCCTCATCACATGGGCGATATCGTGGTGCTGCGCCAGTCCAGCAGCAATCGCCGCGTGGCGCTGATCAAGGTGTCCATGGCAGGGGCCGTGACAACGCTGGGCGGGGTGGCTGGCTATTTCCTCATCGGACAGCTGCACGAGCTGCTGCCATATTTCCTGGTCATTGCGTCGAGCAGCTTCATCTATGTGGCGCTGGCCGACCTGATTCCCCAGCTGCAAAAGCGCCTGAGCGCCAAGGAAACCGCAGCCCAGGTCTTCTGGCTGCTGCTGGGCATCGTCATCGTGACGGTGATGAGCGGTGCGGCGCACAACCATGGACACGAGCATGAGCACGATCATGGTGCCGAGGTCGGGCATTCGCACGAGCCCGCCCCCGCGCCCGCGGCTGCTCATGAAGCGGCGCACAAGCACGAGCATTGATTGCAACTGCATTCGATAAAAAAACCGGCTTCCAGCCGGTTTTTTTATTCAGGAAATATCTTTGAGTTCGGTCTTGACCGCCGCCAGCTGGCGGCGCGAGACCGGCAGCAGCTCGCTCACGCCCTGCAGGCGCAGGCCCCAGCCTTCGCCTTCCTGCGGGTCGTCATATTTCTCGAGGCCGCGCAGGGCCGCACGCAGCACCAGGGCGTTGCGGTGTATGCGCAGCAGATGCTCGCCATGGCGGGTTTCGAGATCGGCCAGTGCTCCGTCGAGGATGTAGTTGCGCTGCACGGTGCGCACGGTGATGTATTTCTGCTCTGCCTTGAGAAAACGTACTTCGGACAGCGGCAGCCGCAGCGTGCCGCCGCGCTCCTGGATCAGCAGGACGGGGCCGCTGTCCACGACGCTGCGCGTGCTCAGCGCACGTTCGGCCTTTTGCAGCGATTGCTGCAGGCGTTCCAGGCGTACGGGCTTGGTCAGATAGTCCACGGCATCGAGCTCGAAAGCCTGTAGCGCATGGCTGGCATGCGCTGTCACGAACACGATGGCGGGCGGGTTGGGCAGCTCGGCCAGAGCCGCTGCCAGTCGCAGCCCGTTGTGGCCCGGCATGTGGATGTCCAGCAGCACCAGTTGCACCGGGGCCGGCTGTGCAGCCTGCAGCATCTGCAGGGCTTGTTCGCCGTCGGCGGCTTCCTGAATATGGTGGGGGCCATGTGCGCAGTCGCCGAGCAGAGTGCGCAGTCTGGCGCGAGCCAGAGCTTCGTCATCAACGATCAGAATGTGCATGACGGGATTCTCCCGGTTTTGGCGCGGTCTGCTGCAAAGGCACGCTCAGGCGCACTACATACAGCCCGTCGCGCACCTTGGCGCTGAAACTGCCTTGCAGGTCGTGCAGCAGCGACAGCCTGGCCCTGACGTTGTCCAGGGCCATGCCATGGCCCGTGCTTTGATGCTCGGCACTGGCCGGCGGCAAGGTGTTGATGATCTGGATCAGTGCTTCGTTGCCGCGCCTTTCGGTGCGGACCTGCAGCTTGCCGCCGCGCGCATTGGGCTCCACGCCGTGACGGATGGCGTTCTCCACCAGCGGCTGCAGCAGCAGCGGCGGCAGCAGTGCGCCATGCACGCTTTCATCGAGCTGCCACTGCATCTGCAGCCGCTCGCCAAAGCGAACCTGCTCTATGGACAGATAGCGCTGGGCCAGCTCTATCTCTTGCGCCAGCGTGGTGGTTAGATGGGGTTCGGCCAGCGCATAGCGAAACAGGTCGCTGAGGTCCTCGAGCAAGGCCTCGGCCTTGGCGGGTTCGGCACGCACCAGCGCAATCGCGCTGTTGAGGGTGTTGAACAGAAAATGCGGTCTGATGCGTGACTGCAGCTCGGTGAGACGGGCCTGAGTCTGCGCCGGCGTGTTGCCGCGCGCGCGTAGCACCAGCGCCGTCACGAGCAGCGCGGCCAGCAGGCCTCCCGTGACGGCACTGGCCAGCCAGGGGGCTTTGGCTATGCCGATGAAGAACAGCATGCCGCAGGCATAGAGCCCTGCGAGCGCGCCCAGCAGCACGCCGGCCAGATATTGGCCGCGCGTGTCCAGACGCTGCAACTGGTGCTTGAGGCTGCAGGCGGCGATCAGCCAGACCAGGGTGCCTGGCAGGCAGGCGCCGGTGAGCAGAGCCGCGCTGGTAAACCATTCCCAGAGCGAGTCCGCGCCATAGATGGCGGCCGTGCTCACCACCACCTGTACAAACAGCACGGCACGCAGCACCACGCCGGCATTGCAGGCGTCGAACACCAGGGCCGGGCGGGCCGATGCGGGAGTGGCGGCGATGAGCGGTGAAATGGGCACAGGTGGTCTGGAGCAGGGCGGTGTCTTGGATGCAGACTGGGGCAAAAAAGCACAAAGGGCATCCCTGTCGACAGGGCAGCATGCCCGGTCCGAATTTGCGCAAGTCCTGTGATTATTGGCCAGCAGCCGCTGTGCAGCTGCAATTCGCGCGGCGTCTGTCAGTTTGATGCATCAGCGTTTGTGCTGACTCAAAACTAGGCTGCAGCCCTGCCTGCGGCCTGATAGCGTCTGAGCGACCAGACCAGGCCTGCGAGAATCAGCAGCATGGGTGCCAGCTCGCCGAGCCGTGGCAGGCGCTGCTCGTAGAGGAAGTGGTAGGCCAGGGCGAACAGGGTCTCGAATACCAGCAGTTGGCCCACGAAGGTGATGGGCAGGCGCTGGCTGGCGGCATTCCACATCCAGTTGCCCAGCCAGGACGAGAGCACGGCCACGGCCAGGTTCAACAGCCAGAACAGCTGCCAGCGCTGGGCTGGAATGTCGGGGTTGTTGGCGCCGCTGGCCTCCGGCGATACCAGCCAGAGCAGCGCCCAGAGCAAGGCGCTGATCAGCCCTACGACCAGACCCCAGAGCGTGGACCATTCCGTGCCGTTGAAGCGACTCTGCGCCAGATAGCGGGTGTTGTCCAGCGCGTAGCGGCTCCAGCAGAGCATGGCCAGCACGGCCATCAGCACGCCCAGCAGATAGCGCCCCTGGCTGCCTTCGGGCCCTGTGGTCAGCGCATGGGCGTTGACGAGCACGATGCCGGTCAGGATCAGTGCCATCGGCGCCAGCATGCGGCGCAGCGGAAGCGCGCCATGGGTGTTGCGGCCCAGCAGCGGCACGGTGACGGGAACCAGGCCCACGATCAGCGAGGTCACGGCCATGCCTATCCATTGCACGGCCGTGGCAACCAGGGCAAAGTACACCACATTGCCCGTCAGGGCCAGCCAGACCAGATGCCGGATATCGGCCGCTTGCAGCCTGGGCAGCAGCCTGGTGGCCCGAGGCAGAAAAACGCATAAGGCCACTACACCATAGAGCACGAAGCGGCCAAAGGTGATCTGCAGCGGCGAGAACTCCGGCAGCATGGCCGGCACGAGAAAAATCGCGCCCCAGAGCGCGCAGGCGGCCAGCGCAAAACCGAGGCCGGAAATCAGGGAAGAGCGGGAATGCATGCCGGGAGGCGCGTCAGCCGCTTGGGCAGCGGCCTGGGAGGGAAGTGAGCGGGGACGATGTGATTGTCCGCGCAAGCCAGAAACCGGGTGGCTGCAGCCGGATTTGTCGGCTCGGGGAAATAAGGCTTGCAGGCCTTATCCATCAATTACATGGTGCTATTGATTAGTGAGTTTTTGGGGCGCGAATGCCGCTTTGTCGCAGTGGCCGGCAATGGCTCTGGGGTGCTCTGGCGCCGGCGCCGGGTCAGGCCGATAAAATCCCTGTTTCTGCTTTGCACAGCCGTCACGCCAAACTTCTGCATTGGGCGGCCTGTGGTTTTACGGGATTGTTGCCCTCACATGTCTACATCTGCTCCTTCGCACAACCAGCTCGATTCCAAGGCCGAAGCCTGGTCTGCCCTGTTCTCCGAACCCATGAGCGACCTGGTCAAGCGCTACACCTCCAGCGTGTTCTTTGACAAGCGCATGTGGCAGGCCGACATCCAGGGCTCTCTGGCGCATGCCGAAATGCTGTCGGCCCAGAAGATCATTGCGGCCGAAGATTTCGCTTCCATCCAGAAGGGCATGGCGCAGATCACGGCCGAAATCGAGGCCGGCACTTTCGAGTGGAAGCTGGATCTGGAGGACGTGCACCTGAATATCGAGGCGCGCCTGACCCAGCTGGTCGGCGATGCCGGCAAGCGTCTGCACACCGGCCGCAGCCGCAACGACCAGGTGGCCACCGACGTGCGCCTGTGGCTGCGCAGCGAGATCGACCTGATCGAAGGCCTGCTCAAGGAGCTGCAACGCTCGCTGGTCGACGTGGCTGCCAAGAATGTGGACGTGATCCTGCCCGGTTTCACCCATCTGCAAGTGGCCCAGCCCGTGAGCTTCGGCCACCATATGCTGGCCTATGTGGAAATGTTCAAGCGCGACGCCGAGCGCATGCTGGACGTGCGCAAGCGCGTCAACGTGCTGCCCCTGGGCTCTGCCGCCCTGGCCGGCACCACCTACCCGCTGGACCGCGAGCGCGTGGCCAGGACCCTGGGCATGGAAGGCGTGAGCCAGAACTCGCTGGACGGCGTGTCCGACCGCGACTTCGCCATCGAGTTCACCGCTGCTGCCTCGCTGTGCATGGTGCACGTGAGCCGCCTGTCGGAAGAGCTGATCATCTGGATGAGCCAGAACTTCGGCTTCATCAAGATCGCCGACCGTTTCACCACCGGCTCGTCCATCATGCCCCAGAAGAAGAACCCCGACGTGCCCGAGCTGGCACGCGGCAAGACCGGCCGCGTGGTCGGTCATCTGATGGGCCTGATCACGCTGATGAAGGGCCAGCCCCTGGCCTACAACAAGGACAACCAGGAAGACAAGGAGCCGCTGTTCGACACGGTGGATACCCTCAAGGACACGCTGCGCATCTTCGCCGAGATGATCGGCGGCCAGCTCAACCCCGCCAGCGGCGTCAAGGAAGGCGGCATCACCGTGAATGCCGAGAACATGCGCGCTGCTGCCCTGAAGGGCTATGCCACGGCCACCGACCTGGCCGACTATCTGGTCAAGAAGGGTCTGCCCTTCCGTGACGCCCACGAAACCGTGGCTCACGCCGTGAAGCTGGCCACCATGAAGGGCGTGGACCTGACCGAGCTGCCGCTGGCCGAGCTGCAGGCCTTCAACCCCAATATCGAGGCCGATGTGTTCGAGGCCCTGAGTCTGGAGGGCTCGCTCAATGCCCGCAACACGCTGGGCGGTACGGCTCCGGCGCAGGTGCGTGCGCAACTGGCCAAGCACCACGCTCGTCTGGCCTGATGGACTCAAGCACTGTGGCGTAACGTTCACGCCTTGAAAGCGCCCTTTGCCGGGCGCTTTTGTTTTGGTTAGTCTGGAAAAAGCATAAGGAGAAAACACATGACGCAATCTCGTCGTCAATTGCTGAGAGCCGGTGCGGGAGCGGTGGCAGCATCGGCCCTGGGCCCGCTGGCCTGGGCCTCGTCGGGCCAGCCCATCCGCATTCTGGTGGGCTTTCCGCCCGGCGGTGGCTCGGATGCGATTGCGCGCCTGCTGGCCGACAAGCTCAAGGACGAACTGGGCGGCGTGACGGTGCTGGTGGAGAATCGCCCCGGTGCCGGCGGCCAGATTGCCGCGCAACTGCTCAAGGCCTCGCCTGCCGATGGCCATACGCTGTTTCTCACGCATGACCACACCATCTCCATCCTGCCCAAGGTCGTGAAAAAGCCGGGCTTCGATCCGCAACAGGACTTCATTCCCGTGGCCGGGGTCGCCACTTTCGTGAATGCGCTGGCCGTGTCCAGCAACACGCCGGTGAGGAATCTGGCCGAGTACGCGGCCTGGGCCAGGGGCAGTGCCAAGAACGGAACCATCGGCATTCCGGCTCCGGCATCGACGCCCGAATTTCTGGTCAAGATCCTGGCCGACCACTACAAGCTCGATCTGGTGGCGGCACCGTATCGCGGCAGCGCTCCCTTGCTGGCCGATATGCTGGGCAATCAGATTCCTGCCGGCATTGCCTCGGTGCCCGACTTCATGGAGAACCAGAAGGCCGGCAAGTTGCGCGTGATCGGCGTGCTGGGCGCCAAGCGCCAGGCCTCCATGCCCGAAGTGCCGACCTTGCTGGAGCAGGGCATCAAGGGCTTCGAGGACATGCCTTACTACGGCATCTTTGCGCCCAAGGGCGTGCCCCAGGCCTTTGTCGAGCGCTTTTCTGCAGCTGTGGGCAATGTGCTCAAGCAGCGTGACGTCTACGCGCAGCTGACGGCGTTGGGGCTTACAGTTGGATACATGAATCCCCGCCAGTTGGGGGAGCGTGAGGCCGCCTATTCCAAGGTTTGGGCCGGTATCATTCAGCGCAGCGGTTTCCAGCCGCAGTAGTTTCGCGCGTGCGGCACCTGCTCAAGGCCCTGCTTCACTTGCGAGGCAGGGCTTTTTGCATTCTGCCGTCTCGCACTGCTGCGTCGCTGACTCCAGACTTCAGATTCAAACAGCCAGGGCCGGCCACGCCGGCCCCAAAAGGAAGTGACTGTATGACTGTGCCTTATGCAGAGGGAAGGAAGAGGGAGCAGATCGCGCCGCACTGGCGCGCGCTGCTCAAGGCAGGCCTGTTATGGGGCCTGGCGGCCACGGCGGCCCATGCCGTGGGGGTGCGCCAGTTCAGCCCGCAGGGCGATGTAAGCAAGGTGGGCCAGGTGGTGGTGCAGTTCGATGGGGCAGCCGTGCGCTTTGGCGACCCCAAGGCCGCGGCGCCGGTCAATCTGCAGTGCAGCAATGCGCAGGCCGCCAAGGGCACGGGGCGCTGGAACAGCGAAAAGGAATGGGTCTTCGACTTTGCCCAGAACCTGCCCGCCGGCGTGCGTTGCACGGCCCAGCTCAACCCGCAGTTCAAGAGCGTATCGGGCGGGGCCCTGACGGGCGCAGCCAGCTATCAGTTCCAGACCGGCGGACCGCAGGTGGCCAGCATTGCGCCCGACACCTATGAAGAGGTGGACGAGCAGCAGTACTTTGCTCTGCGCCTGACGGGCGCGGCATCCGTCGACAGCCTCAAGCAGCGCGTCTGGTGTACCTCCGAAGGTGTGGGCGAGCGCATTCCCGTGCAACTGATCGAGGGCAAGGACCGCGAGGCCGTGCTCGAGCAGCGCCACTGGGACAAGGATGCCGCCAAGAACCCGCAGAACTATGCGGTGCTGGCCTGTAACCGCCGTCTGACTTCGGGCAGCAAGATGACCCTGGTCTATGGCAAGGGCGTGGCCATGGCCAACGGCCTGGTCAGCAAGGACGAGCAGCGCTACGAGTACCAGGTGCGCCAGCCCTTCAGCGCCGACTTTAGCTGCGAGCGCGAGAACGCCAACGCCGCCTGCCTGCCGATCCGTCCCATGCGGCTGTCATTCAGCGCGCCGGTGCCGCGCAAGCTGATCGAAGGCATACGCCTCAAGAGCGGTGCCTCGGCCGTGGCACCCATCATCGAGCAGAACGGCGATAAGCTGGCCGAGGATTCGCTGGTGGACAGCGTGAGCTTTCCCGCCACCATGCAGCCGAACTCCAAATATGTGGTGGAGCTGCCGCCGCAGTTCAAGGATGCAGCGGGCCGCACGCTGAGCAATGCCAATCTGTTCCCGCTGGCCACGGCCACGGGCAATATGCCGCCGCTGGTGAAGTTTGCCGCCGCGCCCTTCGGCATCGTCGAGCGCTTTGCCGAAGGCCCCAAGGGCCCGGCGCTGCTGCCCGTGACGCTGCGCAATGTGGAGCCGCAGCTTCTGGGCAAGTCGCTGGACGCCAGCGTGGTGCGCACCAAGAAGGGTGGCTCGGATGCCGACATCATCGCCTGGCTCAAGAAGGTCGAGCGCTATGACAGCTACAGCGTGGAGCGCAAGCGCGCTGCGCGCGATGTGAAGGTCTTGCCTCCTGTCATCAACGACGACAAGCACTGGGTGCAGACCCGCATGCTGTCGCTGCTGGACGGCCAGAGCCAGACCCAGACACTGGAGCTGCCCAAGGCGGCCAAGAGCGATCCGCGCCCCTTTGAGGTCGTCGGCATTCCGCTGAACCCGGGCTTTCAGGTAGTGGAGATTGCCTCGCCCATGCTGGGCCAGTCTCTGCTCGACGAAGGCTATGGAGCGGGCCGCACCATGTATGTGCGCACCTCGGTGCTGGTGACCAATCTGGCCGTGCACTTCAAGCTGGGCCGCGAGAACTCCGTGGCCTGGGTGACGACGCTGGACAAGGGCAAGGTGGTGCCGGGCGCGACGGTGCAGGTCTCGGACTGCAACGGTCAGGCGATTGCTTCGGCCGTCAGTGATGCCCAGGGTCTGGTGACCTTCAACGGCCTCAATCCCAATCCGCCTTCCTGCAGCAACGAAGACGGCTACTACCGCAGCAACTCCTATTTCGTGAGTGCGCGGGCCAAGACCGAGGCTGGCGAGGAACTGGCGTTTGTCTGGAGCAACTGGAACAAGGGTATAGAGTCCTGGCGCTTCAATGTGCCGACCAGCTCCAGCAGCAAGCGCGACGAAGTCGCGCATACGGTGTTTGACCGCATGCTGTTCCGAGCCGGCGAAACCGTGTCCATGAAGCACTTTCTGCGTGCCCTGACGGGCCCCGGCAAGAACTCCACGGGTTTTGAACAGACCCAGGACAAGCCTGACCGCCTGACCATCACCCATCTGGGCAGCGGCCAGCGCTTTACCCAGGCCCTGAGCTGGAATGCCAACGGCAGCGCGAGCAGCGAGTTCCCCATCTCCAAGGCCGCCAAGCTCGGCGAATATGCGGTGGAGCTGGGCTATACCAATGGCAGCGGCCGTCGCTCCAGTTTCAGCACGGGCATCTTCCGTGTCGAGGAGTTCCGCCTTCCCGTGATGGAGGGACGTGTGGGCCCGGCCGGCAAGGAGCAGCTCTACGCTGTCAGCAGCGTGCCTGCCGAAGTGCAGATCAACTATGTCTCGGGTGGTGCCGCCGCCAATCTGCCGGTCAAGGTGTCGGCTCTGCTGCGCTCCAAATCGCTGGATTTCGCGGGATGGGATGGCTTCAGCTTCAACCCGCCGCGCAGTGCCCAGGACGTGGGCAGCAGCGACGATGAAGAAAGCACGGCGGCCGACGACACCAAGGTCGTGGCCGACAAGCTGCCCGTGACGCTGGACAAGAACGGTCTGGGCAAGGTCAGCATCGACAAGCTGCCCAAGTCGGGTGAGCCGCGCGAGCTGCTGATGGAAGCGACCTACGCCGACCCGAATGGCGAGGTGCAGACCCTGCGCAGCACGCGCACCATCTGGCCGGCTGCCGTGGTGGCAGGCGTGCGCTCCGAGAACTGGATCTCGGTGGACCGCAAGCTGCGCTTTCAGGCGCTGACGCTGGATACGGCAGGCAAGGCCCAGGCCGGCGTGCCCGTCAAGGTCGAGGCCGTGGCGCGCATCACCACCTCCAGCCGCAAGCGACTGGTGGGTGGCTTCTACAGCTACGACAACCAGACCACGCTCAAGAATCTGGGCACCGTGTGCTCGGGCACCAGCGACAGCCATGGCCTTGTGCAATGCGAGGCCCAGCTGTCCCAGCCGGGCGAGGTGGAGCTGATCGTCAAGGCCGCCGACAAGGAAGGCCGCAGCAGCCAGGCCGCGACCTCGGTGTGGGTCACGGGCCAGGGCGAACTCTGGTTCGGCGGCGAAGACCATGACCGCATGGACGTGCTGTCCGAGCGCAAGAGCTATGAGCCCGGCGAGACCGCGCGCTTTCAGGTGCGCATGCCTTTCCGTCGCGCCACGGCGCTGGTGGCCGTGGAGCGCGAAGGCATCGTCAGCACCCAGGTGGTGGAGCTGGCGGGTGACAACCCCACGGTGGACGTCAAGATCGAAGACAACTGGGGCCCCAATGCCTATGTCAGCGTGCTGGCGCTGCGCGGCCGCCTGATGGAAGTGCCCTGGTACAGCTTCTTCACCTGGGGCTTCAAGTCGCCGCTGGAGTGGTGGCGTGCCTTCTGGAATGACGGCAAGGAATTCATCGCGCCGACTTCCATGGTGGACCTCTCCAAGCCTGCCTTCCGTTTCGGCATGTCCGAAATTCGCGTGGGCCTGAAGAGCAATACGCTGGACGTCAAGGTTTCCTCGGACAAGTCCAGCTACAAGGTGCGCGGCACGGCCAAGGTCACCGTCAAGGCCACGCTGCCCGATGGCAAGCCTGCAGCAGGTGCCCATGTGGCGCTGGCGGCCGTGGACCAGGCCTTGCTGGAGCTGATGCCCAACAGCAGCTGGAATTTGCTCGATGCCATGCTGACGCGCCGCGAATGGGGCGTGCAGACGGCAACCGCCCAAATGGAGGTGATCGGCCGTCGCCACTACGGCAAGAAGGCCGTGCCTGCGGGCGGTGGCGGTGGCCGCAGCCCCACACGCGAACTGCTCGACACCCTGCTGCTGTGGAAGCCCGATGTGGTGCTGGACGGCAACGGCATGGCGCTGATTGAGGTGCCGCTCAACGACGCCCTGACCACCTTCCAGGTGGTGGCCGTGGCCGATGCGGGCGTGAGCCTGTTCGGCACCGGCCAGGCGGCGATCCGCACCACGCAGGATCTGCAGATCATCAGCGGCCTGCCGCCCCTGGTGCGCGAGGACGATCAGTTCCGCGCCCAGGTCACGCTGCGCAACACCTCGGCCAAGGCCATGAAGGTGGAGGTCACGCCGCGCGCCACGCTGCTGGAACTCAAGGCCCAGACCGTGGAGATTCCCGCCTGCGAGGCGCGTGAAGTGGCCTGGGATGTGAAGGCTCCGGCTCAGCTCTCCGGCACGCGTGCCGAGGCGCTGATCTGGGAGATTTCTGCGCGCGACACCGCTGGTGGCGCCGATGCGGCGCAGGATGCGCTCAAGGTCAGCCAGCGCATCGTGCCCGCCGTGCCGCTGTCGGTGCAGCAGGCCACGCTGGTGCAGGTCAACGGCAGCTATAGCGTGCCCGTGAATCCGCCAGCCGATGCGCTGCCAGGCCGTGGCGGCCTGCAGATGTCGCTGGTACCCAAGCTGACCGAAGGTCTGCCCGGCGTGCGCGACTGGTGGGCCCGCTACCCCTACTCCTGCCTGGAGCAGACCACCAGCAAGGCCGTCGGCATGAACAACGCCGAGCTGTGGGGCAGCACCATGGCCCAGCTGCCCAACTATCTGGACGGTGACGGCCTGGCCAACTACTTCCCGCCGCAGGACGGCTCGGTCAGCCGCGGCAGCGATACGCTGACCGCGCATCTGCTTAATCTGTCGGCCATGGCGCAGGGCGTTGACAAGCGCTTCGTGATCCCCGGAGCCGAACGTACGCGCATGGAGGACGGCCTGATCGCGTTTGTGGAAGGCCGCATCCAGCGCAACTTCTGGAGCCCGCGCAAGGATCTGGAAATGCGCAAGCTGGCGGCGATTGCTGCACTGGCACTGTCGGGCAAGGCCACGCCGCGCATGCTCGACAGCATCAATGCCACGCCCAACCAGTGGCCCACGCACACGGTCATCGACTGGGTGATGCTGCTGCAGCGCATGAGCGAGGCGCCCCAGCGCGATGAGCGCCTGGCTCAGGCCATGCAGATTCTGCGTGCCCGCCTGACCTACAACGGCACGCGTGCCGGCTTCTCGACCGATCAGGACGATGGCTGGTGGTGGCTGATGCAGGGCCCTGACGTGAATCTGGCGCGCCTGATCCTCGCGACCATCAACGACCCGGCATGGGCCGAAGACATGCCGCGCCTGGTCAGCGGCTTTATCGCTCGCCAGCAGGGCGGTGCCTGGAACACGACCACGGCCAACCTCTGGGGAGCTCTGGCGCTGCGCCGCTTCTCGCAGAAGTTCGAGTCCGAGCCCGTGGCCGGCAGCACCGTGGCCAGCATGAACGGCAACGAGGCCAAGGTGAACTGGGCCGAGGTCAGGCGCGCCACGTCCGAGGATGCGCAGGGCACGGCCCATGCCAACAGCGTCTTTGGCGAGCCCGTGCGCGCCGGCGGCCTGATGAACAACACCATGTTCATGCCCTGGGCCAAGGCCGGCAAGGGCCAGCTGAGCGTGACGCAGCAAGGCACGGGCAAGCCCTGGCTGACCGTGCAGTCCGTGGCGGCCGTGGCCCTGAAGGCACCGTTCAGCGCCGGCTACACCATCAAGAAGACCGTCACGCCCGTGGAGCAGGCCGACAAGGGCCTGTTCGGTGGCGGTCAGTACACGCGCGGCGATGTGCTGCGCGTGACGCTGGAGGTGCAGGCCAAGACCGATATGACCTGGGTGGCCATCACCGATCCCGTCCCCACGGGGGCGACCATTCTGGGCGGCGGCCTGGGCCGCG
This sequence comes from Comamonas sp. Z1, assembly GCF_008121555.1. Classification (NCBI taxonomy): domain Bacteria; kingdom Pseudomonadati; phylum Pseudomonadota; class Betaproteobacteria; order Burkholderiales; family Comamonadaceae; genus Comamonas; species Comamonas sp. Z1. The sequence continues at coordinate 142,177 of NZ_VOQT01000004.1, forward strand.
ATTCGGAGATCGCGTCCAAGGGCGAGAAGCAGGAGGGGGCCGGCTGGCTGGCCTACGAAGAGCGCAGCTTCGAGTCCTACCGTGCCTACTACCAGTACCTGCCCGCAGGGACGACCAAGGTCGAATACACGGTGCGCCTGAACAACGCCGGTGAATTCGCCCTCCCGCCCACGCGTGCCGAAGCGCTGTATGCGCCCGAGATGTTTGGCGAGATTCCCAACACCAAGCTTAAGGTGGTGATGCCCAAGTAAGCCTTCAGCGGTTTCCCGGCCATACGCCAAGCCCCGGTCTGCGCAAGCAGCCGGGGCTTTTTTCATGCACTGATGCTATGGATATTGAAGCTGCTTTCGCATTTAAAAAGGATGATTCAAGATCATTTCTATCTGAGATCAATATATAGCAGGCGCCAGAAGCTCCTGTTTTTATTTGGTTGGATCTGGGTTGACACGCGGTTGTCATCCAGTCTTTCTAGACTGGCGCGATGTCTTTGATCGAGCTGGAGAACGTCGCCAAATCCTGGGGTGACGCCACGGCCCTGCATGCCGTGAATCTGCGCATTGAACCAGGCTCGTTTTGCGTCCTGCTCGGCCCTTCGGGCTGCGGCAAATCCACCACCTTGCGCATGATTGCCGGGCTGGACATGCCCACCTCGGGGTCGGTGCGCATCGATGGTCGCGACGTTACCCATCTGCCGCCTGCGCAGCGCGGCATTGCCATGGTGTTTCAGAACTATGCGCTGTTCCCGCATCTGAGCGTGGCCGACAACATCCAGTTCGGTCTGCAGGTGCGCAAGGTCGGCAAGGCCGAGCGCGAGCAGCGTCTTGAGCAAACGGCCGAGCTGCTGGGACTGACGGCGCTGCTGGACCGTCGGCCAGCCCAGCTCTCGGGCGGTCAGCAGCAGCGCGTGGCACTGGGTCGTGCGCTGGTGGCGCAGGCCAGGGTCTGTCTGATGGACGAGCCGCTGTCCAATCTCGATGCCCAGCTGCGCCAGGAAATGCGCGCCGAGCTGCGCGAGCTGCAGCAGCGTCTGGGCCTCACGGTGGTCTATGTGACCCACGATCAGGCCGAGGCCATGAGCATGGCCGATCAGGTGGTGCTGCTCAACAAGGGCCGGGTGGAACAGGCGGCCGGGCCGCGCGAGATCTATGCCAAGCCCGCAACCACGTTTGCCGCGCGCTTTATCGGCACGCCCGCCATGAACATCGTGGCCCTGCAGGGCAACCGGATTGCAGGCAGCGATGTGGTCGTGGCCCCGGATCTGGTGGCTGGCAGCGCCTATCCGCAAGCGCTGGGCGTGCGGCCCGAGGTGATTGCCGTGGCAGGTGATGCCGGCGGCGGCAACGAGGGTCTGGGCAACGGCATTCCGGCCACCGTGCAGGGCTTTGAATATCTGGGTGCCGATCTGGTGCTGCGCTGCCTGGTGGGCAGCGAGCTGCTGACGGCGCGTGTGCCCGGCCATGCCCATGCAGCTCTGCGGCCTGGACAAGGCGTGATCCTGTACTGGCCGCAGCAGGCCGCGCATTGGTTCGATGCCCAGGGCGGGCGCATTCATGTTTGCGGGCAGGCGGTGGAATCCGCCCGCTCCTTGCTGGCCGCAGCCTGAGTCGCCAGCGTTTTCCATTGTCTGCAAATCCCGAGGAGAGATTCCCATGCGTCGTCAAACCTTTGTTCATGGCGTGATCGCCGCTGCCGCCGGCCTTGGCCTGGCGGGCACTGCTCTTGCGCAGTCCCCGCTGGAAGTGCCTTTCTATTACCCCGTGGCCGTGGGCGGCCCCATCACCAAGGTGGTAGACGGTTATGCGGCGGACTTCAACAAGGCGCATCCGCAATACAAGATCACGCCCATCTATGCGGGCACCTATCAGGAAACCATCGTCAAGGCGCTGACGGCGCACAAGGCCGGCAAGGCGCCTGCGACTTCGGTGCTGCTGTCCACCGATATGTTCACGCTGATGGACGAGGGCGCGATTGCGCCCATTGACGACTTCGTGAAAACCGATGCCGACAAGGCCTGGCTCAAGGGCTTTTATCCGGCCTTCATGGCCAACAGCCAGACCGGTGGCAAGACCTGGGGCGTGCCCTTTCAGCGCTCCACCGTGGTGATGTACTACAACAAGGAAGCTTTCAAGGAGGCCGGCCTGAACCCCGACAAGGCGCCCCAGAACTGGAAGGAACTCAAGGAGGCCGCCCACAAGCTGACCAAGAAGGACGCCAGCGGCAAGGTCGTGCAATACGGCATCCAGATTCCGTCCACAGGCTTTGGCTACTGGATGCTGCAGACCCTGACCACGCCCAATGATGTGCTGCTGGCCAACGAGTCCGGCACCCGCGTCATGCTCAACCACCCCAAGGTGGTGGAAGCGCTGAACTTCTGGGTCAGCCTGGTCAAGGACGGCGTGCACCCGGCAGGTGTGGTGGAGTGGGGCACGACGCCCAGGGACTTCATGGAAAAGAAGGCCGCCATCATCGTGACGACCACGGGCAATCTCACCAATATCCGCGCCAATGCCAAGTTCGACTTCGGCGTGGGCCAGATCGCCGGCAATGTCCGCAAGGGCTCGCCCACGGGCGGGGGCAATTTCTACATCTTCAAGAACGCGCCCAAGGAGCAGCAGCAGGCTGCGTTCGAGTTTGCCAAATGGGTGACCCAGCCCGAGCGTGCCGCCCAGTGGAGCATGGACAGCGGTTATGTGGCGGTCTCGCCCGCGGCTTACGAGACACCTGCGCTCAAGAAGTACGGCCAGGAATTTCCTCAGGCCCTGGTGGCGCGTGACCAGTTGCCCGTGTCGGTGGCCGAGTATTCCACCCATGAGAACCAGCGCGTGACCAAGGTGCTCAACGATGCGATTCAGGCGGCCCTGAACGGCACCAAGACCGCAGCCCAGGCCATGGACGACGCGCAGAAGGAATCCGACCGCATTCTGCGTCGCTACAAGTAATGAGCAGTCCGGCGCTTGAACCCGGCAAGGGTGCCATGTCTGCGCCCTTGTCATCCGGGGCCGCCCGCAGGCTGGCGCAGGCCGCAGCACGAAAGCAGGCCGTGCATGCCTGGCTGCTGCTCATGCCGGCGCTGGTGCTGCTGCTGGGCTTTACACATTGGCCGGCCTTGTCCACGTTGATCGACAGCCTGCATGCCACGGGTCGTGGCGGCCAGTCCGGAGAATGGGTGGGGCTGGAAAACTATGCGCTCATGGTCGACGACCCCGTGTTCTGGCAGGCCGTGCGCAACAACCTCTGGTTTGCTGCTGCCACCATTCCGCTGTCCATGGGGCTGGCCTTGCTGATGGCGCTGTGGGTCAACGAGAAGCTCGCGGGGCGGGCCTTGCTGCGCATGGCCTATTTCACGCCCACGGTGCTGCCCATGATTGCCGTGGCCAATATCTGGCTGTTCTTCTACACGCCCCAGTACGGGCTGCTGGAGCAACTGCGCGGCGCACTGGGCCTGGACGCGCACAACTGGCTGGGCGATCCTTCCACGGCCCTGGCCTGCATCACGCTGGTGGCCGTGTGGAAGGAGGCCGGCTTTTTCATGATCTTCTATCTGGCCGCGCTGCAGACGCTCAACCCCAGCCTCAAGGAGGCAGCGGTCATCGAAGGCGCATCGCGCTGGTATTTCCTGCGCCGCGTGCAGTGGCCGCTGCTCATGCCGACCACGCTGTTCATCCTGGTCAACGCCGTGATCAATGCTTTCCGGCTCGTGGACCATGTGTTCATCCTCACACGTGGCGGACCGGACAATGCCTCCACGCTGCTGCTCTATCACCTCTACGAAGTGGGCTTCAAGTTCTGGGATACCGGCTATGCCGCGGCCATCACCGTGGTGCTGGTCGTGGTGCTGGCTGCCGTGGCGCTGTTCCAGTTCTTCGTGCTGGACAAAAAGGTGCACTATCAATGACAGCTGCTTCATTTCTGCCAGGGCGCAGGAGCGCCCGGGCAATCCAGGGCGTGAGCTTTTATGGCGCTTCATGGCTGGACACCCTGGCTGCCTGGACGCTGGCCCTGCTGTGGCTGCTGCCGCTGGCCTATGCGGTCTGGACGGCGTTTCACCCCTCCGATGCGTCCACGCGCCTGGATCTGTCCGCGCCCTGGACGCTGCAGAACTTCCGCCATGCCTGGGAAGCCGCGCCGTTTGCGCGCTATTTTCTCAACACCATCTTGCTGGTGGCCATGATTTTGGCGGTGCAGCTGCTGCTGTCCACGCTGGCTGCATTTGCCTTTGCACGCTTGCGCTTTCGCGGCAGCAATGTAGCGTTTTCGCTGGTGCTGATACAGCTGATGATCATGCCGGACATTCTGCTGGTGGCGAACTATCAGACCATGTCCGGGCTGGGGGCGATCGATACTCTGGCGGGCATAGGTCTGCCGTATTTCGCCTCGGCCTTTGCCATCTTTTTGCTGCGCCAGACCTTTATGGGCATACCCCGCGAGCTGGACGAAGCCGCGCGCGTGGAAGGTGCCAGCACGCTGCAGATTCTCTGGCGTGTCTACGTACCGCTGGCCAGGCCGGTCTACACGGCGTTTGCGCTGGTTTCGGTGAGCTTTCACTGGAATAATTTTCTCTGGCCTCTGATCATCACCAACAGCGTGCAGTCGCGTCCGCTCACCGTGGGCCTGCAGGTTTTCTCCAGCGTGGAATCGGGCGTGGAATGGTCGACCATCTGCGCCGCCACACTGATGACTTCAGGGCCGCTGCTTATTGCATTCCTGCTGTTCCAGCGCCAGTTCGTGCAAAGCTTCATGCGTGCGGGCATCAAGTGACTGGGATACAGTCAAACCATTTGAGGAGTTGACGATGCCCGGTCCCGCTGCTGCTGGTGTGCTGATTTATGCCAAGGATTTCCAGAGTCTGGCAGGCTTCTATGAGCAGGTTCTGGGCATGCGGCGACTGCATGAAGATGCGCACGTCATCGTGCTGGAGTCCGCCGTGTTGCAACTGGTGATTCACGCCCTGCCGGCCGAGATTGCGGCGCGGGTCAAGATCGGCACGCCACCGCAGCGCCGCGCCGATGTGGCACTCAAGTTCTTTGTCACCGTGCCGGCGATTGCCGACGCCGAAAGCGCAGCACAGGCGCTGGGCGGACAAGTGTTTGACGAGCGTTGGCAAGGTCCTGGCTTTGCGGCCTGCAATGCCATGGACAAGGAAGGCAATGTGTTCCAGTTGCGCGAGAACTTGGCCTGATCAGCTGCTGTAAAAATAGTGGCTGCCGGGGCTTCAGCCACTTTCAATCTGGAAAGACGCGACAAGATGAATATCCTGACCTGGAATGTGCAATGGTGCTGCGGCATGGATGGACTGGTCAGTGTGGAACGCATCGTGCGTCACGCGCTGCAAATGGGCGAGCAGTCCGGCGGTCTGGATGTGCTGTGCCTGCAGGAAATCGCCGTCAACTACCCCGATCTGCAAGGAAGGCCCGGCGACCAGTTGGCCGAGCTGAAGGCGCTGTTGCCGGGCTGGCAGATTTTCTTTGGCGCATCGGTCGATGAATTCACGTCCAGTGGCCATCAGCGTTTTGGCAATCTGATTGCCACGCGGCTGCCGGTGCTGCTGGTTCAGCACTATCTGCTGCCCATGCCGGCCCAAGCCGATATGCGCTGCATGCAGCGCATGTGTTCCGTGGTCACGGTCGATGACGCGGCGCTGGGACCGGTACGCATCATGACCACGCATCTCGAATATTTCTCGGCGCGTCAGCGCATGGCGCAGGCCGGCGCACTGCGTGCCCTGCAGATGCAGGCCTGTGCGCTGGCCGATGCCCCGCCTCAGCCGGCCAGCGATGGCTCGCCCTATCAAACCAAGCCGCATACCCGCCATGCCGTGCTTTGTGGGGATTTCAACTTCGAGCCGCACGAGCCCGAATATGCCGTTCTGTCCGCACCTTGGGTTGCCGGCGAGGAAGGCTGTCTGCAGGCCGGGCAGTGGCGCAATAGCTGGGATGTGCTGTATCCCGGGCAACCGCAGCCTCCGACCTTCAGACTGGTGGATCGAACCTGGGGGGCAGAGCCTGGGGCATGCGACTTGATATGGGTCAGCGATAGCTTGTGTCAGAGAGTGCACACTTGGAGTGTTGACAGCGCCACACAGGCGTCTGATCACCAGCCTGTGATGTTGACGCTGGGCTGAGCTTGTTGCTAGGGTCAAAGCTGGATTCGAGAGACGAGTGGCTGCACAAGTCGCACTGTTGTGAAACCCTGAGAACGTAAACACGTTCTAAAAGAGAGGAGTCTTCATGCCTGTAGAAATTCCGTCCATGTCCATCATGTTGCACCGTAGCTGGTGGGTGCTGTTGTTGCGCGGCGCCGCAGCCATCATCTTCGGCGTGCTGACCTGGATGCAGCCTGCGGCGTCCGCCGCCGCGCTGGTGCTGGTGTTTGGCGCCTATGTGTTTGTCGACGGCTTGCTAGGCATCTACACCGCCATCAAGAGCCGTCAACAGTCGCGCCACTGGTGGGTGGTTTTGCTGTGGGGGCTGACGGGTGTGGTGGTGGGGGTGCTCACGGTCATCAACCCTGCGATTACGGCGCTGGTTCTGACCATCTATATCGGCGTCTGGGCCTTGATGACCGGTGTGCTGCAGATTGTCGCGGCGCTGCGTCTGCGCAAGGAAATTCAAGGCGAATGGGTGCTGGTGCTCGGGGGGCTGCTCTCGGTGCTGTTCGGCATCTTCGTGCTGATGCAACCCGGCGCGGGCATGATGGCCATGCTGTGGGTGCTGGCGACCTATGCCGTCATCTTTGGCGTGCTGATGGTGATACTGGCGTTCAAGATCAAGAAGTTCACGGCCTGAAGAAAAGGCGGTGGTTCCGGAAAAAAAGCGGCTCGCTGGAGCCGCTTTTTTATTGCCGCTTGCCTGAGCGGACAGTTTGCCATGCCATCTTTGGGACAATGCCTGCTGACTTCCAACAGCGCACAAAGACATGAAACAAGGCATGCAGCGGTATTTCCAGCCCCAGAGAATGAAGCCGTTCTGGCGAGCCGTTGGCATGACGGCCGCCTTGTGGCTGGGTCTTGCCGCCAGCAGCCAAGCCGTGCCCAGCTATGACGAGGTGCGCAGCGACCATCGCTCGTCGGAGACCCTTCTGCTTTCGCGCGAAGGCGAGGTGCTGCAGCGCTTGCGCACCGACAGCACGGTGCGCCGCGGTCCCTGGGTGGCATTGGCCGATGTTTCGCCGGCACTGCGCACGGCCCTGGTGCTCAGCGAGGACAAGCGTTTCTACGAGCACAGCGGCGTGGACTGGGCTGCCGTCACCGCAGCTGCATGGGGCAACCTCTGGAACACACGCACGCGCGGCGCGAGCACCATCACCATGCAGCTCGCCGGTCTGCTGGATGGAGACTGGCGTCAGGGACCGGGTGGGCGCAGCGTGGTGCAGAAGGTGGGGCAGGCCATGGCGGCCCAGGTGCTGGACAGGCGCTGGCGCAAGGACCAGATTCTCGAGGCCTATCTGAACTTGGTGCCGTTCCGCGGCGAGATCGTGGGTATCGCTGCGCTGTCGCAAAGCCTGTACGGCAAGGCAGCACACGGGCTGGACGCGCGCGAGGCCGCCATTGCCGCAGCCCTGGTGCGGGCACCCAATGCCTCGGTGGAGCGGGTGGCCCAGCGTGCCTGTGGCGTGCTGCAGGTGATGGTGCCCGATGATGTGGCGGCCAGGGATTGCTCGGCCATGCAGCTCTACACCTCCAGCGTGCTGCAGCGGCGTCAATGGCTGGCCAGCGAGGGCGTGGCCCCGCATTTCGCGCGGCGCTGGCTGGCGCTGCCTCAGAACAGGGGGCAGGAGCAGGTGCGATCAACCTTGAGCGCACCCTTGCAGCGCTTTGCCGTGGCCAGCCTGCAGCAGCATCTGCGCGAGTTGCAGGGCCGCAATGTGGAAGATGGTGCGACCGTGGTGCTGGACAACCGAACAGGCGAGATTCTGGCCTGGGTGGGCTCTTCGGGCACGCTGAGCCAGGCGTCCGAGGTCGATGGCGTCACTGCGCTGCGTCAGCCCGGCTCCACGCTCAAGCCGTTTCTCTACGCCCAGGCGATTGCCGAAAAGCGCATCACGGCCGCCTCGCTGATCGAGGATTCATCGGCCCATATTCCCACGCAGAACGGCCTCTATATTCCGCAGAATTACGACCGGCGCTTCAAGGGTTGGGTATCGGCGCGCACGGCGCTGGCTTCCTCGCTCAATGTGCCTGCGGTGCGCACGCTGGTCATGGTCACGCCCGACGCCTTCTTCGAGCAGCTCAAAAAACTGGGTCTGCCGCTGCGCGAAAGCGGAGGCTATTACGGCTTCAGCCTGGCGCTGGGCAGCAGCGAGGTCGCGCTGCTCAATCTGACCAATGCCTATCGGGCACTGGGCAATAGCGGTCAATATCGTCCCGTGAGCTGGGCCTTGCCTCAGACTGAAAGCCGCAAGGCCGGCGGCAAAACCGGCGACGACGCGGTGCAGGCACTGGATGCGCGGGCAGCTTTTATCGTGGGCGACATTCTCTCCGACAATATGGCGCGGGCCCCGACGTTCGGCACGGACAGCGTGCTGGCCACGCGCTTCTGGACGGCCGTGAAAACCGGCACCAGCAAGGATATGCGCGACAACTGGGCCGTGGGCTGGTCCGAGCGCTACACCGTGGGCGTCTGGGTGGGCAATGCGGGTGGCGAGGCCATGCATTCGGTCAGCGGCACCAGCGGCGCAGCGCCCATCTGGGCCGATATCATGGGCTTTTTGCATCGCAACCTGTCCAGCCGCGCGCCCAGGGCTCCGATAGGCGTGCTGCAGCAGCAAGTGCAGTTTGGCGCGCTGGCCAGTGGCGGAACGCCCATCGAAAGCGCCCGTGGCGAATGGTTTGTGGAAGGCACGCAGCAGTCGCTGTTTGCCATGGATCACGTGGCGGGCAGTGCAGAGCAGAAAAGCCTAGCCAGGCAAAAAGGCAGCAAGTCCGGCAGCGCTGCGGCTGCGGCCGCTGTGCGTATCTCGCGTCCGGCCAATGGCACCATTTTGGCGCTGGACCCCGATATTCCGCCCGATAGCCAGCGCGTGCAGCTGGTGGCGCGCCAGGCCGGCATGGCGGCCGAGCAGGACTGGCGCGACAGCAGCTTGCGCTGGCGGCTGGTGACCCGGCAATATGGAGCGCCCGCCACAGCAGACAAGAACGCCCAACCCGTGATGCGGGAAGTGCAGCGCGAGCTGGGGCGTGGCAGTCAGCTGGGCTGGCTGCCCTGGCCGGGGCGCCACAAGCTGGAGCTGCTTGATGCCTCCGGCAAGGTGCTGGACAGCATTGCGCTCGAGGTGCGTGGTGCCGGCGCACTGGTTGCGGGCCCCGAGGACATCAAGAAAAAAAGATAGACATGAAAAAACCGCTGGTTGGGGTCAGCGGTTTGCAGACGGGGCATGACCGCCGGACATGACTGTCCTCAAGCCAAGCCATCGGGAGGCAGCAGCGCCGTCTCTCAGAGGCGCTCAGCGCACCAGCAGATCGCCAGTGATCTCCGAGACCTTCTTGACGCTGGTCAACGTCATGGCCACCCGCATTTCCTTTTCGAGCAGGTTCAGCAGGTTGGTGACGCCGGCTTCGCCTTCCGCGGCCAGCGCGTAGACGAAGGCGCGGCCTATCATGGTGCAGTCTGCGCCCAGGGCCAGCAGGCGCACGATGTCCAGGCCGTTGCGCACGCCCGAGTCGGCCAGGATCTTGATCTGGCCCTTGACGGCATCGGCAATGGCCGGCAGGGCGCGTGCCGAGGAGAGCACGCCGTCGAGCTGGCGCCCGCCGTGGTTGGAGACGATGATGCCGTCGGCCCCGAAGCGCACCGCATCCCTGGCGTCCTCGGGATCGAGAATGCCTTTGATGAGCATGGGACCTTTCCAGAAGTCGCGGATCCACTCCAGGTCCGACCACGAGATCGAGGGGTCGAAGTTCGCGCCCAGGTAGCCCATATAGTCTTCAAGCGAGACGTTCTGGCCCTTGTAGGTGGAGATATTGCCCAGCGTGTGCGGGCGGCCCATCAGGCCCACGTCCACGGCCCAGTGCGGATGGGTCACGGCCTGCAGGTAGCGGCGCATGGCGGCGTTGGGGCCGCTCATGCCCGAATGCGCATCGCGGTAGCGGGCGCCAGGCACGGGCATGTCCACGGTGAAGACCAGGGTGGAGACGCCGGCAGCCTGGGCGCGCTCCAGCGCGTTCTTCATAAAGCCCCGGTCCTTGAGCACATAGAGCTGGAACCACATCGGGCGGCCCAGCCTGGGCGCGACTTCCTCGATGGGGCAGACCGAGACGCTGGACATGGTGAAGGGGATGCCCTTTTTATCAGCGGCCATGGCGGCCTGCACTTCGCCGCGGCGGGCGAACATTCCGGTCAGCCCCACGGGAGCCAGCGCCACGGGAATCGAGAACTTCTCGCCGAACAGCTCGATGCTGGTGTCCAGCTGGCTCATGTCCTTGAGCACGCGCTGGCGCAGGGCCACGTCGGCCAGGTCATCGACATTGCGGGCCAGCGTCTTCTCGGCATAGGCACCGCCGTCGAGGTAGTGGAACAGAAAGGGCGGCAGGCGCTTTTGCGCAGCCGCGCGGTAGTCGGTGGTGGAGGAAATGATCATGAAAAAATGGCGGAGGAAGAGGAGAAACGATCCAGCCGCTTGCGTCGGGCCGCTTCGGCATCCGACTCGGACAGCTTTTCGTGAACATAGGCCAGGTGCTGGCCGATGGCGCTTCTGGCCTGCTCCGGCTCGCCGTCGACAATGGCCTGCATGAGGTTGTGGTGCTGCGCAGTCAGATGCTCCAGCGTCGAAAGATCATCATGCACGAACATCAGGCGCCGGTTCTGGGCCACGGTACCCAGCACCAGCTCGAAGAGGCTGCCCATGAGCTGCACCAGCACGGCGTTGTGCGAAGCCTCGGCAATTGCCAGATGGAACTGTGCGTCGGAGCGGGCCGCGCTGGCGGCATCGCGCGCCTGCTGGTGGCGCAGCATGTCGTCAAAGCAGCGGCGGATGCGGTCCCTGTCCTTGTCGGTGGCACGCTGGGCCGCATACCAGGCGGTGCTGAGCTCCAGCGCCTGGCGTGCTTCCAGCACGTCGTAGCGATACTGGGGGTCGTCGCGCAGCAAGGACTCCAGCGGTGCGACGGCCTGCTCGTGCCACAGCGGAACGCGCGAGCCGACAAAAGTGCCGGCGCCCACGCGGCTTTCGAGCACGCCGCGGCTGGCCAGCTTCTGTATGGCCTCGCGCAGCGCCGTGCGCGAGACCCCCAGCTGCTCGGCCAGCGCCCGCTCGGTCGGCAGCTTGGCGCCGCTCTGGAGCTGGGTGCTCTGGATCAGCTCCAGCAACTGCTGGGCAACGCGGTCGGACAGGCGGATGGCGGGCATGGGGTCGGGCAGGAGTTTCAGGTGGTAGGAATCATCCACGGAAACACATAAGCCTGCAGCGTGCAGATGATGCCGATCAGCACCAGGAAGGCCAGGCTGTGCTTGACGGTGAAGCGAAACAGGTCCGATTCCTTGCCGGCCAGGCCCACGGCTGCGCAGGCAATGGCGATGGACTGGGGCGAGATCATCTTGCCGGTCACACCGCCGGTGGTGTTGGCCGTCACGGCCAGAACCTCGGGCAGCCCCAGCTGGGCGGCCGTCGTGGCCTGCAGAGCGCCGAACAGCGCATTGGCCGAGGTGTCCGAGCCTGTGAGGAATACGCCGACCCAGCCCAGGAAGGGCGAGAAGAACGCAAAGGCCTTGCCCGTATGGGCCAGCGCCATGGCCAGCGTGGTGGACAGGCCGGAGTAGTTGGCGATGAAGGCAAAGGCCAGCACCATGCCGATGGAGTAGATGGGCAGGGCCAGTTCCTTGAAGGTCTCGCCCAGGGTCTGGACTGCCACGGCTGGCTTGAGGCGCAGCAAAAGAATGGCGAGCACGGCGGCGATCAGGATCGCGGTTCCAGTGGCCGACAGCCAGTTGAAGGAATAGACCGCGCCATAGGGCGTGGGCGCGGCGACGACGGGAGCCATTTTCTGCACCAGATTGTGCAGCATGGGCACGGGAATGCTGAAGACCGTGCCGGACAGTGCACCGCCCGAGGCGAACAGCGCCTTGAAGGGCTTGAGGCTCCAGATGGTCACCATGGCCGTGAGGATGATGAAGGGCGACCAGGCCTTGATCACCATGCCGGTCGTCAGTTTGACAGGGGCTGTCGTCTGGATCTTTGCTGCGCCCGGCTCGGTGTCGAAGCGGAAGATGCGCTTGGGCTGCCAGAACTTGAGGAAAGTGGTCAGTGTCACCAGGGCGAAGATGGCCGAGGTGATGTCCGGCAGTTCGGGGCCGATGTAGTTGGCCGTCAGAAACTGTCCGAGTGCAAAGCTGCCGCCGCCGACCAGCACCGCAGGCCAGGTTTCCTTCACGCCGCGCCAGCCATCCATGATGGCCATGAGCCAGAACAGCACGATGATGGTCATGAACGGCAGCTGGCGGCCGGCCATCTGGCTGATGGCCATGACATCGACCCCCGAGACCTGACCGGCCACGATGACGGGAATGCCCATGGCGCCGAAGGCCACGGGGGCGGTATTGCCGATCAGGCACAGGCCGGCTGCATACAGAGGCCTGAAACCCAGGCCCACCAGCAGTGCTGCCGTGATGGCCACGGGGGCGCCGAAGCCGGCGGCTCCCTCAAGGAAGGCACCGAAGCAAAAGCCCACCAGGATCAGCTGCAGGCGCTGGTCTTCTGTGACCGAGAGAATCGACGAGCGGATGATGTCGAACTGTCCGGTCTTGACCGAGACCTTGTAGAGAAACACCGCCGCGACAATGATCCAGGCAATCGGCCACAGGCCATAGAAGAAGCCGTAGACGCCTGCTGCCAGCGCATTGGCCACGGGCATGCGATAGAAGAGCAGCGCCACGGCCAGGGACAGCGCCACCGTGATGGTGCCCGCCACATAGCCCTTGAGGCGCAGCTTGGTCAGAGCGAGAAAGAAAAAGATGATGGGTATCAGCGCCACCAGCGCCGACACCCACACATTGCCTGCGGGGTCGTAGTTCTGCGACCAGATTTCTTGCATTGCCTTGATCTCCTGGATTTATGCGGGGAGGGCAACCCTCCTGAGCGTCCAGAAGCTTCCCCGTCAATTCTTTAAACAACCGTGTCACCCTGTGCCGGACGCTGTCACGCAGTCTTGTTCGGCTTCGTTTGTTAAATTGGTATTACCAATATGTGGCGATTTCGGGTAAAGCGGATTATAGAAATGAGGTTTTGCTCATGAATTAGTGGTTTTCCCTTGTTTTGAATAATTGATTGGTAATACCAATTTGCGAATTGGTATTACGCTGATTACCTGCAAACGGCGCAAAAAAGCCGCAGGCTCGAAGGCGCTGCGGCTGCTGGAATGCCCATCTGGTGGGTTGAGAAAAGGGACATGCGCGGCGGAAAACCGCCGCGGCCCAGGCCAGAGATACCGAGCAAGGGCCTGTGTGGCTCTTTGAGGTGTCCCGTCAGGGCAAGCCGCAAAGCGGCTCGGGGGCTTAGTTCACCATCAGCTTGAACGGCCAGACATAGGCCTGCATGGTGACGAACAGACCCATCAGGCAGGCCAGGGCGATGGAGTGGAAGAATACGTAGCGCAGGATGTCGCCTTCGCGGTTGAACCAGCGTGTGGCGGTCGAAGCCACGACGATGGATTGCGCATCGATCATCTTGCCCATCACGCCGCCCGAGCTGTTGGCGGCGCCCATGAGGTTGGGGGACAGGCCCAGTTGGTCGGCGGCGACCTTCTGCATGCCGCCGAACAGCACGTTGGACGCCGTGTCCGAGCCTGTGAGCGCCACGCCCAGCCAGCCCATCAGCGTGCCGAAGAAGGGGTAGAGCACACCTGTGTTGGCAAAGGCCAGGCCCAGGGTGGTGTCGGTGCCCGAATAGCGTGTCAGCGTGCCCAGGGCCAGCATCAGCACGATGGTCAGCAGCGAGTAGCGCACCAGCCAGGTGGTCTTGAAGAAGGTGCGCACTATGGTCACCGGGTTGTACTTCATGACGAAGGCACTGACGATGGCCGAGAACAGAATGGCTGTTCCGGTGGCAGACAGCAGGTTCAGCGTGTAGACAGCACCTTCCTTGGTCGGCTGGGGCACCACGGGCGGCATTTTCTCGATCAGATTGTGCAGGCCCGTCATGGGGAAGGCGGGGGCAAACAGGCTGTTGAGCCAGGCCTTGACCGGCGGCAGGCCCCAGATGAAGACAAACACCGAGAGAATGATCCAGGGTGTCCAGGCGGCGATCAGCGCGCTCTTGCTGTGCTTGGCCACGGGCTGTGGCGGCTTGACTTCGGAGGCGCTGATATCCTTGCCGCGCAGCGAGGCCGAGGTCCAGATCTTCTTTGGCTGCCAGACGCGCAGGAACAGGATCAGGCTGGCCATGGAAACGATGGCCGCGATGATGTCCACGAGTTCGGGGCCGATGAAGTTGGAGACCAGATACTGGGGAATGGCAAACGACAGGCCGGTGACCAGAATCGCGGGCCAGATCTCCATCATGCCCTTGCGACCGGCAAAGGCCCAGATCAGCCAGAACGGCACCAGCACCGAGAAGAAAGGCAGTTGGCGGCCGATCATGGCGGTCACTTCCATCAGATCGTAGCCATGGACCTTGGCCAGCGTGATGACGGGCGTGCCCAGGGCGCCAAAGGCCACGGGTGCGGTATTGGCGATCAGCGACAGACCGGATGCCGCCAGTGGAGAAAAGCCCAGGCCGATCAGGATGGCTGCCGTCACGGCCACGGGTGTCCCGAAGCCGGCAGCGCCCTCGAAAAAGGCACCGAAGGAAAAGGCAATCAGCAGCAACTGGATGCGGCGGTCTTCGGTGATCCCGGAAAGTGAATCCTGCAGCACCTTGAAGCTGCCGTTCTGCTCGGTCAGCTGATGCAGGAAGATGATGTTCAGCACAATCCAGCCAATGGGCAGCAGGCCGGTGAAGCCGCCGAACAAGGCTGCGCGCCCCGCCATTTCGCCGGGCATGTTGTAGACAAAGACTGCAATCAGCAGCGCTGCAATCAGGCCTGCTCCTGCGGCCAGGTGGGCCTTCATGTGCAGAAAACCAAGGCCCACCAGCATCACCACGACCGGAATGGCCGCCAGCAATGTGGATAGCCACATATTCGATAGAGGGTCATAGACCTGTTGCCAAACCATCTCTGTTGTCTCCTGTTTGTTGTGGTGACAAGGATGGTGGATGTGCGAATAGGCTTGCATACCTAGCATTAGCCCTTGATTTTCCCTCGCTGAAGAAAATTTCAAAACCGGCATAAATCACTTCAAACCATAGTGAACTGCCGATGACGGCGATGAGGGCTACCATCGGGTTCAACTCCAATTACAAGGCTAGAAGTCGTGAGCGATCTTTCCAAAATCACCTGTATCGAAGACCTGCGTGTGGTGGCCAAGCGTCGTGTGCCGCGCATGTTCTATGACTACGCCGATTCGGGCTCTTACACCCAGGGCACGTATCGGGCCAACGAAGACGAGTTCCAGTCAATCAAGCTGCGTCAGCGTGTGGCCGTGAACATGGAAGGGCGCAGCACGCGCACCACCATGATCGGCGAGGAGGTCGCCATGCCGGTGGCGATTGCGCCCACGGGCCTGACCGGCATGCAGCATGCCGATGGCGAGATTCTTGGAGCCAAGGCCGCCAAGGCCTTTGGCGTGCCGTTCACGCTGTCCACCATGAGCATCTGCTCGCTGGAGGACATAGCCGAGCACACCGATCGCCATCCGTTCTGGTTCCAGCTCTATGTGATGCGCGACAAGGCCTTCATGGAGCGCCTGATCAATCGCGCCAAGGCAGCCAACTGCTCGGCGCTGGTGGTGACGCTGGACCTGCAGATCCTGGGTCAGCGCCACAAGGACATCAAGAACGGCCTGTCCACCCCGCCCAAGCCCACGCTGGCAAACCTCATCAATCTCGCGACCAAGCCGCACTGGTGCCTTGGAATGCTGGGTACCAAGCGCCGCAGCTTCGGCAATATCGTCGGCCATGTGGATGGTGTGGGCGATGTGTCCTCGCTGTCGTCCTGGACGGCAGATCAGTTCGATCCGTCACTGAACTGGAGCGATGTGGAATGGATCAAGAAGCTCTGGGGCGGCAAGATCATTCTCAAGGGCGTGATGGATGCCGAAGATGCGCGTCTGGCTGCACAAAGCGGTGCAGACGCGCTGGTGGTCAGCAACCATGGCGGCCGTCAGCTCGATGGTGCGCCTTCTTCGATTGCAGCCTTGCCATCGATTGCAGAGGCTGCGGGCAAGGATATCGAAGTCTGGATGGATGGCGGCATTCGCAGCGGTCAGGACGTGCTCAAGGCTCGCGCACTGGGTGCGCAAGGCACGATGATAGGTCGCAGCTTCCTCTACGGTCTGGGCGCTTATGGCCAGGCCGGCGTGAGCAAGGCGCTGCAGATCATCCACAAGGAACTGGACACCACCATGGCCTTCTGCGGGCACACCAATATCAACCAGGTCGGCAAAGAAATTCTGTTGCCCGGCACTTACCCGAAACCTTTCGAGCAGAGCTGATTGTTCTGCGGCATGAAAAAAGGTCAGTCCTTTGCAGGGCTGACCTTTTTGATTTCCGCCGGTGTGTCGTGGCGTTCAGGGCTGCTCGAAACGCTTGCGCATGGCAAAGCCATAGCCCAGTCCCAGCAAGGCTGCCATGGCCGAGCCGGCCAGAATGCCCAGCTTGGCCGCGCCCAGCAGGGAAGCATCCGTAAAGGCCAGGCCGCCGACAAAGATGGACATGGTAAAGCCTATGCCGGCCAGCAGACCCACCAGCAGCACGCCGCGCCAGTTCAGGCCCTCGGGCAGGCTGCACAGCCCGCTCTTGACAGCCAGCCAGGTGCAGATGAAGACCCCCAGGGGCTTGCCCAGCACCAGGGCCACCAGCACGGCCATGGCCGTGGTCTGCGGTGCGGCAGCGCTCAGGTCTATGCCCGAGAACTGCACGCCGGCATTGGCCAGCGCAAAGATGGGCATGATGCAAAAAGCCACCCATGGATGAAGAATCATGGGCAGGCGCAGAGCAGGCGGCAGCAGGTCGCGCTGTGCGAGCTGGGCAATGCGCAACTCCTGCAGCAGGTGCTGCGGATCGGGGCGGCCGCTCAGCATCTGCTCACCGGCCTTGCGCATGGCCGTCTGTGCCGTGATCAGCAGCGGCATGGAGGCGGGACGTACAAACACAGGCGTCATCAGACCAAGCACCACACCTGCCAGAGTGGGATGAGCGCCGGTCTTGAGCAGACCGAACCAGAGAATGGCTCCGGGCAGCACATACAGAGGAGCGGCGGCAATGCCCATGCGGTTGAACAGCAGCACCAGCAGCACGCCGGCTGCGGCCACCACAAAGCCCATGGCCTGCAGCCCGCCCGAGTAGAAGAAGGCGATGATGAGCACGGCCACGATGTCGTCGATGATGGCCAGGGCCAGCAGGAAGATGCGCAGCGCTCCCGGAATATTGCGGCCCAGCAAGGCCAGCACGCCCACGGCAAACGCGATGTCGGTCGCCGTCGGAATTGCCCAGCCGTTGAGCAGCGTCCTGTCGTTGCCCGCCAGGGCCACGTAGATGAGCGCGGGCACGGCCACGCCGCCGATGGCAGCGATCAGCGGCAGACTGGCCTGGCGCAGGCTGGCCAGCGCGCCGTTGTGCAGCTCGCGACGGATTTCCATGCCCACGACCAGGAAGAACACCGTCATCAGCACATCGTTGACGATGAAATGCAGATCGGTGCTGAAGCTCCACGGGCCCAGCGTCAGCGCGACGGGGGCATGCCATAGTGCAAAGTAGCTTGGCGCCGCAGCGGAGTTGGCCCAGATCAGGGCGACGGCAGCGGCCAGCATGAGCACCATGCCGGCAAAGGATTCGATATGCAGCAGGTGCGAGATTTGTGCCTGCACGCGCTCGGTCGCGGATTGCAGCGCGGGAACACGGGGTGAATTTTGGGATGCAAAAGGCGCAGGGGCCTGCACAAGTGTTTGTGGGTCCATGTGTGGGTAGGTGTCTGAAGTCGTACGCTGAAGGCGTGCGGCACCTGAGGCAATTCCTGCTGGTGCCGTCTGCACTGCAAACGACTGGCGCGCTGGCGGCCCGACCTGCGCATGAACATTCACCTGCCATCGCCACCTTGTGTGACGGGCACCCAGCTGAAATTGTAGCTAAAGACGCAGAAATGGTCTGGATTTGAGGTTATTTTGCCGGGGTGGAGGCTTCGTCACCAGAACGGAAGCCGTTCGCGCTTCACGTCGCCTTGGCTTGAGCGGGTGGACTGCACGAATCGCGTCAGCACCGTCCGGCAGCCGGCGCTATGCTGGCGCGCTAACAGAAAAGAAAGCATCTCATGCCGGGCATAGGAATGGAATATTTGTGGGTGGGGGTGGTGCTGTTTGCGGCGGCGGCGCAGACGGTGCGCAACACGGCCCAGCGCTCGCTGACGGTGCAGGTCGGCACCTTGCCAGCCACGCTGGTGCGCTTTCTCTATGGCCTGCCGTTTGCTGCCATCTATCTGCTGGCGCTGTACAGTCTGGGCGATCCGTCCCTGGTGCTGCCGAAGTTCAGTGCCGCGTATCTGGGCTGGATCGCGCTTGGTGCCTTCTTTCAGGTTGCGGCCACGGCTGCCTTGCTCATGGCCATGAAGGAGCGCAATTTTGCCGTGGCGGTCACGCTGTCCAAGACCGAGGTGCTGCAGGTGGCCTTGTTTGCCGCCATGTTTCTGCACGAGCTGCCGACCCGGCTGGCGCTGCTGGCCATGGTGCTTGCCACCGTGGGCGTGCTGATGCTGTCGCTGCCGCCGCGCGGGCAGCTGTTCACGCTCTCGGCTTGGACCAGCAAATCTTCGGTCTACGGGCTGATCTGCGGCGCCTGTTTTGCGCTGGCCACGGTGGGCTTTCGCGGCGGCGCGGTCGAGATCGCAACACTGGGCGTGAGCTCGCCCTGGCTGTCCGGGGCCTGGGGCGTGCTGATCGCGCAGACCATGCAGTCCGTCGTCATGAGCGCCTGGATTGTCAGAACCCATGAGCAGGGCCTGCGTCCCATCTTCAAGGCCTGGCGCATCTCGCTGCTGGCCGGCAGCATGGGCGCTGCGGCCTCGCTGGCCTGGTTCACCGCCTATGCCATGCAGGGGGCCGCTGCCGTGCGCACCCTGGGCATGGTGGAGGTGGTGTTCAGCTATATCGTCTCGCGCAAGGTGTTCAGCGAGAAGCTCTCATTGACGGAAAAGCTGGGCATGGCGCTGATGATGCTGGGCCTGGTGCTGATCTGTCTGCAGCTCTGATTTCAAGAGCTACCTGCGCTTGTCTATGCTCTTTTTCAAAGCTAAAAGTCTTTGAAATGAACTATGAAAAAGCGCAAGAAGCTTCTGAATCAATAGCGTGCTGCCGCGGCTGTCGCTGTCTCAGCTGCAGCCAGGGCATCGACAGCGCGGCTGTGCTGCGCCTCAGGCGGCTTGCTGTTGCGCTTGCGCCAGGCGTTGGCGCTGCTCGGGCTTGACCGCGTAGAGCCGGTAGCCGATCGTCAGCAGCGCAAACCACAGGGGCGCGATATAGAGCGCCACGCGGGTGCTGGCATCCAGCGACAGGCAGACCAGCACCACGGCCAGAAAGGCCAGCACAAACCAGTTGGTGAACGGCGCGCCGGGCATGCGGTAGGCCACGGCTGCGGCATGACCCAGGCTGACGGCGCGGCGATAGCGCAGATGGGAGAAGACGATGATGCCCCAGGTCCAGACGGCGCCTATGGTGGCAATGCTGGTCACGTAGATGAAGGCTTCCTCGGGCACCAGATAGTTCAGCACCACGCCGACCAGCATGAAGGCTGCAGAGATCAAAATGCCGGCGGCCGGCACATGGCGTGAATTGATCCGGCCCAGCCTGGCGGGCGCCTGTTTGAATTGCGCCAGCGTATAGAGCATGCGGCCCGTGCTGAAGATGCCGCTGTTGCACGAAGAGGCTGCGGCGGTGATGACCACGAAGTTGATGATGCCGGCAGCGGCGGGAATGCCCAGCTTGTCGAAGACATGGACGAAGGGGCTCATGTCGGGGCTGAGCTCGTTCCAGGGCACCAGCGACATGATGACGATCAGGGCACCGATATAGAAGATCAGAATGCGGTAGACGATGCTGTTGGTGGCGCGAGGCAGCACTTTCTCGGGCGACTCGGCCTCGCCGGCCGTCACGCCGATCAGCTCCACGCCGGTATAGGCAAAGCAGGCGATCTGCAGGGTGAAGACCACGCCCACCATGCCCACGGGCGCAAAGCCGCCGTGCGACCAGAGATTGGCGAAGCTTGCCGTCTGGCCCAGCGGTCCCCAGCCCGTGGTGATGATGGCCACACCCAGCACCAGCGTGGCAACAATGGTCACGACCTTGATCAGCGCGAACCAGAATTCCAGCTCGCCGAAGACCTTGACCGCAATCAGATTCACGCCCAGCAGCACGGCCAGGGTGGCGAGCGCCGGAACCCATTGCGGAATGGCCGGAAACCAGTAATGGGTGTAGATGCCTATGGCCGTGAGCTCGGCCATGCCCGTCACCACCCAGGTGAACCAGTAGGTCCAGCCGGTGACGAATCCGGCCCAGGGGCTGACATAGGTTTCGGCATAGGTGGCAAAAGAGCCGGCCACCGGGCGGTGCACCAGCAACTCGCCCAGTGCCCGCATGATGAAGAAGATGGCCAGCCCCGCGATGGCGTAGCTGACCAGCAGCAGCGGCCCGGCCTTGTGGATCGCCTTGGCCGAGCCCAGGAACAGGCCCACGCCAATGGCACCGCCCAGGGCGATCAGCTGGATGTGCCGGTCCTTGAGGCCGCGCTCCAGCTCCCCTGTCTGCTGCAGCGACTCCCCGGCTGCGCTTGGATGATTTCGACTCATGTTGTATGTCTCCGTTTTGCCATTCACACGGCAACAGCTGCCCCTCACGGGGCGCTGCAGCTGCCGTGTCTGGCTTGTTGATGAGGTTTTCAGGTCGTGGTCAGGCGCTGGCGGTGCTCAGCGTGGCCGGTCGGGGCTGTCTGCTGGCGCTGCCCATGGACTGCAGCACGAGGTCGCCGACCATGTCGGCGGTGACGGCCGACAAGGTCCAGCCCAGATGGCCGTGGCCGGTGTTGTAGAACACGCAGGGCTTGTTGCCGGGGCCCACGCGCGGCAGCATGTCCGGCATCATGGGGCGCAGGCCAGCCCAGGGCACGACGCTGCGCGTGCTGACACCGGGGAAGCACTGCTGAACCCATTCGATGAGCGGGCGGATGCGGTCGGCGCGGATGTCCTTGTTGAAGCCGTTGAACTCCGCCGTACCGGCAACTCGGAAGCGATCGTCGCCGAGGCGGCTGGTGACCAGCTTGGTCTCGTCGTCCAGCAGACTCACCACGGGGGCTGCGGCGCGGCTGGCTTCGTCCGGCAGATTCACCGTGATGGAATAGCCCTTGACCGGATAGATGTTGACGCTGTCGCCGAGCTGGGCGGCCAGGGCGCGGCTGGCCGTGCCTGCGCAGACCACCATGGCGTCGAAAGTCGAGGTCTCGGTTTCCAGGCCCTGGCGCACGGTCACGCTGGCCTGCTTGCCATTGCTGTTCACCGACACGATTTCCTGGCCGTAGCGGCATTGCACGCCCAGTCGCTCGCAGGCGGCGGCAAGGCCGCTGGTGAACTTGTGGATGTCGCCCGTGGAGTCGCTCTCGGTGAAGTAGCCGCCGTAGAAGGTTCCGGACAGGGTCGGCTCTATGGAGCGCATCTCCTGCGGTGTCACGGCGCGGCGCTCCAGACCGCCTTTGGCCAGCAACCGGGAAACCTTGCCCGCATGTTCAAAGCCTGCTCGGTCGCGGTAGATATGCAAGATGCCTTTTTGCTTCAGATCGAAGTCAATGCCTTCGCTGGCCGCCCAGTCAAACAGGTGCTCACGTGCCGCAATCGCCAGCCTGGCGGTCTCCACGGTGTTTTTCTCGTAATGGGGGATGGCAGCGAGAAACTGGCAGAACCAGGAAATCTTGTGCCAGCTGGGCCTGGGGTTGAGCAGCAGCGGAGCATCGCTCTTGAACATCCACTTGAGGCCCTTGACGATGGTGGACCAATGGGTCCAGACCTCGGCGTTCGAGGCCGAGAGCTGGCCGCCATTGGCGAACGAGGTTTCCATGGCGGCATAGCGCTGCTTCTCGAACAGGGTGACGGAAAATCCGCGGCGTGCGAGGGCGTAGGCGGTGGTCACGCCCGTGATGCCACCGCCGATGACGGCGATTGTCTTCATGATTCAGATTCCAGAAACGTCAAGGGTGGAGCCCGTGCGCAACATGCGCAGCGAACGCCCCCTCTGTTCTGGACCTGAGAGATTCACGAGGCAGGGCCTTGCGGCGCTGCTCGCTTGCTCCTTCGGTATGCCCGGCGGACGATGACGTCCGGACATTCTTCAGAGTGTGTGAAAGCGATGCCGATCCTTTGGCCTGAGAGTTTCCGGGGCGGTTGCTCCTTCGGCGCTGCATGCGCCAAGTTTGCGCTGCAGTCTCTCTCGGCATCACCGGGCTGAGAGCCTGTGGGCAAATGTAGGAAGAATGGCGGCGCCTGGATATACGGGTTTTCTAGACTTCTGCGCCAGGGCTCAGCCATGGCTGCTCATGTCGGGCCCATGCTATTTGATAGCGCCTACCGCTTATCCTTCAAGGGAATATTGATTATTTGTCTATGAAAATGAATTTATTAAAGCGCAGTGTGCTTCTAAATTCATAGCGATAGACGCTGTCAAGTGCCGCCGAGCAGCCCCAGAGTCAGCCCCTGCATTGGCATGGCGGGTCATGGTCGGCGGTGGATTTGGGCAAAATATCGTCTTTGCCTGTCAATGGGCCCGGCGATATCACCGCTTTGCCATTGAAGCACCCGACTGGGGTGGCTGCCGATTCAGGATGCAACTGGCCTATCCGCCATGGCGTTCTGCTGTCATGGCTTCGTTCCTTTGTCCTTGTTGCCCGCGACCGTCATGGTCGCCTTTTTGCGTTGCCTGTCGCAGCGCCTGCGGGATGGTTGGGTGTTTTGTCCGGATGGGCGCAAACCATTACAACAAGACATTTATGTCCCAACCCAACTCAAGCCAGCAGCTCGCGCCGACTGGTGATGGTGACGATAACCAGCCCCGCTTGCACCGGGTGCTCAAGCAGCGCCACCTGAGCATGATCGCCATTGGCGGCGCCATCGGAACGGGCCTGTTCGTGGCCTCCGGCTCGGCCATCGCCCAGATCGGCCCCGGCGGCGCCGTGCTCACCTATCTGCTCATCGGCATCATGGTGTACTACATCATGACCAGCCTGGGCGAGCTGGCTGCCTTCATGCCGGTGGCCGGTTCCTTCTCGACCTATGCCTCGCGCTATGTGGATCGCGGCTTCGGCTTTGCGCTGGGCTGGAACTTCTGGTTCAGCTGGGCCGTGGTGGTGGCGGTGGATCTGGTGGCCTCGCAACTGGTCATGGCCTACTGGTTTCCCGATGTGCCGGGCATCCTCTGGAGCGGCCTGTTCCTGCTGCTGATGGTGGGGCTGAACGCGTTTTCCGCGCGCGGCTTTGCCGAGGCCGAGTACTGGTTCGCGCTGATCAAGGTGCTGGCCGTGGTGGCCTTTCTGATCACTGGCGTGCTGATTCTGTTCGGCATCATCAGCAACGGCCATGTACCGGGCTTCGAGAACTGGACCACGGGCGATGCGCCATTCGTCGGCAATTTCGCGACCTTTGTGGGCGTGGCCATGATCGTGGCCTATTCCTTCCAGGGCACGGAGCTGGTGGGCGTGGCGGCGGGCGAATCCGAGAATCCGCGCGAGAACGTGCCGCGTGCGATTCGCCAGGTGTTCTGGCGCATCCTGCTGTTCTATGTGCTGGCCATTGTCGTCATCGGCTTTCTGATTCCCTATACCGATCCGCAGCTGCTGCGCACCGATGTGGCCGATATCGCCGTGAGCCCGTTCACGCTGGTGTTCCAGCACGCGGGCCTGCTGTCGGCGGCCACGGTGATGAATGCGGTGATCCTGACCTCGGTGCTGTCGGCCGGTAACTCCGGCATGTATGCAGCCACGCGCATGCTCTACAACATGGCGACCGAGGGCAATGCACCGCGCATCTTCTCCCGGCTGACCCAGAACGGCGTGCCGCTGGTGGCCTTGATCGGCAGCACGCTGGTCGCCAGCCTGTGCCTCTTTTCCTCGCTCTACAGCCCGCAGGCCGTCTATATCTGGCTGCTGAATCTGGCCGGCATGACGGAGTTCATCGTCTGGCTGGGCATTGCCGTCAGCCACTACCGTTTCCGTCGCGGCTATGTCATGCATGGTCACGATGTGGGTCTGCTGCCCTACAAGGCCGGCGCCTTCCCCTTCGGCCCCATCTTTGCCTTCGTGCTGTGTCTGGTGGTGACGCTGGGCCAGAACTATCAGGCCTTCCTGGAAGATCGCATCGATTGGGGCGGCGTGGTGTCGACCTATCTGGGCATTCCGCTGTTCCTGCTGTTCTGGCTGGGTTACTGGCTGGTCAAGCGCAAGACCTGGGTCAGCTATGCCGATATGCGCTTTGACGAGCTCGAAGACATCAAGCAGGGCAAGGTTTCGTCCTGAGGCTGTTTGAGCCTTCCCCTTCTCTGTTCGGGAGGGGATGGCAGCAGGTCCGGGGGCTGGCGCTGCTTGCCGTTTCCCGGTGTCTGTGTGCCTGTTTGACGCATGACTGCCGTCTCTGGCCAGCCCAGGCAAAATCGGTGCTGTGAGCGATCTTCCCACCAGCCCCGAGCCCAGACCCAGGCGCATCGCGCATCTGGACATGGATGCGTTCTACGCCTCCGTGGAGCTGCTGCGCTACCCGCAGCTCAAGGGGCTGCCGGTGGTGATCGGTGGTGGGAGGCGCAGCTTTGACGAAGAGCTGCTGGCGCGGCATGCGGGGCGGCCGCTGTCCGAGATCCCGGTGGCGGACTTTCCGCTGCTGCGCGATTACACGGGGCGCGGCGTGATCACCACGGCCACCTATCCGGCACGGCAGTTCGGCGTGGGCTCGGCCATGGGCATGATGAAGGCCGCCAGGCTGTGCCCGCAGGCGATTCTTCTGCCCGTGGACTTTGCCGAGTACAGGCGCTTTTCCCGGGCCTTCAAAGAGATCATCGTGTCGATTGCTCCGCTGATGGAGAACCGCGGCGTGGACGAGGTCTACATCGACTTCACCGACGTGCCCGGCGGCCAGCGCGAAGGCGGACGCGTGCTGGCCCGGCTGATCCAGAAATCCATCTTCGATGCCACGGGCCTGACCTGCTCGGTCGGTGTGGCTCCCAACAAGCTGCTGGCCAAGATGGCCAGCGAGTTCAACAAGCCCAACGGTATCTCCATCGTCCAGCCCGAAGATCTGCAAAGCCGGATCTGGCCGCTGGCCTGCCGCAAGGTCAACGGCATAGGGCCCAAGGCCGATGCCAAGCTCAAGAGCCTGGGCATAGAAACCATTGGTCACCTGGCCGCGCAAAGCCTGCCGCAGCTGCTGCACTGGTTTGGCAAAAGCTATGGCCATTGGCTGCACGAGTCTGCCTGGGGGCGGGACGAACGCGCTGTGGTAACCGAGAGCGAGCCGGTTTCCATGAGTCGCGAGACCACCTTCGAGCGCGATCTGCATGCCGTGCGCGACAAGGCCGAACTGGGCGCGATCTTCACGGACCTGTGCGAGCGTCTGGCCGAGGATCTGCAGCGCAAGGGCTATGTGGGGCGCACCGTGGGCATCAAGCTGCGCTATGACGATTTCAGGATCGCCACGCGGGACCAGACCCTGAACCTGCCGATACAGAATGCGGCAGCCATCCGCCTGGCCGCAGGCCAATGCCTCAAGCGCGTGCCGCTTGGCAAGCGCATCAGGCTGCTGGGGGTCAAGGTCTCGGGCCTGATTGCCGAGCAGCTCTGGCAGGCCAGCGCCCACGATCCGGTGGCAAGAGATCTGCTGCTCAGACCTCATGGTTTGACCTCGGTCAAGCATTCGGATCCCTATACCGCATCTCTGTTCTGAGCCTGGGGGCTCGGGAATCATCACTGTGCGATGATCCAAGTGTGAATTTGTGTATCTGGTTAACCAGCTGTCGACGGGATGCCTGATCGCTCACTCTCGAACAAAAACTAAACAGGCTTATTGGAGGAGTGCAAAGCATGCGCCTGAACCTGCCGGTATCTCAACAAAACTACGACTTTCCAGGTGACGAGCTGCTGGTCTCCAGCACCAACACCAAGGGCGAGATCACGCATTGCAATCCCGCTTTCGTGCGCGTCAGCGGCTATGGCTATGAAGAGCTGATCGGCCAGCCGCACAATCTGATTCGCCATCCCGACATGCCGGCCGCCGCCTTCAAGGACATGTGGCGCACCATCGCCCATGGCTATCCCTGGACGGCACTGGTCAAGAACCGCCGAAAGAACGGCGACCACTACTGGGTGCGCGCCAATGTCACGCCCATCATGGAAGGCGGCAAGCCCAGCGGCTATCTGTCGGTGCGTACCAAGCCTTCGGCCAGGGAAGTGGCCGAAGCCGAAGCGCTGTACGCGCGCATGCGCAACGAGGAAAAGCAGGCCCAGGCCAGCTTCCGCCTGCGTGCGGGCGCGGTGCGCCGTCTGGGGCTGATGGGCTGGTGGGACGGTCGCAAGGATGTGGGCCTGGTGGCGCGCATGGCCTGGTTGCTGGCCATCGTGGCCTTGATCGCCATGCTGCCCGATATGCTGGGCTGGCTGGGTGCAGCCGCCTGGGGCTGGCGTGCTGCAAGCCTGGTGGCAGGCGGCGCATTCGTGCTGTGGCGCTTTCAACGGCGCTGCGTGGCGGGACTGGAGGAAGCCAGCCGCTTTGCGGCCGATGTGGCAGCCTGCAATCTGAGCACCGAATGCAGCCAGAGCTACAGCGGTGCCGTGGGGGCGCTGATGCTGAGGTTGCAGCAGATTCAGATCAATCTGCGCGCCGTGGTGGGCGATGTGCGTACCGAGGTGCAGGGCTTTGCCCAGACCGCCCATGAAATCGCCCAGAGCAGTTTCGATCTGGCAGGGCGTACCGAGTCACAGGCCACCAGCCTGCAGCAGACTGCGGCCTCGATGGAGGAAATTTCGGGCACCGTGTCGCAGACGGCCGATACGGCACAGTTCATGGCCGGTGCCAGCGACGAGAGCAGCAAGGTGGCCAGCCGCAGCGGCGCGGCCATCAGCGAAGTGGGACTGGCCATGGAGCATATCCGCGGCTCCTCCACCCGCATGAGCGAGATCATTGGCGTGATCGAGAGCATTGCCTTCCAGACCAATCTGCTGGCGCTGAACGCGGCCGTGGAAGCGGCGCGGGCCGGCGAGCAGGGTCGCGGCTTTGCCGTGGTGGCGGGCGAGGTGCGGGCACTGGCCCAGCGCAGCGCCGAAGCGGCCAAGGAGATCAGCGTGCTCATCAACCGCACGGTCGACGGCATCAATGACGGCAACGCGCGCATGCGTGCCGCGGGTCAGACCATAGACGGCATGGTGCAGGCCGTGGACAAGGTCGGCTCCCTGGTGCACCAGATCAGCATTGCCACGCGTGAGCAGTCGATAGGGATCTCCCAGGTCAACGAGGCCGTGGCCCAGCTCGACTCCGTGACCCAGCAGAATGCGGCCCTGGTGGAGCAGTCGACCAGTGCTGCGCAATCGCTGCGCCAGAGTGCCAAGACGCTGGAGCGTTCGGTGGACGTGTTCCATCTCTAGGCTTTTGTGGTCTTGCTCTGAAAAGGCAGCCTTGGAGCTGCCTTTTTCACATCGGCTTTCGGTAGGATTGCGCCATGAGTGTTGTGCTGATCCTGATCGCCATTGCGGCGCTGGCCCTGTGTTTGCTGATCTGGCTGATATCGCGTTTGCGCGCTGACGCCAGACCCGCGTCGTCTGCAACTGCCCAGCAGGAGGCCGAGCCGTCCGTGGCCCAGGCCGGAACGGCGTCGGAGGTTGCGGCGCAGACACTCTCCGATCAAGAGCTTGCGGCGCAGGCGGATACGGCGTCAGAGGCCAGCAGGGATGTGAATTTTCGCCCCCAGGGCGAGCGCGGCATGGGCGGTCCCATCTATGGCGATGTGCTGTGTGCGGACGGCGTCTACCTGCCCCATGTCTGGGAGATGGACATGCACACCTCCTATGACGGGCGCTGGCTGCGCACGGGCTTTTATGACAGCGAGGTCGCCCATCTGGTCGATCGCAAATCACGTCGCAGCTGGGTGATCAGCAAGCCGGAAGGCGAGCTGCTGGATGTCATCCACTGGCGCATGCCGCGCTGGAGTGGCGAGAGCATCAACGAAAGCGGCATTGCCGACGATGCGCATGTGATCATGTCTGATGCCAGCTTCGAGGCCTGGCTGGGCGAGCATATGGCTGCGCAGCCGCAGCCCCTGCTGCAGGTGGTGGATCTCTGGGTGCCGGCCGACTGCCTGCCTGCCGAAGTCGCCCGGCCCATGCCGACTCTGCCACAACCGGCTCAGCCCACCTCAGTGCCGCCGGTGGCGCTGCAGCGCCACTGGCCGGCTTCGCTGCGCAAGCTGCGCTATCCCATGGCTCCGCTGCAGAATCCGCACTGGCAGCTGATGCTGGGTGAGGCCGCCCAGCCCTGGGTGCTGGACGAGAGCCACAGCATGGTCTGGCGTGCCGATGCCCGGGCCTTTGCGCTCTATGCCTACCCCACCCAGGGCGATGCCAGCCAGGCCAGCCTGCGGCTGGCCGTCTGGACCATGGAGCGAGGCTGGCAGCAATGGCTGGAGTTGATGCCCGAGGATCGCAAGCCCTGGGCCCTGGCCCTGCCGGATCTTGAGCCGCCGAGCGAGCCGCAAGCGCCAGCGGTTTTGCCGCTGAGCTGGCTCAATGAACTGCTGCTGCAGAAAGTGCAGCTAGATACGCCCGAGACCGAGCGCCTGCACGATGGCACCAGCATCAGTTGCGCCATGAGCGAGGTGGATGTCTGCGCTGCCCATCAGCGCGATGGCCTGCCCATCCTCAAACCCTCGCTTCCCTTGTGTTTCGACTGGCTGCGTGATCCGGCGCAGCCCGCGCTGTGGCGCGCGCAGAGCGAGCCGCTCAAGGGGCAGCGCTTGATCTGGACCCTGTCCAAGCCTGCCAGGGAGGAGCTGGGCGAAACGGCGGCCTACAACCTGCAATGGGGCGAACGCCATCTGCCCGGCACCTGGGCGCTGGAACACGTGATCGTGCAGGGACGCTGGGCGATTCTCATGCCGCATGGGCGTGCACCGATTCGCGGTGGCAGCGGCAGCCTGCAGGTCTGGGACGGGGAGCGCCTGCAAAGCGTGGACCTGCCCTGGCCCGTGGTGCGGCTGGCCGCTGTGCCTTCGGTCAAGGGCGGCATGGCTGCCCGCCTGCGCGTGCTGGCGCTGACGGCCAGCCTGGCGGACAAGGACTGGGACCCCTCGACCGCATCCTGGCGCTGGCCTCTGCAGTCCGTATCGGCCAGCCATCTGGCAAGACCCGACTGGCGCCCGCTCTACTCAGAGCGCGAACTGGCGCCCGATGCGCAAGGGCGCTGGCAGTTGCTGCCGCGCTGGCGCGAGGTGAGACAGATTCAACACCCCTGTTCCGACGGCGACTATGTCTGGCGTGACGATGTGCGCGGAGACACCGTCTGGTGGTGGGGCGGCGTGAACGAGCGCGTCAATCACTATTGGCAGCATGATGAACCTCGCAAGGACGGCGTGATCATGACGCGCAGCGGTCTGGCGTTCTGCGGTGTCGGGCCCTGCGCCTGTCCCCATCCTTCAGGCGAAGGCTGGGCCTTGCTGGAGCCCGTGGAGACACGCTATGGCGAGCTGGGTCAATGGCAGTTGCACTGGCTCAACCCCGTGGAAAAGGAAGTACGCACGCTGACACTCAAGGCGCGCATGCCGGTGCTGCAGGGCTGGGATGCCCAGGGCCTGCATTGGCAGGATCTGCCCTTGCCTGACGAAGTGGCGCTGCAGGGCGAGGCCAGCGCGTTTCACAAGCCCCAGTCGGAGCCCGCAGCGGCGCGTCAGCTCGTGGTAGCGCAGACCTGGCAGCGTGCTGCCGTCGAGCCCCTGCGCCAGGGCATGAACGGGCTGTGGCTGCGCATTCAGGATCTGCGTTATGCCGAGGCTTTGCTGGGACAGGATGACTGCCCATGGAAGAGTTGATTCCCTTGAGCCACTCTGAGGCCTCCCCCTGAGGGGGACGGCAGCTTTGCTGCGGGGCGGCCCTTGCTTGCTGCCCCTGATTGAGTCGGTGCTGGTGTTACTGGCGTGCCGTACGCACGTTGGCGGGCAGGGCACCCGGGTGGCTGGTGCGGAAGGGGTTGATGTCCAGGCCGCCGCGGCGTGTGTAGCGGGCGTAGACGGCCAGCTTGATGGGTTTGCAGCGGGTCCAGATGTCCATGAAGATGCGTTCCACGCATTGCTCATGGAATTCGTTGTGATTGCGAAAGCTCACCAGGTACTGCAGCAGACCTTCCTGCTCGATCTGCGCACCGCTGTATTGAATCTGCACGCTGCCCCAGTCGGGCTGGCCGGTGACCAGGCAGTTGCTCTTGAGCAGGTTGCTGACCAGGGTTTCGCTGACGGGGGCTTCGTCGTGGTTGGCGCGCAGCAGCTCGGGAGCCGGCGTGTACCGGGTGCACTCCACATCGAGGCGGTCCAGCAGCAGGCCGTCCAGCTCATGCACTTGCTGGGCATCGAACTGCTCTGCCTGCAGCAGCCGCACGCCCACGCTGCCCTGGGCCTCGCTGCCGCGCCAGGTGGCTTCGGACAGATCGGTGCGCAGGCGCGCCAGCACCTCGCTGGCGTCGGCAAAGCGGGTGTTGTTGAAGCTGTTCAGATACAGCTTGAAGGACTTGCTCTCGATCAGATTGGGCGTCTCGCAGGGGATGGTGAAATGCGCCAGCGCCACCTGGGGCTTGCCGCGCAGATTGAGCCAGGAAACTTCGAATGAAGTCCACAGATCGGCACCAAAGAACGGTGGGTTGATGGCGGCGCCGATTTCCTCGCGCTTGGTCAGGCGTGGCAGGGGGAAGAGCAGGGACGCGTCGTACTGGTCCACATAGGCCGAGCTTTTGCCCAGCTGCGATTGTTCAGGGGTGTGCATGATTCAAAAACAAAATGGCCAGCAGTAAAAAAGATAGCTGCTGGCGCTTTGTAAGTAAGGGTTGGAGCCTGTTTTTTTTACTTGAACTCTCGTTCGCGCAGCCACTTGGTGGCAATCCATTTTTCGCCTTCCAGCACGGGAGCGCCGCCGTGCAGGGTCTTGGTGGCCGGGTCGGGCCGGTTATAGCTGAAGAATACGGCATTGCCACGGCGCGGAACGACCTGCAGCCCTACATCGGGAAAGGTGGTTGCGCCGCCGCGCGCGGGCTCGTTGAGATACATGACCAGGGTTCCCACACGCTGGCCGCCACGCTTGAGTATGGTCGGCGTGCCGGGCTCGTTGGGTGCGAAGTAATCGTAATGCGGCTTGTATTCGGCGCCAGGCCGGTAGTGCAGCACCTGCATGCCCTCGCCGTTTTCCAGCGGCCAGTTCAGCAGGCGTGCGATGCGCTGCTCGACAAGGCTGATGAGCTCGTTCTCGCCGCGCTGAAAGAACATGCCATTGCTGGTGCGGTCATCGTTGACAGCCTCGCCGCCGCTCTGGTTGTCCACGGTCAGCGAGCGCCGCATGCGCGGGCGGGCAGCTGCGATGATGGCATCGCACTCCTCGTCGGAGAGTAGATTGCCGAACACCACCACGCGCGGGTGGCGCACGCTCATCAGCACATGGACATCGCGATCGCCGGCATGGACGCAGCAGGGATCGGTCAGCAGATCAGGCTCGGGAACCCCTGACTCATGGACCTGCACTGCCACTTCGGTTTCGGGCCGGGCTGCTGCGAAAGGCAGGGGCAGTTCACCCTCTTCGGGCAGAGCCAGCGCGCGGCGCGCCAGATGCTCGGCCCAGCCAGCCTTGCGCATGGACTGCAGCAGCGATGGCAGCGATACGCCGGAGGCGCTTTGCGCGCGCACCCATTGCATCAGCTCGGGTGTCAGGCCGGGAGGTGTGACGAACTCGTCTTGGGTGGAGGTGCTCATGTCGACAATGCTAGTGTGCACTGATGCCGATTTCAATGCGCAGCGTCAGTCTTGCAGCTTGCGGCGGAACACCAGCTTGCCGGGCGTGCTGGCCTGCTCGGCCAGCGCATAGCCTTCCAGGTCGAACTTGCGCAGGTCGGCCACCTTCCTGGCCTTGTGCTGTACGGCCCAGCGCACCATCAGTCCGCGTGCGCGCTTGGCATGGAAACTGATGATCTTGTACTTGCCGCCCTTGAAGTCCTCGAAAACGCATTCGACCACGGGGGCCTTGAGCGCCTTGAGATCCACTGCCTTGAAGTATTCCTGAGACGCCAGGTTGACGACAATGCGCTCGGCCTGGGCGTCACCGTGCTCGGCTTGCGCAGCACTGCGTTCGTTCAGGTAGTCGGCAATCTGGGTTCCCCAGAACTGATAGAGGTTGCTGCCCTTGGCGTTTTCCAGCCGGGTGCCCATCTCCAGGCGGTAGGGCTGCAGCAGATCCAGCGGGCGCAGCACGCCGTAGAGGCCGCTAAGGATCACGACATGCTCCTGGGCCCAGTCCAGCTCCCTGGGCTTGAGGCTGGCGGCATTCAGGCCTTCATAGACATCGCCATTGAAGGCCAGCACGGCCTGGCGCGAGTTCCTGGTGGTGAACTTGGCACTGAACGCTTCGTAGCGGCCCACATTGAGTACGGCCAGCTTGTCGCTGATGCTCATGAGCTCGGAAATCTGCTGGGGCGATTTCTCGCGTAGCACTTCGATCAGTTCCAGGGGCTGCTTTTTGAAAACCGGCAGCGTGTGCGGCAACTCGGCGGAAACAGGGCTTTCATAGTCCAGCGATTTGGCCGGAGAGATCAGAAACAACATGGCTTGACGTTCACTCAATCAAAGAAAGGGCGCATGAAAAAGGGCCAAGGCCCCATCCACCGGAGTGGACAGTCCCCTTGGCCCTGTGATGCCGGAAGGCAGTCTGCTTAGGCGTTGACGCCTGCAGCCTGTTCTTCCTTCTCGAACGGCAGCTGCATCAGGCTCAGATCCTTGCGGGTCTCGACCAGAATCAGCGGGCCTTCGTCGAGCACCACCACCGGTGGGCGCTCGCGCGGAATGCGCACGGGCTTGGGCTCAGCGGCAATCGCAGCCTGGACGGCGGCGATCTTTTCGGCATCGGAGTTGATCCATTCCAGACCCGATGCGGCTGCCAGGGCCTGCAGCTCGGCAATCGGCAGCGCATAGCTCTGTGCCTTCGTTGCGACTGCCGGAGCAGGAGCCTCGGTTTCAGCCACAGGCTCCACGGCGGCAGCCTGAGGCTCTGCGGTAGCAGCAGGTTCTGCTTGCACGGGCTGAGAAAGTTCTGCCACAGGGGCGACCGATGCCACCACGGCTTCTGCAGCAACAGGCGCTTGCTCTGCCTGAGCCTGAGGCGCAACAGCATCAAAGTAGCTGCGGCGTGCCGGCTGCTCGCCAGCGTCTGCGGCAGGCACTTCGACCGGGGCCTGGGCTTCGGCAGCCTGCTCTGCAGCCTGGCCTTCTGCCTGGGCATCGCGCGGTGCACGGTCGCGGCGGTCACGGCCGTAGCGGTCACGCGAACGGCGCTGACGGGGCTCGCGTGCGGGATCGCCTTGCGCTCCATCCTGTGCCTGCGCATCCGCAGCGTCGACCTGGGCGGTGTTCAGCACCGTTTCGTCGGCCACGGCCTGCATGGCGGGCTGGGCATCGGCGTTGCGATTCTGACGCTCGCGGCGGCCTTCACCGCGTTCACCGCGCTCATTGCGTTCTGTACGCTCACCGCGTTCCTGGCGGTTGCGCTCGGGCTTGGGAGCTGCGTTGAACTCTTCGCCGTTCAGAGCAGCTTCTGCCACCTGGGGCTGGCGCTCGTCGCGACGCTCGTTGCGTTCGCCGCCGCGGCGGTTGCCGCGCTCGGGACGGTCCTGACGCTGTTGCTGTTCGGGACGCTCGTTGCGTTGCTGCTCGTCACGACCCTGGGCATTGCGGCGGTTGTTGCGGTCGCCGCGTTCGCTGCCATTGCGCTCCGCGCTGTTGCGGTCGCTGCGCTCATTGCGGTCACCGCCACGGCGGTTGCGGTCGCCGCCACGGCCTTCGCTTCGGCGGCCGTCGCGGCTGCCTTCACGGGCGGCGGGAGCGGGAGCCTCGGCCACGGGAGCGGGCGCTGCCACGGGAGCCGGCGCGCCAAAGCCGAACAGATTCTTGAGCCAGGCAAAGAAGCCCTGCTCGCGCACCACGGGGCGGGCCGCGGCGGGAGCGGGCGTCGCAGCGGCAGCGCGAGGCTGGCGCGGTGGGCGAGGCTCGGCAATCGGCGCGGGAGCATCGGGCAGCACTCCCTTGATGACGGGAGTCTGCTTGTTGGTGGGCTCCTGCGAGCGGCGTGTGACCGTGGTCACCTCTTCGGGCTCGTCGGCCAGCTTGTAGCTGGCTTCCATGGATTCCAGGCGCGAGTCGTCGTGCTTGAGGCGCTCGAGCTTGTAGTGCGGCGTGTCCATGGACTTGTTGGGCACCATGATCACGTTGACGCGCTGCTTGAGCTCGATCTTGGTGATTTCGCTGCGCTTCTCGTTGAGCAGGAAGGAGGCCACTTCCACGGGCACCTGGCAGTGCACGGCGGCCGTGTTGTCCTTCATGGACTCTTCCTGGATGATGCGCAGAATCTGCAGCGCCGAGCTTTCCGTGTCGCGGATGTGGCCGGAGCCGCCGCAGCGTGGGCAGTTGATGTGAGCGCCCTCGGACAAGGCGGGCTTGAGGCGCTGGCGGCTCATTTCCATCAGGCCGAACTTGCTGATGGTGCCGAACTGCACGCGGGCGCGGTCCTGGCGCAGGGCATCGCGCAGGCGGTTTTCCACTTCGCGGCGGTTCTTGGCCTCTTCCATGTCGATGAAGTCGATCACGATCAGGCCGCCCAGGTCGCGCAGGCGCATCTGGCGCGCCACTTCGTCGGCTGCCTCGAGGTTGGTGCGGGTCGCGGTTTCCTCGATATCGCCGCCCTTGATGGCGCGGGCCGAGTTCACGTCCACGGAGACCAGGGCTTCGGTGTGGTCGATCACGATGGCGCCGCCCGAGGGCAGGGTCACGGTGCGCGAATAGGCGGACTCGATCTGGTGCTCGATCTGGAAGCGCGAGAACAGGGGGGCGTCGTCGCGGTAGCGCTTGACGCGGGCAGCGTGCTCGGGCATCACATGTGCCATGAACTGCTGGGCCTGTTCGTAGATGTCATCGGTGTCGATCAGGATGTCGCCGATGTCATTGTTGAAATAGTCGCGGATGGCGCGGATCACCAGGCTGGATTCCTGATAGATCAGGAAGGCGCCCTTGGAGGCCTTGGCGGCGCCGTCGATGGCGCTCCACAGCTTGAGCAGATAGTTCAGGTCCCACTGCAGCTCGGGGGCCGAACGGCCGATGCCGGCAGTGCGTGCAATGATGGACATGCCCTTGGGGTACTCGAGCTGGTCCATGGCCTCCTTGAGCTCGGCGCGGTCCTCGCCCTCGATGCGGCGCGAAACGCCACCGCCACGGGGGTTGTTGGGCATCAGCACGACATAGCGGCCGGCCAGCGAGATGAAGGTGGTCAGGGCTGCACCCTTGTTGCCGCGCTCCTCCTTTTCGACCTGGACGATCAGCTCCTGACCTTCGCGGATCACGTCGTTGATGCGGGCCTGGCTGGGCGAGACGCCTTCGGCAAAGTATTGCTTGGAGATTTCCTTGAAGGGCAGGAAGCCGTGACGGTCTTCGCCGTAGTCCACAAAGCAGGCTTCGAGAGATGGCTCGACGCGGGTCACGACGGCCTTGTAGATATTGCCCTTGCGTTGTTCGCGACCTTCGATCTCGATCTCGTAGTCCAGCAGCTTCTGGCCGTCCACAATGGCCAGGCGGCGTTCTTCGGACTGCGTCGCGTTAATCAGCATCCGTTTCATGATGCGTTTCCTTTATTCGTTTTATGAGGCACGTTGGTCACAGACCAACGCACCTTTGACTGGTAATCAAAGACAGGCTCAACAGGAGCCGTGATGCCAGACGAACGAGTTGAAACGGATGAGGAATCTGGGGCGGTACAGGACGGCGCTACTGGCCTGATCTCAAGTCAGTAGCGGAGGTACAGGCCGGGGGACGAGCGGGAGAGGACGCGCATGCAGACGGGGTACAAAAGAAGCCGACGCGCGTGCTAGGGAGGTGGGTGGTTTCTTTGAGACATGGCTCGTCCCGGGGGCCGGCCGTGCCTTGCCCCAGAGGTTGATCAGCAATGTCCAAAAGATCCACATGCTCGTTGAGAGAACCGACAGTTGCAGGCTGCTTTTGCCTGGACAACTGCACGGTATGAGATTCCGTATCAGTGTTTCAATTCGTCAGCCTTTGCCAGGCTCTCACAGGCTGCTGCAGCTCATCTTGACTGCAATTTGCGTGTGCAAAACTGGCGGGCATCGACCTGCCTGTGCGGTGGGAAATGATTGTTTGGACTAAACTCCATGCGAATCAATCACTTACAACTAAGCTCGGCACAGGTGAAACACATTATAGAGGGCAAACCGGCACAGGACCGGTCCCAGAATACGGCCGCGGCCTCAGTACGGCTGATCGAGGTCGATGAAGACTCCGCCGGACAGCGACTCGACAACTTTCTCATGCGCCACCTCAAAGGGGTGCCCAAGACCCATGTCTACCGCATCATCCGCAGCGGCGAGGTGCGCATCAACAAGGGGCGCGTGAGCGCCGAGACCCGGGTTCAGCCCGGCGACGTGGTGCGCCTTCCCCCGGTCCGGATTTCCGAAAAAGTCAGCGAAAAAGCAGAACGCCCAGCGCCGGCTAAGGACTTTCCCGCCCTGTTGGATGACGAACACATGCTTGCATTGTCCAAGCCTGCCGGCGTGGCCGTGCATGGAGGCTCGGGCGTGAGCTTTGGCGTCATCGAGCAACTGCGCCAGGCGCGTCCTGATGCCAAGTTCCTCGAGTTGGTGCACCGGCTGGATCGCGAAACCTCGGGCATTTTGCTGGTGGCCAAGAAGCGTTCCGCGCTCATCAATCTGCAGGACCAGTTTCGCGAGCGCGAGACCGGCAAGACCTATCTGGCACTGGTGCAGGGGGCCTGGCCGGCCAACAAGAAGGTCATCGATCTGCCGCTGCACAAGTATCTGCAGGCCGACGGCGAGCGCCGCGTGCGCGTGACCACGGCCGATGACCCGGATGGAATGCGTTCCATCACCCTGGTCAAGGTCAGAAAGCTGATCGAGCCGCGTCCCCTGCAGGGACTGCCTGCGATGAGTCTTCTGGAGGTGACCATCAAGACAGGTCGTACCCACCAGATTCGCGTGCATCTGTCATCGCAGGGGCATCCCATCGTGGGCGACGACAAATATGGTGATTTTGATCTCAACCGTCGTGTGCAAAAGCAGGGCCTCAAACGCATGTTTCTGCACGCCTGGCGGCTACAGTTCAATCATCCCGCCAGCGGCGAGCGTGTCGAGTTGCGTGCCGAGCTGCCGCCGGAGCTGGCGGATTTTGTGAACTGACAGGCTTCATGACTACTGAAAACCATAGCGCCCGGCGACCACGCCGCTTCGATCTGATTGCATTCGACTGGGATGGCACGGTGGCGGACTCCACGGCCATCATCAGTCGCAGCATCCAGGAGGCGGTGCGTGATGTGGGCGGCACTGTGCCCAGCGACGAGCAGGCTGCCTATGTGATCGGCATGGCGTTGATGCCGGCCCTGGCCCGCGCGGCACCCGATGTGCCGCCCGAAAAATATCCTGAACTGGCCAATCGCTATCGCTTTCACTTCTTCAAGCATCAGGACGATATCTGCGTGTTTGACGGCATACTGCCGCTGCTTGCCGAGCTGCGCGAGCGCGGCCACTGGCTGAGCGTTGCCACGGGCAAGAGCCGCATGGGGCTCAACCATGCGCTGCAGGATCCGCAGCTCAAGGGATTGTTCGACGGTTCGCGCACGGCCGACGAGACCGCCGGCAAGCCCAGTCCGCTGATGCTGCACGAGCTGATGGCCGAATTCGGTGTGGAACCCGAGCGAACGCTGATGATTGGCGACACCACGCACGACTTGCAGATGGCGCAGAACGCCGGCTGTGCCTGTGTGGGGGTTTCCTATGGTGCCCATGCGCCCGACGGCTTCGCCCAGTTCAATCCGCTGTTCGTGGCCGATTCGGCGATGCAGCTGCGGGCCTGGCTGCTGGCCAACGCGTGAATCCAGATATGACAGATGCCGTGGAGCTGTGTGCCAGTGCGGATCTGGTCGACGGCGGCCGGGCGATGAGCTTTGATGTGCTGTATGCCGGTCAGAGCAGCCGCGCGTTTGCGATTCGCTACCAGGGGCAGGTTCATGCCTATCTGAATCGCTGCAGCCATATCCCCATGGAAATGGACTACCAGGAAGGTCAGTTTTTTGACGATTCCGGTCGCTGGCTGTTGTGTTCTACCCACGGAGCTGCCTACGAACCTGACAGCGGCGCCTGTGCAGGCGGTCCTTGCCGCGGTGGGTTGGTAAAAATCGCCTTGAGCGAAAGCGGCGGCTTGGTGCGCTGGCATACTGGGCCACAACTGAAACCTCTGAAGTTTTGAGATGAGTACTCCTGACAACCATGATTCCCAGTCGCATGTGACGCCGGGCGCGGACCTCTGGTCCAAGGCGTCTGCTGCGTCCGCTGAGGCGCCCGCCGCTGCGGCCAAGGCCTCCGGGAACGGGGGCTGGGAGCGCGATGTGCTGGAAAAGCTGGTGTTCGCCTCCATCAAGGAGCAGCGGGCGGCAAGGCGCTGGCGCTTTTTCAGCCGTCTGCTGTGGTCCGTGGTGGTGCTGCTGGTGATGTGGGCGGTGTTCTTCAAGGATACGGCCACCAAGACCAGCACCTCGCCCCATACCGCGGTGGTGGAGATCAAGGGCGAGATCGCCTCGGGAGCGGACGCCAGTGCCGAATTCGTGGTGGCTGCCATGCGCAGCGCCTTTGAAGATTCGGGCTCGCGCGCTGTGGTGCTGCTGATTAACTCGCCCGGCGGCAGCCCCGTGCAGGCCGGCATCATCAACGACGAGATGACGCGTCTCAAGGCCAAGTACAACAAGCCTCTGTATGCGGTGGTCGAGGAATCCTGCGCCTCGGCGGCCTACTACATTGCGGCGGCGGCCGATGAGATCTTCGTCGACAAGGCCAGCATCGTGGGTAGCATCGGCGTGCTCATGGACGGCTTTGGCTTTACGGGCGTGATGGACAAGGTCGGCGTGGAGCGCCGCCTGCTGACGGCCGGTGAGAACAAGGGCTTTCTCGATCCGTTCAGCCCCATGTCGGCGCAGCAAAAGGAATTTGCGCTGCAGATGCTGGAGCAGATTCACCAGCAGTTCATCGGCGTGGTCAAGGCTGGTCGTGGCGACCGCCTGCATGAGACCCCCGAAATGTTCAGCGGACTGTTCTGGACTGGTCAGCAGGCCGTGGAGCTGGGCCTGGCCGACAAGCTGGGCAGCCTCGACTATGTGGCGCGTGAGGTGGTCAAGGCCGAGGAAGTCATAGACTACACCCGCCGCGACAACGTGGCCGAGCGCCTGGCCAAGCGCTTTGGCGCCGCCATCGGCGAGGGCTCGGTCAAAGCCATGCGTGGCCTGGTGCCCAGCATTCGCTGATAAGGCATTAAAAAGCCGCTAACCCTTTGCCAGATAAGCGCCGGTAGCTATCAAAAAAGCCTGCGGCCTATGCCGCAGGCTTTTTTTGATTTCAGGCGCTCAGCGGCCTATGGCGAACACCACCGGTGTTCGGTTGTCGGGCGGGGTATTGTGCTGGCGCCATTCGCGCACCAGATGGCTTTCGATGCGTGCTGTCTC
Source organism: Comamonas sp. Z1 (assembly GCF_008121555.1). Classification (NCBI taxonomy): domain Bacteria; kingdom Pseudomonadati; phylum Pseudomonadota; class Betaproteobacteria; order Burkholderiales; family Comamonadaceae; genus Comamonas; species Comamonas sp. Z1. The sequence continues at coordinate 182,011 of NZ_VOQT01000004.1, forward strand.
CAGCGTCAATCCGCTGGCCAGGGCCAGTCTGGTATTGGGTTGCAAGGTTTGCAGCAATGCCTGCCAGAGGGAGGCATTGCGGTAAGGCGTCTCGATGAACTGCTGGGTCTGGCCTTGGCGCAGGGCCAGGCTCTCCAGCTCCTTGATGCGGGCCGTGCGTTCGGAGCCATCCTGAGGCACATAGCCGACAAAGGCGAAGTTCTGGCCGTTGAGGCCGCTGGCCGCCAGGCCCAGCAGTAGCGACACCGGTCCCGTCAGCGGCACGACGCGAATGCCCAGATCATGGGCGGCACGCACGATGGAGCTGCCGGGGTCGGCCACGGCGGGCATGCCCGCCTCGCTGATCAAACCCATGTCCTGTCCGGCCAGGGCCGCTGCCAGCAGGGGCTTGGGGTCGAAGACGGCCGCGCCCTTGTTGCCATGGTCGCCTTTTTTGTGGGCTTCGCGTGGCAACTCGACAATGTTCTGGGCCTGCAACGGAGCAGCCAGCGGGAACAAGGCGTCGATGCGCTTGAGATAGGCGCGTGCGGTCTTGGCGTTTTCGCTGATCCAGTGAGTCAGAGAGGCGGCGCGGCGCAGCGTGCCCTCGGGCAGCACCTCGGTCAAAGCGGTCTGGCTTTCGCAGCCGAAATCAAGTGGAGCGGGTACCAGATAAAGGGTGCCTGATTTGCTTTTCGGTGTTTCGCTCATGGCAGAACCACTCCTGCGGCGCGCAGCAACTGGCAGGTGCGGATCAGCGGCAGGCCTATCAGTGCCGTGGGGTCGTCGCTGACGATGGCATCCAGCAGGGCGATGCCCAGGCCTTCGCTCTTGGCCGAGCCTGCGCAGTCATAGGGTTGCTCGGCGCGCAGATAGCGCTCGATCTCGACATCGCTCAGTTCACGAAAGCGCACTTGCACCGTGACCACGCTGGATTCCGTGAAGCCGGTTTCGGCACAGCTCACGCAGACGCCGGTGTGGAAATTCATCTGGCGGCCGCTCATCTGGCGCAACTGTTCGGTGGCGCGCTCGTGGGTGCCGGGCTTGGACAGGGGCTGGCCATCGAGCTCGGGCACCTGGTCGGAGCCGATCACGATGGCGCCGGGGTGCAACCGGGCCACGGCCTGTGCCTTGGCTATGGCCAGGCGCAGACTCAGGTCGTGGGGTGTTTCGCCGCTGAGCGGGGTTTCATCCACTTCAGGAGACACCGTCTCGAACGGCAGTTGCAGGCGGCTGAGCAGCTCACGGCGGTAGCGCGAGGTGGAGCCAAGAATCAATGGACGCTCAAGTCGTCCGGCAATCAATAAGTCGGGCATTGCGGGATTCTCTTACACTGGCTGCATGAGCAAGGATTTTTCTGCGACCCGGCTGGATGTGCGTGCTTTCGCGCAGGCTGAAGGTCATTTGCATGGTCAGGCACCATTGTCGGACTTCAAGCGTCTGGCGGCCGATGCGTTGGCGATTACCGGCGAGCAGCCTCTGGTGCGCTGGGAAGCCGAAGGCGAGCTGGTGGAGCAAAAAGGTGGCGGCGGCCATGTGTGGCTGCACCTGAGTGCCGAGGTGGCTTTGCCGCTGACCTGCCAGCGCTGCCTGACCGAGGCCGATATTCCCCTTTACGTGGATCGGTCATTTCGCTTCGTTCCGGACGAAGCGACGGCAGAACTGGAAGATGACGATAGCGATGAGGATGTGCTGGCATTGAGCAGCGAGTTCAATCTGCTGGAGTTGATTGAGGACGAGTTGCTGATGGAAGTGCCTGTAGTGCCTCGCCATGAGGCCTGCCCGGTACCCGTCAAGCTGGAGGTCAGCGATGACGCCTTCGAGCAGGCCAACGAGCAAAAGGAAAACCCTTTTGCCGTGCTGCAATCTCTCAATGTAGGCAAGTCTGCCGACTGATCCATCCCATGGCACGGTGGGGATTTGATTTTGCCTGGGCCGCGAAAAGCGTTTGCGCTATAATCGTGAGCTTCGCGCGAAACCCCCTCGTGTCTTTAATGGGCTGATCGCGTTTTTTTAGGACTTGCACGGACAAGGGCGCACTCTCACTCTCGGTGGGGGCGTCGAAAGGCAGAGTTTTTTGCCCGGTCTTGCTGTGTGAGTCGTGTTACCAACCCTTTCAAGATACACAGGAGCCATCATGGCTGTTCAGCAAAACAAGAAGTCTCCCTCCAAGCGCGGCATGCACCGTTCGCACAACGCACTGAATGTGCCTGGCATCGCTGTCGAAGCCACTACCGGCGAGACACACCTGCGCCACCACATCAGCCCCAACGGCGTGTACCGTGGCCGTCAAGTGCTGAAGAACAAGTCCGAAGCCTAAGCGACGACTGCATTCGCAAAGCCTGTTGCTACATTTTTTGTAGCAGCAGGCTTTTGTTTTTATGGGAGATATTTGCAAAGCCTGTCATGACGGGCATGGCTGCAAAATCTCAATGCTGGTTTTGCAAATAGCTTCTGTTGTGGTCCTCGGATCCTTCAATTCATCATCCCAAGCCTAATTGGATTTGTCAGTCGCCCATGATTAATTTGGCTGTTGACTGCATGGGGGGCGATCATGGCCCCCGCGTCACGCTGGCCGCGTGCCGTCAGTTTCTGAATTCACACCCCGATGCGCATCTGCTGCTGGTCGGCAAGGCCGAGGAGTTGGCCGGCTTCAAGCATGAACGCGTGACCCTTGTTCCCGCCACGGAGGTGGTGAGCATGGATGATCCCGTGGAAATAGCTCTGCGCAAGAAAAAGGACTCGTCCATGCGCGTGGCCGTGCAGCAGGTCAAGAATGGTGCGGCTCAGGCTGCAGTGTCGGCGGGCAATACCGGGGCGCTGATGGCAATCTCGCGCTATCTGCTCAAGACTCTGGATGGCATCGATCGTCCCGCGATTGCCTTTGGTTTGCCCAACGCCAAGGGCAGTGACACCACCATGCTGGATCTGGGGGCCAATGTGGACTGCACGGCAGAACATCTGCTGCAGTTTGCGGTCATGGGCTCGGCTCTGGTGTCTGCGCTCAAGAATACGGAGGCGCCCAGTGTCGGCCTGCTCAATATCGGTGAAGAGCTGATCAAGGGCAGCGAAGTCATCAAGCGTGCCGGCGAGCTGCTGCGCACTGCAGGCGATGCGGGCAACCTCAATTTCTACGGAAATGTGGAAGGCAACGACACCTTCAAGGGTGTGGTGGACATTGTCGTGTGTGATGGTTTCGTTGGTAACGTTGCACTCAAGACCACCGAGGGGGTTGCCTCGATGATCTCGGGGATTCTCAAGGAAGAGTTCAAGCGCAACATCTTCACCAAGATTGCCGCCATCATTGCCTATCCGGTGCTATCTGCGCTTATGAAGCGTGTTGATCATCGTCGTTACAACGGCGCTGCCTTGCTGGGTCTGCGCGGGCTGGTCTTCAAAAGCCATGGCTCGGCTGATGCAATGGCATTCGAGCATGCTTTGAACCGCGCGTATGATGCGGCACGCAACAACCTGCTTGACCGTGTCCGCAGCCGTATTGCTGCTGCCGCACCTTTGCTGCTGGCAGCGCAGACGGAATCTGGAACTTCGGCGCCCTGATAGAAGACATGAGACGCTACGCACGCATCATTGGCACCGGCAGTTACCTGCCGCCCCGCCGCCTGACCAATAACGACCTCGCAGCCGAGCTGGCTCAGCGCGGCCTGGAAACCTCGGACGAGTGGATCGTCGAACGCACCGGCATTCGTGCCCGCCACTTCGCCGAGCCCGATGTGACCAGCAGCGACCTGGCTCTTGAGGCCAGCCGCAAGGCCATCGAGGCCGCAGGCATCGAGGCTTCGGACATCGATCTGATCATTGTCGCCACGTCCACTCCGGACATGGTGTTTCCCTCGACGGCCGCCATCCTGCAGCACAAGCTGGGCATCAGCAATGGCTGCCCGGCCTTCGATGTGCAGGCCGTGTGCAGCGGTTTCGTCTATGCCCTGACGGTGGCCGATTCCATGATCCAGACCGGCGCTGCCAAGCGCGTGCTGGTGGTGGGCTCCGAAGTCTTCAGCCGTATCCTGGATTTCAACGACCGCACGACCTGCGTGCTGTTCGGTGATGGCGCAGGCGCCGTGGTGCTGGAGGCTTCCGACGAGCCTGGCATTCTGGCTACCGAGCTGCATGCCGATGGCAGCCATGTGGGCATTCTCTGCGTACCGGGCAATGTCTCCGGCGGCAATGTGCTGGGCGATCCCTTGCTCAAGATGGACGGTCAGGCTGTCTTCAAGCTGGCAGTGAGCGTGCTGGACAAGGCGGCTCGCTCCGCGCTGGAAAAAGCGGGTCTGACGGATGCCGACATCGATTGGCTGATCCCGCACCAGGCCAATATCCGCATCATGCAAAGCACGGCGCGCAAGCTCAAGCTGTCCATGGACAAGGTGGTGGTTACCGTCGATCAGCATGGCAACACCTCGGCGGCTTCGATTCCTCTGGCACTCGATCATGGCGTGCGCAGCGGACAGGTCAAAAAAGGCCAGACCGTGCTGCTCGAAGGGGTGGGCGGTGGCTTCACCTGGGGTGCGGTGCTCCTCAAGATGTAGCTGTAGACGCAATATAAATAAGCGTTTCAGGCAATTTTTATACTAAGAAATATGAAGAAATTCGCATTTGTATTTCCTGGCCAGGGTTCGCAGTCCGTAGGCATGCTGGATGGCTGGGGGGATCATCCCGTCGTGGCTCAGACCGTGGCCGAAGCCTCCGAGGCTCTGGGCGAGGATGTGGGTCTGCTGATCAAGCAAGGCCCCAAGGAAGCTCTGGCGCTGACCACCAATACCCAGCCCGTGATGCTGGTCGCCGGTGTTGCGGCCTGGCGTGTCTGGCAGGCAGAAGGCGGTGCACTGCCAGATGCCGTGGCCGGTCACTCCCTGGGTGAATACTCGGCGCTGGTCGCTTCCGGCGTGCTGACGCTGGCTCAGGCCGCTCCGCTGGTGCGTCTGCGTGCCGCAGCCATGCAGGATGCCGTGCCTGTGGGCACGGGTGGCATGGCGGCCGTGCTGGCCCTGGATGCCGAAAAGGTCAAGGCGGTCTGCGCCGAAGTGACGGCTCAGCTGGGCGGTGCTGAAGTGGTGGAAGCCGTGAACTTCAACGATCCCGGTCAGACCGTGATCGCCGGCAGCAAGCTGGCTGTGGAGAAGGCCTGTGAAGCGGTCAAGGCGGCCGGTGCCAAGCGCGCCCTGCCTCTGCCGGTCTCCGCACCTTTCCACTCCAGCCTGATGAAGCCTGCTGCAGAAAAGCTCAAGGCCGCGCTGGCCGAGCTGACGCTGGCTACTCCTCTGATTCCCGTCATCAACAATATCGACGTCACCGTCCAGACGGACGCTGATGCGATTCGCGATGCCCTGTATCGTCAGGCCTTTGGTCCGGTGCGCTGGGTGGAGTGCGTGCAGGCCATCAAGGCTCGCGGCGTGACCCATATCGTGGAATGTGGACCCGGCAAGGTGCTGGCCGGAATGGTCAAGCGTATTGACGCCGACCTGACGGGTGTTCCCCTGTTTGATACAGCCACCCTGGCTGACGTGAAAGAATTGCTCGCATGACTGATAACCAGACCAAGCCCCAGGTTGCCCTGGTCACCGGTGCCACCCGTGGCATTGGTGCCGCCATCGCGCAGGAGCTGGCCTCCAAGGGCTATCAAGTGATTGGCACGGCCACATCGGATGCTGGTGCTGAAAAGATCAGCCAGGCTCTGTCCGCCTTCGGTGGCCGTGGTGTCACGCTGAACGTGACCGACGGCGCTGCCGTGGATGCCCTGATCGACTCCATCGTCAAGAATGACGGCGGCCTGCATGTGCTGGTCAATAACGCAGGCATTACCCGCGATACCCTGGCGATGCGCATGAAGGATGACGATTGGGATGCCGTCACCGACACCAATCTGAAGGCTGTTTTCCGAGTCAGCCGTGCGGCTATTCGTCCCATGATGAAGCAGCGCTTCGGCCGCATCATCAGCATCACCAGCGTGGTCGGTGCCTCGGGCAATGCAGGTCAGGCCAATTACGCTGCAGCCAAGGCTGGCGTGGCTGGCATGACCCGTGCTCTGGCCAAGGAGCTGGGCAGTCGCGGCATCACCGTGAACTGTGTAGCTCCGGGCTTCATCGCCACAGATATGACGGCAGATCTGCCAGAGGCGCAAAAGGCTGCGCTCAAGGCACAGATCGCCATGGGTGATCTGGGTCAGCCCAGCGACATCGCGCATGCCGTGGCCTATCTGGCTTCTGTCGGTGCTGGCTATGTGACGGGGCAGGAACTGCACGTCAACGGCGGCATGTACATGTAAGAAATTTCGGCAGTTTGCGCGGTGTTTGCCGCACTTGCTGCCAGAAGCTGAACACTTTTGCAAGTTCAGTGGCCGTTTCCTCGCGACGGCCAGCCGCCAAGGGGCTTCTCCCGAAACGGCTAGAATCGCGGGTTCATTCACAACCCCCTGAGGGAAACCATGAGCGATATCGAAGCACGTGTCAAAAAAATCATTGCCGAACAACTCGGCGTTGAAGAGTCCCAAGTGACCAACGAAAAGGCCTTCGTGGCTGACCTGGGCGCTGACTCCCTGGACACAGTGGAACTGGTGATGGCCCTGGAAGATGAATTCGGCATCGAGATCCCTGACGAAGACGCAGAGAAGATCACGACGGTGCAAAACGCCATCGACTACGCCAATACCCACCAAAAGGCCTAAGGTCTTTTTTCAGCGATCAGTTAAAGGTTTGAACGCATGAGCCGTCGTCGCGTTGTCGTGACCGGTCTGGGCTGCATCTCCCCCGTGGGTAACACGGTGGGCGAAGCCTGGGCCAATCTTTTGGCCGGCCAGTCCGGTATTGACCTCATCACCAAGTTCGATGCGTCGAACTTCTCCTGCAAGATTGCAGGTGAGGTCAAGGGATTTGATGTGGAGAAATACATGAGCGCCAAAGATGCGCGCTCCATGGATACCTTCATTCATTACGGCATCGCGGCTGCGGAGCAAGCCGTTCTGGACGCAGGCCTGCCCACAGGTGAAGCCCTGTCCGAAGACCTGGCCACACGCATTGCCTGCGTGATCGGCTCGGGCATTGGCGGCCTGCCGCTGATCGAGAACACTCACGCAGAACTGGCTGCCCGCGGTCCTCGCCGCATCACGCCGTTCTTCGTGCCTGCTTCCATCATCAATATGGTGGCAGGGCATGTGTCCATGCGATTTGGCTTCAAGGGGCCGAATCTGTCGATAGTGACAGCCTGCACCACAGGCCTGCACTGCATCGGCGAAGCCGGACGCATGATCGAATACGGCGATGCAGACATCGTCGTGGCCGGTGGCACGGAAGCCACTGTTTCGCCTCTGGGTGTGGGCGGCTTTGCTGCCATGCGTGCGCTGTCAACGCGCAACGACGACCCCAAGGCTGCATCGCGCCCCTGGGACAAAGACCGTGACGGCTTTGTGCTCGGCGAAGGTGCCGGTGTGCTGGTGCTCGAAGAGTACGAACACGCCAAGGCCCGCGGCGCCAAGATTTACGCGGAGCTGGCAGGCTTTGGCATGAGTGCCGACGCCGGTCACATGACCGCACCCAATATGGACGGCCCTCGACGTGCCATGCTCAACGCTTTGCGCAATGCCGGTGTGAACCAGGATCAGGTCAATTACCTGAATGCGCACGGCACCTCCACGCCTCTGGGCGATGCGAATGAATCCAATGCCATCAAGGCGGCCATGGGCGAGTTTGCGAAGAAGAATCTGGTGGTCAGCTCGACCAAGTCCATGACGGGTCACCTGCTGGGTGGTGCTGGTGGTATCGAGAGCGTTTTCACCGTGATGGCGCTGCACGACCAGAAGATTCCTCCGACCATCAATCTGATCAACCAGGATCCCGAGTGCGATCTGGACTATTGCGCCAATACGGCGCGTGACGCCAAGCTGGAAGTTGCCGTGAAGAACAACTTCGGTTTCGGTGGCACCAACGGCACGCTGGTCTTCAAGCGCGTCTAAGTCGCTTCGAGCAGCTTCTGCACAGCCCGCACAGGCCCTGGCCTTGCGGGCTTTGTTCTATGTGCGGCTTGATCGTGCTTTCCCTAGCTTTGCTGCAGCCGGGTTTTCGCACATGGTCGGCCCATGAGTGCTCGCTACCATGCTCCAGCCGTTGCCTATGTCTTTGTCCGGCCTGGCTGCGCCGGAGGACTGCTGCTGCTGACCGGGATGGTCTTGCTGATGGCTCTGCTGGTCTGGTGCCTGCAAGTCCAGTCGGGCTGGTTGCAGGTGCTGCTGGCTTTGCCGGCCTTGATCCTGGCCGCAGTGCTGCTTTGCGGACAGTGGCGCAACTGGCCGCAAGGACGTCTGCTCTGGAATGGCGAGCATTGGTTGCTGGAGGCCGAAAACCTGTCAACCGCGCGGTCACTGCCTGTGCGGCTGGCGGTGGGGCTTGATGGTGGCCACTGGCTTTGGCTCAGCGTTTCGGATGTTCTGGTGTTCAGGACCAAGGGCGGCAGGCGCCGGGTGCTATGGATTTTCCTGTCTCAACGACACAGCCCCGAGCAATGGGGAGACTTGCGGCGTGCGGTATATTCCTCCATCGTGCCGCTGGCAGAGCAGGGCTAGGCCCTCGCCGGTTATGGCAGCACGCCGCTTGGCCTTTCATGACACCTCCCGATTTTCCCACTCCCTCTGCCGACAGCGATCTGGCTTTGGTCGAACGAGCCAATGCTGGCGACACACGGGCTTTTGAGCTTCTGGTCATCAAGTACCAGCGTCGCATCGAACGTCTGGTGGGCCGCATGGTGCGCGATGTCGATCTGGTGCCTGACATCACGCAGGAAACCTTCATCCGCGCCTACAAGGCCTTGCACCAGTTCCGCGGCGAGGCCCAGTTCTACACCTGGCTGTACCGCATTGCCGTTAATACGGCCAAGAAGGCCTTGATGGAAATGCATCGCTCGCCGGTGATGACCGAGAGCGCGTTACACACTGGGGACGATGAGGATGAAACTTCTGTTCACAGACAGGAACTAACGACTCAGGAAACCCCGGAAACAGTGTTGGCGGCGCGTGAAATTGCCGAAGCCGTCAACGCCGCCATGGAGGCTTTGCCCGAGGATTTGCGTCAGGCGGTCACGCTGCGCGAAATCGAGGGGCTCAGCTATGAGGAAATCGCGCAGGCGATGGACTGTCCCATAGGCACGGTGCGCTCGCGCATCTTTCGGGCACGCGAGGCGATTTCGGCCAGGGTCAAGCCCCTGCTGGAGCGCCAGGGTGGAAAGCGTTGGTAGTACAGGCAAGACGAGCAGGTGAACTTCATGAATGACGATCTGATCAAGCAGGAACAGTTGTCGGCACTGGTGGATGGCGAGGCTTCCTCGGTCCAGATGCAGGCCGTGCTCTCCTATGCGGAAAGCGACGAAGGCCAGCAGTCCTGGGCCATGTACCACCTGATTGGCGATGTGCTGCGTTCTCCGGAGCTGGCCCATCACAGTCAGCACGATATTTTGAGCGGCGTGCGCGCCCATATGGAGCGTGAGCCGATCCGTGGCATTCATCTGCCCGGTGTGACCGCAGATGCGGCCAGTTCATTGAGCTTGGGTGGTCTGGAGCAGATCACAGCTGCCGAGGAACGTGGGCAGGCGCTGGGCAATGGCGCAACCGTGGTCAGCCTGCCTGCCCGTCAGGCGGCCAATGCATCGGTCTTTCGCTGGAAAATGGCAGCCGGCTTTGCTTCGGTTGCTGCCGTGGCAGCCGTTGGCTGGGGGGTCATGCTCGCAGGTTCGGGGGGGCTGTACGGCCGCCAGGGTGGGGCGCAACTCGCTGCTCTCAGCCCGAATGCCGTGGTGGCTGCCGCGCCTGCCGCATCGCTAGGATTGAGTCAGCCCGTTTCGGGCGGTGAAGAGACGGCCATGCCCCTGGGTTCGGAAGCCCAGTCTTCCACCGTAGTGGCAGTTGCTGGCCCCAACGGCCAGACCGTGATGCTGCGTGATCCGCGTCTGGACGAGTTGTTGGCTTCTCACCCTCAGCAAAGCAGCGCGCCCAATCTGCAGATGCCTGCCAGCTTTTTGCGCAATGCAAGCTTTGCCACGGCTACCCGCCATTGATGCTTCTCCGCACAGCAGTCTTAGGCCTGAAACGCATGGTTTTCAGGTCTAAGCTTTATGCAGCTTGCGTGCGAAGCTATTGATTTAGGATCTGTTGGGCGCAGATACTGTTTGATCTGTGCCCGATTTCACGGGCCGGAGCGCTTTCAGTTGATGGCTGCTTTTGCCAGAATGCGCTTCAATGCTCTCACCTGTTTTCTCTCATGGGTCTGATTTGGCGACCCGTTCTGTCCGACGACTCGAACAAGGAATAAAAACGATGCGCACACCATCCTGGATGACGCTCAAATCCCGTGTTTCGGCTACAGCCATTGCCAGTTCGATGGCGATCGCGGCCCTGGCCGCAGGAGGCATGCTGCCGGTTACAGCTGCTCATGCCCAAAGTGCTGCAACGGCGCGCGGGCTGCCGGACTTCACGGATCTTGTCGATCAGGTCGGGCCTTCGGTGGTCAACATCCGTACGCTGGAGAAGGTCTCCAACAACAGCGCCGAAGCTCTGGGCATGGATGAAGACATGCTGGAGTTCTTCCGCCGCTTCGGCCTTCCCGTGCCCAATGTGCCGCGTCAGCGCTCGCCCAAGGGCGGTCAGTCCGAGGAAGAGCAGCCACGTGGCGTGGGATCGGGCTTCATCCTCACGGCTGACGGCTATGTGATGACCAATGCCCATGTGGTCGATGGTGCCGATGAAGTCATTGTCACGCTGACCGACAAGCGCGAGTTCAAGGCAAAAATAGTCGGCGCGGACAAGCGCACCGATGTGGCCGTGGTCAAGATCGATGCCAAAGGGCTTCCCGCAGTCAAGATCGGCGATGTGAGCAAGCTGCGCGTGGGCGAGTGGGTCATGGCGATTGGCTCGCCCTTCGGACTCGAAAATTCGGTCACAGCCGGCATTGTCTCTGCCAAGCAGCGCGATACCGGTGACTATCTGCCCTTCATCCAGACCGATGTGGCCATCAACCCCGGCAACTCGGGCGGCCCGCTGATCAATATGCGCGGCGAGGTGGTGGGGATCAACAGCCAGATCTACTCGCGCTCGGGCGGCTTCATGGGCATCAGCTTTGCAATTCCCGTGGATGAAGCGATCCGTGTCAGCGATCAGCTGCGTGCCACCGGCAAGGTCACGCGCGGCCGTATCGGCGTGCAGATCGGCCCCGTGACCAAGGACGTGGCAGAGTCCATCGGCCTTGGCAAGCCAGAAGGCGCTCTGGTGTCGGCCGTCGAGCCGGACTCTCCCGCGGCCAAGGCCGGTGTGGAGGCGGGCGACGTGATCACCAAGTTCGATGGCAAGGCCATCGAGAAGGTCTCCGATCTGCCGCGTCTCGTGGGCAATACCAAGCCCGGCACCAAGAGCACCATTACCGTGCTGCGCCGCGGCAAGCTCAAGGAGCTGAGCATGGTGATTGCCGAAGTACCTTCCGACGAATCTGCCAAGACCAAGGCAGGCAACAGTGGTGCAGGCAAGACTCCATCCGGTACGCTGGAGAACAAGGCTCTGGGCCTGACGCTGAGCGAGCTGACGTCTGCACAGAAGAAGGAGCTGGCCATCAAGGGCGGCGTGCGCGTGTCGGCTGCGGTGGATGCCGCAGCCCGTGCCGGTCTGCGTGAAGGCGATGTGATTCTGCAATTGGCGAATGCGGAAGTCTCCGATCTCAAGAGCTTCGAGGCCGCCTGGGCCAAGGCCGACAAGTCCAAGCCCGTCAATGTGCTGGTGCGCCGTGGTGACTGGGCGCAGTATGTGCTGATTCGCCCTGCCAAATAAATGTGGCGAAAAGCCTGCATGGGCTTGTTGCCATTTCGTGATCTGAAATGACAACAAGCCCTCAGCCTGTCAGTGCCCCTATGCCATTGGGTAGAATCCCACGCAAATGCATGGTGGTTGGACGCAAAAAATCACGCTGACAGGCGGTTTTCAAGCGGTGCAAAAGCCTTTGCAATCTCCGGCTGCTGATGGCTAAACGGTGTTTTCTGGTTTGTGGATAATTTGTTGATAAATGAATTCGAAAATCACAAACCGAAACTTGTCAAGCCTTGCTGGGTCTTGGCTTGCGGCCAGTTTTGCCTACAATAAAGTCCCAACTATCGCAGTTGCCAGAGATTGTTGGTTAAGGGCGCGCCGCTTGAGGGACGCGCCCTTTTTTCTTGCTGCTGCAGGCCACTTTTTTCAATTCCAAAGCTGTCTTTCTCGTTGATGAATCACATCCGTAATTTCTCCATCATTGCGCATATTGACCATGGCAAGTCCACTCTGGCGGACCGCCTGATCCAGCGCTGCGGAGGCCTTGCCGACCGCGATATGGAAGCCCAGGTGCTGGACTCGATGGACATCGAGAAAGAGCGCGGCATCACCATCAAGGCCCAGACCGCTGCCCTGCAGTACAAGGCCAAGGACGGCAAGGTCTACAACCTGAACCTGATCGACACCCCTGGCCACGTGGACTTTTCCTACGAAGTCTCGCGCTCGCTGTCGGCCTGCGAAGGCGGCCTGCTGGTGGTCGATGCCTCCCAGGGCGTGGAAGCCCAGACCGTGGCCAACTGCTACACCGCGCTGGACCTGGGCGTGGAGGTATTCGCCGTCCTCAACAAGATGGACCTGCCCCAGGCCGATCCCGAGAACGCCAAGGCCGAGATCGAGGACGTGATCGGTATCGATGCCAGCGATGCCATTCCCTGCTCGGCCAAGACCGGCATGGGCATCGACGAGATCCTGGAAGCCATCGTGGCCAAGGTGCCGGCCCCCAAGGGCAATCCCGATGGCCCGCTGCGTGCCATGATCGTGGACAGCTGGTTCGACCCCTATGTGGGCGTCGTGATGCTGGTGCGCGTGGTCGATGGCGAGCTCAAGAAGAACGAGCGCTTCAAGATGATGGCCAGCGGCGCTGCCTACGAAGCCAACAACATCGGCGTGTTCACCCCGGCCAACCAGCCGCGCGACATGCTCAGGGCCGGCGAGGTGGGTTACATCATTGCCGGCATCAAGGAGCTGAAGGCTGCCAAGGTCGGTGACACCATCACGCTGGAAAAAAAGCTGCCCAACAACCTGGGTCCTGCCGACAAGCCTCTGCCGGGCTTCAAGGAAGTCAAGCCCCAGGTTTTCGCGGGTCTGTACCCTACCGAAGCCTCTGAATACGACCAGTTGCGTGATGCGCTGGAAAAGCTGCAGCTCAACGATGCGGCGCTGCAGTTCGAGCCCGAAGTCTCGCAGGCGCTGGGCTTTGGCTTCCGCTGCGGCTTTCTGGGCCTGCTGCACATGGAAATCGTGCAGGAGCGCCTGGAGCGCGAGTTCGACCAGGACCTGATCACCACGGCACCCAGCGTGGTCTACCAGGTGATCAAGGGCGATGGCGAGCTGATCGATGTGGAAAATCCTTCCAAGATGCCCGACATCGGCCGCATCCAGGAGATCCGCGAGCCCATCGTGACCGTGCACCTCTACATGCCGCAAGACTATGTGGGTCCGGTGATGACGCTGGCTAACCAGAAGCGTGGCGTGCAGATGAATATGCAATACCACGGCCGTCAGGTCATGCTGACCTACGAGATGCCGCTGGGCGAAATCGTGCTGGACTTCTTCGACAAGCTCAAGAGCGTCTCGCGCGGCTATGCCTCCATGGACTACGAGTTCAAGGAATATCGCGCCTCCGACGTGGTGAAGGTCGACATTCTGCTCAATGGCGAAAAGGTCGACGCCCTGTCCATCATCGTGCACCGCTCGCAGTCCGTGTATCGCGGCCGTGCCGTGGTGGCCAAGATGCGCGAGATCATCAGCCGCCAGATGTTCGATGTGGCCATTCAGGCCGCCATCGGCGCCAACATCATTGCGCGTGAAACCGTCAAGGCCATGCGCAAGAACGTGCTGGCCAAGTGCTATGGCGGCGACATCACGCGTAAGCGCAAGCTGCTTGAAAAGCAGAAGGCCGGCAAGAAGCGTATGAAGCAGATCGGTTCCGTGGAAGTGCCGCAGGAAGCCTTCCTGGCCATTCTGCAAGTGGAGGATTGATGCAAGTCATGCAGTGGATCACGGCCGCCATCCTGGCGGCCTTTGTAGGCTATATCGCGGCCTGGTATACCGGCTCCATCGAAGGCAACTTCGCACTGCTGCTGTTTCTGGCAACCGTGGTGACCGGGGTGTACTGGCTGGCCGAGCGCTTTTACTTCTGGCCTCGACGCCGCGCGGCTGCGGCTGCGCTGGAGCAGGCCGCGGTCGAGCGCCGCGCCGAGCTAGACCGCATGGGCATTGCCAAGACCGACATCGAAGTCTCCGAAGACGCCAAAGGTCGCATCCTCATGCAACCCTGGTGGCTGGATTGGACCGCCGGTCTGTTCCCGGTGATCGCCATCGTCTTCGTGCTGCGCTCCTTTCTGTTCGAGCCGTTCAAGATTCCCTCGGGCTCCATGATTCCGACGCTGATGGTGGGCGACCTGATCCTGGTTAACAAGTTCACCTACGGCATCCGCCTGCCCGTGATCAACAAGAAGATCACCGAAGGCAACAAGCCCCAGCGCGGCGATGTGATGGTGTTCCGCTACCCGCCCCAGCCCACGCTGGACTACATCAAGCGTGTGGTGGGCGTGCCCGGCGATGAGGTGGCCTATATCAACAAGCGCCTGAGCATCAACGGCAAGGAGCTGCCCACCCGTGAGCTACCGGACTTTCTGGACCGTGACGTGATGCGTTACTTCAAGCAGTTCGAGGAAACTCTGGGCGAGCAGCCGCACCGTGCCATCGTCAACAACGATGTGCCGGCCTTCATTCAGGGGGCGAGCAATTTCGACTTCAAGGAAAACTGCCGCTACAGCGTGGAAGGCGTGACCTGCAAGGTGCCCGAGGGCCATTACTTCATGATGGGCGACAACCGCGACAACTCGCTGGATTCGCGCTACTGGGGCTTTGTGCCCGACCAGAACATCGTGGGCAAGGCCTTTTTTGTCTGGATGAACTTTGGTGACCTGAGCCGTATCGGCCGTTTCCACTGAGCACCGGCAATCGTTTCGTCATTTTTCTGGGATACACGGGCAGAAACATGCCCGGCTTGAGAGGGGAAAAGCATGAAGAATCTGGCATTGCGCTCCAGGCAGCGTGGTCTGTCCTTCATCGGTCTGGTGTTTCTCGTGGCCATCATCGTGGCAGTTGCCGCAATTGGCGCACAATCGGTGCCCGTCTTCCTGGAGTACCAGGCCATCACCAAGGCGGCCAACAAGGCCGCCGCTGAAGGCAGTACCGTTGCTGAAGTCAAGGCCAGCTTCGATCGTTCGGCCTCCATTGATGATTTCAAGTCCATCTCTGGCAACGATCTGAACGTGACCAAGGTCAACGACAAGATCGTCGTGGGCTTCGAGTATTCCCGTGAGATTCATCTGGCAGGCCCTGCCTACCTTGTTTACCGTTTCAAGAAATAGACCTTTCAGGTGGAACCTGCTCTAGTCGCTCTGCAGCAAAGGCTGCAACATCAATTTGCCAATCCGGCGCTGCTGCAGCGTGCTATCACGCACCGCAGCTTTTCGGCCGACAACAACGAGCGACTGGAGTTTCTGGGCGACTCGGTGCTCAGTCTGGCTATCTCCAGCTTGCTCTATGCCAAGCTGGCCTCCATGCCCGAAGGCGATCTCTCGCGTGTTCGGGCCAATCTCGTCAAGGAAGGCACGCTGCACAAGATTGCGCTGAAGCTGCAGCTGCCCGATCTGCTGCGCCTGGGCGAAGGTGAGGCCAAGTCCGGCGGCAAGCAGCGTCCCTCCATCCTGGCTGATGCCGTGGAGGCGCTGATCGGTGCCGTCTACCTCGATGCCGGCTTTGCCGCAGGCGAGAAAGTCGTCCACCACCTCTTCGAGGGCGTGGACATCAACCCCCATATGCGTGCGGCCGACAAAGACCCCAAGACCGCACTGCAGGAATTGCTACAGGGCAAGCGCATGAAGCTGCCGCAATACCATGTGGTGGAAATCAGTGGCGCGGCGCACAAGCAGACCTTCAAGGTCGAGTGCACGATTGCCGAATGGAATATCAGCGCCCAGGGCTCGGGAGCATCCCGTCGCATGGGCGAGCAGGCAGCCGCCGCTGCCTTGCTGGAAAAAGTGAAAGCCAAAAATCCATGACCGATGCTGCTAAGAAAAAGATAGCGGGCACCGCAGGTGCAGAAAAAGCCAAGGGCCAAAAGGCCCCCAAGTCTGTGACTACCGATATCAGCGACCCCAGCCTGGACTACATCAGCGCCATGCTGGCCGCTGCCAAGCCCGGTAGCACGCCGACCGCCATCCGCGATCAGGAGGAAGAGGCTCCGGCCCGCGTCTACGCGCCCGAAGAGCAGCGCTGCGGCCTGATCGCCATCGTCGGCAAGCCCAATGTGGGCAAGTCCACGCTGATGAACGCGCTGGTGGGCCAGAAGATCTCCATCACGTCGCGCAAGGCCCAGACCACGCGCCACCGCATCACCGGCATCCGCACCAAGGACGAGACCCAGTTCGTCTTTGTCGATACCCCCGGTTTCCAGACCAAGCATTCCACCGCTCTGAACAAGTCGCTCAACAAGACCGTGATGGGTGCGATCGGCGATGTGGACCTGATCCTGTTCGTGGTGGAGGCGGGCAGCTTCACGCTGGCCGATGCCAAGGTGCTGAGCCTGTTCAAGCCCGGCATTCCCACGCTCTTGATCGCCAACAAGCTCGACACCGTGGGTCGCCGCGCCGAGATCGCCCCCTGGCTGCGCGACATGCAGGAGCGCCATCCTTTTGCCGAGTTCGTGCCCATGTCGGCCAAGAACAAAAAGGATATCGAGCGCATGTATGGCATCTGCGCCAAATACCTGCCGCAGCAGCCCTGGTTCTACGGCGAGGACGAACTGACCGACCGCAGCGAGAAATTCCTGGCTTCCGAGACTCTGCGCGAGAAGCTGTTCCGCTTCACGGGCGACGAGCTGCCCTATACATCGACGGTGGTCATCGACAAGTTCGAGGAAGAGCCCAGCCCCAAGTTCGGTCGCTTCATGCGCATTGCCGCCACCATCGTGGTCGAGCGCGACGGTCACAAGGCCATGGTGATCGGCCAGGGCGGCGAGCGCCTCAAGCGCATCTCCACCGAAACCCGTCAGGAGCTCGAAAAGCTGCTCAATGCCAAGGTGTTCCTCGAAGTCTGGGTCAAGGTCAAGTCCGGCTGGGCCGATGACGAGGCCCGGGTCAAATCCTTCGGCTACGAGTAAAACTTTTTGACCCCCACGCTCGCTCACTGCGTGTGCTCGCTGCCCCCCGAGGGGGCCCTGACCCGGCTTAGGCCGGGTTTTGCCTTGGGGCGGCCCGGCGGCAAAACCACCCCCTTCACATTTTTGTTGTGGTACGGAGCAAGTCATGGCTAGCGCCAAACGCGTCGGCGACGAACCCGCATACATCCTGCACCAGTACGACTGGAGCGAATCCAGCCTGATCCTGGAGGTGTTCACGCGCCATCGCGGGCGCGTGGCGCTTGCGGCCAAGGGCGTCAAGCGCCATACCTCCAACTTTCGCCCCGTGCTGCTGCCGCTGCAGCCGCTCAAGCTCAGCTACACGCTGGGAGCAGAGGGTAATGCCGAGATTCATAGCCTGAAGGGGGCGGAATGGGTGGGCGGCCATGTCATGCCCCAGGGCGATGCGCTGTGGTCGGGCATGTATCTGAACGAGTTGCTGCTGCGCCTGCTGGCGCGCGATGACCCTTATACGGCGCTGTTCGATATCTATGCCGGTGTGGTGCGCGTGCTGGCTGGTCAGCATGGCGGCACGACCGAGGCCATCGAACCCGTGCTGCGCGCCTTCGAGCTGGTGCTGCTGCGCGAACTCGGCCATCTGCCCGATCTGAGGCAGGAAAGCGCAACGCTCAGCCAGCTCAACAGTGTTTTGCGCTACACCCTGGTGGCCGACGGCGGCCTGCGCCAGGCCGCCGGCTACGAGCGCGCGGCGTTGAGCGGCCAGCAGTGGCAGGCCATAGAGCTGGCGCTGCAGGCCGAGCAGCCATTTCCGAGAACCCTGAACGCGCTGGCCGAGCCGGAGGTGGCCCAGGCCCTGAAGCCGCAATTGCGCCATCTTCTGCAATACCATTGCGGCTCAACCATGCTGCGCACCCGCCAGCTGATGATGGATCTGCAATCGCTATGAATACCTCTGCCTCCCCTCGCACCGCGCTTTCGGTCAATGTCAACAAGGTGGCGCTGCTGCGCAATACCCGCCATCTGGGCATTCCCTCGGTGACGCGTGCGGCGCAGATCTGCCTGGAGGCCGGAGCGCAGGGCATCACCATCCACCCGCGTCCCGATGAGCGTCATATCCGCGCTCAGGATGTCTTCGAACTGCACGAGCTGCTCAAGAACTGGCCTGGCGCCGAGTTCAATATCGAGGGCAATCCCACGCAGAACCTGATGGACTTCATCCGCCAGACGCGCCCGCATCAGGCCACGTTCGTGCCCGACAGCGAAGACCAGTTCACCAGTGACCATGGCTGGAGCTTTCCCCAGGATGCCGAACGCCTCAAGCCGCTGATTGCCGAATGCAAGGCTCTGGGCGTGCGCGTGAGCCTGTTCATGGACCCCATCCCCGAGCAGATGGCGGCGGCCAAGGCTGTAGGTGCCGACCGCGTGGAGCTCTACACCGAGCCTTTTGCCGCCAACTGGGGCAAGGCCGAGCAGGAGCAACAACTGCAGACCTATGCCAGGGCCGCGCAGGCCGCGCTGGATGCCGGGCTGGGCATCAATGCCGGCCATGACCTTAATCGCGACAATCTGGCCGCCTTTGTGGCCCGGGTGCCGGGTCTGGCCGAAGTCTCCATCGGCCACGCCCTGATTGCCGATGCACTGGAGCTGGGCTATGCCGAGACCGTCAAGGCCTATCAGGCCTGCATCGACGCTGGCATGAAAGGCAAGAATTCCTGAAAAGATAGCTGCCAGCGCTTTGTGGGTAAGCGTTTAAGGCCTTTTTCTCTATAAGGAGCCATGGATGATTTACGGCATCGGCACCGATATCTGCGATGTGCGCCGCATACGCGCCAGCCTGGAAAAGCATGGCGAGCGCTTTGCCCGCAAGGTTCTGGCCGATGGCGAACTGGCGACCTGGAAGGCGCGCAGCGAGCGCTGGCCCGAGCGCGGCATCCGCTATATGGCCACGCGCTTTTCGGCCAAGGAGGCGTTCAGCAAGGCCGTGGGAATGGGCATGGTCATGCCCATGACCTGGCGCCATTGCGAAGTCATCAAGCTGCCCAGCGGCCAGCCTGCGATTCGTCTGCATGGCGAACTCAAGGAGTGGTTCGAGAAAAACAATCTGACGGCGCACCTGTCCGTCACCGATGAATCCGACTACGCAGCCAGCTTTTGTGTCGTCGAAAGAAAAGAATGAAATCAGCCTCTGGTGCCTGATACATAGGCGCTGACAGCTATGGAAATTTTTAAATCATGAGCATGCATGCACCTCTGATCATTGATATTGCCGGCACATCGCTGACTGATGTGGACCGCGCGCGCCTGGCCCATCCTCTGGTGGGCGGCATCATTCTCTTCAAGCGCAACTGGGAGGACCGCAGCGCGCTGGTCCAGTTGTGTGCCGATATCAAGGCCGTCAAGCCCGACCTGCTGATCAGCGTGGACCACGAGGGCGGCCGCGTGCAGCGCTTTCGCACCGATGGCTTCACGCATATTCCGCCGATGCGTGCCTTTGGCGAGATGTGGATGGACGACGGCGTGCGCAGCGGCAAAGGTAAAAAATACCGCGAAGGCAGCGGCGCCATGCGGGCCATGAACGCCGCCACGGCCGCCGGCTATGTGCTGGGCACGGAGCTGCGTGCCTGCGGCGTGGACTTCAGCTTCACGCCCGTGCTGGACCTGGACTATGGCGAATCCTCGGTCATCGGCGATCGCAGCTTTCACCGCGACCCGCGCGTGGTGGCCGCTCTTGCCAGGAGCCTGATGCAGGGTCTGCTGCAGGCCGGCATGGGCAACTGCGGCAAGCATTTTCCCGGTCACGGCTTTGTGAAGGCCGACTCGCATGTGGACATTCCCGTCGACAAGCGCAGCCTGACGGCCATCCTCGACGAAGACGCCGCTCCATATCCCTGGCTGTCCAGCGTGCTCACGGCCGTCATGCCCGCCCATGTGATCTACCCCAAGGTGGACAAGCGCCCGGCGGGCTTCAGCGAGAAATGGCTCAAGGACATTCTGCGCGCCCGTCTGCGCTATGACGGAGCCATCTTCAGCGACGATCTGAGCATGGAGGGCGCGCGCCGCATCGACGGCGCACTCATCAGCTACACCGATGCCGCGTTGACGGCCCTGAATGCGGGCTGCGACATGGTGCTGCTGTGCAACCAGAGCCTGGGTCTGGGCGAGCATGTGGACGAGTTGCTGGACGGCATGGATGCCGCGCTGCGCGACGGCCGCTGGGTGCCCAATATCGACTCCGAGTCGCGCCGTGTCTCGCTGCTGCCCGACACGGAACCTCAGGCCTGGGACGATCTGATGCGCCAGCCTGCCTATCTGCAGGCGCTGGATCTGTTGCCCTAGGCGGCACTGAGCCGGCCCGCCATCCGCTGCCTTTGACGCAAGGGCAGCGGATTTTTTATGCCTTTCGAAGGCTGGGCAGGTCGGCTGCTGAAATTTAAGTCTGGCCTCAGTTAGCCGGCTTAGGGTGTGCTCAGAAGCCTGGCAGCGGCATCGCCGTGGCGCCAGCGGTTCATGAATCACCGAAAGCCTGCATGACTTCCAAGATCCCGGGAACTGAGTCCCGCAAAAACCGGTCGGGCGTGCTGCGCCAGGCCTTTTCGCTGACCCGGCCCTATTTTCAGTCCGAGGAGAAATGGAAGGCCTGGGGGCTGCTGGCCGCCATCGTGGGCCTCAATCTCGCCGCGGTGTTCATGCTGGTGCAGATCAATGAATGGAACCGGGTGTTCTATGACGCATTGCAGAACAAGCAGGCCGAGGTGTTCTGGCAGCAGCTATGGCGCTTTCTCTGGCTGGCTCTGGTGTACATCGTCATCGCGGTCTACAAGTTCTATCTGACGCAGTTGCTGCAGCTCAACTGGCGGCGCTGGCTGACCGAGCATATGTTGCAGCGCTGGCTGTTGGCCAAGGCGTTCTATCGGCTGGAGCTGGGGCGCTATGGCGTGGATGGCAATGCCAAGGCCCCCGACAACCCCGATCAGCGGATTCAGGAGGACCTGAATCTGTTCACCACCTATACCGTGTCGCTTTCCATGGGGCTGCTGAATGCGGTCGTCACCTTTGTGAGCTTCGTCGGCATTCTGTGGAGCCTGAGCTCCGTCGTCGATGTCAGTTGGCCGGCCATGTTCGGCGGCGGGCAGCTGCAGATTTCCGGTTTCATGGTCTGGATGGCCGTGCTGTACTGTCTGGTCGGCAGCGCGATCACCTTCTGGATCGGCAAGCCCCAGGTCCGACTCAACAACCGCCAGCAGCAACTGGAGGCCAACTTCCGCCATCACATGATCCGTGTGCGCGAGCATGCCGAGGCGATCGCCCTGGACGGTGGCGAGCGCGTGGAGGGGGCTCAGATCGGCCTGCGTTTCGGCGACGCCCTGGGCAACTATCTGGACCTGATCAAGAAGCAGAAGAGTCTGGGCTGGTTTACCAATTTCTTCGGCCAGGCAGCCGTGGTCTTTCCCTTCATCATTGCCGCACCGCGTTTTTTCAGTGGCGCCATCCAGCTGGGTCAGCTCATGCAGATAGGCTCGGCCTTCAATCAGGTGCAGGACTCGCTGAGCTGGATCGTCACCAACTACTCCGATATTGCGGCCTGGCGGGCCACGACTGCGCGTCTGGCGGGATTTGACGAGAGCCTGCGTGAGGAGGAGGACAGCCAGGCCGGTGTGCAGCTCGTGCCGTCTGCCCAGTTGCAGACCCAGGCGCTCGATGTTTTCCTGCCCGCAGGCGATCGCATCGTGACGGATGCTAGCCTCCGGATACGCCCGGGCCAGAGGCTGTTGATCAGCGGCCCTTCGGGCAGCGGCAAGTCCACCTTGCTGCGGGCGTTTGCTGGTATCTGGCCCTATGCGCGAGGTCGGGTGGAGCGGCCTCTGGACGTAATGTTCATTCCTCAGCGCCCTTATTTTCCCGACGGCAGCCTGCGCGATGCCCTGGCCTATCCGGAGCCGGCGGCAAGCTACAGCGACGCTGAGCTCAAACAGGTCTTGCGCGAAGCGCAGTTGCCGCAGCTGCAGGAGCGGCTGGACAGCCAGGCGGCCTGGAACAGCAGCCTGTCGGGAGGCGAGCAGCAGCGGCTGTCCGTGGCGCGGGTCTTGCTCAAGCGTCCGGCCTGGGTGTTTGCGGACGAGGCCACGAGCGCGCTGGACAATGCCGCCGAAGCGCAGATCTACAGCCGGCTGGTGCAACTGGTGCAGAGCAGAGGCGGGGCACTGGTCTCGGTGGCGCACCGCGACAGTGTGACGGAGTTCCACACGGCCCGCTGGCTGCTGCAGCCGCAGCAAGGGATCCGGGAGGCCGACCTGCCCGGGAGCCGCTGAGGCAGGCAGGTTCGGGGACAAGCAGTCTCAACCACGGTGCAGGCATGGGAGGCTCTGGCAGCGACTTTCTCGTGGGATGATGTGCATTCGAGAATCTTTGGAGAACGAGCCCATGCGCGTTGGTGTGCTGACCGGTGGCGGCGACTGCCCCGGCCTCAATGCGGTGATCCGTGCGGTCACCAAGTCCCTGATCAACCATGGCCAGTGCGAGGTACTGGGCATTGCCGACGGCTTTGAAGGGTTGATGGATGCAAGTCCGCGCGTCAGAGCGCTGAGCTGGGACGAGGTCAGCGGCATTCTGCATATCGGCGGCACCATCCTGGGCACCAGCAACAGCGCCAACCCGCTGCGCGATGCGGCCACGCTGGCCCAGGTGGGGCGCAATGTCAAGGCGCTGGCACTGGATGTGGTGGTCGCCATCGGCGGCGACGGCACCATGAGCCTGGCCCATGGCCTGGCGCAGGTGGGACTGCAATGCGTGGGCGTGCCCAAGACCATCGATAACGACATTGCCAACTGCGAGCGCAGCTTCGGCTTCGACACGGCCGTGGCCACGGTGACCGAAAGCCTGCGCCGCATCGAGAGCACGGCCATGAGTCACCACCGCGTGATGATCGTGGAGACCATGGGGCGCCACGCAGGCTGGCTGGCGCTGGAGTCCGGCATCGCTGGTGCTGCCGACATCATTTTGCTGCCCGAGATCGATTACGACCTGCAGTCCATCATCAAGGTCTGTCAGGAGCGCGAGCGGCGTCAGCGCTACACCATCATCTGCATCGGCGAGGGTGCCAAGGAAAGCGGCCAGAGCCTGACGGTGCGCGAGCGGATTGCGCACAGTCCCGACCCAGTGCGTCTGGGCGGCGTCGGCCATGTGCTGCGCGAGCGGCTGCAACCCCATCTCCAGAGCGAGGTGCGCACCACGGTGTTGGGGCATGTGCAGCGCGGCGGCGATCCGACGCCGTTTGACCGGGTACTGGCCACGCAGTTCGGCCACCATGCGGCGCAACTGGTGCTGGGCGGCCAGCTGGGCCATATGGTCACGCTGCAGAACGGCCGCATCGGCAGTGTGGCGATTGCCGATGTGGCCAATACCCAGCGCACCGTGCCGCTGGACAGCCCGCTGCTGACCATGGCGCGCGATATCGGAATTTGCTTTGGCGAGGCCTGAGCTGAGCTAAGGTGTGAGCCTGCGCGCACTTTCGGCGCGCCGGAGAAATTCAGCATGGACCGACATGAAGAAGCCGTGATGCAGCTGCTCACGGCCAACGGTGAGACTTTTGTGGCCCCCAAGTACGAGGTGGCCGATGGCTGGCAATGCCCGGCTTTCGTGGCACTGCGCCCGGCTCGTCGCCAGGTCTATGTGGTCGAGGTATCGGCTTCCGGCTATCCGCTGGCGCTGGTCAACCGTCTCAACGAGCGGGTCGAGAAATGGTATGCCCCGCTGCTGTCGCAGCTGCACGGCCTGGGCATCACGCAGCCCGACTGGGAGATTGCCTGCCTGGTGTTTGTGCGCAGCGATCAGATCGACTGGCTCAAGGAACGCATCAAGGACCTGAGCGGCGTGCATGTGCTGGGTCTGGAGCAGGCCAGCAGCCCCTGGGTCTGGGACGATGCGGTCTGGACTTCCGAGATGCGATTCGACGCGGGAAGCATTCCGCAGCGTGGCGGCAAGGCTGTCGGTCTGACGCACTGATACCCACCGAAAAATTTCAAGATATTGGCCTCAATCCCTTTGTCTTGAAGCGATTGAAGCTATCTATTTGGTAGAGATGCTGGCCCATGAACACCACTCACTCGCAGGTAGGCAGATGACTCTTTTCCGAATTCTGATCGCGGCGGCTTTGACCGCCTGCGCCGCTGCCGCCCAGGCTGCAGACTGGCAGATCTGCGATCTCAAGGTGCAGGTGCGAGAAAAGCAAAGCGGTGGCCGCGCGCTGCAGACCCGCGTGCTCGAAGCCAAGGCCAGCGGCGATGCCGAATGCCCGCAACCGGGCACGGCGCTGAGCTTCAGGCCCGAAACGGCAGACTATCAAAGCGAGCTGCCGCGCAGGCAATGGCCCAGTCCCGGTACTGCCGTGACGGTACGCTTTCGCTATCTGGACGGGCAATGCAAGAATCGCGGCGCCTGCCGCATCGAGCATTACTCGCCAATGCCGCACTGAATCTTCAGTCAGCCGCGCCATGCGCTTCATAGCTCGGCGCTGAAAGCGGCCGAATTGCCAAGCTGCAGTCACGAGAGGCTTGCCTGCTCGCCTATGATCGGGGGCTTGGCCCCATATATGCAGGATGCAACCATGACCACCCTAGGAACCCCTCTCTCCCCCAATGCCACCAAAGTCATGCTGCTGGGCAGCGGCGAGCTGGGCAAGGAAGTGCTGATTGCCCTGCAGCGCCTGGGCGTGGAAACCATTGCCGTGGACCGCTATGAAAACGCGCCTGGCCAGCAGGTGGCCCACCATGCGCGCACCATCACCATGAGCGATGCGGCCCAGCTCAAGGCGCTGATCGAAGAGGTCAAGCCCGATCTGGTCGTGCCCGAGATAGAGGCCATTGCCACGCCCATGCTGGAAGAGCTGGAGGCCGCAGGCGTCATCACCTGCATTCCCACGGCCCGCGCCGCGCGTCTGACCATGGACCGTGAAGGTATTCGCCGTCTGGCCGCTGAAACCCTGGGCCTGCCCACCAGCCCCTACCGTTTCTGTGACTCTCTGGCCGAGCTGCAAGCCGCGATCGACGGCAGCGACGGCCAGCCTGCCATCGGCTACCCCTGTGTGGTCAAGCCCGTGATGAGCAGCTCGGGCAAGGGCCAGAGCAAGATCGACGGCCCTGCCGATGTGGCCAAGGCCTGGGATTACGCCATGGCCGGCGGCCGTGTGGCCAAGGGGCGCGTGATCGTCGAAGGCTTTATCGACTTCGATTACGAAATCACCCAGCTGACCGTGCGCGCCAAGGGGGCGGATGGCCAGATCGAAACCCATTTCTGCGATCCCGTGGGTCATATCCAGCAGGCCGGCGACTATGTGGAGAGCTGGCAGCCTCACCCCATGCATCCTGCCGCGCTCGAGAAATCGCGCCAGATTGCCAAGGCCGCCACCGACGACCTGGGTGGTCTGGGCCTGTTTGGCGTGGAACTGTTTGTGAAGGGCGAGCAGGTCTGGTTCAGCGAAGTCTCGCCACGTCCTCATGACACAGGTCTGGTGACGCTGTGCACGCAATGGCAAAGCGAGTTCGAGTTGCATGCCCGCGCGATTCTGGGTCTGCCCGTGGATGCCAGCCTGCGCAACCCTGGTGCCAGTGCCGTGATTTATGGCGGTCAGGATGCCGAAGGCCTGGTGTTTGATGGTGTGGAGCAAGCCCTGGCAGTGCCCGGCACCGATTTGCGCCTCTTCGGCAAGCCCGAGAGTTTCGTCAAGCGTCGCATGGGCGTGGCCCTGGCGCGCGCTGGCGATGTGGAGCAGGCACGTGTGAATGCCAAGCTGGCCGCCAGCAAGGTCAAGCCGCGCCTGCCTTGAGGTAATCAAAAAGGGCTTCTCAGGAAGCCCTTTTGCATGGAGGCCGGGTATCAGCCGATATCAGCCGGTCTCAGCCCGAGGCAGCGGCGCTGCCGCCAGGAGTCGTGATGGCCACCGCGCACGCTTCTTCCTGGCTGGTGGCCGGCGTGTTCTCCGTCACCACCGGCATGCCGCCTTTCCAGCGGCGAATGACGCGCTGGAAGATCAGTGAGTTGGGAATCTGCAGCAGATTGGGCATGCCTGCCGGTGCGCTGTCATCCTGCAAGGTGATGTAGAGCATATTGAGGTCGATCACGCGGCCCTTGGCCCCAGGCTTCTCGGCAGTGTCGAGCACCTCGATATAGTCGCCCAGACGGAAGGGGCCGACGGTGACGATCAGCAGCGCGCAAAACAGATTGGAGAGCACGCTCCAGGCTGCGAAGAAGGCAACGGCACCCACTGTGGCAAAGCCGGTGAAAGCCGTCCAGAGCACGGTAGCCGACATGCCCAGGCGCTCCAGAATCGCCAGTATGGCGGCGGCGATGATGATCCAGCGAAACACGCCGCGCAGCGGCATGAGCAGTTCATGAGGCAGGTCATAGGCCTTGCCTGCACGCGAGATGATGCGCTTGATGAGCCAGTTGATCAGCCAGGCCACCAGGATGATGAGAAAGATCTGAACCCCGGGAATCAGGATTTCAAGCCAGTCCTGCATCCAATCGGGCAGGTGCATTTGAAGACGACGCATAACCAGTCACTCTAGAAAAACGGCAGAGGTCAGCCCAGAAGGGCTGACAGGACAATGCGCCAATCCTAGCGTCTCTTGAGAGCGGAGCTGATAAGTGTCGAATGGGCAGGCAGTGCCGCAACGCAGCTTGGCGGACTGCTAGATCTGTCTCTGCTCTATGGTGTCCATCTGCATCTCGAAGCTGAAGAAGCGGTTGCGCCCTTGAGACTTGGCGGCATACAGGGCTTCGTCGGCTCGCATCAGCATGGATTCGGCGCTGGTGTGCTCGTCGGGAATGCAGGTGGTAATCCCGCCGGAGAGGGTCAGCGGAATATCCTCGGCGGCTCCTGGCGGGCGAATCTTGAGGAACTTGAGCATTTGGCCGAGAGCACGTGCGAACGTCATCGAGCCGGAACGCGGGGTATTGGGCAGGATCATGGCAAACTCTTCACCGCCATAACGTGCGGCGATGTCGCGCGGGCGCACGCAGACTTCGCGTAGCAGACGCCCGACCTGCTTGAGGCATTCGTCACCCTGGACATGGCCGTAGGTATCGTTGAAGTGCTTGAAGTGATCGAGGTCGCAAAGCATCAGCGTCAGCGGCCTGCTCTCGCGCCTTGCCGCAGCAATTTCGGCATGTAGCATGCGATCGAGGCCTCGACGATTGACCAGACCCGTGAGCGCATCGAGCTCCACCATTTCGTTGAGCTTTTGATTCGCCAGATGCAGCTCTGCAGAGACCGTGACTAGGCGACGGCGCATGTCCAGCAGGCGGCGCATGGCGCGCAGCTTGGCGACCAGCACAATGGGTTTGACGGGTTTGACCAGGTAGTCGTCGCCCCCCGCCTCAATACCGCGCCAGACGTCCAGATCGTTGTCCAGGCCGGAGAGAAAGATGATGGGTGTCCACTCGCCGGGCTCGGCCTCGCGCAGCTGACGCGCGACCCAATAGCCGTCTTCGCCGGGGAGGCGGATGTCCAGCAGCACCAGATCAGGTCTTTCGCTGCGAAACAGTGCCAGCGCGGTGCGGCCGTTTTCGGCTTCCAGCACCTGTGTCACACCGGCCTGGCGAAGTTCCGTCACCAGAGCAGCTCGCATGACTGCCTGATCCTCGACGACCAGTACGGAGAACGGCGTCGCAGAATCGGGTGACGAGAACCGTGCCCCGCTGGATTCGATGGCAGACAAAGCTGATGCAGAAGATGGCAGAGCTGTCATGAGAGGAAGGTCAGGGTCAGACTCATCGGTAGTTCAGGCATGGTCTGGGAAATATATTGTTACTTTATACGCCGGTTTCAAGCAACAGGCTTTGTGAATGGTCACGGACATGCTCAGGCCAATGCCAGAGAGGAGTGCGCTTTGCTGCGTTCATCGTGCCAGATGACGAAAGTCTGTGCCGCTGAACACAGCGTCGTCGCGCCCAGTTGATCGATAAAGCGGCAGGCCGCGAACTGCGTCGATCTTGTTTCATAAACCGACACCCACTGCTGGCGTGCAGTCTGAGAGGCGGCAGACAGGGGCCAGCGCCTTTCCTGGCCCGACAGACCGTTCAGGCCCATGCGCCATGGTTTGCCGCTGACTCGGGCGCGAAAGCACTGCTGCTGGTTGCACAGCATGGCGTAGAGCGGATCAACCTCCAGTTGCTGGAACAGCCCCTGGACCTCGGGCGAGGAGGGGGCGAGTGCGGCGTGGGTGACAATGACGCGCAGTCCTTTGGGCGTTTCGTAGACGCGCAAGCCCCAGTCCGGGTGCCTGGCTGAGAACGCCCGAACTTTTGCCAGTGCAATATCCACAGGCGGTGGCAGGCGGGCATTGTTGCGCTGCGTCTGGCGGGCATGCAGCCATTGCTTCAGGCCTGACCAGAAGACCAGGCCGATGCTGGCCACCAACAGCATCAACATCGCCACACCGAGACTCCAGGTCAGCGGGGTCATCCACAGCCAGGGCAGGGCCAGAGCCAGCAGCAGCGACGAAATGACAGGGAAGCGGGCAGGCTTTTTCTGATGTGGAAAGTCGATATCGGCAATGGCCACGTTCTCTGTATTCAGGCAGTGTGCGCCATAGCTGTTGCGCGTCATGACGGATTCATCACGCCGCTCCAACACCTCTTCGCGAATGGGTGTGCCGCCGTCCAGCCCGTATTCGGTGCGCCATTCCATGCGCTCGAAGTATTCGGGCAGGTTGCGCTTGGCAGCGGCAGCGAGAGCTGTCTCCAGTGCCTGCTGTGCTCTTTGCTGAGCATGAGCCTGGGCATCGGACTCGCTGTTGTCAGACCAGCCCCAGCGTTGAACGGTGACGCCATGGCGTACGCCGGTCTGATGACGTAGTCTTGCCTGAGCCCAGTATTGGGGAATCTGCATGTCAAGCAGTATAGCCAGCCAGTATTGCGACAGCCTATTTTGAATCATGGCCGGTGCGCAATCTGGCTGTGCCGGTGGCTATTGGTGTCTCAGTCGCGGATCGTCCTCGGCTCGTCAGGCCATGTTGTTCCGCAACGCCCGAGCCGGGCGCACAGCCGCTTCTCAGACCTCGCGGCGCAATGCCGGGAACAGAATCACGTCGCGGATGCTGGCGCTGTCGGTCAGCAGCATCATGAAGCGGTCGATACCGATGCCGCAGCCGCCGGTGGGAGGCATGCCGTATTCCAGGGCGCGCACAAAGTCGTGGTCGAAGTACATGGCTTCGTCGTCGCCTCCGTCCTTGGCTTCCACCTGGGCATTGAAGCGGGCGGCCTGGTCTTCGGCGTCATTGAGCTCGGAGAAGCCGTTGCCGAATTCGCGGCCCGTGATGTAGAGCTCGAAGCGCTCGGTCACTTCGGGGCGCTCGTCGTTGGCGCGCGCCAGCGGCGAGATCTCGGTGGGGTGTTCCATGATGAAGGTGGGGTTCCACAGCTTATCTTCCACCACCTCTTCGAAGTACAGCACCTGCAGGCTGGCCAGGGTGCGGGTGGACAGCTTGTCCTTGTCTTCCTTCATGCCCAACTTCTTCAGGGCATTGGTCAGCCATTCGCGGTTGCCCACGTTGTCGCCGGCTTCGGTGTATTTGACGATGGCTTCGGGGATGGTCAGGCGTTCGAAGGGCTTGGCCAGGTCCACGGGCTTGCCGCCATAGCTCAGCTCCAGCGTGCCAACGGCCTTCATGGCCGCGTCGCGGATCAGCTTTTCGGTGTAGTCCATCAGATCCTGGTAGTTCCAGTAGGCCGCGTAGAACTCCATCATGGTGAACTCGGGGTTGTGGCGCACCGAGATACCTTCGTTGCGGAAGTTGCGGTTGATCTCGAACACGCGCTCGAAACCGCCGACGATCAGGCGCTTGAGGTAGAGCTCGGGCGCGATGCGCAGGTACATCTCCTGGTCCAGCGCATTGTGGTGGGTGATGAAGGGCTTGGCATTGGCACCGCCGGGGATGGGGTGCAGCATGGGTGTCTCGACTTCCAGGAAGCCGTGTTCGACCATGAAGTCGCGGATGCCGGCCACAGCCTTGCTGCGGGCCACGAAGCGCTTGCGGGCTTCTTCGTCGGTCATCAGGTCCACATAGCGCTGGCGCACCTTCTGCTCCAGGTCGGCCATGCCGTGGAACTTGTCGGGCATGGGGCGCAGGCTCTTGGTGAGCAGGCGGATCTTCGTGGCCTTGATCGACAGCTCGCCGGTCTTGGTCTTCATCAGCTGACCTTCGACGGAGATGATGTCGCCCAGATCCCATTTCTTGAAGTCGGCGTAGACCTCTTCACCCACGGCATCGCGGGTGACATAGGCCTGGATACGACCCGTGGCGTCCTGCACGGTGGCAAAGCTGGCCTTGCCCATCACGCGCTTGAGCATCATGCGACCAGCCACGCTGACGGCGACGGCTGCAGCGTCCAGGGCTTCGGCATCCTTGTCGCTGTGCTCGGCGATCAGGGCTGCGGCGCGATGCTCGGGCTTGAAGTCGTTGGGAAAGGCAACGCCGCCGTTGGCCTTGGAAGACTCGCGCAGGGCTTTGAGTTTTTCGCGGCGCTCGGCGATGAGTTTGTTTTCGTCCTGAGGGGCGGTGTTTTCTGCCGCAGAAGAGATGTTTTGTTCAGTCATGAAAAGAGAGCGCCAGCGACAAGCGCCGGTTGGAGGCCAGGAATGGGGGCACGGCAAGGATAGCCGCTGCCCGAAACCGGTGATTTTAAGTTTTTTGCCGAGTCAGCGGTAAGCGACCGGGCAAAGCGCTCGCAGGAACTGCGGAATGTCGCCTCCATGGCCCAGACTGCAGCCGAGCCAGCCAGCTGAATGCTGCCGAAAAAGTAGTGTTTCTACACCGCCGTTAAAGGGAGGAGTCAAATTCAGGCTTCCTCCTGTGGGCCTGATCCGGTAATGCCGCTTTGCTCCAGCACATCGGCAATCAGCTCCAGTCGCAGCAGCGGGGCATCCAGTGTCATGAGCTGCTGCTTGACCCGCACCGGCAGGGGCAGCATCTCGGCCCAGCGATTGGCAACCCAGGCGCAGTCGTGCATCTGCGTCGGAGTGGGCAGTTGCGCGTGGTCGGGGTCGTGGCTGTGCAAGTTCAGCAAGGCCTGAGCCAGTGCATAGGAGGTGCTGAGCAAATGCTTGGGGACAGTGACCTTGGGGTCGTCGGGCAGCATGGCGACATCGGCTACCCACAGGCCATGCGGCAGTTGCCAGCAGCGCTGGATGTGAAAGCGCTGGACGCCCTTGCATTGCAGGTGCAGCAGTCCGGGCTGAGGGGAATCGAGCTGGGCGATATGGGCCAGCACGCCCTCCGAGTGCAGGCGCTCGGTCTGGGCGCCGGCCTTGCGCACCTCCTGTCCCGACTGCAGCGCAACCACGCCGAAAGGGGCGTCGGCATGCTGGCATTTGCGGATCATGTCCAGATAACGCACCTCGAAGACCTGCAGGCTCAGCAGGCCTTCAGGAAACAGCACCGTGTTCAGCGGGAACAGGGGCAGGGAATGCAGACTTTGTGTATCAGTCATGGTGCCCGGCTATCATCCCACGAATGGGTGAGTTGCTCACTGTTTTCTGAATTGGGTCACATGCTGTTTGAAATCGTTTTGTTTCTGCTGGATGTCGTCGTCGGGTTGATCAGCGGGGCCTGCCTGCTGCGCATGTACATGCAGGCGCAGCGTGTGCCGTTCGGCAATCCCGTGGGACAACTGGTCTTTGCGTTGAGCGACTGGATCGTCATGCCGTTGCGCAAAGTCGTTCCCGCCAAGGGCCGCTGGGACAAATCCAGTCTTATTGCAGCCTTGCTGCTGCAACTGGCGCAGGTGCTGCTGATCTGGCTGCTGCTAGGTGCCAAGGGCTCGGTTCTGGCGCTGCCATGGCTGGCGCTGTGCGGGCTGATCAAGGTCATCCTGTCCGGCATGATGGGCATCTTGCTGATCTACGCCATCCTGTCCTGGGTGCAGCCCTATTCGCCCATCTACGGCGTGCTGCAGCGTCTGGCCGATCCGCTGGTGGCACCGATCCGCAAGGTGGTGCCCCTGATAGGCAATGTGGACTTTTCGGCGCTGATTGCCCTGATTGGCCTGCAGGTGCTGCTGATGGTGCTCAACTATGTGCAGGCTGGCGGCCTGTCCATGATTGCCGGTGTGCGCTAGGGGGCTGCCCGGGCCGGGAAAGCCGTATCGCCTTGAGGTTTGCGGATGAAACCTCGTCAATTCCAAAGCATGCTGTACGGTGTGTTTTGGATGTTCCGAGGCGCTAAAACCGACAAAAAAACGGCTGACGCAGATGAATGCTGCGTCAGCCGTTTTGCTTTTTGCTCGTCCGGTGCTTATTCCACGGCGTCCGCAGGCAGACGTTGCAGCATGGCCAGAGAGCTGGAGACGCGATCACGCAGCTCGCGGCGGTCGACAATCATGTCCACGGCGCCCTTGTCCTGCAGGAATTCGGCGCGCTGGAAGCCTTCGGGCAGCTTCACGCGCACGGTGGTTTCGATCACGCGAGGGCCGGCAAAGCCGATCAGGGCCTTGGGTTCGGCGATTACGATATCGCCCACGAAGGCGAAGCCGGCGGACACACCGCCCATGGTCGGGTCGGTCAGCACGGAGATATAGGGCAGGCCCTTCTTGGCCAGACGTGTCAGTGCGGCATTGGTCTTGGCCATTTGCATCAGCGACAGCAGACCTTCCTGCATGCGGGCACCGCCGGTGGCGGTGAAGCAGATGAAAGGCACTTTCTGCTCGATGGCGGTTTCCACGCCGCGCACAAAGCGTTCGCCGACCACGGAGCCCATGGAGCCGCCCATGAAGTCGAACTCGAAGCAGGCCACGACCACATTGATGCTCTTGACGGAGCCGCCCATGACGATCAGTGCGTCGGTCTCGCCAGTGTTCTCCAGCGCTTCCTTCAGACGCTCGGGGTACTTGCGGCTGTCCTTGAATTTCAGCGGGTCGACAGGAATGACTTCCTGGGCCAGTTCATAGCGGCCTTCGGCATCGAGGAAATGGTTCAGACGCGCGCGCGCGCCGATGCGGTGGTGGTGGCCGCAGGTCGGGCAGACGTTCTGGTTCTTTTCCAGATCGGTCTTGTACAGAACGGTTTCGCAGCTGGGGCACTTGATCCACAGACCTTCGGGAATCTGCTGGTGGCGTTCCGTCGGATTGGTCTGCTGGATTTTTGCAGGCAGAAGTTTTTCAAGCCAGGACATGGTTATTTCCTTTTCAGTTTCCACTGCACTGCGCGCCACCCGCAACCCATGAGGGCGGCGCGGCGCAGGCACTGGCGCAATCCCGGTCAGGGACAGCGAGCAAGGGCCGCCCCGCTGCGAGGCTGTCGTCCCCCTTCAAGGGGGAAGCAGCGAAGCCGCTCAGGGGGTGGCTGATTTCAGGGCAGCATTATGCGTCGAGAGCCTTTCGCACACCACGCAGAAAGTCTATTGCCAAAGGAACGATCTTCTCGTGGGGCTGGTTGTCGAGCAGGTCAATGATGCGGCTGCCGATGATGACGGCGTCGGCAACCTGGCCCACGGTCTGTGCGGTTTGGGCATCGCGAATGCCGAAACCCACGCCCACGGGCACGCTGACATGCTGGCGAATGCGCGGCAGCATGGCCTCCACGGCCGAAGTGTCCAGCGCGCCCGAACCGGTCACGCCCTTGAGCGAGACATAGTAGACATAGCCGCTGGCCACGCGCGCCACCTGCTGCATGCGCTCCTCGGTGCTGGTGGGAGCCAGCAGGAAGATCAGGTCCATGTCGCGGGCCTTGAGCTTGGCTGCAAACACTTCGCACTCCTCGGGCGGATAGTCCACGATCAGCACGCCATCGACGCCGGCAGCCGCCGCATGGTTGACGAAGGCATCCTCGCCATGGATCTGGTCGTAGCGTTCCACGGGGTTGGCATAGCCCATCAGCACCACGGGCGTGGTCTGGTCCTTTTTGCGGAACTCGGCCACATAGGCCAGTACCTGGCTCAGGCCCACGCCGTTGGCGATGGCTTTGTCGCCCGCGCGCTGGATGGTGGGGCCGTCGGCCATGGGGTCCGAGAAGGGCACGCCCAGCTCGATCACGTCGGCACCGGCTTCCACCATGCCGTGCATGAGGGAGGGGGTGATGGCGGCAAATGGAAAGCCTGCAGTCACATAGGGAATCAGGGCCTTGCGGCCTTCTTCCTTGAGCTTGCTGAAAGTGGCGGTAATTCGGCTCATAACTTGTTGCCCCCTGCGGCAGCCTTGGCTGCATCATGTCCGGGAGCGCCCTTGACGGTGAGACCGCGCATGGAGGGACGGTCGAAATATTCGGCACCCGAGAGGTCGGCCACGGTGCCGATGTCCTTGTCGCCACGGCCCGATAGGCTGACGAGAATCGACTGGTCGGCGCGCATGGTCTTGGCCAGCTTCATGGCATAGGCCACGGCGTGGCTGGACTCGAGAGCCGGGATGATGCCTTCGGCGCGGCACAGATAGTGGAAGGCGTCCAGCGCCTCCTGATCGGTGATGCCCACATACTGGGCACGGCCGATTTCCTGCAACCATGCATGTTCAGGGCCCACGCCGGGGTAATCCAGGCCGGCGCTCACCGAGTGCGTCTCGGTGATCTGGCCGTTTTCGTCCTGCAGGATGAAGGTGCGGTTGCCGTGCAGCACGCCCGAGCTGCCTTTTTGCAGCGAGGCCGAGTGCTTGCCGGACTCCAGGCCTTCGCCCGCCGCTTCCACGCCGAACAGCTGGGTGTTCTCGTAGGGGATATAGGGGTAGAAGATGCCCATGGCATTGCTGCCGCCGCCCACGCAGGCGACTACCGCGTCGGGCTGCTTGTCGGCGCCCAGGAACTCGGGCATCTGCGTCAGGCACTCGTCGCCGATGACTTTCTGGAAGTCGCGCACCATCATGGGATAGGGATGGGGGCCGGCCACGGTGCCGATGATGTAGAAGGTGTTGTCCACATTGGCCACCCAGTCGCGCATGGCTTCGTTGAGCGCATCCTTGAGCGTCCTGGAGCCCGATTCCACGGGCACCACGGTGGCGCCCAGCAGCTTCATGCGGTAGACATTGGGGCTTTGACGCTTCACGTCCTCGGCGCCCATGTAGACGATGCATTCAAGGCCGTAACGAGCGCAGATGGTGGCCGTGGCCACGCCGTGCTGGCCGGCACCTGTCTCGGCAATGATGCGCGGCTTGCCCATGCGCTTGGCGAGCATGGCCTGGCCGATCACATTGTTGATCTTGTGTGCGCCCGTGTGGTTGAGGTCCTCGCGCTTCAGATAGATCTGCGCGCCACCCATTTCACGGCTCATGCGCGAGGCGTGATAGACGGGCGAGGGACGGCCTACATAGTGTGCCAGCTCGGACTGGAATTCGGCGATGAATTCGGGGTCGTTCTGATACTTAGCGTAGGCCTCACGCAGCTCGGTGAGCGCGTGGGTCAGGGTTTCGCTGGCGAAGCTGCCGCCGTAGCGGCCGAAATGGCCGTGGACGTCGGGATACTGGTATTCAAACATGTGTCAGTCTGCAAAATTTGGGCATCAGCTGCACGTACGGCAGCAATGAAGCGATGAATCTTGTGGGCATCCTTGATGCCTTTGAGGGGCTTGCCGTCGGGGCCTTCGGCCTCGACTCCAGAGCTCACATCAACGGCCAGAGACAACCCGCGAGGGCGCACTTGCAAGATGCCATCGGTCACGTTTGCAGGCGTGAGTCCACCAGACAAAACGAGGTGAGAGTCGACGCTTGTTGGCAGAAGTGACCAATTGAATGCCTTGCCGCCGCCACCATAACCATCGACATGGGCGTCGAGCAGGATGGCTTGGGCCTTTGAATAACGTTGGGCATATTCTACGAGGTCAAATCGCGCCGCATCGTCTCCAAGGGGTATGCGCGCGGCGCGCAACCAGGGCTGGACGCCCCGGGTGGCGGCCTCGCAATCCGCTGCCGATTCATCACCATGAAATTGCACGCAGGCGTTGGGTATTAGGGTGCAAGCAGCTATCACATTGGTAGCTGTTTCATTCACAAAGAGCAAAACAGGTGTGACAAAGGGCGGCAGCCGCCGGGCCAGCTCGGCCGCGCGCTGCAGCGTCACGGCACGCGGGCTTGGCGCATAAAGCACAAAGCCGACGGCATCGGCACCGGCGGCCACTGCAGCGTCGACATCCTGCTCGCGGGTCAGGCCGCAGATCTTGATGCGGGTGCGGGGGGCAATGGAAGACATGGCAAATCTCTGGCGTTGCAGCAATCGTTGGCCGCTGGCCGCTCAGGGCAGCCAGGCAAACGGGGGGGTGTCTACAGGCAGGCCCCAGCGCGTATCGTAAATGGGGCCGAGAAAGTACAGACCGTCAGGGGAGAAGGTGGGGGCTGCCACTTCGCGCGAGCGTGCCTCCAGCACTTGCTGCATCCATTCCACGGGCTTGGAGCCCTGGCCCACGTAGATCAGGCAGCCCATGATGTTGCGGATCATGTGGTGCAGAAAAGCGCTGCCCTCGAACTCGAAACGCCAGTAGCCGCATTCCATCTGTCCGTCGCGCATGGGTGCCTGGCCTGCGGGACGGTAGTGGATGTCGATGCGGCGCAGGGTCTTGACCGGGCTCTTGGCCTGGCAGCCTGCCGCGCGAAAGGACGAAAAATCATGCTCGCCCAGCAGCAGGTCGGCGGCTGCACGCATGCGCTGCGCATCCAGGGCCTGAAACACCCAGCCCACGCGGCCATGGTCGACGCTGGGGCGCACGGGTGACTGCAGCAGCACATAGGCATAGCGGCGTGCAGTGGCACAGGCCCGGGAATGGAAGCCATTCGGGCCGTCGGCGACCTCGGCCGCCCATTGCACGGCGATGTCCTTGGGCAGGAAAGTGTTGGTGCCGCGCACCCAGGAGTTGGGCGTGCGCTGCAACTCGGTGTCAAAGTGCACGACCTGCATCAGGCCGTGCACACCGGAATCGGTGCGACCGGCGCAGATGGTGGAGACTTCTTGAGCAGCAAAGCGGCCCAGGGCCGCTTCGAGTTTGTCTTGTACGGTGTTGCCATCGGGTTGGCTTTGCCAGCCGCGATAGGCCTGACCGTTGTAGCTGACGCCAAGAGCTATGCGCATGGCATGGCTCCCGGCGCGGGGTCTGAATGCATCAAATCAATCAACCAATCTGAGAGAGAAGGCTGTGAGCCTTGGCCTTGAGATCGCCATGGGCTTCGGCGATCACTTCCTCGATCAGTGTACGCGCTCCGTCGCTGTCGCCGATGGCATTGAACTCTTCGGCCAGGGCCAGTTTGGTGGCCAGCGGGTCTTCGGGTTCGGAGGGCGCTGGCACGGCATCGATTGACGCAGCGATATCGGATGTGCCCAGGTCCAGCGACAGGCCGCTGAGGTCGAAGGTCACATCGGCTTGCGCAGGGGCGGCGGCAGGGCTGGCGGCCTCTTCACCCGGTTGCTGCAAGGTCAGGGCTTCGATGTCCTGCTCTGTGTCCAGGCGCTCCTGGCTGGAAGATAGTTCCAGCGGCGCAGTTTCCTGTCCGCTCTCGGCCTCGGGCTGTGCCTGCGAAGGCAGTGTGAAGCTGTCGAGGTCGAACTCGAGCGCATTCAGGGAGCTTTGCTCGGCGGGCGCGGGAGCTGCGACAGGGGCCGGGGCTTGAGATGCCGTGGCGGGCAGGCTGAACGAGGCCAGATCGTCGAGGTTCAGGTTCAGGCCATTGTCTGCTGCGGGTGCTGGCTCGGATGCGGTGACAGGGGTGTCCCACTGTGCCAGTGCCGCGAAATCCTGCTCGTTGGGCAAGGAGACGGGCTCGGAGGCCACAGGCGCTGCGCTGGCTGCGGTGTCAGGCAGGTCCGCCGGCAGCTCCAGATCCATGTCGAAGTCCATGCCGGCGGGCTCTGTGGGTGGCCCTTCGTGGCTGGCAGCGGCTTCCGCAGCCTGTGCAGCAGCCAGTGCCGAGCCGAAGCCCACGGCGGCGGCCACGCCGCCTTGCAGGGCGCTTGAGGGATCGGTGGGGCTGAAGGCGCTTGGGGTCGCAGCTGCCGCTGCATGAGCCTGGGGAGCTCCGCCCAGCTGGTAAGTCAGATTTTCCGGATCCAGGATACGGCCCTGATCGGCCAGCCGCTGCCATTCGGGCCCCTTGCCCTGGGTCAGGGCAAAGACGTTGTTGGCTACAGATGCGTAGGCCATGCGGTCATGGCGCTTGGCATAGATTTCAGCCAGCTTCTGGTGCAGCACCAGGCGGTTGGGGTCGCTGCGCAGCGCTTCCTTGAGGATTTCCTCGGCCTGCAGGTCGCGGCCGTAAGCCAGGTACACATCGGCTTCGGCCAGCGGGTCCACATCGCCGGCGTCGAGCTGGCTGGGAGAGTACTGCATGGACTGGCCCGACATCTGGCTGCTGCTGGTCGTGGTGTCCACGCGCTGGCCGCCGCTGGCGCCGAAGAAGGAGTCCGCCGACAGCTGGCTGTCGCCCAGTGTGCTGTCCGCGCCTGCCGCAGCGGCTTTGCGACGCTGAGAAACACGGTAGCCGCCATAGCCCAGAAGCAGGGCCAGCAGTGCTGCGCCAGCCAGCGGGATGGTCGGGTCTTCCATCAGGCTGTCGATAAAGCTGGGCTCTTCGGGAATGGGGACCGGTGCTGCCACAGGCTTGGGAGGTGCAACCGGTGCCGGTGCGGGCGCTGCAGGCTCGGCTGCGGCCTGTGCCGGTTCGCCTTCGGCCGGAGCTGGTGCAGGCGCGGTGTCGCCTGGCTTGCCGGCATCGGCTGCAGCCGCCTCGGGTGTGGCTGGGGGCGCAGACGTTGCAGCCGCATCAGCAGCCGGTGCGAGGGCAGGCGCTGCAGCATTGGCGGCGCTGGCCGCGGGTACGGTGACTGCAGGGCTTGCCGCTGGTGCAGCTGCAGCCGGGGCGCTTGCTGCGGGAGCTGCGGCCGTACCTGCAGGTTTGGTGGCTGCCGCAATCTGGCTTAGCTCGGCCATATTGCGCTTGAGCTCATCGGCACGCGCAGACTGGTCTGCTGCCTGTTTTTGCTGGGCCACTTGCTCATCGGCGGCCATGCCCTTGACGGAGCCCTTGGACAGGGTTAGCTTGTCGGGGGCTGCGGTGGCGGCCTTGGCATCGGCGACATGGGCCTGAACCTGGCCGGAAGCGCTGCGCGATGCAGCTTCCACAGGAGCCACAGGTGCCACGCCAGCCAGTTGACGGCGGAACTGGTTGAAATCCTGAGACTGGGCCGCCATGATCTGGCGGGCTTCCTTGGCCGAGGTGGCCTGGGCAGCCGCCTGATCGGGCAACTGAATCACCGCGCCGCTGCGCATGCGGTTGATATTGCCATTGACAAAGGCCTGCGGGTTGCTGCGCAGCATGGCGACCAGCATCTGATCAAGCGAGACGCCTGCTGGCTTGTGCGCTGCAGCAATGCGACCTGCGGTGTCGCCTGTCCTGACGCGAACTTCATCGCTGCTGCCAGCCGGTGCTGCAGTGCCGGCCTGGCGTTTTCGCTGAGGCTTGGTTGCAGCTTCGTCCTGATCGCGGTCATTGCGCAGGTCCCGGCCGGCCGTGTTGACAGGGCTGGACGCCGGGCGTGCAGTCACGGCGGGACGCGCAGGCGCAGGCACCACGGCAGGCGTGGCCTGGGCAGCGGTGGTGGGCGCAGGAGCAGGGCGGCGCGTTGCAGGAGGGTCGAGCAGCAAGGTGTAGTTGCGCTGCAGCTTGCCCGATGCCCAGTTGGCATCGATCACCAGGTCGACAAAGGGATCATTGACTGGCTGAAAGCTGCTGAGCTTGAGCACGGCCGAGCCGTTGGCACGTTTTTGCACCTGCACGCGCACCGAGTTGGCCGTGCCCGTGAATTCCATGCCCTGGGCACGGAATGCAGCTGGCGATGCGATAGCTGCCTGCAGGCTGTCGGCCTCGGCTGCGCTGAGTTGAGGGATCTCGACCTCGGCACGCAAGGGCTCGCCCAGAGCCGACTGCACCGTGATGCGACCCAGCGCCAATGCCCATGCATCGGTGGCCGGGAGGCTTGACAGTGCGAGGGTGGCTGCGGCGAGCGCAGATAGTTTCCAGCGTTGCATAGGGCTCAGACTTGATTCGTGCAGCCTACAGCCCTCTTGTTCTTGATCGGGTTTGTGGCTGCGGTGCACATAAAAATTGGAAATTCCAGCAGGCGGCAAAGGTCTCTCGGCCCGGCGGACACAGTTTGCATTGTCAACGACGCTATTGCAATGTGAGCAAAAGCATGGCTGGCAAGGCTCTCAATTGTTGTCGATTGGCAACGAGATGAAACTTAATGTAGGTTGCTGACGGTTTGCATTCGCCCGAATAAGCGGGCAATTGTCGCCCAAGCCTGGAGCTTGGACATGAAAAAAGCGCCGGCCATCACGAGGATGACTGGCGCTTTGCTGTGCTGGATCAAGCCATTCGCAGGCTTGATGGTGGACGGGATCAGGCAGCCAGCAGGATGCGCAGCATGCGACGCAGCGGCTCGGCAGCGCCCCACAGCAGCTGGTCACCGATCACGAAGGCCGAAACGTACTCGGGGCCCATGTTGAGCTTGCGCACGCGGCCCACGGCCACTTCCAGACCGCCGGTGGTGGCAGCAGGAGTCAGCTCCTTGACGGTCAGTGCGCGGTCGTTGGCCACGAACTTGACCCAGGGATTGCCGCCCTTGATCAGGGCCTCGATCTCTTCCAGGGGCAGGTCCTTCTTGAGCTTCAGGGTCAGGGCCAGAGAGTGGCAGCGCATGGCGCCGATGCGCACGCACAGGCCGTCGACGGGGATCGTGGCTTCGGTGCCGAGAATCTTGTTGACCTCGGCCTGGCCCTTCCATTCTTCCTTGGACTGGCCGTTGGGCAGCTGCACATCGATCCAGGGGATCAGGCCGCCGGCTAGAGGCGCGCCGAAGAATTCGGTGGGCACATCTTCGCGGATGGTCTGGGCCACCTTGCGGTCGATTTCCAAAATCGCCGAAGCAGGAGTCGCCAGCTCGTCGGCGACGGCGGCGTGCACCACGCCCATGCCCTTGAGCAGCTCGCGCATGTGGTTGGCGCCACCGCCCGATGCGGCCTGGTAGGTCATGGAGGAGACCCATTCCACCAGACCGGCCTTGAACAGACCGCCCAGACCCATCAGCAAGATGGAGTTGGTGCAGTTGCCGCCAATCCAGTTCTTGCCGCCGGCGGCCAGCTTTTGCTGGATCAGGTCGTCGTTGACGGGGTCGAGCACGATGACGGCGTCGTTCTCCATGCGTAGCGAGGAGGCGGCGTCAATCCAGTGGCCGTTCCAGCCGGCGGCGCGGATCTTGGGGAAGACTTCCTTGGTGTAGTCGCCGCCCTGGCAGGTGATGATGATGTCGCACTTGGACAGCTCGGCGATGTCGTTGGCGTCCTTCAGCTCGGTGTGCACTGTGGCCATGGCCGGGGCCTTGCCGCCGGCATTGGAGGTGGAGAAGAACACGGGCTCGATCAGCGCGAAGTCGCCTTCGGCCTGCATACGATCCATCAGCACGGAGCCGACCATGCCGCGCCAGCCCACCAAACCTACCAATTGCTTGCTCATTTGAAACGCCCTTTCAGTTTTGAAAACAGTAGCTTGAGACTGATTCGTCCGGCTCGTCAGGGCCGGAAGGGGCGCGCGACGAACCGGGCTGGGTCAGCCTGTAATCGTCTTAATGGTGATTGCGCGCGCATTCACACCGGCAGTCTTTGCGGGTGTGACGATTTCGGGAGCGAAGGTGCGTGCGGCAAACATAAGAGTTGTCATTCTAGCGACTAGAGCCAAAGCTTGAAGAACTAAAAGTGCTTGAAACTCTAGTCAAAACGTCGAAATAAATGATTTATTTTTGACGTTTTGTTTTATTTGGTGCCGAATTTTGCGTCAAACCCAAAGCCGCCGCTTACGGCGGCGGCTGGGCTTCAGCGGTTTCGGTGCCTCAGACGCCGGCCAGCGCCTTGACCACGGCATCACCCATTTCACGGGTGCTGACCTTGGTCGTGCCTTCGCTGTAGATGTCGGCAGTGCGCAGGCCGTCGGCCAGCACCTTTTGCACGGCGGCTTCGATCTTCAGGGCGGCTGCTTCCTGGCCCAGGCTGAAGCGCAGCATCATGGCGGCCGACAGAATGGTGGCCAGGGGGTTGGCAATGCCCTTGCCGGCGATGTCGGGAGCCGAGCCGTGGCTGGGTTCGTACAGGCCTTGTTTCTTGTCGTTGAGGCTGGCGCTGGGCAGCATGCCGATGGAGCCGGTCAGCATCGAGGCTTCGTCGGAGAGGATGTCGCCGAACATATTGCCGGTCACCACCACGTCGAAGCGCTTGGGTTCCTTGACCAGCTGCATGGCGGCGTTGTCCACATACATATGGTCCAGGGCCACGTCGGGGTACTGCTTGGCGACTTCGGTGACCACGTCCTTCCAGAGCTGGAAGGTTTCCAGCACATTGGCCTTGTCCACGCTGGTCACGCGCTTGCTGCGCTTTTGGGCGGCCTGGAAGGCGACATGGGCGATGCGCTCGATCTCGGGGCGCGAATAACGCATGGTGTCGAAGGCTTCCTCGGCGCCGGGGAAATGGCCGTCGGGAGCCACACGGCGGCCGCGCGGTTGGCCGAAGTAGATGTCGCCGGTCAGTTCGCGGATGATGAGGATATCGAGGCCCGCCACCAGCTCGGGCTTGAGGCTGGAAGCATGGGTCAGTTCCTTGTAGCAGATGGCGGGGCGGAAGTTGGCGAACAGACCCAGGGCCTTGCGCAGGCCCAGAATGGCCTGCTCGGGACGCAGGGGGCGGTCCAGCGTGTCGTACTTCCAGTCGCCCACGGCACCGAACAGGATCGCATCGGCTTCCTGTGCCAGCTTCAGCGTGGCAGGAGGCAGGGGGTGGCCGGCAGCTTCATAGCCGGCACCGCCCACGGGAGCGGTTTCCATCTCCAGACCCAGATTCAGGGCCTCGAGCACCTTGACGGCTTCCGCGACGATTTCGGGACCGATGCCATCACCGGGCAAAACTGCAATCTTCATGATGTTCCTTTGATTAATTTGATAGCTGCTTGCACTTGTTATTCATAGACTTCAGATTGAATTAATGCTGATGTTCATGAATAGAAGGCGCAAGCAGCTCATTTATGGGTAGCAACCTAAAAACAAGCACGCCCCAAACAAGGGGCATCAAGCAAGGGCCGCCCCGCAGCGAAGATGCCGTCCCCCTTCCGATGCAACGCATCGAGAAAGAGGGAAGCCGCGCAGCGGCTCAGGGGGTTACTTCTGAATCAATGTATGCGCCAGCCAGGGCTTTTGCGCCAGACGCTCGGCTTCGAAGGCCTTGATCTTGTCGGCATGGCGCATGGTCAGGCCGATATCGTCGAAGCCGTTGAGCAGGCAGTACTTGCGAAAGGCGATGACGTCGAAGGCAATTTCTTCGCCTTGGGGCCTTAGGATCACCTGGCGCTCCAGGTCGATGGTCAGCTCGTAGCCGGGGAAGGCCGCGACGTCGTTGAACAGCTGGTCGATCGTGGCCTCGGGCAGCACGATGGGCAGCAGGCCGTTCTTGAAGCTGTTGTTGAAGAAGATGTCGGCAAAGCTGGGGGCCAGGATGGCGCGGAAGCCGTACTGGTCCAGGGCCCAGGGCGCGTGCTCGCGGCTGGAGCCGCAGCCGAAGTTCTTGCGCGCGATCAGGATGCTGGCGCCCTTGAAGCGGGGCTGGTTGAGCACGAAGTCGGGATTGGGCTTGCGGTCGGCTTCGGGCACGCCGGGCTGGCCGGGCTGGTCCAGATAGCGCCACTCGTCAAACAGATTGGGGCCGAAGCCGGTCTTCTTGATGGACTTGAGGAACTGCTTGGGGATGATGGCGTCGGTGTCGACGTTCTCGCGGTCCATGGGGGCGACGAGGCCCTTGTGCACGGTGAATTTTTGCATGGTGTGATTCCAGAATCTTTGGTCTTGGCGACGTTCGCGTCTTGCATCAGAGACGGCCAGCAAGGGCCGCCCCGCAGCAAAGGCCGTCGTCCCCCTTGGGGGAAGACGCGCAGCGACTCAGGGGGTTACGCAAATTTACGGATGTCGACAAAGTGGCCGTGGATGGCTGCCGCAGCGGCCATGGCGGGGCTGACCAGATGAGTGCGGCCGCCGGCGCCCTGACGGCCTTCGAAGTTGCGGTTCGAGGTCGATGCGCAGCGCTCGCCGGGCTCCAGGCGGTCGGCGTTCATGGCCAGGCACATGGAGCAGCCGGGTTCGCGCCATTCAAAGCCGGCGGCCTTGAAGATCTGGTCCAGGCCTTCGCGCTCGGCCTGTTCCTTGACCAGACCGGAGCCGGGCACGACCATGGCCAGCTTGATGTTCTTGGCGACCT
This sequence comes from Comamonas sp. Z1, assembly GCF_008121555.1. Lineage (NCBI taxonomy): Bacteria > Pseudomonadati > Pseudomonadota > Betaproteobacteria > Burkholderiales > Comamonadaceae > Comamonas > Comamonas sp. Z1. The sequence continues at coordinate 226,460 of NZ_VOQT01000004.1, forward strand.
TCTGGCCCAGCTTCTTGACCACGGCGGCGGCTTCGCGCATGTCCTCGATGCGGCTGTTGGTGCAGGAGCCAATGAACACCTTGTCGACAAAGATGTCGTTGATGGGCTTGCCGGGTTCCAGTGCCATATAGGTCAGCGCACGTTCGATGGCGCCGCGCTTGTTCGAGTCCTTTTCCTTGTCGGGGTCGGGAATGGCGGCATCGATGCCCAGCACCATCTCGGGGCTGGTGCCCCAGGTCACCTGCGGCACGATGTCGGCGGCGTTCAGCTCCACCACTCGGTCGAACTTCGCATCGGCGTCGGAATGCAGCGTCTTCCAGTAAGTGACGGCGGCATCCCATTCGCCACCCGTGGGCGCCAGGGGGCGGCCCTTGATGTAGTTGATGGTCTTGTCGTCCACGGCCACGAGACCTGCGCGGGCGCCGCCTTCGATGGCCATGTTGCAGACCGTCATGCGGCCTTCCACGCTGAGGTCGCGGATGGCTTCGCCGGCAAACTCTATGGTGTAGCCCGTGCCGCCGGCGGTGCCGATCTTGCCGATGATGGCCAGCACGATGTCCTTGGCGGTGATACCGGGCGCGACCTTGCCGTTGACCTGCACCAGCATGTTCTTGGCCTTCTTGGCCAGCAGGGTCTGGGTGGCCATCACATGCTCGACCTCGGAGGTGCCGATGCCGTGGGCCAGCGCGCCGAAAGCGCCGTGGGTGGAGGTGTGGCTGTCGCCGCAGACCACGGTCATGCCGGGCAGGGTCGCGCCTTGCTCGGGGCCCATGACGTGAACAATGCCCTGGCCCTTGTCCATGAAGGGAAAGAAGGCGGCCGAGCCGAACTCGGCGATATTGCTGTTCAGCGTGGTGATCTGTTCCTTGCTGATGGGGTCGGCAATGCCGTCATAGCCGCGCTCCCAGCCGTCGGTGGGGGTGTTGTGGTCGGCCGTGGCCACGACCGAGCTGACGCGCCACAGCTTGCGGCCGGCCATGCGCAGGCCTTCGAAGGCCTGGGGGCTGGTGACTTCGTGCACCAGATGGCGGTCGATATAGAGGACGGAGGTGCCGTCTTCCTCGGTGTGAACGACGTGCTCGTCAAAAATCTTGTCGTAGAGGGTGCGTCCCATGGTGGTCTCGTGAGGTTGGTTTGTTGGGAGGATTCTGTTGTGGCTTGATGCGATGTTTCAAGCCTTGGCGCTGGCGGGGCAGAGGTGATCGACCAGCAGGCGGGTGGTCACCGGCAGCGCTTCGAAGTCGCGGGCCACCACGCAGAGTTCGCGGTGCGCCCAGTCGTCGGTGAGCTGCACGGCGCGCAGATGGCCCACGCCATGCATCAGCTCGAATGCGCGGTCGGGCAGCAGGCCCAGTCCCAGGCCGTTGTCGATCATGCGGCACATGGCGTCCAGGCTGGTGACCTGGATGCGCTGGTGCAGCGGGTGGCCAGCCTGGGCTGCGGCAGCGCGCATGGCCAGGCTGATCGAGGAGCCGGCATGCAGGCTGACGATGTCCCATTCCAGCACTTCCGTGAAGGCGACGCTTTCGCGGTCGGCCAGGGCATGGCGCTCGGGCACGACGACGACCAATCGGTCTTTGCGATAGCTGCGGTACTGCAGCGGCACATTGCCCTGGGTCAGCTGAACGGTGGCCTGATTGCCTTCGCTGCTCCTGATATTGCCCAGCGTGCAGATGCCGATATCGGCTGTGCCCTCGGCCACGGCGCTCAGCACGTCGGGGCTCAGGTGCTCCTGCAGATCGATCTTGATCTGGCTGTGTTCGCGCGCAAAGGCTCCCAGGTCTTCGGGCAGAAACTGCACGATGGCCGACATATTGGCGTGCATGCGCACATGGCCGCGCACGCCGTCGGCGTATTCGGAGAGCTCGCCCTGCATGCGCTCCAGCCCGTAGAGCACATTGCGCGCATGGTGCAGCAGGCTCTCGCCGGCCGGCGTCAGCGTCACGCCGCGGCTGTGGCGATAGAGCAGGGCGGTGTCCACCGTCGCTTCCAGGTCGGACAGCCGCTTGCTGACGGCCGAGGCTGCAATGAACTCGCGTTCAGCGGCGCGGCCAATGCTGCCCAGTTCGCACACGGCGACGAACAGCTGAAGCGAGGTGAGATCGATGCGGCGCGCAAAACTGCGCTCTGAATTCTTCATGGGGTAGGCTCAAGTCTTCTCGTTTCGAGAAGTTTTCAGCATTTTTACCGATTAATCTAGCTGTATCCATCTTTGAATGAGATGTCTTGCTTGGCGATGGGTAAATTTTGGAGATGGGTGATTTCTTACTTTGCGATGACTTGGCAAGACCTTGGAAAGCGATGTTGCATTTGTCAGTCTTGTGTACTTGCATTTTCATAGCGAAGACTCTAGATGCCAGAATCGTTCAAGCATGATCCGGCCTGAGGTGCGGAAGTCTTCCTGCTGCCTGAGTTCCGGTGTTTTTTTACAAAGTAAATCGTCAGTAAAGCAGCCTGGAATCGACGCTATTCGCTGCAAAAATGTGAGTCATGAGAGTTCCCAACCATCCGATGTCCGACAGTGAGCCTTCCGAGTTGCCAGCTATGGCTTCGGGGTCGCCCCTCTTGCGCCGCAGCCGTTGCTGGGGTCAGGTCTGCCTGCTGACGGCTGCGCTGGCGCTGGGCGGCACTGCCTTGCCAGCTGTGGCCAAAGGCAAGCCCCCGGCCAAATCCAGTGCGGCCGCGCCAGCCAAATCGTCCAAGTCCACCAAGAGCACGACTGCAGGTGCTGCCAAATCTTCATCGGCAAAGTCCGCCGGCAAGGCCGGTAAAAAAGGGCACACCGGCCGCAATGCAGCGATCGCTGGTGCTGCGGCAGCAGGTGCGGCAGCGGCAGCTCCGCTGGGTCGTGAGCATTGGACGCCGGAGGCCAGGAACAATCAGGCCGAAGATGCCAAGGAGCTGGCCGCCATGCGTGCAGCAGCACAGACGGGCGACGCCAAGGCCCAGTATCTGCTGGGCTCGCGCTACCGTTTTGGCAAGGGTGTGAATCAGGACCTGGCACAGGCCGTGCACTGGTATCGCCAGTCGGCCGACCAGGGCTATGCACCTGCGCAATCCGACCTGGGAGTGCTCTACGCCAACGGGCGGGGCGTGACTCTGGACGAAGTGCAGGCCGTGAACTGGTACCGCAAGGCGGCAGAGCAGGGCGACGGCATTGCGCAGAACAATCTGGGTCTGATGTATGCCGAGGGGCGCGGCGTGGCGGCCGATGATGCGCAGGCCGTGCAATGGTTCGAGCGTTCGGCCAAAAGTGGCGAGGCTGCAGGCCAGTACAGCCTGGGAGTGATGCTCTCCAGCGGCAGGGGCGTCAAGGAGGATGGCCGGGCCGCCCTGCAGTGGTTTGAACAGGCGGCCGAGAAAGGCCATGCCGACGCCCAGTACAACACCGGCATGATCTATGCCGTAGGTGCGCTGGTGCCGCAGGATCTGACGCGCGCGGCGCGGTGGCTGGAGAAGTCCGCCGGTCAGGGCAATGCGGCGGCTCAGTCGTCTCTGGGTTTTCTCTATGCCAACGGCCAGGGCGTGCCGCAGGATGCAGGCCAGGCGGCGCGCTGGTTCGATCGCGCCGCCAAGCAGGGCTACACCCTGGCACAGTCGAATCTGGCAGCCATGTATGTCAGCGGTCAGGGCGTGCAGAAAGACATGGGCAAGGCCTATTTCTGGCTGGCTATCGCTCATGCCAAGGATCCCTCGCTGCAAAGCCGCATGCAGACGGCCGAGCAGGCATTGGGCCCCGCAGAGCGGCTGAAGGTGCAGCGCGAGGTGCGCAACTGGAAGCCCGCCAAGGAGTGATTGGCGAGCCATGAAAAAAGCCCACCAGGCATTGCCGATGGGCTTTTTGTTGGGTGCAGGGGCCTAGCTGAAGAAACTCTTCAGGCGGTCCGTCCAGCTTTCGCCGCTGGGCGAATGTTTGGAGCCGCCTTTCTTGAGCGATTCGTCCAGATCCTTGAGCAGCTTGCGTTGGTACTCGGTGAGCTTGACCGGAGTCTCCACCACGATGTGGCAGTACAGATCACCGGGGTAGCTGGAGCGAATGCCCTTGATGCCCTTGCCGCGCAGGCGGAACTGCTTGCCGGCTTGCGTGCCTTCAGGGATGTCGATCGCCGCCTTGCCTTGCAGCGTGGGCACTTCGATCTCGCCGCCCAGAGCGGCGGTGATGAAGCTCACGGGCACATTGCAGTGCAGATCGTCACCGTCGCGCTCGAAGATGTCGTGGTCCTTGACGCGAATCTCGATATAGAGGTCGCCTGCCGGCCCGCCATTGGTGCCGGGCTCTCCGTTGCCGGCCGAGCGGATGCGCATGCCGTCGTCGATGCCGGCGGGAATCTTCACTTCCAGCGTCTTCTGGCGCTTGACCTTGCCCTGGCCGCCGCAGGACGTGCAGGGCTCGGGGATGATCTTGCCTGTGCCGCGGCAGTGCGGGCAGGTCTGCTGCACGCTGAAAAAGCCCTGGCGCATCTGTACCGTGCCCATGCCGTTGCAGGTGGTGCAGGTCTTGGTGCTGGTGCCGGGCTTGGCGCCGCTGCCGCTGCAGGTGTCGCAGCTGTCCCAGCTCGGAATGCGGATCTGGGCATCCTTGCCCTTGGCAGCCTCTTCCAGGGTAATTTCCATGGAATAGCTGAGGTCGTTGCCGCGGTAGACCTGACGGCCGCCGCGACCGCCGCGGCCGCCACCGTTGAACATATCGCCAAAGATGTCGCCAAAGGCCTCGGCAAAGCCGCCAAAGCCCTCGCCGCCGCCCATGCCGCGATTGGGATCCACGCCGGCATGGCCGTACTGGTCGTAGGCCGCGCGCTTCTGGCTGTCGGAAAGCATCTCGTAGGCCTCTTTGACCTCCTTGAATTTTTCCTCGGCTTCCTTGGCCTTCTCGCCCTGATTGCGGTCAGGGTGGAACTTCATCGCCAGCTTGCGATAGGCCTTCTTGATGTCATCGTCCGAGGCGCTTTTGGCAACGCCCAGAACTTCATAGTAGTCACGTTTGGACATGTGAGTTTTCGGTCGAATGGAACAGGAACGCCGCGCCAGCTCCAGGGAGCTCGGCGCGGCGGCAAGCGGTCAATGGTTTGAGGCCAGGACCTGCCCGCGCTTAGTCCTTCTTGACTTCCTTGACTTCGGCGTCAACCACGTTGTCGTCAGCGGCAGCCGAGGCGCCGGCACCGGCGGAGGCACCTGCTGCGGCAGCAGCAGCTTCGGCACCGCCAGCGGCCTGTGCGTCGGCGTACATCTTCTCGCCCAGCTTCTGGCTGGCTGTCATCAGGGCCGTTGTCTTGGCGTCGATGGCGTCCTTGTCCTCGCCCTTGAGCACTTCTTCCAGCTCCTTGACGGCAGTTTCGATGGCGCTCTTTTCGGCGGCATCCAGCTTGTCGCCATGCTCGGCCAGACTCTTGTTGACGCTGTGAACAGCGGCTTCGCCCTGGTTCTTTGCAGTCACCAGCTCCAGCTTCTTCTTGTCGTCGGCTGCGTTCAGCTCAGCATCCTTGACCATGTTCTGGATTTCTTCTTCCGACAGGCCAGAGTTCGCCTTGATGGTGATCTTGTTTTCCTTGCCGGAAGCCTTGTCCTTGGCGGACACGTTCAGGATGCCGTTGGCGTCGATGTCGAAGGTCACTTCGATCTGGGGCACGCCACGACCTGCGGGCGGAATGCCTTCCAGGTTGAACTCGCCCAGCATCTTGTTGGCGCTGGCGATCTCGCGCTCGCCCTGGAACACCTTGATGGTCACGGCAGGCTGGTTGTCTTCAGCCGTGGAGAAGGTCTGCGCGAACTTGGTGGGAATGGTCGTGTTCTTGCTGATCATCTTGGTCATGACGCCGCCCAGGGTTTCGATACCCAGAGACAGGGGAGTCACGTCCAGCAGCAGCACGTCGGAGCGCTCGCCACCCAGCACCTGGCCCTGCACGGCAGCGCCCACGGCCACGGCTTCGTCGGGATTCACATCCTTGCGGGGATCCTTGCCGAAGAATTCCTTGACCTTTTCCTGCACCTTGGGCATGCGGCTCATGCCGCCGACCAGGATCACGTCGTGGATGTCGGAGACCGAGATGCCTGCATCCTTGATGGCGGTGCGGCAAGGTGCAATCGTGCGCTCGATCAGATCGTCCACCAGCGATTCCAGCTTGGCGCGGGTCAGCTTGATGTTCAGGTGCTTGGGGCCTGTGGCATCGGCGGTGATGTAGGGCAGGTTGATGTCGGTCTGTGCGGAGTTCGACAGCTCGATCTTGGCCTTTTCGGCAGCTTCCTTCAGGCGCTGCAGGGCCAGCACGTCCTTGGACAGGTCGACGCCTTGTTCCTTCTTGAACTCGTCGATGATGTAGTTGATGATGCGCTGGTCGAAATCTTCGCCGCCCAGGAAGGTGTCGCCGTTGGTCGACAGCACTTCGAACTGCTTTTCGCCGTCCACGTCGGCGATTTCGATGATGGAGACGTCGAACGTACCACCGCCCAGGTCATACACGGCCACCTTGCGGTCGCCCTTGCCCACCTTGTCCAGGCCGAAGGCCAGGGCAGCAGCGGTAGGTTCGTTGATGATGCGCTTGACTTCCAGGCCTGCGATGCGGCCGGCGTCCTTGGTGGCCTGGCGCTGTGCGTCGTTGAAGTAGGCGGGCACGGTGATGACGGCCTCGGTCACGGCTTCGCCCAGGAAGTCCTCGGCGGTCTTCTTCATCTTGCGCAGCACTTCGGCGCTGATCTGGGGAGGAGCCAGCTTCTGGTCGCGCACTTGCACCCAGGCGTCGCCGTTGTCGGCCTTGACGATCTGGAAGGGCATCAGGTCGATGTCCTTTTGCACCTCGGCTTCGGCGAACTTGCGGCCGATCAGGCGCTTGGCAGCGTAGATGGTGTTCTTGGGGTTGGTGACGGCCTGGCGCTTGGCGGATGCACCGACCAGGATTTCGCCGTCTTCTTGATAGGCAACGATGGAGGGGGTGGTGCGGGCACCTTCGCTGTTCTCGATCACGCGGGTGTTGTTACCCTCCATGATGGCGACGCAGCTGTTGGTGGTACCCAGGTCAATACCGATGATTTTTCCCATAATTCTCTCCGTAATCTGTTGAATGTTTGCTTGATTCGTCACTTGTGGGCGTAGTGGCCGGCTTCAAGAGCCGTCACTTACTATTTTTTGCCCTGACGGTTGTTTTTTTGGGGTGTCTAGCCAGCTCAGCCCTGGGCCACGGTCACCAGCGCGGGGCGCAGGATGCGGTCGGCGATCACATAGCCCTTTTGCAGCACGGCAACCACGGTGTTGGCGGGCTGGTCGGCGGGAACCATGGAGATGGCCTGGTGGTGGTGAGGGTCGAACTTCTCGCCCGCAGCGGGATTGATGGCGAGTACCTTGTTGCGCTCCAGGGCCGAATTCAGCTGGCGCAGCGTGGCGTCCGAGCCTTCGCGCAGCTGTTCGGGCGTGGCGTTCTGGATGGCCAGGGCCGCGTCCAGGCTGTCGATCACGGGCAGCAGGCTTTCTGCAAAGCTCTCGATGCCGAACTTGCGTGCCTTGGCGACCTCTTCTTCGGCGCGACGGCGCATGTTTTCGGCGTCGGCCTTGGCACGCAGGTATTGGTCGGCCAGATCGGCGCTCTTGGCCTTGAGTTCTTCCAGCTCGGCCTGCAGACGTCCCAGTTCGTCCGACGCATTGGCTACCAGGGCCGCTTCCAGTTCCTCGGGGCTGGCGTCGTTGATGGTGTTGGGGTTGTGGTTCTCGGTCATAGTTGGTGAAGGTTTCTCAAAACTTAAGACAATCTGTCTGCCAGATGCGCTCCGCCAGGTCTATTTCAAGACCCGTGCCGCCCAACAAAGGGCGGCGGGCGCAGCGGCTGGGGTGAGCCTGCGGGATTTGCGGGGCATTCCAGGAGAGTGAGTACTTGTGATTTCAAGACATCTCGCCTTGATTGACCAATGGTAATCGCAGGTTTATAGGCCCCAGAGTGTACAGATAGTCTGCTACTCGGCTAGAATCTCACGTTTTGCCTTGCCGCACCGCTACAGACGCAGTGGGCGGCGTTTACCCAAAAGGAGTCGTTATGCGTCATTACGAAATCATTTTGTTGATCCATCCGGATCAAAGCGAACAAGTTCCCGCGATGCTGGAGCGCTACAAGGGCATGATTGCCGCTGGTGGCGGCAAGGTGCATCGCGAAGAAGATTGGGGCCGTCGTCAGCTGGCTTACATGATCAACAAGCTCGCTAAGGCTCACTACCTGTGCCTGAACATCGAAGCCGACCAGGCTGTGATGGCTGAACTGGAACACGCCTTCAAGTTCAACGATGCCGTGCTGCGTCACCTGACTGTGCAGAAGAAGAAGGCTGAAACAGCTGCTTCCGCCATGATGAAGAGCGTTGAGCGCGAAGAAGCCCGCAAGGCCAACCAGGCTGAGCACGCTTAATAGCATCAGACACTGAAGGAGTGGAAAACCGCGTTGTATTGACGGGCCTTCTCGTAGAGCAAGCTGCTTTGCGCTACACGCCCGCCGGATTGCCGGCCCTGGATTTGCGAATTGAACACAGTTCGCAGCAGCAAGAGCTGGGCAGTGCGCGCAACGTGAATGCATCTGTCAAGGCTGTTGCCTTTGGCGCCCTGGCTGAAAAGCTGGCCCGCCAAGCACCCGGTAGCCAATGGACCTTTCAAGGTTTTCTGGCCACGCCGCGCAATAGCAAGATGCTGGTTTTGCACATTCAGGATATTCAACAAAATTAATTTTCAAGAGGTCCAGCAATGGCCACGTTCAAGAAATTCAACAAGGACAAGCGTCCTAAGCGCAACACCCAGTCGCTGCTGTTCAAGCGCAAGCGTTTCTGCCGCTTCACAGTCGCCGGCGTCGAAGAAATCGACTACAAGGATGTCGACACCCTGCGTGACTTCATCGCCGAAAACGGCAAGATTGTGCCCGCACGCCTGACCGGCACGCGCGCCATCTACCAGCGTCAGCTGAACACAGCCATCAAGCGCGCTCGCTTCCTGGCTATGCTGCCCTACTCTGACCAGCACAAGATCTAAGGAGCACGACTATGCAAATCATTCTGCTCGAAAAGGTTGTGAACCTGGGTAACCTGGGCGATATCGTCAAGGTCAAGGACGGTTACGCTCGTAACTTCCTGATCCCCTCCGGCGCTGCACGTCGTGCAACAGCTGCTGCCAAGGCTGAATTCGAAGCCAAGCGCGCTGAGCTGGAAAAGGCTGCCGCCGAGAAGCTGGCTGCCGCTCAAGAACTGAGCGAAAAGCTCAACGGCGTGAACGTGAAGATCACTCAGAAGGCTGGCGTTGACGGTCGTCTGTTTGGTTCCATCACCAACGCCGACATCGCTGAAGAACTGGTCAAGGCTGGTTTCGCAGTGAACAAGTCGCAAGTGCGCATGCCCAACGGCCCCATCAAGACCGTTGGCGACGCCACTGTGGTGGTGGCTCTGCACACCGACGTGGCTGCAGAAGTGGCCGTCTCCGTGTACGGCGACCACTCCTAATTCAGGCTCTGTTCTGAATTGGCAAAAAGCCGCCTTCGGGCGGTTTTTTGCTTTCTGGTAATTGTTTGTCTCGCCAGCGTTTTTATCGTCACCCGCCGTGACGTCGCCACCGCCTCCCGCTACGATGGAGGACTTGTCTCTAGGAGTCTCATGTCGTCAGTAATGCCCCCGCTTGATCTGCAAGATGATGCATTCGCCCCGGTTCCCACTGCCGATCAGCAGGTGGCGCAACTGCGTGTGCCGCCGCACTCCATGGAGTCGGAATCTTCGGTGCTCGGCGGTCTGCTGCTGGACAACAATGCCTGGGAGCGCGTTGGTGATCTGCTTGGCGACGGCGACTTCTACCGACACGAGCACAAGCTGATCTACGAAGCCATCGGCAAGCTGATCAACGCCAGCAAGCCGGCCGACGTGATCACGGTTTATGAGCATCTGCAGGGCATGGGCAAAGCCGAGGAAATCGGCGGCCTGATGTACCTGAACCAGCTGGCGCAGTATGTGCCCAGTGCCAGCAATATCCGCCGCTATGCGGAAATCGTGCGCGAGCGCGCCATCTTGCGCAAACTGGTCACGGCCAGCGACGACATCGCGACCAATGCCTTCAATCCGCAGGGCAAGACCGTGGAGCGCATCCTCGACGAAGCCGAGCAGAAGATCATGGCGATCGGCGAGGAGGGGGCGCGCAACAAGCAGGGTTTCCAGTCGCTGGATTCGCTGGTGGTGGATCTGCTGGACCGGGTCCAGGAGATGGCCGACAACCCCATGGATGTGACCGGCGTGCCCACGGGCTTTGTCGATCTGGATCGCATGACCTCGGGCCTGCAGGCCGGCGACATGGTGGTGCTGGCGGCGCGTCCCTCCATGGGCAAGACCTCGTTTGCCGTGAATATTGCCGAGCATGTGGCGCTCAATGAGGGCTTGCCGGTCGCCATCTTCTCCATGGAAATGGGTGCGGCTCAGCTGGCGGTTCGTATCGTCGGCTCCATCGGCCGCGTCAACCAGGGTAATCTGCGTACCGGCAAGCTCAGCGACGACGAGTGGCCGCGTCTGACCGAGGCCATCGAGCGTCTGCGCACCGTGTCGCTGCATATCGACGAAACGCCGGGCCTGTCTCCAACCGAGCTGCGTGCGAATGCGCGTCGTCTGGCGCGCCAGTGCGGCAAGCTGGGCCTGATCGTGGTTGACTACCTGCAGCTGATGAGCGGATCGGGATCTGCAGCCAGTTCCGACAACCGTGCCACCGAGCTGGGCGAAATCTCGCGGGGTTTGAAGATGCTGGCCAAGGAGCTGCAATGCCCGGTGATCGCGCTGTCCCAGCTCAACCGCTCGGTGGAGCAGCGTACCGACAAGCGTCCCATGATGTCCGACCTGCGCGAATCGGGCGCCATCGAGCAGGATGCGGACATCATCATGTTCATCTACCGCGACGATTACTACAACAAAGAGAGCAAGGAGCCCAATATTGCCGAGGTCATCATCGGCAAGCAGCGTAACGGGCCGACGGGAACGGTGAAGCTCTTCTTCCAGAAGAACCAGACGCGTTTCGAGAACCTGGCGCAGGGCTACGGCACGGACGAATACTAAAAATCATAGCTGTTAGCGCTTGTTGGGTATGGATTTCATAACTCTATGAATATGTAAGCTATGAATATCAAGCGCTGCAAGCTATCAAATTGAAGGACATAAGAAAAGCCCGCAAGGCACAGACCTTGCGGGCTTTGTTTTTTTGAGCAGCTGCGGGGTTAGCGGCTGAACAGGTAGACGCCAAGACCGATCACGCACAGTCCCAGTACGCCGCAGGCCCAGGCCAGGCGCTGTGCACCTATGCGCAGCGCGCCCACGGTTGCGACGATCTGGGCATTTTGCTGGGCCAGCTTCTCGATGATCTCCAGCGACTGGCGCTGCGATTGCTCGAGCTGGGCGATGCGCTCCTCCTGCTGCTGGATCAGCAGCAGCGCCTGCTCGCCGGCGGAGGCCGGTGGCGAGATGCACTGCGCAGCGCTTTGCGCGCTGGCGTCCTGCTCGCGCGCCTCGGCCTGGGCTTCTTTCTTCTTGAGCATGCCCTGGGCGGCCTTCACCACCTGAGGCGTGGCCTTGATGACCTCGCCCCAGGGCACGAGCTTGAGTGCCGCGATCCAGCTCGCCACTTACAGCACCTCGCTGGCGAAGTCCGCCAGGCGCGAGCGTTCGCCGCGCGCCAGGGTGATGTGGCCGCTATGGGGCCAACCCTTGAAGCGGTCCACCACATAGGTCAGGCCCGAGCTGCCTTCCGTCAGGTAGGGCGTGTCGATCTGGGCCAGATTGCCCATGCAGATGATCTTGGTGCCGGGGCCGGCACGGGTGATCAGGGTCTTCATCTGCTTGGGCGTCAGGTTCTGGGCCTCGTCAATGATGACGTATTTGTTCAGAAAGGTGCGACCGCGCATGAAGTTCATGCTCTTGATCTTGATGCGGCTGCGGATCAGCTCGTTGGTGGCGGCGCGTCCCCACTCGCCGGCATTGCCGCCGTCGCCCTTGGCCAGGAACTCCAGGTTGTCGTCCAGGGCGCCCATCCAGGGGCCCATTTTTTCCTCTTCGGTGCCGGGCAGGAAGCCGATGTCCTCACCCACGCTCACCGTGGCGCGGGTCATGATGATCTCGGTATAGCGGCGCTCGTCCAGCACCTGGGCCAGGCCGGCGGCCAGGGCCAGCAGGGTCTTGCCGGTGCCGGCCGTGCCTGTCAGCGTGACAAAGTCGACTTCGGGGTTGACCAGCAGGTTCATGGCGAAGTTCTGCTCGCGATTGCGTGTGGACACGCCCCAGACGGCATTCTTGGGGTTGCCGAAGTCGCGCAGCGTCTTGAGCACGGCCGTCTTGTCGCGGATCTCGGTCACGCGCATATAGAGGCTGGGCTCGCCCGGTGCTTCGTAGTAGACGAACTGGTTGATCATCAACTGGTCGACGATGGCGCCGCTGACGCGGTAGTAGGTGATGGCGCCTTCCTGCCAGCTCTCCACATTCTTGCCGGCCTTGGCCCAGAAGTCGTGGGGCAGGGCCAGTGCGCCCGAGTACAGCAGATCGCCGTCTTCCAGCACCTTGTCGTTCTGGTAGTCCTCGGCGGCCAGGCCCAGGGCGCGCGCCTTCACGCGCATATTGATGTCCTTGGACACCAGCACGACTTCGCGATCCTTGTGCTGCTCGCGCAGGGCGGCGACCACACCCAGAATCTGGTTGTCGGCCTTGCCCTGGGGCAGGCTCTCGGGCAGGGATGCATCCAGAGGGTTGGTCTGGAAGTACAGCGTGCCGGTGGCGCTGCGCTGGCCTGTGGCATTGAGCGGCAGACCTTTTTCCAGACCGTCGGCGGGCTGGGAGGCAACCAGGGAGTCCAGCGTGCGGCTGACCTGGCGGCCGTTGCGCGCCACTTCGGTCATGCCCTTTTTGTGGTTGTCCAGTTCTTCCAGTACCACCATGGGCAGGAAGATGTCGTGCTCTTCAAAGCGGAACAGGCTGCTGGGGTCGTGCAGCAGCACATTGGTGTCCAGCACGAACAGCGTGGTCGGGCCGGTGCGCGTATTGCGGGCGCGGCGGGCAGGCTTGGCAGCTGCGTCGGCAGGTTTTGCAGGTACTGCGGCAGTGGATGCTGCTGTCGTCGGCGCTACGCCAACCGTTGTGGCGGTCTTGCGCGGCTTGGCGGTTGCGTTGGGCTTGCTGCTGCTGCGGCGCGGCTTGGTGACCGCGGGCGCGGTCTCTGGAGCCGCATTCAGGGCGGCTCCGTCGGAGGGGTTCAGATCCTCGTCAAGTTCTGCAGTCTGCTTGGCAGTCTTGCGGATGGACGAAAAGGCTTCTGCGGAAAGCTTTGCGGCGCGGTGGCCGGGTGCGGGGGGCAGGGGCATAGTGGACGAACCGTTCTCAACAAGATTCAAAAAGCACAAAGCCGCCTGGAAACCGAGGCGGCTTTGGTGGGGTGAACAGAGAATACTGCGTAGCACTGAGGCATGCCCCATTATGCATAGGCTCCGAGGGCCTAAAGCAGTATTTCCTGTTTTGCCTTGTTTAAAGACTTTGAAATACTTTGCGTGTAGATGATTGCAAGGTTTTCAGTCCCGGGCGGGGCTCAGGCCACCTTCTTGTCTTGGGTCTTCAGGCTTTTGACGGCCTTGAGTACTTCGTCCACATGGCCGGGAACCTTCAGGCCGCGCCATTCCTGCATCAGGATGCCGTCGGCGCCGATCAGGAAGGTGGAGCGCTCGATGCCCTTGACCTTCTTGCCGTACATGATCTTGTTCTTGACTACGCCAAACATGTGGCACATCTTTTCTTCGGTGTCGGCAATCAGCTCGAACGGCAGTTCCAGCTTTTCCTTGAAGTCGTTGTGCGAGTTCATGTTGTCGCGCGACACGCCGAACACGGTGGCGCCAGCCTTCACGAAATCCTTGTACTTATCGCGGAATTGCATTGCTTCCGTGGTACAACCCGGCGTGTTGTCCTTGGGGTAGAAATACAGGATCAGAATCTGGCCGTTGTGCGAGGTGTTGGACACCTTGACGCCGCCGGTGGCGTTGGCTTCAAATTCTGGGAGTGGTTTGTTGACAACGATCGCCATGCGCTTGTATCTCTCGGGTGTGTTCGTTGAAATGCCGAGGGCGTCGGTGGTATTTTTGTTTTTATCAATCGATCGCCCCCAACCGCAACCTGCGATTTTACCCTGAAATACGTATTTCTCTCAATGTAAGCTCAGAAGTCTATGCTAGCAGCAGGGCTGCGACCACGTTGCGGCCTTCGCTGGCCAGAACGTTATAGGTACGGCAGGCCGAGGCGGTGTCCATGCTCTCCAGGCCAATGCGTTTGGCGATCAGCGGCTTGAGCCAGGCCACGGGTGGAAAGCGGTTCTTGCTGCCGCTGCCAAAGAGGACGACTTCCGCATCCAGCTTGGCGAGCTCCTCGAAATGCTCGGCCGTCAGGTCTTCGAAACGGGCGCAGTTCCACTCGGTCAGCAGGCCGCGGGCTCCGACCAGCAGACTGGTTTCGTGGTTTTGCTTGTCAACCGCGATCCAGCCCGGGCCATAGCCGGTGATGGTTTGCGCATCGGATTTGTCTGCCTGAAATTTCATGATGGAGAGTGTGCGCAATCGGCGCGCTGGACGGGGGCGATGGCTGCTGTCTCCATACAGAGAGGGTGGGGACATTGCTGCAGCGCGGAACTGTGCTTAAATTATAGGTTTCACCATGGCGTTTAATGCGCCCTGGCGTGCCTGAAATCCTTTTGCATTGATTCGCATGAAAACCGTTCAAAAATCCGCCAAATTAGCAAACGTCTGTTACGACATCCGCGGGCCGATCATGGACGCGGCGAAGAAGATGGAGGACGACGGCCAGAAGATCATCAAGCTCAATATCGGCAATCTGGCCGTGTTCGGCTTCGATGCTCCCGAGGAAGTGCAGCAGGACATGATCCGCAATTTGCCCAACTCGGCCGGCTATTCCGACAGCAAGGGCATCTTCGCGGCGCGCAAGGCCGTGATGCACGAAACCCAGCGCCAGGGCATCAAGGGCGTGACGCTGGACGACATCTATCTGGGCAACGGCGCTTCGGAGCTGATCAGCCTGGCCACCAACGCGCTGCTGGACAACGGTGACGAGATGCTGCTGCCTGCGCCCGACTACCCGCTGTGGACGGCTGCCACCAGCCTGTCCGGCGGCACGCCCGTGCATTACATGTGCGACGAGTCCAATGGCTGGATGCCCAATATGGACGACATCCGCGCCAAGATCACGCCGCGCACCAAGGGCATCGTCGTCATCAACCCCAACAACCCTACGGGTGCGCTGTACTCCAGGGAGCTGCTGCTGCAGATCGTGGAGCTGGCGCGCGAGCATGGCCTGGTCATCTTCGCGGACGAGGTCTACGACAAGGTGCTGTACGAGGATGCCAAGCACACGCCGCTGGGCAGCCTGTCCATCGATGTGCTGACCATCACCTTCAATTCCCTCTCCAAGGCCTACCGCTCCTGCGGCTACCGTGCTGGCTGGATGGTGATTTCGGGCGACAAAAAGCCCGCCAAGGATTACATCGAGGGCCTGAACATGCTCTCCAACATGCGCTTGTGCGCCAATGTGCCTGGCCAGTGGGCCGTGCAGACGGCGCTTGGCGGCCACCAGAGCATCGACGCCCTGGTGCAGGAGGGCGGTCGCCTGCGTGTGCAGCGCGATCTGGCCTGGGAGCTGATCAACGCCATTCCCGGCGTGAGCTGCGTCAAGCCTCAGGGCGCGCTGTACATGTTTCCGCGCCTCGATCCCGCCGTCTACCCCATCCAGGACGACCAGGAGTTCTTCCTCGAAGTGCTGCAGGAAACCAAGGTCATGCTGGTGCAGGGTACGGGCTTCAACTGGCCCGAGCCTGATCACTTCCGCATCGTGTTCCTGCCGCATGAGGCAGATCTGCGCGAGGCCATCAACCGCTTGGCAGCCTTCCTCGAGAAGTACCGCAAGCGCCATGGCACGGACAAGCCCAAGGCAGTGCCGGCAGAAAAGGCACTCAAGCCTGCCAAGGCTGAGAAAGCCGCGTAACTCATCTTTTTGATAGCTGGTGGCGCTTGATTTTCAAGCGCTTCAGCGCTTTTTTGACCTTAGAACTTATGAAACCCATCCAAGTAGGCCTGTTGGGCATTGGCACCGTAGGCAGCGGTACTTTCAATGTGCTGGAACGCAACCAAGACGAGATTCGCCGTCGTGCGGGTCGTGGCATTGAAATTACCATGGTCGCCGACTTGGATACCGAACGCGCCAAGAGCGTGGTGGGTGACAAGGTCAAGGTGGTCGGCGATGCACGTGAAGTCATCGCCAACCCCGATATCGATGTGGTGGTCGAGCTGATCGGCGGCTACGGCATTGCCAAGGCCCTGGTGCTGGAAGCCATCGCGGCCGGCAAGCATGTGGTGACCGCCAACAAGGCCCTGCTGGCCGTGCACGGCACGGAAATCTTCAAGGCCGCAGCCGAGAAGGGCGTGATGGTGGCCTATGAAGCTGCCGTGGCCGGTGGCATTCCCATCATCAAGGCCTTGCGCGAAGGCCTGACCGCCAACTCCATCCAGTGGGTGGCCGGCATCATCAACGGCACGACCAACTTCATCCTGTCCGAAATGCGCGACAAGGGCCTGGACTTCGACGTGGTGCTCAAGGAAGCGCAGCGTCTGGGCTATGCCGAAGCCGATCCCACCTTCGACATCGAGGGTGTGGATGCGGCCCACAAGGCCACGCTGATGAGCGCGATTGCCTTCGGCATTCCCGTGCAGTTCGACAAGGCCTATGTGGAAGGCATCACCAAGCTGGCCGGAGCCGATATCCGCTACGCCGAGCAACTGGGCTATCGCATCAAGCTGCTGGGCATCACCAAGCGCACGGACAAGGGCATCGAGCTGCGCGTGCACCCCTCGCTGGTGCCTTCCAAGCGTCTGATCGCCAATGTGGAAGGCGCGATGAATGCCGTGGTGGTGAACGGCGATGCCGTGGGCACCACGCTGTACTACGGCAAGGGTGCCGGGTCCGAGCCCACCGCTTCCGCCGTGGTGGCCGACCTGGTGGATATCGCTCGCATGGACGGGTCCGATCCTGCCCACCGCGTGCCAGCCCTGGCCTTCCAGAGCAGCAGCCTGGCTGCCGCTGGCAGCGAGCTGCCCGTGCTGCCCATGGCCGAGGTCGTGACCAGCTACTACCTGCGCATCCGCGTGGCCGATGAAGCCGGAGTGCTGGCCAAGATCACCGGCCTGCTGGCGGGTGCCGGCATCAGCATCGACGCCGTGCTGCAGCGCGAAGCCGATGAAGTGGGCGGCGAAGGCTCGACCCAGACCGACCTGATCATTCTCACGCACGATACCCGCGAAGGGGATATGGACAAGGCCCTGGCCGAAATCCAGGGGCTGCCCACGGTGCTGGCTCCCATCACCCGCATCCGCAAGGAAGAGCTGAACTAAGGACTTGAGCATGTACCGTCGCACTCAAACCGGTTTATTCCCTGTTCAGTGCGGTGTCGGTATTGCAAACTTCTTCAAAGGCTGGTGTCCTATGGCGTCAGCCTTTTTGTTTTTGGTGGCGGCGGGTGCGCAAGCGGCGCCCGTCGATGTCTATCGTGGCACGCTGGGCGGCTCGGCGGTGGTGATGGAGCTGGGCAAGCCGGGTGAGGATGGTGAACGCCAGGGGCGCTATTTCTATCTGCGGCATGGAGTGGATATTCCGCTCCGGGGCTCGCTGAATGGGCTGTCTGAGGCACGTCCTTTGAATAACGACTGGGCGCGTGAAAGCGGTGGCGAGCCTCCCGTGTTGACCGACTCCCAACAGCGCCGCATCGTTTGGGAACTGCGCCAGCAAGGCAGTGCTTTGGCAGGTGAATGGGTGGATGATATTCACGGCAAAAAACTGCCGCTAGCCCTTACCCATATTGCGCAGTACGACCCTGAAAAGATAGCGCCATTCGGTGTGGAGGCCGTGACGTTGGCGATTGTGCAAGGTGCGGGCAGCGGTATTGCATCGGGCGTTGCCATCTCGGCACAGGCCACGCCCTACGACTATCTGAAAGTGGCCGAGCAAAAGCTGGAGCAGGGCAAGGAAGTGGTGGTCAGCCCCACGCTGGCCTGGAGGCCGGTGCGCGATGCGCGTACCCAGTTCTGGTATCCGCGCCTCACGCGTCATCCGGATAGCAAAATTCTGGCGCAGACCAATACCGTTCTGGAGCAGCGCCACTGGGGCATGAGTCTGGAGGCGCTGGCCTGTGTGGGCTCGATCTACCAGAACGCTGGCCCGGCGGCAGGCTCACTGGGGGATTTCAATAACGAGTCGATCAAGGTGACCTACCTCTCAAGTGCCTTGATGAGTGTGGTGGAGTCCGGTTCAACCGGTTGCGGCGGGGCACATCCCAACAATCATTACGACCCCTTTGTGCTGGACTTGCTCAAGGGCGGCTATATGGACTTCACCCGCCTGCTCAAGGACGTGAAATATGGCGAGTACAAGCTGGAGTATGGTGATCGGCTGTCGCGTTTTCTGAGCAAGGCCGTGAACCGGCATTCCGAGGATGACAAGGAGTGCACCGAGCTGCTGCCCCAGTACATGGCGCTGATGCTCGACAAGCCCGACAAGATGAGCTTTGTGATCTCGGGCATAGGTCATGCCATGGGTGTGTGCCTGGGCAGCGGCGTCAGTGTCCCGTTCAAGGAACTCAAGCCCTATATCAAGCCGGGGGCGCAGCGCTATTTCCAGCCCTGAGTCCCGTCCGGCGCGATATGAGGCAATGGCGTTGGCCGGTCTCTGCATTCGCGCGCAGTCAAATCGGGCTTGCTGACCGATAATGGTCGGCTTGGCGGCATGACTTCTGTCCGTTTGGCTGTCCGTTCCGAATTTTAGTTTTTGGCGAGTTTGAGATGCTGTATCTGTCCACCCGCGGCCATGCTGACCGCAAGCGTTTTTGCGACATTTTGCTCGAAGGCCTGGCTCCCGATGGCGGCCTGTACCTGCCCGTCGAGTATCCCCAGATCGACGATGCCAAGCTGAGCCAGTTGCGCGAGACGCTGGCCAACAAGGGTTATGCGGCCCTGGCCTTCGAGATTCTGTCGCTCTATATCGACGACATTCCAGCCGAGGATCTGCGTGCCCTGTGTGCCAAGACCTATACCAGGGAAGTCTTTGGCAGCGACGCCATCGTGCCCGTGCGTCAACTCGACGGCGTGCTGCACATCGAAGCCCTGTCCAACGGCCCCACGTTGGCCTTCAAGGACATGGCCATGCAGCTGCTGGGCAATCTGTTCGAGTACGAACTGGCCCGCCGCAACGAGGAACTGAATATCCTTGGCGCCACCAGCGGGGACACCGGCAGCGCGGCCGAATACGCCATGCGCGGCAAAAAGGGCGTGCGCGTCTTCATGACCAGCCCACACGGCCGCATGAGCCCTTTCCAGCAGGCGCAGATGTTCAGCCTGCAGGACGAGAACATCCACAACATCGCCATCGAAGGCGTGTTCGACGACTGCCAGGACATCGTCAAGGCCGTCTCCAACGACCACGCCTTCAAGGCCCAGTACAAGATCGGCACCGTCAACTCCATCAACTGGGCACGTCTGCTGGCCCAGGTGGTCTATTACTTTGCCGGCTATCTGCAGGCCACCCGCTCCAATGACCAGAAGGTGAGCTTCACCGTGCCTTCCGGCAACTTCGGCAATATCTGCGCAGGCCATGTGGCGCGCCAGATGGGTCTGCCCATTGCCAAGCTGGTGGTGGCCACCAATGAGAACGATGTGCTGGACGAGTTCTTCCGCACCGGCGTCTACCAGGTGCGAGGCTCGGCCAATACCTACGAGACATCGAGCCCCTCGATGGACATCTCCAAGGCCAGCAATTTCGAGCGCTTTGTGTTCGACTTGGTGGGGCGCGACGGCGTGCGCACCAAGCAACTGTTCGCCGAAGGCGTGGCCAAGGCCGGCAAGTTCGATTTGAGCACAGATCCCGCCTTCAAGGATGCGGCCGGCAAGTACGGTTTTGTGAGCGGCAAGAGCACGCACGCCGACCGTCTGGCCACCATCAAGGACACCTTCGAGCGTTTTGATCAGATGATCGACACCCATACCGCCGACGGCGTGAAGGTGGCGCGAGAGCATCTGGGCGCCGAGCCCATGCTGGTGCTGGAAACCGCTCTGCCCATCAAGTTTGCGGCGACGATCGAAGAAGCGTTGGGCCGCCAGCCCGACCGTCCCGCCAAGTTCAACGGCATCGAAGACCTGCCCAAGCGTGTGGTCGTCATGGCCTCCGACGTGGACCAGGTCAAGGCCTTTATCGCCGAAAACTGCAGATAAAGTCCTGCGGCGTTAAGCTTGAAAAGCATCTGTGGCTTGGCGACAGGTGCTTTTTTTCTTTGGATAAAATTGGTATTTTGCGCTTGCCCATAGAGCGTTGGTAGCTATCAAAAACATATTGAAATCAAGATGAAGGTCATAGGCTTTGCCGGATATTCGGGCGCGGGCAAGACCGCCTTGGTCGAGGCGCTGGTGATGCTGATGAAGCAGCGCGGACTCAGGGTCTCGGTCATCAAGCATGCCCACCATGACTTTGATGTGGATCGCGAGGGCAAGGACAGCTGGCGTCACCGCAAGGCTGGCGCTTATGAAGTGCTGCTCGCATCCGATAGACGCATGGCGCTGATGCGCGAATACGAGCAGCCTGCTCAGCTGAGCATGCACCATATGCTGGCGCAGCTGGACCCCAGCGTGGACTGGGTGCTGGTCGAAGGTTTCAAGCATGGCGAGCTGCCCAAGATAGAGGTCTGGCGGCAGCAGCAGGACAGGCTGGACAAGGGCAAGAGCCTGGAGCCGCTGTTTGCGCATGACCCTAGGGTGCTGGCAGTTGCCACCGACGCTGCCCATGACCTGCCTCAAGTGCCTGTCCAGCCCGTGCTGGATCTCAACCAGCCCCAGCTTGTGCTGCAATGGCTGCTGGCTCATTCGGACTCCCTGCAATACAAGAACTAAGGAAAGACACAGCAATGCAAGCACCACAGACGCCTCGCAAGCCGCTCAAGCCTCTGGATGAAGCCCTGCAGGAGCTGCTGGCCCATGCCCAGCCCCAGGCCGGCGCACAAATGGTGGACACCTTTGATGCCGATGGCCGCGTTCTGCTGCAGGCCGCCGTTTCGCCGCTGCAGGTGCCGCCTCAGGACAACTCGGCCATGGATGGCTATGCGGTGCGCACCGTCGAATGTGCCGACGGCGCTGCAGTGCTGCCGGTGTCGCAGCGCATCCCTGCCGGCACCTCGCCCGATGCGCTGGCTGCCGGCTCCGTCGCCCGCATCTTCACGGGGGCGCCCGTGCCGGCCGGGGCCGATGCCATCGTCATGCAGGAGGACTGCGAATTGCTCGAGGACGGCCGCGTGCGCATCAAGGCCCAGCCCCGTGCCGGCCAGTGGATTCGCCGCGCGGGCGAAGACATCACGCAGGGCGCCACCGTGATCGAAGCCGGCACCCGTCTCACGCCAGCCCACCTGGGTCTTGCAGCCAGCATGGGCTTTGCCAGCCTGCAGGTGGCACGCAAGCCGCGTGTGGCCCTGTTCTCCACCGGCGACGAACTGGTCATGCCCGGTACCGTTGCGCCGCAGGACATGCCAGCGGGCAGCATCTACAACAGCAACCGCTTCTTCCTGCGCGCATTGCTGCTGCGCATGGGCTGCGAGGTGACGGATCTGGGCATTGTTCCCGACGACCGCGAGGCCACGATTGCCGCGCTGGCCGATGCCGCCATGGACCACGACGTGATCGTCACCAGCGGCGGCGTCTCCGTGGGTGAGGAAGACCATATCAAGCCTGCCGTGCAGGAGCTGGGTCAGCTGGACCTCTGGCAGATCAACATCAAGCCCGGCAAGCCTTTTGCCTACGGCCGCGTCAATCGCGAGTCCGGCACGGGCTTTGCGCATTTCATCGGTCTGCCGGGCAACCCGGTCTCCAGCTTTGTCACCTTCCAGGTGCTGGTGCGCCCGTTCCTGCTGCGTCTGCAGGGCGTGCAGCATGTGCTGCCGCGAGCCATCGAAGCGCGCGCCGATTTCGTCTGGCCAAAGGGCGACAAGCGCAGAGAGTTTTTGCGGGTGCGCTACAACGAGCGTGGCGGGCTGGAGTTGTTCAGAAACCAGAGCTCGGGCGTGCTGACTTCCACGGCTTGGGGCGACGGCGTGGTGGACAACCCTGCCGGCACCACGGTTGCCATGGGCGACAGTGTGCGCTTTATCCCGTTTACCGAGCTCATGGCCTGATGGAGTTGGAGATGAAGACCGTTACGATTCGATATTTCGCCTCTATCCGGGAAGCCTTGGGTACGGGCAGCGAAAGCCTGCAGACCCCGGCAGCCACCGTGGGAGCATTGCGCGAGCAACTGATGAGCCGCAGCGATGCGGCTGCCCAGGTGCTGGCTGCCAGCAAGGCTGTGCGCATGGCGCTGAACCAGGATATCTGCGATGCCGATGCCGTGCTCAGCAATGGCGACGAAGTGGCATTTTTTCCGCCAGTGACGGGGGGCTGATGAGTCTCTGAGCGCTTGTGAGCCTCTAAAAACGGTTTCTGAAGAAGCCTGAAGTCCACAGAAGGCCTGTGCAAACCGCTTGCACAGGCCTTTTTGCTGTTTGTCGGTTTCCAGGTGCCAGCCTTGATCGTGAGATTGCTTACTAGGGTTTTCCTGGGCGTATTTTCGTGAATCTGACGAGATTCATTTTGGAGAATCCGCGCTTTCTACAAGAAAGACAGAAAGCACTTACTCATGACAACTCACGTCAATATGGAGGAGACCCGCTCTGCGCGCTTTGCCATGCGCTGCGCCAGCTGGGCGGAGAAGTGGTTCCCGGATTCCTGGGTGTTTGCCGTGGTCGGCATCTTCATCGTGGTGCTGGCAGCGTTTGCCATTGGTGCGCCGGTGCAGGAAACCAGCAAGGCCTTCGGCAAGGGCTTCTGGAGTCTGATCCCCTTCACCATGCAAATGGCTTTTGTGGTGATTGGCGGTTATGTGGTGGCCAGCTCCAAGCCTGCATCTGCACTCATCAAGGCGCTGGCCCGCGTGCCCAAGACCGGCCGTGGCGCCGTGGCCTGGGTGGCGTTTGTGGCGCTGAGCGCCTCGCTGCTGAACTGGGGGCTGAGCCTGGTGTTCGGTGGTCTGCTGGTCAAGGAACTGGCACGCCGCACCGACATCAAGATGGACTACCGCGCCGCCGGTGCCGCCGTCTATCTGGGTCTGGGTGCCGTGTGGGCGCTGGGCATTTCGTCTTCGGCAGCGCAGCTGCAGGCCAACCCAGCCAGCCTGCCTCCCGGCATTCTGGCCATTACCGGCGTGATTCCGTTCACGCAGACTATTTTCCTCTGGCAGTCCGGCGTGATGCTGGGCGTGCTGATGGTGATCTCCATCGTCGTGGCTTACATGACTGCACCCGGTGAGAAGACCGCGCGTGATGCGGCCCAATGCCAGGTCGACCTGGGCACAGAAGTCGTGCAGGAAGTCAAAAAGCCCAGCCGCCCCGGTGAATGGCTGGAATACAGCCCCATTCTCATCATCTTGCTGGT
Source organism: Comamonas sp. Z1 (assembly GCF_008121555.1). NCBI lineage: Bacteria > Pseudomonadati > Pseudomonadota > Betaproteobacteria > Burkholderiales > Comamonadaceae > Comamonas > Comamonas sp. Z1. Next base: position 249,970 of record NZ_VOQT01000004.1, read on the forward strand.
GGCGCTGACCGTGGGCTGGATGGTGGAGGAGTTCTCGAGCAAGCCTTTCATTCAGGCAATCTCTGGGCTGAACACCTACAACCTGCTGTTTCTCATGGCCGGTGCGCTGTTGCACTGGCGCCCCCGCAGCTTTCTCGATGCCGTGGCACGTGCCGTGCCCACTACGACCGGCGTGCTGATCCAGTTCCCTCTGTACGGCGCGATTGCGGCCATCATGACGGACGTCAAGGGTGACGGCGGTGCCAGCATTGCCCACCATATCTCCACCTTCTTCACCAGCTTTGCCACGCATGACACCTATGCACTGCTGATGGGCACCTACTCGGCCGTGCTGGGCTTCTTCCTGCCCTCGGGCGGTGGCAAGTGGATTGTGGAGGCCCCCTATGTGATGCAGGTGGCCAATGATCTGCAGTACCACCTGGGTTGGGCCGTGCAGATCTACAACGCTGCTGAGGCTCTACCTAATCTGATCAACCCCTTCTACATGCTGCCGCTGTTGGGCGTGCTGGGCCTCAAGGCGCGTGATCTGATCGGCTTCAACTTTGTGCAGTTGCTGGTTCATGCGCCCGTGGTGCTGTTCCTGTTATGGTTCCTGGGTCAGACCCTGAGCTATATCCCCCCTGTAATGCCATGACCGAAACCGCCGATTTGCCATCTACCGAAGTGAACCCAGAGATCAGCGCCCGTACCCGCAAGGCTCTGGCTGAAGCGCGTGAGCGTGGAGTCAAGCTGGGCACGGCCGGCACGGCCAATATCCGCGCCACGGTGGAAAAACGTAAATCGGCGGCCGATGCCTTTGCCAGGCAGCACGAAGCGCTGTTCGCCGAATTGCTGCAACAAGGTCTGACCCACCGCGCCATGGCGGCTGAACTCAATGCACGGGGCATTGCGGCCGCCAAGGGCGGTGAGTGGACCCATGGGCAAGTGCAGCGCATACTGAACCGCTACGCGGACTGGAAGGCTGCCGAGTCGATCCAGGCCTGAGGCCGTCATGCCGATCAAAAAGCCGTGCTGCGTTTGCTGCACGGCTTTTTTGATGGAGGTCGGGGACGAATGAGCCAGGCAATGTAGAGCAAGACCGCAACGCACAGCTTATGCACCATGCCGGGTGACCGCTTTCTGCCTTGTGGCAGCCAGTGCCAGCAAGCCAAGCACAATCAGCATCAGACCATAGCCATAGGTGGTGGGCACCAGCCCCAGGCTCTGGGTCAGCAGGCCTGCGGCGATGGCCGGCAGGCTGAAGGCCAGATAGCTCAGCACATAGATGGTGGACAGCAGGCCGCCGCGTTCATGTGGCTCGGCCAGCGGCAGCACGCTGCGCAGCGCCCCTTGAAAGCCCACGCCAAAGCCCGCGCCGGCAATGATGGAGGCGGCCACCATCAGCGTCAGGCTGTGGCTGGCCACGCCCAGCAGAAGAATCACGATGCCCAGCGGCAGAGCCGAGCCACCGAAGCGCAGCATGCGCTGGGCCGTCCAATGGCGCAGCAGCCAGATGGCCGCTGCGGCGCTCAGGGTGTTGATGCACACGGCCAGGCCTGCCATCAGGGTGGAGCCGGTGATCACACGCAGCAGGGTGGGGCCTAGCGACAGATAAAAGCCCGCCAGCGCCCAGGCGGCGATATCCAGCGGTGCCATGCGCAAGAAGGCCGGGCGGATATGCGCGGGAAGGCGGATGCGAGGGCGCATGGAGGCCAGGGCTCCGCTGCGGCGGCTGACGGTTTCAGGCATCACGGCAATGGCCCAGGCCGATGCCGCAAAGACCAGCAGCAGCCACCAGTAGATCTGGTGCAAGCCGTCATGGCCATGGCTGGCCAGCTGGTTGGCGCCGAACACGCCGGCTGCCATACCCAGCATGGGAGACAGCGTATTGATCAACGCACCGCGTTCACGGTCCAGATCGAGCAGGGCCGCGCCCAGGGCTGCGCTCGCCATGCCGGTGGCAAAACCCTGCACCACACGCGACCAGAGCAGAGCCTGCGCATCCTGTGCATGGGTGAACATCAGCATGGAGACCGCCTCCAGTCCCAGGGCCGCAAGAATGACGGGGCGCCGGCCCAGGTAATCGGACAGTGCGCCCATGGTGAGCAGGGCGACGAGCAGACTGAAGGCATAGACCGCGAAGATCAGGGTCAGCATGCCCGAGGAAAAGCCCCAGGCCTGCTGGTAGAGCCTATACAAGGGCGTGGGAGCGCTGGATGCCGCCAGAAAGCTGGCCAGGGTCAGGGCGACAGCAGCCATATTGCGGGTGCTGGATACCGCAGTCAGGGATACAGAGGATGTGGGCATGGAAAAGCAGGCTCCGCTACCATAAAAGCAAATTTTTTGCGTTTGCGTATTCTGCGTTAATTCATCATTAACGCAAATATTTAGCTTTAATGACCATGATTGCAAAAGACCCAGTCCAATCCCGGCCGGGCGGGCGCAGCTCCCGTGTACAGGCCAGCGTGCATCAGGCGGTGAGGAAACTGCTGGAGCACATGCCTCGCGAGGAGCTGACCTTTCCCCTGATCGCCACCGAGGCCGGCGTGACGCCTTCCACGCTGTATCGCCGCTGGGGCGATCTGCCACAACTGCTGGCCGATGTGGCGCTGGAGCGCATCCGTCCCATTGCCGAGCCTGCGGACACGGGCAGTCTGCATGGCGATCTGCAGGCCTGGACCGAGCAATACATCGAGGAAATGGGCTCTCCCCTGGGACGAACCTTGCTGCGCGATACCTTGGTGGCAACCCAGGAAGACCAGGTGACCTGCGCCTGCGTGGACATCATTCGCGACCAGCTTGGCATTGTGCTGGGCCGGGCCCGCGCGCGTGGCGAAGAGGTGCCCGATGTGGAAGCCATGCTGGACCAGTTGGTGGCACCCATCGTCTATCGCATTCTTTATGGTCTGCAGCCCGATGTGGCGTTCGGGCGCAAGCTGGTCGAACAACTGGTGCCTGAGCAGGTCTGAGGCTCTTGTCCTAGAATCGCGGCTCACAGGTGCCAAGGGGCGCCTGCCCGCACAAGAGGCTCTCACCCTTGCTTTCGACAGCGTGTTCACGCTCGATTTCGATGTTCTGTCAGACCATGGTTGTTCTAGGGGCCCAGCGCGGGAGGCTCCGATGCAACCTGGAGCACTGTCATGACTTCATCTCTCCATCCCCAGGCGCGGCGCGCGCTGACGCGGGACTATAAACAGGCTTTTCCCGCCATGGGTATCTACGCGGTGCGCTGCGATGCCGCTGACTTGTTGCGCCTGGGGGCCAGCCGTAACGTGGACGCAATACTCAACCGCCTGCGGTTCGAGCTGAGCAATGGCTTCCGGCGCGATGCGGCACTGGCCCAGGCCTGGGCTTGCCATGGCGCACAGGCATTTCGTTTTGAGGTACTGGACCGCGTGAAGGAGCGCGACGATCCTTTGTTCGACTATGACGCCGAACTTCAGGCCCTGCTTTCCCTGTGGCAGCAAGAGCTGCAAGGGGTACAGCCATGAGCAGTGAAACCGTGAATGCCATGTGTTCAGGCCAAGCGCTGCTCGGTGGTGCTGCAGCCATTGATCCGTCGGGTTCGGCCACGGGGGCCGGTTCTGTTTCCGGATTCGTTTCGCCGCAGGCCCTGGTCGACGAACTCAAGGTGCGCGCCCGCGTGCGCCTGAACCGTGCGCGGCGCGAGGGTGCTGCGGGCTCGGCCACATTGCGCGACCATTTGCATCAGGCGGCGCGCGAGGTCGGCTTTGCCGGCTGGGAGCAGGCGCGTCGGGTGCTGGGAGTGCTGGCGGCACCGGGTGATGACATGGGCAGCTTCTGGCATGTGCCGCGTAGCGGCATTCTTCTGCACATCTGGTTCAGCGGGTACGCACAGGCGCGCAGCGTGCTCGCACAGCAGGCGGATGGTTTTTTGCTGCCTTATCGGCGCCAGTGCTTCATCGTGCAAGCGCCATTCATCGAGGCTTTGGGCTTGAACCCGGCCGATCCGGCCTGGGTCGCCATAGGGCGAGATCTGGTCGCTGCCTATGGAACGCCTGCCTGGCGGGCCTTGGCCTGGCAGCGTCTGCATGCGCCTGTCGGAGCCTTCTGATCTAGCTCCGGAGTTTGAAGCGAAAAATGCGGGTCTGAAAGTGCTGAGAAGCGGTTCCGTCCGGGATTTCAGGCAGGGTCTTCGGGAGTGGGGAACTGCGGTGTACGCCATTCCAGCAGCTCGGCCAGGCGCTGCACGATCCAGCCCGCCTCAGGCACCGTGACGACCGAGCCCTCCGCGGCCAGGCCCGCATGCATGCCCAGCAGCACCTGTTCTTCGGAGGAGTTGCCCGAGTGATAGAGCGTCTGTGCCTGCTCGGTCAGATGGCTTGCCAGGTCTTCGCATAGCTCATAGCGTGCGACGACCTCGGCAATCGGTACGGACAGCTTGCCGCTGCGCGTGCGAAACAGCTCGGCAAAGCTGGTCGGCGGCTGAATTTGGCTGGTGTCGTCCATGGCTTAGCTTGGTTCGAACAGGCGCTCGAAACGCTCTATGTCCACGGCCAGCTCGCAGGTAATGAGCTGGCCCGATTTGTTGTCGCGCTTGCGGTGGGCAGCAAACAGCGTGGCCTTGCCCTTGAAGTTGTAGTCGGGCAGGTGGATCAGCTCATAGGGATAGGGCACAAAGAGCTGGAACTCGAAAATCATCCGGTGCTCGTTGCGCGGAGAGGGGTACAGCGTGTACTCCGGCAGATTGATGGTTTGTGTGGCCATGGTCCAATGCTAATGCGCCAGACATGCCCATGCTGGCCTGCGACAATGCAGGCATGACCGAAGCACGTGTATCCATTCAGACTCAGGACTTTGACCTCTCGGCCGAGATTGCCGCCCTGCGCACCGGCGATGCGCGCGTGGGCGCGGTCTGCAGCTTTGTCGGCACGGTGCGCGACCGCAACGAGGGCGATGCCGTCTCCAGCATGGAGCTCGAGCATTATCCCGGCATGACCGAGAAGTCGATCGAGGCCATCATCGACAAGGCCGTGGCGCGCTTTGGCATCTATGGCGCGCGCGTGATTCACCGCATCGGCCTGCTGCAGCCCATGGACCAGATCGTTCTGGTGGCGGTGAGCAGCGCCCACCGCGGCAAATCCTTCGAGGCCTGTGAATACATCATGGACTATCTGAAGTCCGAAGCGCCGTTCTGGAAAAAAGAGCAGACCGAGCAAGGCGCACGCTGGGTGGATGCGCGTGTCAGTGACGAACAGGCGCTGGCGCGGTGGCAATAAGAATGGCGGCAGCCGCCTGAGCGCAGACCTGTACTGGTGCCAGGCCGCCCTGGGCCAGGTGACGCCTGGTTGTGCCGCATCAGTGCATGATCTTGAAAAATCTATGAATAAAAATGCCTCTGGCGCCTATGTATAAAGCGCAAGAAGCTATGGTTTTCGATAGATCCCGGTTTTGCTGACTCTGGCAGGTATGGGGCCGCAATCTTGCACATTGTGGGTTTGAGCCTACATTGGATCTGGCTTTGACGCGCGATGCTCGGGTCTGGCTTCTGGCGCAGGGCGTTGTTTGATTTTGATCAAATCACAGACTTGCGGCCGTCTTTTGAGCCGCTTTATTGCCCTTCCGGTCTTGAAATTCACCACCTGGCTATCAGATAAATCAGCAATGAATCTGATTGGAGCGAAAGCGACAAACCATGCGAATTGACAAACTGACGACCAAATTCCAAGAAGCCTTGGCCGACGCGCAGTCCCTGGCGCTCGGTGCTGATCAATCCACCATCGACCCTCTGCACCTGCTGGTGGCCATGCTGCGCCAGGACGACGGCCCGCGTGCGCTGCTGCAGCGCGCTGGCGGCAATGTGCAACAACTCAAAAACCTGGCAGAACAGGCCATGGCTGATCTGCCGCGGGTGCAGCAGCAAGGCGATGTGCAGGTCGGTTCCGAGCTGGCTCGGCTGCTGCAGGCCTCGGAGAAAGAAGCCCTCAAGCGCGGTGACCAGTTCATCGCCAGCGAGCTGTTTCTGCTGGCGCTGGCCGATGCCGCAGGCTCGGCCACGCGTGCCGGTGCCTTGCTCAAGCAAAGCGGCGTGAGCAAATCCAGCCTGGAAGCGGCCATCAATGCCGTGCGGGGAGGTCAGAACGTGGACAGTGCGGAAGCCGAAGGCCAGCGCGAAGCGCTCAAGAAATACACGCTGGACCTGACCGAGCGTGCCCGCAGCGGCAAGCTGGACCCGGTGATCGGCCGCGACGATGAAATCCGCCGTGCCATCCAGGTGCTGCAGCGCCGCAGCAAGAACAACCCCGTGCTCATCGGCGAGCCCGGCGTGGGCAAGACCGCCATTGTCGAGGGCCTGGCCCAGCGCATCGTGGCCGGCGAAGTGCCTGAGAGCCTGCAGAACAAGCGCGTGCTGTCGCTGGACATGGCGGGCCTGCTGGCCGGTGCCAAGTACCGCGGCGACTTCGAGGAGCGCCTCAAATCCGTGCTCAAGGAAATCGCACAGGACGAAGGCCGCATCATTCTTTTCATCGACGAAATCCACACCATGGTGGGCGCCGGCAAGGCCGATGGCGCCATGGACGCCGGCAATATGCTCAAGCCCGCGCTGGCGCGTGGCGAGCTGCATTGCGTGGGGGCGACCACGCTCGATGAGTACCGCAAGTACATCGAAAAGGATGCCGCTCTGGAGCGCCGCTTCCAGAAGGTCATCGTGGACGAGCCTTCGGTGGAGGACACCATCGCCATTCTGCGCGGCCTGCAGGTGAAGTACGAGGCGCATCACAACGTCGATATCACCGACCCCGCCATCGTTGCCGCTGCGGAGCTGAGCCATCGCTACATCACCGACCGCTTCCTGCCCGACAAGGCCATTGACCTGATCGACGAGGCCGCGGCCAAGATCAAGATCGAGATGGACTCCAAGCCCGAGGTGATGGACAAGCTCGAGCGCCGCATGATCCAGCTCAAGATCGAGCGCGAGGCCATGAAGCGCGAGAAGGACGAGGCTTCGCAAAAGCGTCTGCAGCTGATCGAGGAAGAGCTCGAAAGCCTGGAGCGCGAGTACGCCGACCTTGAGGAAATCTGGAAGGCCGAGAAGGCCAGCGCCCTGGGTTCTGAGCAGATCCGCAAGGAAGTGGACCAGCTGCGCATACAGATCGAGGAGTTCAAGCGCAAGGGCGACTTCAACAAGGTGGCCGAGCTGCAGTACGGCAAGCTGCCGGCACTCGAAAAGCAGCTGCACGAAGCCCAGGCCAAGGAAGAGGGCCAGGACGGCGCGACGGCCAACAAGCTGCTGCGCACCCAGGTCGGAGCCGAGGAGATCGCCGAGGTGGTGAGTCGTGCCACTGGCATCCCCGTGGCCAAGATGATGCAGGGCGAAAAAGACAAGCTGCTGCACATGGAGGACAAGCTGCACGAGCGTGTGGTGGGTCAGGAGGAAGCGATCAGCGCTGTGGCCAATGCCATCCGTCGCTCGCGTTCGGGTCTGTCCGATCCCAATCGCCCCACCGGCTCCTTCCTGTTCCTGGGCCCTACGGGCGTGGGCAAGACCGAGTTGTGCAAGGCGCTGGCAGGCTTCCTGTTCGACAGCGAGGACCATCTGGTGCGTATTGACATGAGTGAGTTCATGGAAAAGCACTCTGTGGCACGCTTGATCGGTGCGCCTCCCGGCTATGTGGGTTACGAGGAAGGCGGCTACCTGACGGAAGCCGTGCGCCGCAAGCCCTATAGCGTGCTGCTGCTGGACGAGGTGGAAAAAGCCCACCCTGATGTCTTCAATGTATTGCTGCAGGTTCTGGATGATGGCCGGTTGACCGATGGCCAGGGCCGCACGGTGGACTTCAAGAACACCGTGATCGTGATGACCAGCAATATCGGCTCGCATCTGATACAGGCCATGGTTGGCGAGGATGCCGATGATGTGAAGGAAGCGGTCTGGGGGGAACTTAAAAACCATTTCCGACCCGAATTCTTGAACCGTATCGATGAAACCGTGGTCTTCCATGCCCTGGATGCCAAGAACATCGAGGCGATTGCCAGGATTCAGCTGAAGTTGCTGGAAAGCCGTCTGCAGAAGATGGAACTGAGCATGCAGGTGTCCGAGCAGGCCCTGGCCGAGCTGGCCAAGGTGGGCTTCGATCCCGTGTTCGGTGCCCGTCCGCTCAAGCGCGCAATCCAGCAGCGTATTGAAAACCCGCTGTCCAAGTTGTTACTTGAGGGGAAATTCCCGCCCAAGAGTACGATAGCTGTGACAGTCGACCCGGTGAATGATCCCGGGGTGTTCCGGTTCGAGTCCGCAGGCGCTGCCTGAGGACCTGAACCCTAGAAAGAGGTATTGCTTTGAACGATTTCGCCGCCACTGCAACCCGCTGGGCCGTCCGCATCATGCTGATGCTGGTGGGCCTGGTGTTTTTCCTGTGCCTGATGGCCGTGGCCTGCCTCATCGCCCTGGCCTGGGGTGCGCGCGCCCTGTGGGCCAGGCTCACGGGCCAGCCCATGGTGCCCATGGGCATGGGGGCCATGAGCCCCTTTGCCGGCTGGCAGACGGTGTACCGCTCGGGGGCCGAGTGGATGGCGCAATCGTCGGGCAATGCCGATGCCAAGAAGGATGAGCGTGAAGCCCGCGGGCGCCGCGGCGTTCTGCCCGGTGCCGGCGATGTGACCGATGTGCAGCCGCGCGAGGTGCACGAGTCGTAATGACAAGCGCTTACACAGGCTTCATACTTTGGAGCAGGTGAGGCAATAAAGGGCCGCAGGCTTGTTTCGCGGTCAACACACAAGAGCCTGTGCAGTGTTGCATCAGGCTCTTTTTTTACGCTGTGTTTACGCAGTCTCGCGGTATGGTCGGGACTGTGATCTTGGGATTTTCAGACAGGCATGAACTACATGGACTTGCACCGCATTTTTGACTTGCAGTACCAAGCCAGCCGCACGCAGGTCGATGTACCTTTGCTGGTGCGCCGGGAGAGGCTGCTGCGTCTGCAGAAGATGCTGGACGAGAACGGCCCGGCTTTGTGCGCGGCGGTGGAGCAGGACTTTGGTGTGCGCTCCGAGCGCTGGACCGAGATGCTGGATCTGATGCTGGTGCGCAATATGCTCAGGCACACGCTCAAGCATCTGCCCAAGTGGAGCAAGCGTCAGCGCGTGCGCACGCCGCTGATGCTGCAGCCAGGCAAGGCCTGGGTGGAGCGCCAGCCTCTGGGCGTGGTGGGCATCATCTCGCCCTGGAACTATCCGCTACAACTATCGCTGGCGCCAGCCATCACGGCTCTGGCGGCGGGCAACCGCGTGATGCTCAAGCCCAGCGAGCTGACGCCGCATACCTCGGCAAAAATGGGCGAGCTGGTCGCCCAGTTCTTTGCACCCGAAGAGTTCTGCGTGATCGAGGGGGACGTGGCCGTGGCCACGCAGTTCTCGGGTCTGCAATTCGATCATCTGCTGTTCACCGGCTCCACGGCCGTGGGGCGGCGTGTGGCGCAGGCGGCAGCCGTGCACCTGACGCCCACCACACTGGAGCTCGGGGGCAAATCGCCCTGCATCATTGCGCAGGACTGCGATATGCAGGCCGCTGCGCTCAAGGTGGCCTATGGCAAGCTGGTCAATGCCGGGCAAACCTGCATCGCTCCCGACTATGTGCTGCTGCCGCGCGGCAAGGAGCAGGAGTTTGCCGAGGCCTATCAGGCGGCGGTGCAGCAGCTGTACCCGCGCATTTCGGGCAACCCGGATTACACGGCCATCATCAGCAAGCGCCATCTGGCACGACTCAAGCAGATGCTGCGCCAGGCGCAAAGTCTGGGAGCGCAGGTGCACTGGATGCATGAAGCGGCTGCCCCGGCTGCGGACGGTGACACCACGGCCTGGGGCGAGGCCGTGGAGAGGCAGTTCGCTCCGGCGCTGGTGTTCGGTGCCACCGGCGAGATGCAACTGATGCAGGAAGAGATCTTCGGCCCCATCCTGCCTGTGATCTCCTACGAGCATATCGAAGACGTGATCAATGCCATCAACGCCAGCCCGCGCCCGCTGGCGCTGTACTGGTTTGGCAACGACGAGGCCGAGCGCAATGCGGTGTTGATGCGCACCGTCAGCGGAGGCGTCTGTGTGAACGACACCTTGCTGCATGTGGCGCATGAGAACTTGCCATTCGGCGGTGTCGGCGACAGCGGCTGGGGTGCCTATCACGCAGAGCAGGGCTTTTTGCGCTTTGTGCACCAGAAGGCGGTTTTCGTGCAGTCGCGCTGGGCGGCGACTTCCCTGCTGTACCCGCCGTTCGGGGAAAAATTCGATCGGGTGATGGACTTCATGCGACGCTGGCTCTGAAATTTCTTGGCCGTCGAGCAGGGATTGAGTGCTTCGGCGCTGTTGTGAGCGCTTGCCAGATTGTCATCAAATGTGACGCAAACCATTGATGGTTGCGGGCTTGCTGCTCTGCTTAGTGGAGCGCATAGCACATAGATTGCGCCATAGCAAGAAAATGCGAACAGCCGCAGTTGAGCAAATGGCTAACCACTGCACCGCGTGCCAAAACTCTGAATCTGTAGACAATTACGCCCTTCTATTCTTACATGTTTCCGCCCCGGTTTTTCCATGTCTAGTATCCAGGTCCGTCCCGCTACTCTTCGCGATGCAAAAGCGATTGCCCAGATCCATACTGCTTCCGCACTGGAGGCTTATCGAGGTCTGGTTCCCGATGATCAACTGAAGGCCATGTCCTCGGTTGAAAAGCGCCAGGCTTACTGGCGCGAAGCTATTGAATACTGTGAGCCACAGGTCCAGGTCGCCATTGACGGCGACAAGATCGTTGGCTTTGTCGGCTTTGACCGTTCCCGTGATGAAAAATCCCGCCAGACCACCGGCGAGATCTGGGCTATCTATGCAGCTCCCTCGCACTGGAATCAAGGTGTTGGCGTTGCCCTGTGGGACGCCGCACGAGATGGTTTGCTGGAAGAAGGCTGCACCAATGTGACAGCCTGGATTCCGCTGCGCAACGAGCGTGCCCTGCGTTTCCATGAAATGGCAGGCTTCAAGCGTGAAATGTCCACGGCCAAGACGGCTGTGATTGGCAGCATCAAGATTGAAGAAGTGCGCGTCAAGCGCCCTCTGAACGGCTGATCACACAGCGTTCAACCCTCACTGAAAGACAGGCCGTGACGTCTCTCCACAGCAAGCTCGCGGCCTCAGTCTGCGCTCCCGCCTCTGCTTTCGATCTGCTGCAATGGCGGGAGCAAGCCCAGGCCCATAGGGCCTTGTGGCGCAGCGAAAGCAGCCTGCCCAAGCCCCGCCGCATCGAAGTTGCCGATGACACCATGCCCGCTGATACGGCGTTTCGCCATATCAGCGAAGGTGCGTCGCTGCTGTGGCGCGGTGATTTTCAGAACGCGCGCCAGCTGCTGCTGGCGCTGGGCCGCCGGCTGGACAAGAAGTCGCGCCGCAAGAGCCCGCCAAAGAGCCCCGCTGCGGCAGGCTTTCCCCATGCTTTTCATCTGTACCGCCAGTCCCAGGCCCAGCGTGCACGCATGCTTGGCAGCATTCTGATCGAGCTGGATGTGCAATGGTATTGCGCCTTGCGTCGCGCTCCGGACTGGAGTCTGGCCTGCTCAGAGGCCTGGGGGGCAGTTCCGCCCGAAGCACCTGCGCAGTCCGTGCTGGTGCCGCTGCGCGATCTGCTGGGTGTGGTCGGCGCCCATGAATGGCGCAAGAAGGGGGTGGAGATTCCCTCCCTGGATGGCGCCCGCATTCATGCCCACTATGGTGTTTTCTCGCCCGTGCGCGGCGAGTATCTCGATCTGGTGGCGCGAGCGAGCATTCCCGCAGCCGGTATTCAACAGGCCTGGGATATTGGTGTCGGCACGGGCGTGCTCTCGGCATTGCTGCTCAAGCGCGGCGTGAAGTCGGTGGTCGCCACCGATACCAGCGAGCGTGCGCTGGCCTGCGCCTGCGAGAATCTGCAGCGCCTGGGTCATGCTTCCCGGGTGGAGCTGCAGCATGCCGATCTGTTTGCGCAAGGGCAGGCCGGTCTGATCGTCTGCAACCCGCCCTGGCTGCCGGGAAAGGCAGCATCGGTGCTCGATCAGGCGATTTATGACGAAGACAGCCGCATGCTGCGTGGCTTTCTGCAAGGGCTGGCGGCACACCTGCTGCCAGGTGGCGAAGGCTGGCTCATCATCTCCGACCTGGCCGAGCATCTGAAGCTGCGCACGCGTGACGAGCTGCTGGGCTGGATTGAAGCCGCCGGACTCAAGGTGCTGGGGCGTGAAGATGTTCGCCCGCATCATGGCAAGGTACAGGACCGAGAGGACCCTCTGCACATTGCGCGCTCTGCCGAAGTGACCTCGCTCTGGCGTCTGGCCAAGGCGGGCTGACAGCCAGGCTGCTAGGCCGCTGCGCCTTGCAGTTCCTGGCAGGGCGGATCAGCGGCTTCCCCGTGCGCCAGCAGGGCTGCGAGCCTCTCGCGCAGCGAATGTGCGCGCTCTTCGCCTGCATATTCCTCTACCGCAGTCAGCAGGCTGATACCGGCGCTGCGCAAGCTGGTCAGGTCTCTGGCCTCGCGCAGCTGGGTGCGCAATGTCTGGGCCAGGGCCTCATGGCGGTTGGCAAACAGGCGCTCGCACATATCGAATAAATACATGCGCGTGCCCGCCATATTGATGGCTGGTGTCGAATCAGTGGCTTCTTCGGCTGGAGCCAGGGCTGGTGTGGCCGAGCTGTCTCCAACTTTGGCGAGAGGCGGTGCTCGATGAGTGGCCAGGCTGCGCTCTTTGGAGGCGCTGGTTGGCATCAGTTGAAGATATCCCTGTTCCACCAATTGCTGGGCCAGTGCGGCATGATCACTGCCCAGCATGGCGGCAAGTTCTTCCATGCTCTTGCCGCCGGCCAGCAACAGCAGGGAGCGCGCGCGCTGCGGCAGCTGGCGCGATCCGGGCTGAAGTTCCTCCTGGGCCTTGGCGGTTTTCTGCAAAATCATGGCTGCTTCTGTCTGGCGCATTACAAGTGCGGATGCGCTATTGCATGAGCTGACGATGACACTGGTGTGAATCTGCGCCAATTCGCAGTGGATCGGCCAGTCATTACTGCCCAAGCTTGCCAATTGCTTCTGAATTAATATCTGCTGGCGTTTTCTGAATAAGCGCCACAGGTCAATCTGATTTGAATCTGAAATGAGACTGCTGCTCGCGCCCATGGAAGGGCTGCTGGATTTTGTGCTGCGCGATGTGCTGACCCGGGTGGGCGGCGCGGATCGCTGCGTGTCCGAATTCATTCGCATCAGCGGCTCGCTGCTGCCGGACAAGGTCTATCTGCGTACCATGCCCGAGCTGCGCAACGGCAGCCGGACGCTGGCCGGCGTGCCGGTGCGGGCGCAACTGCTGGGCTCGGACCCCGTCAGCATGGCCGAGAATGCGGCCAATCTGGCGCGCCTGGGGCCAGAGGGCATCGATCTGAATTTCGGCTGCCCGGCCAAGGTGGTCAACCGCCATGGCGGCGGTGCATCGCTGCTGCAGGATCCCGAGCAGATCGTGCGCGTGGTGGACGCCGTGCGCCGTGCCGTGCCCGCGCAGATGCCGGTGTCGGCCAAGATGCGGTTGGGTTTCAACGACCGTGCGCTGATGACCGAATGTGCCCAGGCCATGGAGCAGGGCGGTGCCTGTGAGATCGTCGTCCATGCACGCACCAAGCTGGACGGCTATCGTCCGCCGGCCTATTGGGAAGAGATTCCACGCATCCGCGAGGCGGTGGGCGTGAATGTGGTGGCCAATGGCGAGGTCTGGACTGTGGAAGAGGCCTTGCGCTGCCGCGAAGTTTCGGGCTGCGACGATCTGATGCTCGGGCGCGGCATTGTGGCCGACCCGGGTCTGGCCCTGGCCGTGCGCCGCGCCGTGGAGCACGGCAGCGTCAGCACGGTCGCTGGCATTGACTGGCTGGCGCTGGTGCCTCAGGTGCAGCGTTTTTGGCATATGGTCTGCGAGGATCTGGAGCCGCGCCAGCGTGCGGGTCGCCTCAAACAGTGGCTCAACCTCATGCGCAGACGCTTTCCCGAGGCCGAGCTGGCTTATCAGGAAGTGCGCACCCAGACCGATCAACGCGCCATCAGCGACTGGGTGCAGGCGCTGCCACAGCGTGATCTGCAGAAAGAATGGGCTTGGCCGCAAACCATGCCTAAAGCAGACTGTCTGGAGCCAGAGGCCCGAGCAGCTGCAGCATAAGGCGCAGACCCAGGCTGGCATCGGGCTCCGAGTAAGAGTCCGCTAGCCCGCTGTCCTGAGGTGCACGCCAGACCAGCTTTCCCTTGGGATCCAGGTCCACCCGCCAGCTGTTTTCGGGCAGACTTTCATCGATGCTGTCGCTGGCCAGCTGGCTGAAGCGGCGGCTGGCGATCAGTACGGCGATCTCGGTGTTCTGCAGGCGTGAGCGCATGTCCAGATTCATGGAACCCACTGCGACCAGCCGCCCGTCTATGACCAGCAGCTTGGTGTGCAGCATGGCCCGCGAAGCACCGGAGCTGCCCCCGCTGGAGCCCGTGCCGCCTGCGCGCAGGGCGGAGCTGACATTGGCCGCTTCGCTGCGCATTTCGTGCAATTCGATGCCCATCTCCAGTAATGCCTTGCGGTGGCGGGCATAGCCGGCATGTGCCAGTGGAGCATCGTTGGAGGCCAGGGAGTTGGTCAGTACCCGGATGCGTACGCCTTTGCTGCGTGCGGTGCGAAAGGCATCCATGATCTCCGGCCCCGGTACAAAGTAGGGCGAAACGACCAGCAAGTCCCGCCTGGCAGAGCGAATCAGAGCCAGCAGACCGTCGACCACCGACTCGGCATTCAGCGCCGGTGCGGCCAAGGGGGGGAGGCTGTTGGCGTCGTCGGCCTTGAGCACAGCTGCTTCGAATGACTCATCGGCGGCAGTCCGCTCCGCTCCTTCAGCAGGAATCTTGGTCGGGCTGTCGGCCAGTACCATGGCCTGGGCCCAGATCCATGGGATCTGGTTCAGATTCAAAGGGCTGTCTTCGGGTTCCGGTTTGGGGACGGTGGTGTTACGGGCATGCTCGGCTTCGCTCCTGGCATCTTCCTGGTCAAACTGCTTTTTGAGTTTGAGCAAGTCAGGCTCGCTGATCAGCGACTGCACGGGGTAGGCGCGAACATTGTTCCAGTAGCGGTCGAAGCTGCGCGACAAATCCTTGACGACTGGGCCGCCGGTCAAGACATCGAGATCGACAAAATTACCTTCATTGGAGGCGTCAAAGTAGGCATCGCCCAGATTGCGCCCGCCAATTACGGCCAGGGTGTTGTCGGCCACAAACAGCTTGTTGTGCATGCGCTGCTGCGCACGCTGAAAGTCGGTCAGCAAGGTCCAGGCCCGGCCGATGGTGGAAGCGCGCGAGCCGGCCAGAGGATTGAACATGCGCATCTCGATATTGGGTACAAAAGCCAGGCGCATGACCTGTGCGTCAGGTCCTGTGCTGTGAAAGTCATCCAACAGCACGCGCACGCGCACGCCACGCCTGGCAGCCTGCACGACGGCGCGCAGCAGTCGCCCGGTACTTTGGTCGGCATGGATGGCGTAGTACTGCAGATCCAGCGTTTTCTGTGCGTTTTCCACCAGCGCCATGCGGCTGCTGAGGGCATGCTTGGGGCCGGATATCAAGGCAAAAGCCGAGGCATCTGGCTTTGCCTTGGCCGGGCGAGCCTGAGAGACGAACAGGCCCAGGTCGGTGTTTTGAGGCTGGCTCAATGCGGTGCTGACGGGGCGCTCCACATCCTTGGGTAGAGACGCCGCGCAACCCGTGAGCAGCATCGCGGCAATAGCGCCTGCAAGCAACGCCAGATGCTTTTGCGGCCCCGATGGCTGCAGCCGTGACGATGTGGAGATAGAAGCCGTCATTGCTGCTTTGTAACCCATGATGACCGGGTTCACATGTCGGACACAGACTGCGCTAGAACTGCTCTCGGCCCTGGACTCTGGCAACAATGCGCAGGTCCGGTCCCAGGCGGGCGACATCATGGAACACCAATGGCAGACCTTGGTCCAGGCTGTCGATCGGGCCGAAGTTGGCAATACCCATGGCTCCCGTGCCCAGCAGTTTTGGGGCCTGATAGAAGAGGAACTCATCGACCAGGCCTTCGCGAATCAGCGAGCCGTTGAGTTTGAAGCCAGCTTCCACATGCAGCTCATTCGTGCCGCGCTCGGCCAGATCGCGCAGCATGGCCGCCAGGTCCACCTTGCCCGCAGCATTGGGCATAGCAATAACCGTAGCGCTTAGCGCTTGCAGTTGCTCGATCTTGGATTGATTTATGCTGCAGGTGTAGATGAGGCAACCGCTAGGTGCTTTCAAAACATGAGCGTCCAGCGGGATGTCAAGCCTGCTGTCCACCACGGCAATGCGTGGCTGGCGTGGCGTGTCTACATTCCGCACATTCATGCGCGGATTGTCTTCAAGCACCGTGCCTATGCCGGTCAGAATCGTGCAGGCACGGGCACGCCAGGCATGTCCGTCGGCCCGGGCGGCCGCCGAGGTGATCCACTGGCTTTGGCCATTGTGCAAGGCCGTGACGCCGTCCAGCGAGCTGGCAGCCTTCATGCGCACCCAGGGCGTGCCGCGAACCATGCGGCTGAAAAAGCCGATATTGAGCTCGCGTGATTCAGCTCCGCCGGGGCCGATCTCCACATCAACACCCGCAGCGCGCAGCCGCTCGAAACCCTGGCCGGCCACTTGCGGATTGGGATCCGTCAGCGCTCCCACCACCTTACCGATGCCGGCTGCGATCAAGGCGTCGCAGCAGGGGCCGGTGCGGCCATGGTGCGAGCAGGGCTCCAGCGTCACATAGGCCGTGGCACCACGCACATCGTTGCCTTTTGCAGAAGCATCACGCAATGCCATCACCTCGGCATGCGGGCCACCGGCCTGCTGGGTAAAGCCCTGGCCGATGATGCGGTCCGAGGCATCGACGATCACGCAGCCAACGCGCGGGTTGGGTGAAGAAATAAAAAGCGCCTGAGCAGCCTGCTCAAGCGCTTTGTTCATGAAGTGGGCAGAGGGTGTCATGCCCAGGATGGTAATGCAGAGGCGTCGCTCTTACTTGCCCCAGCAATCTGTGTCGTAGCCGGTTTGACCAGATGTCTTTCCATTTGCTCCACGCAGTCCTGTATTGCTGATTGTGTAGGTCCCGCATTTATCGCTGGCTTGTGGGCCGGGAGACTTGGGGGCTGCACTCAAAATAAATGCCAGTTGAGTGTCCTTGTTGCCATCTTTATTGAGGCTGATGGTGTAACGCTTGTTTGTGTCGCTAGCCCAAGTCAGCGTATCTGGAATAGCACTTGGGTAGACGCCTGTTGCCGTTGCTGCGCGCTCCATCCATTGCTGCGCTTGCAATAGTCCTGCCCGAGCATCAGCTCTATGGCCACGGCGCACATATTCCGTATAACTCGGGTAGGCGATGGCGCCGAGAATGCCAATGACGGCAACCACGATCATCAGCTCAATCAAAGTAAAGCCCTGTTGATCGGTGCGAATTCGATAAGTCATGGCTTCCCTTCTTATTTGATTTGGCGCCAGCTAGGGCGTGTGGATTGTTCGGGCATGCGTGCCAATGTGTCGCGCGGTCCACCGCCGCCAGTGAGATCGGTAATACGATCGCGCTTTGTAATCAGCAGTGGCGTACCGGTCTTGACTGCTACCCGTGCAATGTTCATGTCCGAACTGTTGTAGAAGCCGTCGTTATTGGTGTCCACGAGTTGAATGGTGGGGCGCTTGCCATCCATGATATTGATAAGTGTGCGCCATTGAGCTCCGGCACTGGTGTCCACTTTGACGGGGACGCAACTCTCGTTGATGTTGTCGCTCTCGGCATTCTTGGTGCCAGAGGGCGACTCACTATAAACTGCCAAAATATTGCTGCCATCAAAGAACTGCATGGGTTTGAGCAGGCGCTCACCAGCGGCTGGTAGGTCTAGATACCAGCCCTTATAGCTTTTCCAGGTTGCAGCGGTCAGCTCCTGATTGGCTGTTACGGTTGCGTCATCATTGGTAGCCCCGGTGGGCACAGTAATGCTTTGCTGTGCAAGCAGCTTCCCTGTGCTGTTCATGGTGCCAACAGGCGCAGCTGTTGGAATGCATGCTGGGTTTGTAGTGCAGTCGAGTGAGCCTGGGTGAACCTCCAAGGCGGTTTTGTCCGTATTCATTCGATAGCGTGTGTTGTCCAGGACTGAGTACAGTGTTTGCACGTTCTGCGCGATGTCGGTGCGGCGGTCATTTGCCGTGAGGTTCCGGCCTGTACCGAATGCAATCATCATGCCTCCTAAGGGCACACTTTTAGCATCAGTGCCTGAGCCTATGGTCATACTTCGGTCATTGGCTCGCACAATTGGCGGAGCCGTAATTGGTTGCACTTGGTCGCGAGTGGTGCTTGTCAGTGTGGCAGGGCCGCGTGCGGTGAACAGAGGCTTGTCATAGCCATAGGCTACGGCCCAGTTGCTGTCGACGGTGCTGGTCAGATCAAATTTCCAGAGATTGCCCAAATTGTCCCCAGCATAGACGACGTCGGTCTTGCCATTGCCATCAAGGTCCACCAATGCGGGCGATGCCAATCCGTTGTCGCTGGCATTGCCTGTGCCGGTCGTGGCAGTGGTGGCTTGAATGCGTTTAAGAGCCCTGTCGCCGTCCAGATATTGCACCAGCAGCACGGGACGTTGATTGGTGCTGTTATAGCCATTGCCCATTAGCACTGCCCAGCGCCCATTGTTCAGGCGCGTGATTTGCGTTGCTTCTTGCAGGCTGGCGGGGTTGCGTCCAGGTCGGGCGGTGATATTGCCGATATCGCCATCTTCGGTCACTGTAGCGGCGCAATCTTGCTGTGCAGTTCCGGTTAGCGCGCTACAGGTGGGGGCTGTCTCGCTATTGCTGCGGGTGCGATCTTTTATGACTGCTGCTGAGGTGAAACTGCTTGGATTGGTTACGTCCAACAGAAAATAACCTTTGCCTCCCGCTCCCAGTGAGCCGACAAGCATTGTCTTCCAGTTATCACCATCCTTGATGTCTCCGGTCATTGGTGAACCATCGACGTAGTACTGATGTAGATAGTCCTTATCTGTCAGCTTCTTGAGTCCGCCTACGACGCCACGGGGTACATAGGCCAGCAATTCACTGCCATTGGCGGCTGAGAAGCCGTGCAGCATACCGTCATTACCACCAACATATAGGACAGGCTTGCGGTCTTTCTGCGCAGTCACAAAGGCCGAATAGCCCATGGAATAGTTGCTGATCGGGCCACCGGTGTACCAGATTTCAGAGTTCACAATGTCTCCCTGCCGACTTGCGCGTACACGCAGGGGTTTGGCATCCGTGGTGCCTTCGAGTGAGCGGTCACCTCGGATGTAGTTGACGATGTTTTGTCCCAGGACTCTATCGGCATCCGTCAGAGCACCTGCGGTAGTGCTGCCGATCAGCGTCTTAATCTGGGTCGTGCTGTAGCCTATCGGGCTAGCTGTTGTGGTCCATTTGAAAGGAATGCCTGCATTGCTTTCGTCGCTCCAACTTAGCACCAGTCGACCATCGGGTTGGCCATTCGTTGGCTGCAGAGCATCTAACCTCTCTGCCGTGCTTTTGCCGTCCCAGCCGGAAACTACATCGGGAAAGCGGATGCAGGTCTTTTCTGGATCGTCTTTAGTGGGGCAGGCGTATGTTTCTGGCTCAAGTGCGCGAGTGGCGGTGATATAGCCGCTCCAGCCATCCTTGGGGCTATAGGCTGAGGCATAGATACCGGCATTATTCTGTGAAACGTTGTAGCCGCTGGTGCTGCCACCGCCAGCAATTTTGTCGGGAAGTGGGGCGCTTTCGTCGTTGATCTTGCCAATGATTTCGCGAAATGCTTTGGCTAGGTCTTCTGCTTCTGTCACTGCATAGAAGCGCCCCCGTCCATTAATGGCTGCATGCCATAAGTCTAGTGCACGGTCCGAGTTTGAGTCGGACTTGTGATGTGCGCTGGAGAGTAGGTCTGGCCAAGTCACCCAACCAGTGATTAAGTCAATGAATCCATCTGTATATCCAAATGGAACTTTGTTGCTGGGGGCAATGATATCGGGACTCAGGTTCCAGGAGACTGCTTGTTCGCTGAAGCCAATTGTGTAAGTGACCATATGAGGCCACGTGGCAGGGTTGTATGCAGGATTCCAATATTTGTTTAAATTGACAGACTTGGTCTCTTGTCGTGTCCCAACTTGAATTTGTTCGGTGCCTGTTTGTTTGGTTTCATATTTTGTACATTGATTCCACCAGTTCCATTGAGTGCAAACTTCTCCATATACAGGGCGTGTTTCGAAAATACCTACATTCTTTGTAGCTGAAAAATTTTGAGTGGCGCTCGCTTCTGTATAAATTTGCGAGGGCTTGAGTTTGTCAGAGTCTTTAAGCTTTGTAGGGTCTTGGAGTGGGTTCATCCAGCTTTTAAAAGCCCAGTCAGCGGCCATGTTGGAGTATGCGTCATAATAGATTTTTGTCTGATCTGATGACGTATCATATGCTTGGCGACCATTGAGTGCAGGCCAATTTTGACCATCTTGATCTCCTCCTGAGGCTGTTCCGTTCCAAACACCATCAGTCATCATGATATGGTAATTTCGACGGCATCCTAAATACTCAGTGCTTTTACTTCCTGTTCCACCGGGGTCACTGGACCAAGGGCTATTTCTGCCCAAAGGTCTTCGCATATAGGAATCGGCTTGACTAAACATCTTGTGTGAAGGTGTTCCATTATTAGCTTTCAAGCCATTTACGAAGCTAAGGAAGTTATCTCTATGCTGGGTGCTATTGTTTATTTTTGCATCAATGGGGCGCATTGAATTAGTGTTCATTGAGGTTGAGTCAACACTATTTGCGGTGCTATTTTTTGACCCGCCGTTATCATGCATTGCTTGCCAAGCAATGCGTATTTTATTATCTGGGATAAGTTCTTTGTCGTTAAATACTGCTTTTAGAGCATATTTGAGGACATTGATGCGCTTTGCATTGCTTTTCCATTTTCCGTCGCTGTCAGGTTCTGTATATCCAGGGCCAATGGTGCTTGGACCATCTTGTGTGGTTTTTACGCCCCAGTCCATACTTCCGGAGTCGTCAATTGAGATAATTACATTGGGTGCGACGAAAGCGGACTTTGATGTGGGAAGAGGGGGTTCTTGTACTAAATTTATTGACCAGGTTGCCGTGGGTGTGATTATTGCTCCGATGGCAATGGCAAGTAGTTTCTTCTGAAATGGAAAAACTGTAATTTTGGACATGGTTGCTTCCATTTTGTTGAGTATGAAATAGAAGAAAAATATTGATATTCTTTTTGAAGAAGAGCCGTTAAACTCTCTGGCTGGTAGTTATGCTCAGTCCTTCATGCGCTGGCGAGCGTAAGTTTCCTGCAATACAACAGTAGTTCCATCTTTTCGTCCTTTTGCCAAGGCTGTAATTCTGTAAATTACATATACATCAAGATTAAGAGGTAGTTGGCTGGTGCTTGAATCTGTAATTAAATTCGCAGTTTTGGCAGCATCGCTGTAGCGCATGACCTCAATCCAATACCAACCACCTTTACCATCGGCGGTTTCCGCGAGAATCGGGTTTAACTGGCCGTTGTCTGTCTTATGAGCGGCACCTGTAAACTGGCCATAACGTGCCCCAACGGGTATCATTGCTGAAAGAGGTACTTCGCCAAGACTTGCATCGGCTGCCGGTGATATGGGAGTTTCTGATGTCGCGAAATTCCAGAAATCCTGTCGGCCCACACGTCTTGCGCAAAGGGCATCTTTGCATCTCGTTGCCTCAGCTTCCAGTTTTGTAATCAATGGGTTTATTTCTTGAGAATCCCCCGGGAACTGCAAGGCGGAGCTGTACGCGCGACATGGTGGTGCACTGCATGCTGTACCACTGGAGGTCTCTCCGCGAATATCCAATTCAGCATCCTGAAGTAGTGCTTGAGCTGCTTCGAAGGTTCGTTGGTAATCCGCATCATTGCCAACAATCATTTCTCCAAATAAAGAGGTGCGTGATGCCCATAGTGCCAAGAGCATTGAGAGCATGACAAAAATAATCACCAAAAATAATGCGATTCCTTGCTGACCATTTTTTCTTGTGAATTGAATTTGTGGTTGCACGCGGTTTGGTCGCAGTGGGGTGTTGTGAGATTGCATAAATCAGAGCAAGCCTTGGCTACGTAGCTGAAAGGTGTTGCGAAAAAGCAAGTGGATGCGACTCTTGCGAGCGCCAGTGAGCTCGGTGAGGTCTTTGCTTTGGCCATCGCACTGTGTGTAACTTCTCGTTGCTTTGGGAAGGTCTTTGAGGTCTATAAGCTCATTGCCATAAAGAACAAAGCAAATCTCTACACCTTGAACTTGACGCCACTTTGGATCAGTATTTTCTGTAGGCATGTCTGCTGCTTTCACACGCTGAATGCTGGAGCCAGTGCCTGAGGCAACAGTTTGAACAAGGTAAGCGACTTGAAACTCAGCAACATTCTGTGCAATTGGTTGTGCATTGCTACTATTGCCGGCGCAGCGAAGGTTGTCCTCAGAAAATGTGAAAATGCTTTCTACACGTTCATCTGTGCTTTCATTTCCTGGGGCTCCTAAACAATTTCGAGCCTGGAAATCTGTGTTGCTTCCGGATTTGCTGGAGAAAAAAACATTATCTTGATAGCGTCTGAATCCGGTGGTTAGCGTGTCAGCTCCTCCGATTAGAGTATTTGATTGATCGAAGCTATTTCCTTTGTCATCTTTGGATTTTGCTTTGATTTCAAAAACTACGGCGCTGAGCGCATCAGTTGCTGAGGCAGCAACGGAACTTGGGTTGGGATTCAGATACAGAGAGCCGGCTTGGCGCAGTTGCGAGGCTAATATTCGAATAATATGAGCGCCTTGCTGCTGAATTCCACTCACATCGCTGACAGTGCCTGAAACGCCGCGCGATACCATTAGAGCGCCGGCTGCAACTGCTACTACCAGTAATCCAATAACTAGACCCACTAGCATTTCTAGTAGAGTTACACCTCGTTGTTGAATTGGGGTATGGCGTCTATATTTGCTCGAATAGTGGAGTGGTTTCGGGCGCAGTTTGATGTTTTTCGCTATTTTCATGAGCAATAGACGGTGGGGTTGGAGCTATCGCCGTATGGTGCGCAGCGTGCAGAGACAGAGATATATTGCAGATGGCATATGAAATTTTCAGGGCAGGCGTTATCATCGCCACCTGCATTTTCAAACTTTCCATCGGAGCTTTTTATTTTGCTGGCATCAATGATGTCTGCCTTGGCGCCATCTTGTTCATTTTCTCGCCAAGCAATAATAACGCCCAGTTGGCGGCGATTACCATCAGATGCGCTTTCTCCAGGAGCTAGAAAAATCTGAGCTTGACCTAATGGAAGTGTTTGCTGGAGCGTTGTTTTCCAGATCTTTAAGTCAAAACTGGCTTGTTTGCTGGGGGTGCATGCTGCTGTTGAGCAGTCAGCGCTGGCGTAGTCGGCAGCTTTTTTTGTAAAGGTGGATGTGTAATCTCCAATGCTTAGGAGGGCATTGGGGTTGACCTTCATTCGTTCGCTTAGATCTTCAATTAGCCGAATGGCTTGGGTGCGGCGCATGCTGGTCTGCGTGTCTGTCAGTGTGCGCATCTGGACGCCCAAAATGCCGAGAATGCCAAGTGCAGCAACAACAATGGCAATCAAGGACTCAAGCAGAGTAATTCCAAGCTGTTTTTTTGCGCGGATGGTATGGGTTAGACGCATGGGATGTCTTTTTGATCAATGATGCGAATGCGACCGCCCGCAGCAAGGCATATGCCCTTGGCTGCAGGAGACGTAATTCCAGTTTTTTGTGGAGAGATATAAAAGCTGAAAAGGTTGGCGCCATTGGCTTGACCCCAACGGTTCAGGCTAATAGTGGCGCCGGATGGATTTTTAGTGACCAGAATGTTTTTGGGCGTGTCGAAGCGCAGAATTTCCTCGCCCGCATTCCAGCGCTTGTTGGCATTGGCATCAACAAAGACAACCCAGCCGCAATCCCAGTCCTGAGTGGTTCCATCCGTTACACATCCGGCGGTGGTTTTTGGAAGCTTTTCCAGATAGACCTTGCCACCACGTTTGATGGCTTCGGATCTGGCAAGCATCAAGCTGGATTTCATCGCCTCAGTCACTTGATATACGCGCCATTGATCAAATAAGGGGGTGAAGCTGGGTGCCGCAAATGCAGTCAAGGCGGCCAGCACTGCCATGGTCACCAGCATCTCAATGGCCGTGAGTCCACGAGATGAAGATTGCCTTTGGCAACTGCAACTGGTAGAGCAAGACACGCGGACTCCTTATCAAGAATCACGAGCTGTGTAGCCGGCCTGCATTGCTGTTCCTCTATGGGCTTTCTCAGGTGCAGGCGACGGTGCTTGAATTCATGCGCTTGATGCGCCCGCTGCCACTCACGCAAAGCGAGCTGGCGCTGGCTTCTGCGTTGCTGCTGTCCGCAGGCGTTAGGCGGAAGGCGAAAAAAGATACGCTGTTGCTTGTAAGTTGACCCCAGCGATCGACCTGAACAGGCTTGGTCAGGCTTCCGCTGTCTTGTCCGGTGCTGCTATTGATACTCGTGAGCTTGACTTTAATGCGGCTAGGAGGAGGTGTTTGCTGAAGAATTTCGTCGCCGCTGTCTTGGACGCCGTTGCTGTTTTTGTCGGCAAATACGAGCCACCCGCAATTCCATGCATCGGCGTCAGTGTCGGAAATTGTGCATCCGTCGGTGCTGGTGTTTCGGAGGATGGTAACCCCCCCTCCGCGCTTGACCGCCTCTGACCGCGCAAAGTAAAGCGTGGACTGCAACTCTTCCGAAACCTGGCGCACTCGCCAGCGTTCAATGATTGGATTGAAGCTGGGCGCGGCAAGGCCGGCCAAAACGGCCAGAATGGCAACCGTGACCATGAGTTCAATGGCTGTGAAGCCTCTGGTAAAATGGCGACGAATGAGGGGCAAATTGGGCATGCTGGCATATTACGTTTCGTTGCATGCCGAATGCTTTGTGACTGGATGAGTGGTCTTGATGGGGAGATCGGTGGTCGCTTTCAGCGGCGGCGGCCGGAAGCTGGGTAGGCATACCCCGCGCATGCCCCGGAGTTGGGTCTTCCCTGGCATTCCCGATAGAGCCGTCTATCGCGTTCGGCAGTTGTCTCTTCCGAACTGCTCCGGGGGTTCTGGATCTTGACCTTGCCGCTTTGCTTCTTGGCTGCTTTGTGCTTGCGTTGGCCTGCGTTGGCTGCGAGTGCTGGCTGATCTGCGAGGGCGAATACCATAAGGACCGCAGTGCAGAGGCTGGCAAACGAATAGCGTCTAGAAAAGCTGGTCATTGCAGATCTCCGGCTGGAGGTGATGGGCGCATTGTCCGAGTCTTGCTTAGGAGCGGGCAAGCGGGTTTGTCTGCCTTGGTCTGGTGCCTAGTCGTGCTATTGCATAGGGAATAAATCGCCTCTTGATATAATCGCCAAGTTTTGCATGGTGCAAGACGCACGCTGAGGCCTTTCCAGCCTTGGCGCAAGTAACCAAGGTGCTCCTCGTCGAGTGCCAAATCCTAAGGAAAACAAAATGATCGCTGCCGATAAGAAGGCTGAAGTTGTCAAGGCCAATGCTCGTTCCGAAAACGACACTGGTAGCCCCGAAGTGCAAGTGGCTCTGCTGACTGCTCGCATCAACGAACTGACTCCCCACTTCAAGGCTAACGCCAAGGACCACCACGGTCGTCGCGGTCTGCTGCGCATGGTGAGCCGTCGCCGCAAGCTGCTGGACTACCTGAAGTCCAAGGACGCTGACCGCTACACAGCACTGATCGCCAAGCTGGGCCTGCGCAAGTAAGCACGGTGAAAGATCGAAACGCCTGAGTTAGATTGCCTAGCTCAGGCGTTTTTTACTTCGGAGTTCGCAAAACAGAGCGAAGCTGTGTCATTCCAGTGCTGCACTATTGATAGCGCTCAGCGCAGCACTGGAATGGCATCGTGTTCTGTTTGCACTCCAAATCAAGACTGGATGAGCGCATCCAGCTATTCATAAGGGAGTCAATATGACCATGTTCAACAAAGTTACCAAGACCTTCCAGTGGGGCCAGCATACGGTCACCATGGAAACCGGCGAAATCGCGCGCCAGGCCTCCGGCGCCGTGCTGGTCAACATCGACGACACCGTGGTGCTGGCCACTGTCGTGGGCTCCAAGATCGCCAAGGCCGGCCAGGACTTCTTCCCCCTGACCGTCGATTACATCGAGAAGACCTATGCCGCCGGCAAGATCCCCGGCAGCTTCTTCAAGCGCGAAGCCAAGCCTTCCGAGCTGGAGACTCTGACCTCGCGTCTGATCGACCGTCCCATCCGTCCCCTGTTCCCCGAAGGCTTCTACAACGACGTGCATGTGGTCATCCACACCATTTCGCTGAATCCCGAAGTCGATGCCGACATCGCTGCCATGATCGCCACTTCGGCGGCCCTGGCTGTGTCCGGCATTCCCTTCAGCGGCCCCATCGGTGCTGCTCGCGTGGGCTACATCAACGGCGAATATGTGCTGAACCCCGGTCAGACCCAGCGCAAGGATTCTCAGATGGATCTGGTCGTTGCCGGCACCGAATCCGCCGTGCTGATGGTGGAATCCGAAGCCCTGCAACTGCCTGAGGAAGTGATGCTGGGCGCCGTGGTGTTCGGTCACGAGCAAGGCAAGATCGCCATCGACGCCATCCATGACCTGGTGCGTGAAGGCGGCAAGCCCGCATGGGACTGGACTGCTCCCGCCAAGGACGAGGCGCTGATCGCCAAGGTGGCCGAGCTGGGCGAAGCCAAGCTGCGCGCCGCTTACCAGGAGCGCAACAAGCAGGTGCGTACCCTGGCTTGCCGCACTGCATACGCCGATGTCAAGGCCGCCTTGACCGAGCAAGGCGTGGCGTTCGACGGCGTCAAGGTCGAAGGCATGCTGTTCGACATCGAAGCTGGCATCGTGCGTTCGCAGATCCTGGCGGGCGAGCCCCGTATCGACGGCCGCGACACCCGTACCGTGCGCCCCATCGAGATCCGTTCCTCCGTGCTGCCCCGCACCCACGGCTCCGCGCTGTTCACGCGTGGTGAGACCCAGGCCTTGGTGATCTCCACGCTGGGTACCGAGCGCGATGCTCAGAAGATCGACGCGCTGGCTGGCGAGTTCGAAGACCGCTTCCTGTTCCACTACAACATGCCTCCCTTTGCCACCGGCGAAGTGGGCCGCATGGGCTCGACCAAGCGCCGTGAAATCGGCCACGGCCGTCTGGCCAAGCGCGCTCTGGCCGCTTGCCTGCCGACCAAGGAAGAGTTCCCCTACACCATCCGCGTGGTGTCGGAAATCACCGAGTCCAACGGTTCCTCGTCCATGGCTTCGGTCTGCGGCGGCTGCCTGTCCATGATGGACGCCGGCGTGCCCATGAAGGCGCATGTGGCCGGTATCGCCATGGGTCTGATCAAGGAAGACAACAAGTTTGCCGTGCTGACCGACATCCTGGGTGACGAAGATCACCTGGGTGACATGGACTTCAAGGTGGCCGGTACCACCAACGGCATCACAGCCCTGCAGATGGACATCAAGATCCAGGGCATCACCAAGGAAATCATGCAGGTCGCCCTGGCTCAGGCCAAGGAAGCGCGCATGCACATCCTGGGCAAGATGCAGGAAGCCATGGGTGAAGCCAAGACCGAAGTCTCCAGCTTCGCGCCCAAGCTCTACACCATGAAGATCAACCCCGAGAAGATCCGTGACGTGATCGGCAAGGGTGGCGCCACCATCCGTGCGCTGACCGAAGAGACCGGCACCCAGATCAACATTGAGGAAGACGGCACCATCACCATTGCCGCCACCGACGGCGCCAAGGCCGAAGCCGCCAAGCTGCGCATCGAGCAGATCACGGCCGAAGTCGAGATCGGCAAGGTCTACGAAGGCCCCATCGTCAAGATTCTGGAATTCGGTGCCCTGGTCAACCTGCTGCCCGGCAAGGACGGTCTGCTGCACATCAGCCAGATCGCTCACGAGCGCGTGGAAAAGGTCACCGACTACCTGCAAGAAGGTCAAGTGGTCAAGGTCAAGGTTCTGGAAACCGACGACAAGGGTCGTGTCAAGCTGTCCATGAAGGCGCTGACCGAGCGTCCTGCCGGCATGCCTGAGCGCGAGCCGCGTGAACCCCGTGGCGATCGCGAGTACCGCGAACGTGCTCCTCGCCAGAATCGCGAACCCCGCGAGAATCGCGAGCCACGTGAAAACCGCGCAGCCGCTGACGAGCAGCAGCAACAGCAGCAGTAATGGCTGAGCAGGAGTCCGCCGCGAGGCGGTCTCCTGTTTTGTCGTTTGCTGGTTGATCCTGATTTTGTAGCTGCTAGCGCTTTCTGCATAAGCGTTTGAGCCTGATTTCTTTGATAAAGCAAAGCCTGACTATGGAAGCCAACACAATGCGAGCGGTGGAGATCACCAGCTATGGTGCGCCAGACGTGCTGCGCATGGGTGTACGTCTCATGCCGGTGGCGGCTGAGGGTGAGGTGCTGATTCGCGTTGCCGCGAGCGGCATCAATCGCCCCGATGTGCTGCAGCGCAAAGGTCATTACGCACCGCCTGCCGGAGCCTCCGATCTTCCGGGGCTGGAGGTGGCGGGTGTGATCGTGGCGGGCGACGAGGCGGCCATGGCCAAGGCGGGCTTCAAGCTTGGCGACCGCGTCTGCGCGCTGGTGGCCGGTGGCGGCTATGCGAGTTTCTGCGCTGCGCCCGTGGACCAGTGCCTGCCGGTGCCGGCGGGCTTCAGCGACGTGCAGGCGGCGGCCTTGCCCGAGACCTTTTTCACGGTCTGGAGCAATGTGTTTGACCGGGGGGCTCTGCAGCCCGGTGAAACCTTGCTGGTGCAGGGCGGCAGCAGCGGCATTGGCGTGACGGCGATTCAGCTGGCCAAGGCCTGGGGCGCGACGGTCATTGTCACGGCGGGCAGTGATGCCAAGTGCGATGACTGTCTCAAGCTCGGTGCCGACCACGCCATCAACTACAAGACCCAGGACTTTGCGGCAGAAGTGCAGCGCATCACGGCAGGCGAGGGCGTCAACGTCATTCTCGACATGGTCGCCGGCAGCTATGTGGCGCGCGAAGTCCAATGCCTGGCTCCTGATGGTCGCCTGGTAATCATTGCGGTGCAGGGTGGCGTCAAGGCCGAGTTCGATGCCGGCCTGGTGCTGCGCAAGCGGTTGACCGTGACTGGCTCCACGTTGCGCCCGCGCTCCGTGGCCTTCAAGGCGGCGATCGCCGAGGCGCTCAAGCGCAATGTCTGGCCCCTGCTGGAGTCCGGCAAGGTGCGCCCAGCCATCTATCGTGAATTCGATGCTGCTGATGCGGCGCAGGCTCATGCGCTGATGGAATCCAGCCAGCACACCGGAAAAATCGTTTTGACTTGGGAAACATGAAGCAAAAACTCATTGTTGGCAACTGGAAGATGAACGGCAGCCTGGCTGCCAATGCTGCTTTGCTGCAGGCCATCAAGCAGGGCTTGCCTGCTGGCAACAAGGCGGGCGTGGCCGTGGCTGCTCCTGCGCCCTATCTGGCTCAAGTCCAGGCGGAACTTGCGGGTACTTCCATTGGGGTGGGCGCACAGGATGTGTCCCAGCACGAGCAGGGCGCATTCACGGGCGAAACTTCTGCTGTCATGCTCAAGGAGTTCGGCGTGCGCTATGCGCTGGTCGGTCACTCCGAGCGTCGTCAGTATCATGGCGAGACCGATGCCGTGGTTGCTGCCAAGGCCCAGGCCGCGCTGGCCAAGGGCATCACGCCCATCGTCTGCGTGGGCGAGACCCTGGCGGAGCGTGAAGCGGGTCAGACCGAGGCCGTGGTCAAGCGTCAGCTGGCAGCCGTGATTCATCAGGTCGGCCACTGCGTGAGCGAGCTGGTTGTGGCCTATGAGCCTGTCTGGGCCATAGGCACCGGCAAGACTGCCACTCCCGAGCAGGCCCAGCAGGTGCATGCCGTGCTGCGGGCGCAGCTGGCGGCGGCCAGCGACAAGGCTGACCGCGTGCCCCTGCTTTATGGCGGCAGCATGAATGCAGGCAATGCGGCGCAGTTGCTGGCTCAGGCCGATATTGACGGTGGCCTGATCGGTGGTGCGGCGCTCAAGGCCCCGGATTTCCTCACCATTATTGCGGCAGCGCAATAATTCGTCTGCGCCGCACTCCGGTGTGGTGCGCAATGATTCAGACTTTTAGGTTTTGATATGAACGTCTTTTCCAGCGTCATTCTCGCGGTCCAGATGCTGGCCGCTCTGGGCATGATCGGCCTCATCCTCATGCAGCACGGCAAGGGTGCCGATATGGGGGCTTCCTTTGGCAGCGGTTCGTCGGGCAGCCTGTTTGGCGCCTCGGGCAGTGCCAACTTCCTGTCGCGCTCCACGGCGGCTCTGGCCACCGTGTTCTTCGTGGCTACATTGGCTCTGGCTTATCTGGGCAATGCTCGCCCAGTGAGCTCGGGTAGTGTGCTGGAAGGCGCTGCTCCTGTTTCGGCTCCTGCGCCTGCTGCCAATGTGCCGCCCGCAACTGCCGGCGATGCAGCCGTGCCTCCTGCTGCTCCGGCGGCTGGTGCTGAGGGCGCAGCCCAGATCCCAACGAAATAATTTGGAGAAAATCCTGAAGAACCCCAAAGAGTGGGGTTTTTCAGGCTAGAATCTAGGGATTGTCTGGGGATCAGAATCTTTGCAATGAAGGTTCCAGAGATTGCCGGACTTTGAGACGAAGCCGTCGTGGTGGAATTGGTAGACACGCTATCTTGAGGGGGTAGTGGCGAAAGCTGTGCGAGTTCGAGTCTCGCCGACGGCACCAACACATAACTAAAAACCTGCCCTGCTGATCAGGCAGTGATCGGTGAGGCATGTTTTCATAACAAGGCCCACTCGATGAACATCGATCAGTACCTTCCCGTTCTTCTGTTCATTCTTATTGGCATGGCTGTGGGTGTTGTACCCCTGGTGCTCGGCTACGTGCTGGGTCCAAACCGCCCTGATGCTGCCAAGAACTCCCCCTACGAATGCGGTTTCGAGGCGTTTGAAGACGCTCGAATGAAGTTTGATGTGCGCTACTACCTGGTCGCCATCCTGTTCATTCTGTTCGACTTGGAAATCGCATTTCTGCTGCCCTGGGCTGTCGCACTCAAAGATGTCGGCGGCGTGGGTTTTGTTGCTGTCCTGATTTTCCTGGCCATTCTGGTCGTGGGCTTTGCCTACGAGTGGAAAAAAGGCGCCCTGGATTGGGAATAAGCAGCTTTTCTGAGGAAACACGATGATCGAAGGCGTGATGAAGGAAGGCTTCGTCACCACCAGTTATGACACGGTGGTGAACTGGGCCAAGACAGGGTCGATCTGGCCCATGACATTTGGCCTGGCCTGCTGTGCGGTGGAGATGATGCACGCAGCAGCTGCTCGCTATGACATCGGTCGCTTCGGCTCCGAAGTGTTCCGTGCCAGCCCCCGCCACTCTGACCTGATGATTGTTGCCGGTACGCTGTGCAACAAGATGGCTCCCGCGATGCGCAAGGTGTACGACCAGATGTCCGAGCCGCGCTGGGTAATTTCCATGGGCTCCTGCGCCAATGGTGGCGGTTACTACCACTACAGCTACTCGGTGGTGCGTGGTTGCGACCGCATTGTTCCCGTCGACGTCTATGTGCCTGGTTGCCCCCCGACAGCGGAAGCGCTGATCTACGGCATCATCCAGCTGCAGCAGAAGATTCGTCGTACCCACACCATCGCTCGCGTTTAAAGGGCTGAGATGACTGCAATTGCAATTCACCCCGAAAAGCTTCGGGATGTGGTTACTGCTGCCTTGGGTGACAGGGTGCGCTCCGTCACTCTGGCCTATGGCGAAGTGACGGTGGAAGTATCCGCTGACAAGTATCTGGACGTGATGCAGATTCTGCGCAATGCCCCGGACTGCCAGTTCGAGATGCTGCTGGATCTGTGCGGCGTGGACTATTCCACTTATGCGGAAGTCGGCAAGGACGGTCCGCGTTTTGCCGTTGTATCCCACCTGATGTCCCTGACGTTGAACCAGCGCCTGCGTGTGCGTGTGTACTGCGCCGACGATGACTTCCCCGTGGTGGCCTCGATCAACCCCATCTGGAACTCGGCCAACTGGTTCGAGCGCGAAGCCTTCGATCTGTTCGGCATCGTGTTCGAGGGTCACGAAGACCTGCGTCGTATCCTGACCGACTATGGCTTCATCGGCCACCCATTCCGCAAGGATTTCCCCCTGTCCGGTCACGTGGAAATGCGCTACGACGCCGAACAGCAACGTGTGGTGTACCAGCCCGTCACGATCGAGCCTCGCGAAATCACGCCGCGCATCATTCGTGAAGAAAACTACGGCGGAGGCCTGCACTAAAGGCGCACGTCGCCTTTTGACGGAAGACCATGGCTGAAATCAAGAACTATTCCCTGAACTTTGGTCCGCAGCACCCGGCAGCGCACGGTGTGCTGCGTCTGGTGTTGGAGCTCGATGGCGAAGTGGTGCAGCGCGCCGACCCGCACATCGGTCTGCTGCACCGCGCGACCGAAAAGCTGGCCGAAAGCAAGACCTATATCCAGTCGCTGCCCTATATGGACCGCCTGGATTACTGCTCGATGATGAGCAACGAGCACGCTTACTGCCTGGCCATTGAAAAACTGATGGGCATCGAAGTGCCCATCCGTGCCCAGTACATCCGTGTGATGTTCTCGGAAATCACCCGCATCATGAATCACCTGATGTGGCTGGGTTCCTCGGGCAACGATGCCGGCAGCTCGACCATCCTGATCTACAGCTTCCGCGAACGCGAAGCGCTGATGGACATGTACGAAGCAGTGTCGGGTGCGCGCATGCACGCGGCTTACTTCCGCCCCGGTGGCGTGTATCGCGACCTGCCGGACAGCATGCCCCAGTACAAGGCCAGCAAGGTGCGCAATGTGCGCTCCATGGAGGCCATGAACGAAGACCGCAAGGGCTCGCTGCTGGACTTTATCGATGCTTTCACGCAGCGCTTCCCCAAGTGCGCGGACGAGTACGAAACCCTGCTGACCGACAACCGCATCTGGAAGCAGCGTAACGTCGGCATCGGTGTGGTGTCTGCGGAACGTGCCATCAATCTGGGCCTGACCGGTCCCATGCTGCGCGCCTCGGGCCTGCCCTGGGACATGCGCAAGACCCAGCCCTACGAGGTCTACGACAAGCTGGACTTCGATATTCCGGTGGGTGCCACGGGCGACTGCTATGACCGCTATCTGGTTCGCATGGCCGAGATGCGCGAGTCCAACAAGATCATCAAGCAATGCGTGGACTGGCTGCGTGTCAATCCCGGCCCGGTGATCACGGACAATCACAAGGTTGCGCCCGCAAGCCGTGAAGCCATGAAGTCCAACATGGAAGAGCTGATTCACCACTTCAAGCTCTTTACCGAAGGCTTCAAGGTTCCCGAAGGCGAGGCTTACGCTTCCGTCGAGCATCCCAAGGGTGAGTTCGGCATTTATTTGATCAGCGATGGTGCCAACAAGCCCTATCGACTGAAGATTCGTCCACCAGGATTTGCGCACATGGCTGCTCTCGATGAACTGAGCCGTGGCCATATGCTGGCTGACGCCGTGATGGTGCTCAGTACCCTGGACATCGTGTTTGGAGACGTTGACCGATGATTACCGAAGCGACCAGAGAACGCTTTGCGCGTGAGGTGGCAAAGTATCCGGCTGACCAGAAACAGTCTGCCGTCATGGCTTGCCTGTCTATCGTGCAGCAGGAGCAGGGCTGGGTCAGCCAGGAAAGCGAGGCAGTGATTGCCGAAGTCCTGGGCATGGCCGAGATTGCGGTGCACGAAGTCACCACTTTCTACAATATGTACAACCAGCAACCTGTTGGCAAGTACAAGCTCAATGTCTGCACCAATCTGCCATGCCAGCTGCGCGACGGCTACAAGGCCTTGCACCACCTGGAGCACAAGCTGGGCATCAAGATGGGCGAGACCACCAAGGACGGCCTGTTCACGCTGCAGCAGTCCGAGTGCCTGGGCGCCTGCGCCGATTCGCCCGTGATGCTGGTCAACGACCGTTGCATGTGCAGCTTCATGAGCAATGAAAAGCTCGACGAGCTGGTCGACGGCCTGCGCGCTGCGGAGGGCAAGGCATGAGCACGATTCTGAACAATCCTGCCGCCAATGCCGTGCTGGCCAAGTTCGCATCGACTGGCAATGAAACCTGCTTCCACGATCGTCACATCAATCCCCAGATCTATGCGGATCTGAACGGCAGCAACTGGTCCATCAAGGACTATGAAGCACGCGGCGGCTATCAGGCCCTGCGCAAGCTGTTGGGCAAGGATGGCGGCGAAGGCCTGACGCAAGATCAGGTCATCGCGACGCTCAAAGAATCCGGTCTGCGCGGCCGTGGCGGTGCGGGCTTCCCCACGGGTCTGAAGTGGAGCTTCATGCCCCGCCAGTTCCCCGGTCAGAAGCACCTGGTCTGCAACTCGGATGAGGGCGAGCCCGGTACCTGCAAGGACCGCGACATTCTGATGTTCAACCCGCACATCGTGATCGAAGGCATGATCATTGCCGCTTTCGCGATGGGCATCAGCATCGGCTACAACTACATCCACGGCGAGATCTTCGAAGTCTATGAGCGCTTCGAGGCGGCCCTGGAAGAAGCACGCGCTGCCGGCTACCTGGGTGACAACATCCTGGGCAGCAGCTTCAGCTTCCAGCTGCATGCCCACCATGGCTTTGGCGCCTACATCTGCGGCGAAGAAACCGCGCTGCTGGAATCGCTGGAAGGCAAGAAGGGTCAGCCCCGCTTCAAGCCGCCATTCCCCGCCAGCTTCGGTCTCTACGGCAAGCCCACGACCATCAACAACACCGAGACTTTTGCGGCCGTTCCCTGGATCATCCGCAACGGTGGCCAGGCCTATCTGGAATGCGGCAAGCCCAACAACGGCGGCACCAAGATCTTCTCGGTCAGCGGCGACGTGAACCTGCCCGGCAACTACGAAGTTCCCATGGGCACGCCTTTCAGCAAGCTGCTGGAGCTGGCAGGCGGTGTGCGCACCGGACGCAAGCTCAAGGCCGTGATCCCCGGCGGCTCTTCGTCGCCCGTGCTGCCTGCCGACATCATCATGGACTGCACGATGGACTATGACTCCATCTCCAAGGCTGGCTCCATGCTGGGTTCGGGCGCCGTGATCGTGATGGATGATTCGCGCGACATGGTCGAGTGCCTGCTGCGTCTGTCGTACTTCTATTCGCACGAGTCCTGCGGCCAGTGCACGCCCTGCCGTGAAGGCACGGGCTGGCTGTGGCGCGTGGTGAACCGTATTCAGCACGGCGAAGGCCGTCCGGAAGATATCGAGCTGTTGGACTCGGTATCCGTGAACATCATGGGCCGCACGATCTGTGCGCTCGGCGACGCGGCAGCCATGCCGGTTCGCGCCATGATCAAGCACTTCCGCCACGAGTTCGAAGCGAAGATCCAGAACGCTTCCAAACAGGCTGCATGAGCGCCTGATCGCGAGACAAGCATATGGTTGAAATTGAACTGGACGGAAAAAAGGTCGAGGTGACGGAAGGCAGCATGGTCATGCATGCAGCCGAGAAGGCCGGCACCTACATTCCTCACTTCTGCTACCACAAGAAGCTATCCATTGCGGCCAACTGCCGCATGTGCCTTGTGGATGTGGAAAAGGCTCCCAAGCCCATGCCCGCCTGCGCCACGCCAGTGACGCAAGGCATGATCGTGCGCACCAAGAGCGAGAAGGCCATCAAGGCACAACAGTCGGTGATGGAGTTCCTGCTCATCAATCACCCGCTGGACTGCCCCATCTGCGACCAGGGCGGCGAATGCCAGCTCCAGGATCTGGCAGTGGGTTATGGCAGCAGCTCTTCGCGCTACGAAGAAGAAAAGCGCGTGGTGTTCCATAAGAACGTGGGGCCGCTGATTTCCATGGAGGAAATGAGCCGCTGCATTCACTGCACACGTTGCGTGCGCTTTGGCCAGGAAGTGGCCGGCGTCATGGAACTGGGCATGATTCACCGCGGCGAGCACTCCGAGATCACCACCGTGGTGGGCGATAGCGTGGACTCCGAACTGTCGGGCAATATGATCGACATCTGCCCCGTGGGCGCGTTGACCAGCAAGCCCTTCCGCTACAGCGCCCGTACCTGGGAACTGTCGCGCCGCAAGTCGGTGGCTCCGCACGACTCCACAGGCTCCAACCTGATCGTTCAGGTCAAGAACCACAAGGTCATGCGCGTTGTGCCCTTCGAGAACGAAGAAGTCAACGAATGCTGGATTGCCGACCGCGACCGCTTCTCCTATGAGGCGCTGAACAGCGACGAACGCCTCACCAAGCCCATGCTCAAGCAGGGCGGCGAGTGGAAGGAAGTCGACTGGCAGACCGCCCTCGAATATGTGGCCAACGGCCTGCAGCAGATCAAGAGCAACCATGG
Organism: Comamonas sp. Z1; assembly: GCF_008121555.1. Lineage (NCBI taxonomy): Bacteria > Pseudomonadati > Pseudomonadota > Betaproteobacteria > Burkholderiales > Comamonadaceae > Comamonas > Comamonas sp. Z1. The sequence continues at coordinate 286,372 of NZ_VOQT01000004.1, forward strand.
CGCCAGCGCCATCGGCGCTCTGGTCAGCCCTCACAGCACAGTGGAAGAGCTGTTCCTGGCCGGCAAGCTGGTGCGCGGCATCGGTAGCGAGAACATCGACTACCGTCTGCGCAATGCCGAGTTCGCTGCCACGCAAGGCGTGCAGTGGCTGGGTCTGCCCATCGCTGCATTGAGCAATCTGCAGTCGGCTCTGATCGTGGGCTCCAACCTGCGCAAGGACCATCCGCTGTTCGCACAGCGCATTCGCCAGGCTGCCAAGAAGGGCTGCAAGGTCTTCGCCATCAACGATCGCATCCATGACTGGGCCTTGCCCGTCAACGCATCGGTGGTTGCTGCCGGCGACTGGGCTCAGGCTCTGGCCGATGTGGCTGCTGCCGTGGCCGAAGCCAAGGGTGTCTCGGCACCCGTGGCCGGTCAGGCCCATGACGAAGCCAAGGCGATTGCCGCTGCATTGCTGGCTGGCGAGCAAAAGGCCGTGCTGCTGGGCAATGCCGCAGCGCACCATGCTCAGGCTTCTGCACTGCTGGCTCTGGCCAGCTGGGTTGCCGAACAGACCGGCGCTGCCGTAGGCTATCTGACCGAAGCCGCCAACACCGTGGGCGCGCAATGGGTCAAGGCCATGCCTGCTGGCAACGGTCTGAATGCGGCTCAGATGATTGGCGGTGGCCTGAAGGCTGCCATCTTGCTGAACAACGAGCCCGAGTTCGACAGCGCTGCCGGCAAGGCCGCCATCGCTGGTCTGAACAAGGCCGAGATGGTGGTGACTCTGAGCCCCTTCAAGGCCAATCTGGAATTCAGCGATGTGCTGCTGCCCATTGCTCCGTTCACGGAAACCTCGGGCAGCTTTGTCAACGCCGAAGGCCGTCTGCAGAGCTTCCACGCCGTGGTCAAGCCTCTGGCCGACACGCGTCCTGCATGGAAGGTACTGCGCGTGCTGGCCAACCTGATGGGTGTGCCGGGCGTGGACTATGAGACATCGCAGGACGTGCTGGCTGAGGCTACCGGCGGCGCTGCCCAAGTGCCAGCCAATGTGCTGAGCAACGCGGCCCAGGCCGTGAGCGCAGTGCCCGCCGGCAATGTGACAGCGCCTGCAGTCGCCAGCATTTACCAGCTCGACAGCATCGTGCGCCGCGCTACGTCGCTGCAATTGACGGCTGACGCTCGTCAGGTTCGTGAGGGAGGCGCCGCATGATCGACGCATTGAAAGCTTGGGGCGCGGGCCTGTCCGCCGCTCCTTTCTGGACCGATGTGGCCTGGCCCGTCATCTGGATTCTGCTCGGCATCGTGGCCATCGTGGCTCCCCTGATGGGTGCCGTGGCCTACCTCACGCTGTGGGAACGCAAGCTGCTGGGTTTCATGCAAATCCGTCTGGGCCCCAACCGCGTGGGTCCTTCGGGTCTGCTGCAGCCTCTGGCTGACGGCCTGAAGCTGCTGACCAAGGAACTGATTCAGCCCACGGCAGCTGCCAAGGGCCTGTTCTATGTGGGCCCCGTCATGGCCATCATGCCGGCCCTGGCGGCCTGGGTGGTGATTCCCTTTGCCCCCGATGTGGCCCTGGCCAACGTGAACGCAGGTCTGCTGCTGCTGATGGCCATCACTTCCATCGAAGTCTATGGCGTGATCATTGCGGGCTGGGCTTCCAACTCCAAGTACGCCTTCCTGGGCGCGCTGCGTGCCTCGGCCCAGATGGTGAGCTACGAAATCGCGCTGGGCTTCTGTTTCCTGGTGGTCATCATGGTCACGGGCAGCATGAACCTCTCGGCCATCGTGATGAGCCAGGGTCAAGGTCAGTTCGCATCCATGGGCATGAGCATCCTGTCCTGGAACTGGCTGCCCCTGCTGCCCATCTTCATCGTCTACCTGATCTCGGTCGTTGCCGAAACCAACCGTCACCCGTTTGACGTGGTCGAAGGCGAAGCCGAAATCGTGGCTGGTCACATGGTCGAGTACTCGGGCATGGGCTTTGCGGTCTTCTTCCTGGCCGAATACGCGAGCATGTGGCTGGTTTCCATCCTGGCCGTGATCATGTTCCTGGGCGGCTGGCTGCCTCCGTTCGACTTCCTGGGTTTCATCCCCGGTTGGATCTGGCTGGCGATCAAGACCTTCCTGGTGGTGTCGTGCTTCATCTGGATTCGCGCTACCTTCCCGCGCTTCCGTTATGACCAGATCATGCGTCTGGGTTGGAAGATCTTCATTCCCGTCACCCTGGTGTGGCTGGTGGTTGTGGGTGCTTGGCTGTACTCGCCCTGGAACATCTGGAAATAAGCGGAGTACGTATGTCTGCAGTAGCTGCAACACCTTTCTCCTTCAAGGATTTCCTCAAGAGCTTCATGCTCTGGGAACTGGCCAAGGGCATGGCCCTGACTGGCCGCTACACCTTCCGTCGCAAGATCACGGTGCAGTTCCCTGAGGAAAAAACACCTCAGTCGCCACGCTTCCGTGGTCTGCACGCCCTGCGCCGTTACGAAAACGGCGAAGAGCGCTGCATTGCCTGCAAGCTTTGCGAAGCCGTGTGCCCTGCCATGGCCATCACCATCGAGTCCGATGTGCGTGACGACGGCTCGCGCCGTACCACGCGCTACGACATTGATCTGACCAAGTGCATCTTCTGTGGCTTCTGCGAAGAAAGCTGCCCGGTGGACTCCATCGTGGAGACGCACATCTTCGAATACCACGGCGAAAAGCGCGGTGATCTCTACTTCACCAAGGACATGCTCCTGGCAGTGGGTGACCGTTATGAAGCCGAGATCGCTGCCAACAAGGCGGCAGATGCCAAGTACCGCTGAAGCGGCTCCTTGATCACTTGAAAAGATTCGATCCATGGACGCCAAAACTGGTTTTTTCTATCTGTTCTCGGTCGTGCTGCTGTTTGCAGCCTTCCGGGTTGTCACGGCTCGCAACCCTGTGCACGCCGTGCTCAATCTGATTCTGGCCTTCTCGCAAGCTGCCGCCATCTGGCTGCTGCTCAAGGCTGAATTCCTCGGCATCGCTCTGGTGCTGGTCTATCTGGGCGCTGTGATGGTGCTGTTCCTGTTCGTGGTGATGATGCTCGATATCCGTATCGACTCCATGCGCCGCGGCTTCTGGAAGCATTTCCCGTTCGCCGCCCTGATCGGTGTGCTGATCGCCTTTGAAATGGGCATGGTGCTGATGGGCGGTTTCGGCGACGTCGAAGACGCCAAGGCTGTTGGTACGACCATGGTCAATGCAGCCGGCCAGACCGTTCCTTACTCGAACACACAGGCTCTGGGCAAGCTGCTATACACGGAATACCTGTATCCCGTGGAAATTGCGGCCGTGATCCTGCTGGTGGCCATGATTGCAGCAATTGCCCTGACGCTGCGCAAGCGCAAGGACAGCAAGGCCATGAACCCTGCAGATCAAATTCGTGTACGAGCCTCTGACCGCATCAAGCTGGTCAAGGTCGACAGCACCAAGCCTGCACAAAAACCTGACGCTGAAGCCGCGGCTGCAGCGCCTGCTGTGGAGACAAAAGCATGACGCTGACTTTGGGCCACTTCCTGACGCTGGGTGCCATGCTGTTTGCACTCTCCGTGGTTGGCATCTTTCTGAACCGCAAGAACCTGATCGTCTTGCTCATGGCCATCGAGCTGATGCTGCTGGCCGTGAACATGAACTTTGTCGCGTTTTCCAGCTATCTGGGCGACATGCACGGCCAGGTGTTCGTGTTTTTCATCCTGACAGTGGCTGCTGCTGAATCGGCCATCGGTCTGGCGATCTTGGTGCTGCTGTTCCGTAACAAGACAAGCATCGATGCGGAAGATCTCAACGCCCTCAAGGGTTGAGTCCGCCGTAACTTGCAAGGTTCTCAAGAAATGAGTCAAACCCTTTCTGCATCCATGCTGCTTGCGGTGCCGTTGGCACCGCTGGTCGGCTCCGCACTCGCGGGTATCTGGGGCACGGCCTTTGGCGGCAACAAGATTGGTCGCACCGGCAGCAGTTCCCTGACGATTCTGAGCGTGCTCCTGGCCTTCGTTCTGTCGGCCCTCACGTTCAAGGCTGTCGTGTTCGACGGCGCAAAGTTCAACGAAACCATCTACACCTGGATGGTTGTCGGTGGCCTGAAGATGGAAGTCGGTTTCCTGATCGACTCCATCACGGCCATGATGATGTGCGTGGTGACCTTTGTGTCGCTGATGGTTCACATCTACACCATGGGCTACATGGAAGAGGATGACGGCTACAACCGTTTCTTCTCCTATATCTCGTTGTTCACCTTCTCCATGTTGATGCTCGTGATGAGCAACAACCTGCTGCAGCTGTTCTTCGGCTGGGAAGCCGTGGGCCTGGTGTCCTATCTGCTGATCGGCTTCTACTACAAGAAGCCTACGGCCATCTTCGCGAACCTGAAGGCCTTCCTGGTCAACCGCGTGGGTGACTTCGGCTTCATTCTGGGTATCGGCCTGATTGCTGCCTATACCGGCACGCTGAACTACTCTGAAATCTTTGCCAAGCTGCCAGAGATCCAGAACACCCAGCTGCCCGGTACGGGCTGGTTGCTGGTGACCGTGACTGCCATCTGCCTGTTCATCGGCGCGATGGGCAAGTCGGCCCAGTTCCCGCTGCACGCCTGGCTGCCGGACTCCATGGAAGGTCCCACGCCTATCTCCGCGCTGATTCACGCGGCGACCATGGTGACGGCCGGCATCTTCATGGTGTCGCGCATGTCTCCTCTGTATGAGCTGTCGGATGTTGCGCTGAACTTCATCCTGGTGATCGGCTCCATCACAGCGCTGTTCATGGGTATTCTGGGCATCATCCAGAACGACATCAAGCGCGTGATTGCGTACTCCACGCTGTCCCAGCTGGGCTATATGACCATCGCTCTGGGTGTGTCGGCCTACTCGGTGTCCGTGTTCCACCTGATGACCCACGCCTTCTTCAAGGCGCTGCTGTTCCTCGGTGCCGGCTCCGTCATCATGGGCATGCACCACAATCAGGACATCCGCTGGATGGGCGGCGTGCGCAAGTACATGCCCATCACCTGGATCACCTTCCTGCTGGGTAACCTCGCGCTGATCGGCACGCCGTTCTTCTCGGGCTTCTACTCCAAGGATGCCATCATCGAGGCGGTTCACGCTTCCAACCTGCCTGCTGCCGGCTTTGCCAATTTTGCAGTGCTGGCCGGTGTGTTCATCACGGCTTTCTACTCCTTCCGTCTGTACTTCATCGTCTTCCACGGCAAGGAGCGCTACGACCAGAACCCCGATGCCCACCATGATGACCACCACGGTCATGACGACCACGGCCATGGCCATGATGCCAAGCCCCACGAGTCGCCTCTGGTGGTGACCGGTCCTCTGGTGCTGCTGGCCATTCCTTCGGTGGTAATTGGTGCGATTGCATTGATGCCCATGCTGTTTGGCGACTTCTTCAAGGGCGTGATCCACGTCGATGGCTCCAAGCATGGCGCCATGGCCGAACTGGCCGAGCAGATCCACGGCTGGGTGCCCATGGCTCTGCACGGCTTCACGGCTGCACCGTTCTGGCTGGCTCTGGCCGGTGTGGTGGTGTCCTATGTGTTCTACATGGTCAAGCCCGAGATTCCTGCCGCCATCATGGCTTTCTCCAAGAAGATTGGTCTCTACCAGGTTCTGGAAGGCAAGTACGGCGTGGACTGGGTGTACGAGAACATCTTCGCCCGCGGCTCCCGTGCCTTCGGTACCTTCTTCTGGAAGGCCGGCGATCAGGCCATCATCGATGGCGCCATCGTGAACGGCTCCTGGAAGCTCATGGCCAAGTTCGGTCAGTGGGTGCGCGGCCTGCAAACAGGCTATCTCTATCACTACGCGTTGGTCATGCTGCTGGGTATCGTTGCCCTCATGACGTACTTCGTGTGGCTCAACAAGTAGTAGGGGAAGAACAAAAATGGGTTTGTTGAGTCTTTCTATCTGGGTGCCGATTGCTTTTGGCGCCCTCCTGCTGGCCTTCAGCAAAGAAGGGCAGGCCAACGCGGTGCGCTGGCTGGCACTGATCGGTGCGCTGATCGGTTTTGCGGTGACCATTCCTCTGGTCACCGGCTTCGACACCACGACTGCCAATATGCAGTTTGTGGAGAACGCGCTCTGGATTGAGCGCTTCAACATCCACTACCACCTGGGAGTGGATGGCATCTCCATGTGGTTTGTGCCGCTGACGGCCTTCATCACCGTCATCGTGGTGATCGCCTCCTGGACCAATATCACCGAGCGCGTCAACCAGTACATGGCCGCTTTCCTGATCCTGTCGGGTCTGATGATCGGTGTGTTCGCGTCTCTGGATGGCATGCTGTTCTATGTGTTCTTCGAAGCGACTCTGATCCCGATGTATCTGATCATCGGTATCTGGGGTGGTCCTAACAAGATCTACGCAGCCTTCAAGTTCTTCCTGTACACCTTGATGGGCTCGCTGCTCACGCTGGTCGCTCTGATCTATCTGTACACCCAGTCGGGCGGCAGCTTCGAGATCCTGGACTGGCACAAGCTGCCCCTGTCCGGTACCGCACAGACGCTGATCTTCTTCGCCTTCTTCGCCGCTTTTGCGGTGAAGGTGCCCATGTTCCCGGTCCACACCTGGCTGCCCGACGTTCACGTTGAAGCCCCTACCGGCGGCTCCGCCGTGCTGGCCGCCATCATGCTGAAGCTGGGTGCCTATGGTTTCCTGCGCTTCTCTCTGCCCATTGCTCCCGATGCGGCGCATGAGTGGTCGGGCCTGATGATCACGCTGTCGCTGATTGCCGTGATCTATGTGGGGGTGGTGGCTCTGGTGCAAAAGGACATGAAGAAGCTGGTGGCTTATTCGTCCGTGGCTCACATGGGCTTTGTGACCCTGGGCTTCTTCATGTTCAACAACCTGGGCATCTCCGGTGGCCTGGTGCAGATGATTGCCCACGGTTTCGTGTCCGGCGCCATGTTCCTGTGCATCGGCGTGCTGTACGACCGCGTTCATTCGCGTGAAATCGCCGCTTACGGCGGTGTGGTCAACACCATGCCCAAGTTCGCTGCCTTTGCCCTGCTGTTTGCCATGGCCAACTGTGGTCTGCCTGCAACCGCCGGTTTTGTCGGCGAGTGGATGGTGATCCTGGGTGCCGTGCAATACAACTTCTGGATTGGTCTGGGCGCTGCAACCGCTCTGATCTTCGGCGCTGCCTACACCCTGTGGATGTACAAGCGCGTGTACCTGGGTGCCGTGGCCAACGACCATGTGGCTGAACTCAAGGACATCAACTGCCGCGAATTCCTGGTGCTGGGCCTGCTGGCCGCGGCCGTGCTGGTCATGGGTCTGTATCCCAAGCCCTTCACCGATGTGATGGATGTGTCTGTGGCAGAGCTCATCAAGCATGTGGCTGTGAGCAAGCTCAACTGACCAGACTGAAACGAGAGACACGAGATGATTGACAACATCAGCTGGCTGGCGATCTACCCGGAGATCACTCTCCTGGTCATGGCCTGCGTCATTGCCTTGGTGGACCTGGGCGTCAAGAGCGCCCGTCGCACCGGCACCTATGTTCTGACCATGCTCACCCTGCTTGTCGTGGCGGTGATGCAAGGCATGTACGCCGCGAGCGGCAATACCTTCTACGGCTGGGGCAACATGGTTGTCTCGGACGCCATGGGCAACTGGCTCAAGTGCTTTGCCACTATCGCCGTGATGATCACCATGGTCTACGGCCGCCCTTATGCGGCCGAGCGCGACATGCTGCGCGGCGGTGAGTTCTTCACACTGTCCATGCTGGCCCTGCTGGGCATGTTCATCATGATCAGCGGCAACAACTTCCTGGTCCTGTATCTGGGCCTGGAGCTGCTGACACTGTCCAGCTATGCGCTGGTGGCTCTGCGCCGTGACCACACCGTGTCCGTCGAAGCCGCCATGAAGTACTTCGTCCTGGGTGCCATGGCTTCCGGCTTCCTGCTGTACGGCATGTCCATGCTCTACGGTGCCACCGGTTCGCTGGATATCGGACAGGTCTTCAAGGCCATCAATTCCGGTGAAATCAAGCACCAGGTGCTGGTCTTCGGTCTGGTCTTCGTGGTCGCCGGTCTGGCCTTCAAGCTGGGTGTGGTTCCCTTCCACATGTGGGTGCCCGACGTCTACCAGGGTGCACCTACCGCCATCACCGCCCTGATCGGCGGCGCGCCCAAGCTGGCTGCCTTTGCCATGACCATCCGCCTGCTGGTGGACGGCCTGCTGCCGCTGGCCATCGATTGGCAGCAGATGCTGATGGTGCTGGCCGTCTGCTCGCTGCTCATCGGCAACCTGGCCGGTCTGCAGCAGACCAGCCTCAAGCGCATGCTGGCTTACTCGACGATTTCCCAGATGGGCTTTGTGCTGCTGGGTCTGATGTCGGGTGTGGTGGACGGCAAGGTCGATCCTGCCACCGTCGAAAACGCCTACAGCTCGGCGATGTTCTACATCGTGACCTATGTGCTGACCGCTCTGGCTTCCTTCGGCGTGATCCTGCTGCTGGCCCGCGAAGGCTTTGAAAGCGAAGAGATCGCCGATCTGGCCGGTCTGAACCAGCGCAGCCCGCTGTACGCCGGTGTGATGGCCATCTGCCTGTTCTCCATGGCCGGTATTCCTCCGCTGGTCGGCTTCTACGCCAAGCTGTCCGTGCTGCAGGCCCTGGTCGCTTCGGGCAGCAGCCTGTACATCGGTCTGGCCGTGTTTGCCGTGATCATGTCGCTGATCGGTGCCTTCTATTACCTGCGCGTGGTCAAGGTCATGTACTTTGATGCTCCAATCACTGCTACCAGCGTGTCTGCTCCTCTGGATGTGCGCGTTGTGCTGACGATCAACGGTGCGCTGGTTCTGCTGCTGGGCATACTGCCTGGCGGTCTGATGGCCTTGTGCGCTGACGCCGTTGTGCGTGCCCTGGCTTCCTGATAAGACGAACGTGATGAGGGCTTGATGCCCTCATCGCTTTTTCTAGGAATGGCTTTGTGTCTATAACCGCCTCTATCTGGCTCATCATCTTGGCTGCCCTTGTGGCAGCCAATTTGCCTTTTATCAACCAGCGTCTGGGCATTGTCGGCCCCGTCATGGCCGGTCGCAAGCCGCTGTGGGTGCGCCTGCTGGAAATGATTGCCCTGTATCTGCTGGTGGGCGGCCTGGGCTTGCTGCTGGAGCGCCGCGCCGGCCAGATATCTCCCCAAGGCTGGGAGTTCTATGCCATTACTGCTACGCTGTTTTTGACGCTGGCATTTCCCGGCTTCGTTTATCGCTATCTGGTTCACCGCAAGGGTTGAGTGGCGCCATGAAAGTGCTTGATCTTCACTGCCCTGCAGGCCATGTCTTTGAAGGCTGGTTTGCTTCGGAAGATGATTTTCAGAATCAGCTGCAGCGCAAGCTGGTGGAATGTCCTGTTTGCGGCGACAGTGATGTGACCAAGCGCTTGAGTGCTCCCCGTCTCAATCTGGGCGCACAGCCGCCAAAAACTGCCCCGACTGCAAAACCGGCTCCTGCCGCAGCGCCGGAGCTTTCCGTCGCCGTACCCGAGATCAGCGCCGAGGCGCGGGCACATCTGCAGTCCATGCATGCCGCCTGGATGCAGTGGTCGCGCCAGGTTGCGCAAAATACCGAGGACGTCGGCAAAAAATTCGCCGAAGAGGCGCGCCGCATTCACTACGGTGAAACCGAGGAGCGCGCCATTCGCGGCCAGACCAGCGCCCAGGAGGCCATGGAGCTGCTGGAAGAGGGCATTGGCGTTCTGCCCCTGGCCTTGCCCGAGTCGGCCAGTGGCGAAGGCGGCAGCGGCAGCCTGCAATAAGACAACCCCGCTTCCGGTCAGCGCCCTGCGGCTTCAGCTCAGTTGCTGATAGATCGCGTTGGCCAGAGTCTGCAGGCGCTCGCGCGGCAGGGAGGCACTCAAGGCATAGCCTTGCCGGCCATCGATCCAGTAAAAGCCATGGCTTGCACCGTCGCTGCTCCATTGAAAGGACGCAGGGGCGGAGGTGGCTGCCGTCCCGGGCTTGAGCACCGAGACATACAGGGTGACGCGCTGGCCGGCCTGATCCTCGTACATGAACTGGGCGCGGGCCTGGCCGGTCTCCCCGGGCAGCAGCCGCCCGCCCATGAGATGAAAGCCCTGGGCTTCCAGCACCGGCGGCTTGAGCGCAACTCCCAGCCGCTTGGACAGCCACTGCACCAGATGCGCCTGCTGCTGTGCCGCGACCTCGACGGGGTGGCGCTGCTCGGGCACATAGACGGCATGGGCCGCAGCCGCCTCGCGGACAAAGCCTGGCAACTGCACGGCCGTGTCGGCCGGCAGTGAGCCGGATTTTTGCTGGCCTGCACCATAGCCAAGTCCCAGGCCCACGCTGAGCATGATGCCTGCGGCCAGCGCATGTTGCCAGCGCCACTGCAGCGCCGGCTTTTGCAGGGATAGTATGAGCCGGGGCGGGACCGGCTCTTCGAGCAATTGCGCATGCAGAGCCTGAAGGCCCGCGTTCTGGGCCTGAATGGCGGCCATGCGCGCTGCTTCTTCGGGGTGTTCGGCCAGCCATTGCGCCACGGTCGCAGCGGCATCGGGCTGTAACTCTCCATCCACCCAGGCATGCAGCGTGGTTTCATCGGGGCGCTGGGGTGTCATTGCACTTTCCTTCATTTGACAGCCCTCAACACGGTCGTCGCGGGTCTTTCTCCTTCCATGAGGCGCCTGAGCTGCTCGCGGGCGCGCGAGAGGCGCGACATCACCGTTCCCACGGGAACGCCCAGCATCTGCGCGGCTTCGCCATAGCTGAACTGCTCCATGCCGATCAGCAGCAGCACCTCGCGTGCCTGCGGCGTGAGATGGGACAGGGCCCGCTCCAGATCCAGCTGCAGCGTCAGTCTGGGCATGGGGTCGTGAGGCGTGTCCTGCGCCTCGTCAAGCGCCACCATGCGATGCCGCGACGACTGCTGCCACTGATTGGCATAGAGGTTGTGCATCAAGGTCAGCAGCCAGCTGAGCAAGGCTTTTTGCACCTGCTCGGCCGAGGCGGCTGCCGGCGGCTGCCACAAGGCCCACTTCTGGCAGGCGCGCTCCAGGGTGTCCTGCACCAGATCGTCTGCCAGCGCGGCATCGCCCGCCAGCGCACGCGCATAGCGGCGCAGGCGGGGAATATGGACCAGGGCGGCGTCGACCTTCACTCAGGGCTTGGCGACATGCCAGCTATTGTTGAGGAAGCCGTCACCCGTCATGTCGCCGGGCTTGGCATCCTTGACCCAGTGATAGAGGGGGCGGCCCTTGTAAGCCCATTGCTTGCTGCCGTCGTCGCGCATCACCACGCTCCAGTCGCCGATTGGCGCCGCATTCGCGGGGGCCATCAAAGGCGGCCAGTTGGTGGCGCAGCCGCCGTTGCAGACGCTTTTGCCGGAGCCTGCGGCATCCTTGTCAAAGACGTAGAGCGTCATCTGGGTCGGTCCGACCAGCACGCCGTTGAGGGTGGTGGCAGGGGATTTTGCCGAAGTGACCGAGCCGGTCGAGCAGGCCGCCAACAGGGCGGCGGAAGCTAGCGTCAGAGAAGCGATGCGAAACATGAGGTCTCTCCTTGTGGTTGACCTGCAGTAAACAGTTCTGCAAGGGGTTTTATTCCATGCGTTTTCACGCAGGAACTCAAGAGCAGCGCGACAGGTCTTGCAGGCATGGCCTCAGGCATCGATTGCTGAATAATTTGATAGCTGCTATCGCCTATTGAGTATTTATTTCATGGATAAAAGAACATGAAATTCATATGAGGCAATCGGAAGCAGCTTTTAAATTTATAGCGATATGGCTGTTCTTTGTCGCCCTTGGTTTTTGAGGGCGACAAATGGCAAGCATATTTGCGAGCATTGGGCTAGTAACCCAGTTACTCCAGTGGGAATTGAGCGACTCAGGGTTTACGGCATCAGGGCCAATCTGGGGAGAGCTGTGCTATGAGGGCACATTTCGCCCAGTCTTATTAATATTGATAGCGCAATATGTATAAGGCATAAGCTTTTTTAGAGATTCCGAAGTGGATGCTGATATTCCTGGGGATGCCGCTGTCTCTGACGTGACTTGCAGTTGCGATGAGTTTGAAGTTTGCAGTTACTTCTGTTGTTGCTATTTGTTTTATGGAGGGTTAGGGAAAGCATAAGTCCGACGGCTCTTCATTCCTAGGAGTTTCCCGCTGCGGCACTGCAGCATGAAAGACCAAGATGCCGCTCAGGCAGAGGAAGTACATCAAGTTGCTCCCCTCTTTGTTTTGCAGCATTCAGGACTGACGGCCAGCGCATGAGCGACCTTATTCTCGAAACTAGGCAACTCACCAAAGAGTTCAAAGGCTTTACCGCCGTCAGCAAGGTGGATCTGGCCGTGCAGCGTGGCTCCATTCACGCGCTGATCGGGCCCAATGGAGCGGGCAAGACTACTTGCTTCAATCTGCTGACCAAGTTTCTGGAGCCCACTTCCGGGAGCATCCAGTTCAACGGGCTGGACATTACCCGCGAGGCGCCGGCACAGATTGCGCGACGTGGCGTGATTCGCTCGTTTCAGATTTCCGCCGTGTTTCCTCACTGCACCTTGCTGGAGAACGTGCGCATCGGCCTGCAGCGCAAGCTGGGCACGGCCTATCAGTTCTGGACCAGCGAGAAGACGCTCAATCAGCTCAATGACCGCGCCATGGAGCTGCTGACCGAAGTCGGGCTGCAGGACCTGGCCGATGAAGTGACCGTGAACCTGCCCTATGGGCGCAAGCGCGCCCTGGAAATTGCGACCACGCTGGCCATGGAGCCCGAGCTGATGCTGCTGGACGAACCCACACAGGGCATGGGCCATGAGGACGTGGACCGCGTGACCCAGCTCATCAAGAAGGTCTCTGCCGGCCGCACCATCCTGATGGTGGAGCACAACATGAAGGTGATTGCCACCATCGCCGATCGCATCACCGTGCTGCAGCGCGGCGCCGTTCTGGCCGAAGGGCGCTACGAAGAGGTTTCGCGCAATCCGCAGGTGATGGAAGCCTATATGGGGACCACGGACGGACAGCTTCAGGGGGCGCATTGATCGTTCCCCCTGTGCCGCTTTGCGGCTTCCCCCGGAGGGGGACGGCAGCCTCGGTGCGGGGCGGCCCTTCCTCGCTGCCTCTTTGATGGTTTCGTGCGTGATTTGAGTGATACGAATGAATAAGACAAGTACTCCGGCGCTGGAAATTTCGGGACTCAATGCCTGGTATGGCGAGTCCCATGTGCTGCATGGCATGGATCTGGTGGTCAATCCCGGCGAGGTGGTGACCTTGCTCGGCCGCAATGGCGCAGGGCGCACTTCCACGCTGCGCGCCATCATGGGGCTGACCGGCTCGCGCAAGGGCTCGATCAGGATCAACGGCGTGGAAACCATTCACATGCCCACGCACAAGATCGCCCACCTGGGCGTGGGCTACTGCCCCGAGGAGCGCGGCATTTTCTCCAGCCTGTCCTGTGAAGAGAATCTGATGCTGCCGCCGCCGCTCAAGACCGGCGAGCCGGGGATGAGCATCGACGAGATCTATCAGATGTTCCCCAACCTCTATGAGCGCAGGAACAGCCAGGGCACGCGCCTGTCGGGCGGCGAGCAGCAGATGCTGGCCGTGGCGCGGATTCTGCGCACGGGTGCGCGCCTGCTGCTGCTCGATGAAATTTCCGAAGGCCTGGCCCCCGTCATCGTCCAGACCCTGGCCCGGATGATCACCACGCTGCGCGAGAAAGGCTACACCGTGGTGATGGTGGAGCAGAACTTCCGCTTTGCCGCCCCGCTGGCCGACCGCTTCTATGTGGTCGAGCACGGCCATGTCGCCTTGCGCTTCGGAGCCAGCGAACTGGACGAGAAGATGTCCGTGCTCAACGAGCTGCTGGGCGTCTGAGCCTTCAAGCACCTCCCATTCGTTCACAACAGAGATCCAACCCGTGGAGATAAAGATGAAAGCAAAACTGAGCGTTCTCTCTTGCATGCTGGCCGTGGCCGGTCTGTCCAGCCCCCTGGCCCAGGCCCAGGAAAAGGTGAAGATCGGTTTCGTCACCGATATGTCCAGCCTGTACGCTGACGTGGAGGGCAAGAACGGTGCGGTCGCCATGCAGATGGCGATCGACGACTTCGGTGGTAAGGCCCTGGGCCAGCCCATCGAGCTGGTCAGCGCAGACCATCAGAACAAGGCCGACATCGCTGCCTCCAAGGTGCGCGAATGGATTGATACGCAGGGTATCTCCATGGTCTTCAGCGGCACCAATTCCGGCACGGCACTGGCGGTTTCCCAGATCGCCAACGAGAAAAAGCGCGTTCACTTCAACAGCGGCGCGGGCTCTTCCGCGCTGACCAACGAGCAGTGCAACCCCTATACCGTGCACTACGCCTACGACACCGTGGCCCTGGCCAAAGGCACGGGCGGTGCCGTGGTGGATCGCGGCGGCAAGGACTGGTTCTTCCTGACGGCCGACTATGCATTCGGCCAGGCACTGGAGGCAGACACCACCAAGGTCATCAACGCCAAGGGCGGCAAGGTGCTGGGCTCGGTCAAGCACCCGCTCAATGCCTCGGACTTCTCGTCCTTCCTGCTGCAGGCGCAAAGCTCCAAGGCCCATATCCTGGGTCTGGCCAATGCGGGCGGCGACACCATCAATGCCATCAAGGCCGCCAAGGAGTTCGGCATCAACAAGACCATGAAGACCGCCGGTCTGCTGGTCTTCCTGACCGACATCCACAGCCTGGGCCTGAAGAACACCGAAGGCCTGCTGCACACCACCAGCTGGTACTGGGACATGAACGACGAATCGCGCAAGTTCGCCAACAAGTTCTTTGCCAAGACCAAGCGCATGCCTACCGATGTGCAGGCCGCCGACTACTCGGCCGTGATGAACTATCTGAAGGCCGTCGAAGCGGTGAAGACCACCAATGCCGACAAGGTGATGGCCCACCTCAAGAGCACGCCCATCAACGACTTCTACGGCAAGGGCGTGATCCGTCCCGACGGTACGTTTGCCCACGATATGTATCTGGTCGAAGCCAAGAAGCCCAGCGAATCCACCAAGCCCTGGGACTACCTCAAGGTGCTGACCAAGTTGCCTGCCGAGACGGTCTGGACGACCAAGGCCGAAACCAAGTGCGCGCTCTGGAAGTAATGGCACTACCGGTTTGATGCAGACCTCACCCTCACCAGCGTATCTCTCATGGAAATCTTCGGCGTTTCATTGCCCGGCCTGATGAGCCAGCTCCTTCTGGGGCTGGTCAACGGTTCGTTCTACGCAATTCTGAGTCTGGGCCTGGCCGTGATCTTCGGCCTGCTCAATGTCATCAACTTTGCGCATGGCGCCCTGTTCATGCTGGGGGCCATGTGCACCTGGATGGCCATGAGCTATTTCGGCATCAACTACTGGGTGATGCTGATCCTGTCGCCGGTGCTGGTGGGGATTCTGGGGGTGTTGATCGAGCGCTTCTTGCTGCGCTGGATCTACAAGCTCGATCATCTCTACGGCCTGCTGCTGACGCTGGGGTTGTCGCTGCTGATCGAGGGGGTGTTCCGCTCCGTCTATGGCGTCTCGGGCCTGGGCTATGACACGCCCGAGCTGCTCGAAGGCGCGACCAATCTGGGCTTCATGATCCTGCCCAATTACCGTGCCTGGGTGGTCGTGGCTTCCATCGTGGTGTGTGTAGCCACCTGGTTTGTGATCGAGAAGACGCGCATCGGCGCCTATCTGCGTGCCGGTACCGAAAATCCGCGCCTGGTCGAGGCTTTCGGCGTCAACGTGCCCGTGATGATCACGCTGACCTATGCCTTCGGTGCCGCGCTGGCGGCTTTTGCCGGCGTGCTGGCCGCTCCCGTCTACCAGGTCACGCCGCTGATGGGGCAGAACCTGATCATCGTGGTGTTTGCCGTGGTGGTGATCGGCGGCATGGGCTCCATCATGGGCTCCATCCTCACCGGTCTGGCGCTGGGTGTCATCGAAGGGCTGACCAAGGTTTTCTGGCCTGAAGCATCGTCCACCGTCGTGTTTTTCATCATGGTCATTGTTTTGCTGATTCGCCCCGCTGGCTTGTTCGGTAAAGAAAAATAAGAGGGGCACGACATGAAATCCAAGACGCTTGTTCAACGCATTGCCCCCGTGGGCTACGGCCTGCTGCTGCTGGGCCTGATCGTCGCGCCCTTCCTCGGTGCCTATCCGGTTTTTGTCATGAAGCTGATGTGCTTTGCACTGTTTGCTTCGGCCTTCAATCTCTTGCTGGGCTATACGGGTCTGCTGTCCTTCGGCCACGCCGCGTTTCTGGGCGGTGCGGCCTATGTGGCGGGCTACACCATCAAGGCCTGGGGCTTTACGCCCGAAGTTGGCATGTTGCTGGGTACGGCGGTCGGCGGTCTGCTGGGCCTGATCTTTGGCTGGCTGGCCATCCGTCGCCAGGGCATTTATTTCTCCATGATCACGCTGGCGCTGGCACAGATGCTGTTCTTTGTCGCGCTGCAGGCCAAGTTCACAGGCGGCGAAGACGGCCTGCAGGGCGTGCCGCGTGGCAAGCTGTTCGGCGTGATCGATCTGAGCAGCGATATGGTCATGTACTACGTGGCGCTGATCATTGTGGCAGCGGCTTTTCTACTCATCGTGCGCACCATCCACTCGCCGTTCGGGCAGGTGCTCAAGGCCATCAAGGAGAACGAGCCGCGTGCCATCTCGCTGGGCTATGACGTCAACCGCTTCAAGCTGCTGGCCTTTGTCATCTCTGCGGCCCTGACGGGTCTGGCCGGTTCCCTCAAGACCCTGGTGCTGGGCTTCGCCACTTTGTCCGATGTGCACTGGACCACCTCCGGTCATGTGATTCTGATGACGCTGATGGGGGGGCTGGGCACGCTGTCGGGTCCGCTGCTGGGTTCGGCGGTCGTCGTGGCGCTGGAAAACAAGATTGGTGAGTTCGGCAGCTTCCTGGCCCATGCAACCGGCGTGGAATGGTTCAGCACGCTGGGCGAGTCGGTCACCATCGTCACCGGCCTGATCTTTGTGCTCTGTGTGCTGCTGTTCCGCAAGGGCATCATGGGCGAGCTGATCGCCTGGCTGCAACGTCGCAAATAGGGCGCTTCACTCTCGCTACCAAGGCCGCATCTGCGGCCTTTTTTTATTGCCATGACTCAGATCAGGAGAGGGTAATTTTCAGAGATTTCTGAAATTGCTGGTACACGTTTGCAAGCGATGGACTTTATTTCTCACAACAATGGACTTTTTTTCTCATTTCAAAAGTGCCTGAGTGCAGCCGGATGCCGGTGCGCGTGCAGGCGCATACAGTTCGAGGTTCGATATGACACATCGGGAGCAGGCGCAGCCCTTGGCCGCGCGCATCTGGCTCTGGGTTCTGGGGGCGGCGCTGGCGCTTGCCGGCCTGTTCTTCTTGATAGGCGGTGGCAAGCTCATCAGCCTGGGCGGCAGCTGGTACTTTTTGCTCGCTGGCCTGGGGCTGCTGCTGTCCGGCGTGCAATTGGTTCGTCGCCGCGTGAGCGGTGCATGGTTCTACCTGGGCACTTTCGGCGCGACCGTGTTGTGGGCGCTGGCCGAAGTGGGTCTGGATTACTGGAGCCTGATTTCGCGCCTGCTGGCCTTGACCTTTGCTGCCGTGGTGGTGCTGGCCAGCATGCCCCTGCTGCGTAAGGCTGGTGAGCCGGGCAAGGCGTCGTCCAGCAAGCTGCCATTTGCTGCAGCGGCGGTCATGCTGGTGGCTGGCATGGCGGCCTTTGTGTCCATGTTCCAGATTCACCCCGAGGTGCAGACCCAGTCTACCGTGGCACGCAAGCCCGTGGATGCTGCCGGCGAGCAGAAGGACTGGAGCCATTACGGCAACAGCAGCAACAACGACCGCTTTGCCGCGCTGGATCAGATCAACGTGGACAACGTGAGCCAGTTGCAGGTGGCCTGGACTTTTCGCACCGGCGACATACCCAAGTCCACAGGCGCCGGCGCTGAAGACCAGACCACACCGCTGCAGGTGGGCGACAAGGTGTTTGTCTGCACGCCCAGCAACAACGTGATTGCGCTCGACGCCGACACCGGCAAGCAGCTGTGGCGTCATGACACCAACTCCCATGTGGGCGGTGTGTGGGAGCGCTGCCGCGGACTGGCCTACTTCGATGCGGATGCCGCACTGGCTCAGCCCAGCGTGCCGGGATCGACTCCCGTGCAGGCGGTGAGCCTGCCTGCTGGCGCCGCCTGCAAGCGCCGCATTCTGATGAACACCATCGATGCACGTCTGTTTGCCATCAACGCAGACAACGGCGAGTTGTGCGGCGAGTTCGGCGATCACGGCGTGGTCGACCTCAAGCAGGGCGTCGGCACTATTTCAAATCCCGCGTTCTACACCCTGACATCGGCGCCCACGGTGGCCGGCACCACGGTGGTGATCGGCGGCCGCGTGGCCGACAACGTACAGGTGGACATGCCTGGTGGCGTGATTCGCGGCTTCGATGTAATGACCGGCGCACAGCGCTGGGCGTTCGACTCCGGCTCGGCCACGCCCAATGAAGTGCTCAAGCCCGGCGAGACCTACACCCGCTCATCGGCCAATGTCTGGGCGGGAACGACCTACGACCCGAGCTCCAATACCGTCTACCTGCCCATGGGATCGGCTTCGGTGGACCTGTATGGCGTCACGCGCTCTGCAGCGGACCTGAAGTACGGTGCGTCCATCCTCGCGCTGGATGCTGCCACGGGCAAGGAAAAATGGGTGTACCAGACCGTGCACAATGACTTGTGGGACTTCGACCTTCCCATGGCACCCACGTTGATCGATTTTCCTCAGCAGGACGGCAAGACGACACCAGCGCTGGTGGTCGGTACCAAGGCCGGTCAGATCTTTGTGCTGGACCGCCACAGCGGCAAGCCGCTGACCAAGGTGGAAGACATTGCCGTCAAGCCCGGCCATATTCCCGGCGAAAAGTATGCCCCGACCCAGCCTCTGTCCGTGGGCATGCCGCAGATCGGCACCAAGACCCTGACTGAAGCCGATATGTGGGGCGCGACGCCGGTGGATCAGTTGATCTGCCGGATCAAGTTCAAATCCATGCGCTATGAAGGCCTGTTCACCACGCCTGGCACCGATGTGTCGCTGAGCTTCCCGGGTTCGCTGGGCGGCATGAACTGGGGCGGTCTGTCTGCGGATCCCGGCAATAATCTGATCTTTGTGAACGACATGCGTCTGGGCCTGTGGGTGCAGATGATGCCCCAGCAGAAAAAGGACAAGCTGTCCGACGGCGGCGAGGCGCCCAACACCGGCATGGGTCAGGTGCCGCTGGGAGGCACTCCCTATGCGGTGATCAAGGACCGCTTCATGTCGCCTCTGGGCATTCCTTGCCAGAAGCCTCCGTTCGGCACGCTGACCGCCATTGACATGAAGACCCAGCAAGTGGTCTGGGAGGTGCCCGTGGGCACGGTGCAGGATCAGGGTCCCATGGGCATCAAGATGCGCATGCCCATGCCTGTGGGCCTGCCCACATTGGGCGGCACGCTGGCGACCCAGGGCGGTCTGGTGTTCTTTGCCGGCACGCAGGATTACTACCTGCGCGCCTGGGATAGCGCCACCGGCAAGGAAATCTGGAAGAGCCGACTGCCAGTTGGCAGCCAGGGCGGCCCCATGACTTACAAGTCGCCCAGAACCGGCAAGCAATATGTGGTCATCTCGGCCGGCGGCGCCCGCCAGTCGCCCGACCGAGGTGACTATGTGATGGCCTACGCATTGCCCGATAGCGGCAAATAAGCGACGCAGGCATTGAACCGAACAGCCATGGCTCGTCAGAGCCATGGCTTTTTTCATCGCCGGGCAGCGCCCCTCCCGGAGGGGCAGCGACCACACGCAGTGGGAAGCGTGGGGGCCTTTTTTCATGCCTGAGCTGCGTGTTACGCTCGCGCGCTTGAGTCAATGGAGATGTGGTCGTGAGCGAGCAGCAAGGTCCTGAAAATTCACTGAGCCAGCAGCCTTCGGCAGACGAGGCATCGGCCGATATGCGCCGAGCCCTGCTGGACGCGGGCAAGACCGAGTTTGCCAATTACGGCTATGACGGAGCGCGGCTGGAACGCATTGCCGCCAAGGCGGGCTGCGCCAAGCGCATGCTCTACTACTACTTCGGCAACAAGAAAGACGTGTACCTCGCGGTCATCGAGCAGAGCTACTCGGATATTCGCGAGTCGGAGGAGCAGCTCAATCTCGATGCGCTGGAGCCCTTGCAGGCGTTGCATGCGCTGGCGCAAAGGAGCTTCGAGTATCACGAGCAGAACCAGGAGTTCACGCGTCTGGTGCTGCAGGAGAATTTCCAGGGCGGCGAAATGCTGGGCCAGATCTCCAAGACCGAGCTGTTGCGCAAGGCGGCGCTGGAGCCGATCGAGCGCATTCTGCAGCGCGGCGTGGCGCAGGGCCTGTTCAAGGATCAACTGAGCGCGGTCGATGTCCACTATCTGATTTCGGCCCTGTCCGGCTTCCGCGTGGATCATGCCGCGACCTGGCAGAGCCTGCTGCAGGTCGATCTCTTGGGCGAGAGCTTGCGCGAGCGCCATCTGCAGCTTCTGCTCGATCAGCTCCGCGCTTTGGTGTGCAAGCCCCAGGCCCTAAAGCCTTAGTGCATTCGCATAGCCGGTCATTTCCAGGTAACCGCTGCCTACGCGGACGCTTTTGCCATCGGCGCCGATGCTGCGCAGCTCGCACAGACCCTCCCAGTAAATGGCGCCGGTGCTGGCGCGACTGTCGAGTTCCTGGTCGTCCACCAGGGCGTGAACCTCGAAACGGCCCGCCGGTGTCTGCACGCTCCAGGCCACAGGGTAGCTTGCTTTGCTGTGCGGGCTGCTCCAGTGGCGCAGCGGTTTGAACCGTACCTGATCGGCGGCAAAGATGTGCGCGCTCTGGTTCGGCGCGCGGAATGAACCACCGGCCCAGAGCGCCGATCCATTGCGGCGGCGCAGATGAAAGGCCGTGAGGGCGCTGCCGTCATCGAGATTCATGCCTATCCAGTCCCAGCCCTGAGCCTCAGGGTCCATGATGGCCGCGCTGCATTCATGGTCCAGCCAGGCGCGGTTGTGTGCGCTGGCTTGCACAGGCAGTTGCTGCCCGCCCACGGTGATGGAGCCGCCGACCTTGAGCTGAGGCTGGCTGTAGTAGTAGCTGGCCTGTTCCTCACGCGGGCCTTTACGTGAAAGACCATTCAAGCCCTGCAGCAGCAGTGGCTGAGTGCTGTCAAACTCAAGATCCAGTATGAAGTCCTGGCTGCTCAGCAGCGCTCTGTAGCGACTGGCTTCACTGGCGTTTCGTCCTGGTACGGGTCGACGCTGAAGATACCAGTCGTTGATATGCACATCGGTATCGTTTTCGCTGGCTCCGGCCAGGCCCAGTCCCGCGCGCGCCATGCGCTGGTCATGGCGCAGCTTTTGGCCCTCGACATCGCACAGGGCCGCATGGGCGAAGATCAACTGCTTGGCCGCGAGCGCCGATTGCAGGCCTTGCGCGGCTTCGATGCGCGAGCGAAAGAAAGTCAGCTGAAAGCCCCAGTGCTTGCCGCCGGCCTGCAACTGCCCGGTGATGTACCACCACTCGGTCTGCAGATCCGGGTGGCTGCCGAAGTCGCGCGGAAACTGCAAGGTTCTGGACGGCAAAGCCATGCCTGGCAGAGGCAGGCCCAGAATCGCCCAGCCCAGACCGGCAGCAGCCAGCCTCTGCAGGGACTGCCTGCGTGACAGGGCCAGCAGTGCCGGTTGTTGAGGCTGGGAGGGCGTGGGCTGAAAAGGCATGGCCCATTGTCGCCCAGCCGATCAGCGCAATGCCATGAGCTTCGAGGTGCTGCTTTGAGCTGCCTCAGCCGATATCGATCAGGGGAACGATCACCATCCAGCTGACTCCGAAGCGGTCGGTCACCACGCCAAAACGGCGCGCAAAAAACGTGGTGTCCAGCGCCATCTGTACCTTGCCGCCCTGGCCGATGGCAGCAAATATGAGGTCGGCCTCATTCTCGCTGGGCGCGGTGATGGACAGAGAAAAGCCTTTGAAATCCGGCTTGCCGCCGTTCATGCCGTCAGATGCCATGATCTGCGCCTCGCCAATCTGGACATTGGCGTGCATGATTTTTTCGGGATCCATCTGGCCCGGGCCGCAGCCTTGCTGGGTCGATGACTCGGGCTGCGGCGGAGCATCCTTGTAGCGCATCAGCATGGTGATCTCGGCCCCAAGTGCGGCCTGGTAGAAATCCAGGGCCTCTTCGCAGCGGCCATCGAAAAAGAGATAGGGCTGGACTTGCATACGAACTCCTCGCAGCGGTGAAGATTTCATTGTGCGCTGCGCAATGGCGCAATCATGTGAAAAACGCTGACAGGGGTGCAGGTATAGCTACCAGTCCTCCTTGACGGCCAGCACCGCGTCGGCACTGGCGGCCCGGCGCCCGGCCAGCCACGCGGTGATGACGCCTGCCAGCACCACGGCAGCACCCAGCGCCAGCAGGCGCAGCAGGGGCAGGCGCAACTCCATGGTCCAGTGAAAGCTCTGCGGGTTGACCACATGCACGAGGATCACGGCCACGCCCAGGCCCAGCAGCGTGCCCGCGATGGTGCCCAGCATGGTCCAGGCCAGACCCTCGGCGGCGACCACGCTCAGCACATTGCGGCGCGTCAGGCCCAGATGGGCCAGCAGTCCGAATTCCTTGCGCCTGGCCAGCACCTGGGCGCTGAAGCTGGCGGCAATGCCGAACAGGCCTATGCCTATGGCCACGGCCTGCAGCCAGTAGGTGACGGCAAAGCTGCGATCGAAAATGCGCAGGGAGCGCTCGCGCAGAGCCTGGCTGCTGACAAACTCCAGCGCAGGGGGCGATTGCCCCGGCGTGCCGAGGGCCTGCTCTATCGCCGCTTGCAGATCAGTGCCAGACAGCTGGCTTTGGGACTCCGGCCAGACGGCGATCTCGCTGATCTGCGCGGCATTGCCTGCATGACCCACCAGTGTCAGGTAGTCCTTCCAGTCCAGGGCTACGGCACCGAACTGACGCACATAGTCGCGCCACACGGATGCTATGTAAAAAGAAGCTTCCGGCGCTTGGTGGCCCTGGGTTTGAAGGCTGAAAGCCTTGGAAAGTAGCGGCCACGCATCACCGGGCTTCAGGCCATAGAGCTGGGCCACGGCTTCGCTGATGTGCACGGCAATGCCTGGGCGTGTCTCATGAATTGGACCCTCCACCCAGGGAAGCTGCATGGCCTGCTGCCCTTGAAGAGGTCGAATCAGCAGACTGATGGCCGGGCGTTCGGGGCTCAGTACCAACTGGCTGCTGCGCATGGCTTGGGCACGCGCTATGCCGGGCAACTGCTCCAGGCGCTGCGCCGCATCGGCCGGCAGCAGGGCTGCATCGACACGGCTGGAGCCGCCGGCGGCGCGCACATACATGGGGGCGGGCAATACGGCGTCCAGCCACTCCATCATGCTGCCGCGAAAGCTGGTGACCATCACCGTCAGGGCCACGGCCAGGCTCAGGCTGGCCACCACACCGCCCACGGCCACGGTGGTGGCGTGGCGCATGCGCCGCGCGCGCTCCAGCGCCAGCATGGCCAGCGGCTGGCGCGAGAAGGCCTTGGGTACCAGTCCCAGCACCGAACCCAGCAGCCAGGGCAGAGCTGATATGCCGCCCAGCAACAGCAGGCCCACTGCCATATAGGCCGCCAGCGGGATACCTGCCACAGGTGGCATAAAGGCCAGCACCAGGCTGGCTGCAAGAAGCGTCACTGCGGGCCACAGGCGCGGGGCTCTCTCATGCGTGCTGCCCAGTCCCTTGAGCGTGGCCGCTGGCGGCAAATCCATGGCGGCGCGTGCGGGCCACCAGGCTCCGGCCAGCGTGGCGGCAATGCCCAGCAGACCGAAGACCAGCGCTGCCACAGGGCTCCAGTGCAGGGCGGGCTGCACGCCGGCAAAGAAGCCGCCGCCCAGATCGCCGCCCAGCACCTGCAGCGCCAGCCAGGCCAGTGCCGTACCCAGTGCAATACCGGCCAGGCTGCCTATAAGCCCCAGCGCCAGCGCTTCCATCAACACCAGTGCCATGCGCTGGCGCGGCGTGGCGCCGAGCACGGCCAGCAGCGCAAACTGCGGCGCGCGCTGTGCCACGCTGAGCGCCAGTACCGAGAACACCAGAAACGCTCCTGTGAACAAGGCCACCAGCGCCAGCACCGTGAGGTTGACGCGGTAGGCGCGCGACATCTCGCCCACGCGCTGCTGATCGTCGCTGGGCTGCTGGATCAATACCTGGTCTTGCCAGGCCGGCAGGGCGTGCAGGGCGGTGGCCACCTGGCTGCGGCTGGCGCTGTCGGTCAGCAAAAGGTCCAGCCTGTCGATACGGTCAAACAGGCCGAGCTTCTGCTGCAGTGCGCCAATGTCCATGACTGCGACCGGTGCGCCGCTGGCGGCGACCGTGCCCGCAATGCGAAGTTGCTGGGCCTGGCCGTTGAGCAGCCATTGCATGGGGGTGTTGGCGGCTTGTTCAGGACTCAGACGCAGGGCCTGCAAGGCGGCGGCATTGAGAAATACGGCATCGGGAGCAAACAGATCGAGCCGGTTGCCGCCTTCAAACAGGCGCGGCATCAGGGCCGGGGCGACAGGTGCCAGTTTGAGGGCATCGCTGCCGAGCACGCGCAAGCTCACGCCTTGCGCTGCCCCTTGCGTGCCGCGCGTCTGCAAATCTGCAGTGCTGCCCGGCAGCAGCACCGTGGTCTCGACCCAGGGAACGGCGGTGGCGATGCCCCGGGTCTGCGCCACCTGCGGATAGAGTGCCAGCGGCAGACCGCCCTGCATGGCGTGCAGTTGCAGATCGGGCTGGCCGTTGACGCTGCGTACCGCCCTGGAAAATTCGTCCAGTGCCGACTGGTTGATCACATGGACGGCAAAGCCCAGTGCCACGCCAAGCATGATGGCAATCAGCGCCGTGGCCGTGCGCCAGGGATGCTGGCGCAGCTCCTGCCAGGAGAAGCTGCTCAGCAGCATAAGAAGCGGGGGGCGTGCAGTCACAGGCCTAGCGATGTTTGCTGCGACACCGAGAGCTCGGCCTGCATGCCGCCGGCCGTCAGCCGCAGCACGCGGTCGGCGCGTCTGGCCGCTTCTGCGGAATGGGTGACGAGCACCAGCGCCGTGCCGTTGTCGCGGGTTTGCTGCAGCAGCAAATCCATGATCTGCTGGGCTGTGGATGGGTCCAGATTGCCCGTGGGCTCATCGGCCAGCAGCAGAGGCGGCGAATGCACCAGGGCACGTGCTATGGCTACGCGCTGCAGTTGGCCGCCGCTGAGCTGCTGGGGTAGGCGCTGGCCCAGACCCGCGAGTCCCACGGCTTGCAGCACCTGCTGCACGCGCTGCTGACCTTGGCCGTCCATGCGGCCCAGCAGCATCAGCGGCAGGGCAATGTTCTGCGCCACATCGAGATGGGGCAGGACATGAAAGGCCTGGAACACAAAGCCCAGATGCGCGCGCCGCCAGATGGCGCGCCGGGCTTCATCGAGCGTGGACAGATCGGTGCCGCTGTGCAGAACCCGGCCTTGCTGCCAACTGTCCAGCCCGGCCAGGCAGTTGAGAAAGGTGGACTTGCCCACGCCGGAGTTGCCGACGATGGCGACAAACTCGCCGGCGGCGATCTCGCAGCTCACCCGCGCGAAGACCGTGGTCTGGGCCTCGCCCTCGCCATAGCGTTTGGCAAGGTCGCTGACCTGCAGCAGTGGATGGGCGTAGGGTGAGTCGGTGGCAGCCATGCAGCGATCTTAACGATGGGCGGCTGCGGTCGTGGTGCTTAGCTGGCGTCTTGCTGCGCCGCGTCAATGGCAGCCATGGCGGCATCCAGCAGTTGCTGCTGGGCGCCGGGTGCATCGCAGGCAATGGCATGGCGCTGGGGCATGGAGCGTAGCCAGGTGATCTGGCGCTTGGCCAACTGGCGTGTGGCGGCGATGCCGCGCTCGCGCAGGCCTGCCATGTCCAGCGGCTTGCCGGGATCGGCCTCCAGCGCGTCCAGCACTTCCCAGGCCTGGCGATAGCCCACGCAGCGCATCGAGGGCAGGTCCAGATGGAGATCGCCGCGTGCGCGCAGGCTGCGCACTTCGTCGAGGAAGCCCTGCTCCAGCATCAGATCAAAGCGCAGCGCAATGCGCTGGTGCAGCCAGGCTCGCTCTGCAGGCTCCAGCGAGAAAAGCGTTGCAAGTCCCATCTGTTCTGCAGGGCCCGTTTTGTTCCTAGTCGTGTGAAAGCTCGAAAGCGGTTGGCCCGAGACCTGCCAGACCTCAAGCGCGCGCTGGATGCGCTGGCTGTCGCCGGGGGCCAGGCGTGCTGCGGTGACGGGGTCCACCTGGGCCAGTCTGGCATGCATGGCGGGCCAGCCCAGTTCGGCGGCCTGCGCGTCCAGCATGGCGCGCACTTCGGGGTTGGCTGCGGGCATATCGTCCAGCCCGTCCATCAGCGCCTTGAAGTACAGCATGGTGCCGCCCACCAGCAGAGGTATGGCCTGGCGGGCGCGGATTTCGGCAACCAGGGTCTGCGTGTCGCGCACGAACTCGGCCGCGCTATAAGCCTGCAGCGGATCGATGATGTCGATGAGGTGATGCGGCACGGCAGACAGCTCGTCCCTTGTGGGCTTGGCTGTGCCTATGTCCATGCCTTTGTAGACCAGGGCCGAATCCACGCTGATGATCTCGGCCTTCTGCCCGCGTTGTGCCAGGCGCTCGGCCAGTGCCAGCGCTGCCGCAGTCTTGCCCGAGGCAGTGGGGCCGGCAATGGCGATACAGGGCAGGGTGTGGGCAGCAGTCATGGGCGAAATCCGTACAGGTCAAAGCACAAGAACCAATGACCGCCGGTCATTGGTTCTTGCTGGTTGTGAAGGATAACGCAGCCTGCCGCCTGGCGGCAGCGGTGGGGCTTAGTGCCCTGCCTAGCCCCGGCTCAGGCGTGCCGGCACATAGCGATCGGCCTGAATGTCGGGCGAGAGGCCGTGGCTGTAGATTTCGGCCGTGATGGGCAGCAATTGCTCGTTCCATTCCTCCCACTGCCTGCGCAGCCCGGCAAAGATTGCTGGCTGATGCTCCTTGAGATTGGCGCGTTCGCGGGCGTCCTCCTCCACATTGAACAAAAACTCGTTGTCGTTGATCTTGAGGTATTTCCAGGGTCCCTGGCGCACGGCACGCTGGGTCTGTGATTTGTAGCGCCAGAACAGGCTGCGCTCGGTATTGGCTGCATGGCCCTCCAGAATGGGCAGGATGTTCTGGCCGTCGCTGGGGAAGTCCGGGTGAGGTCTGGCACCTGCGGCGGCCAGCAGCGTGGGCAGCCAGTCGAAGCTGGCTGTGACCTGCTCCTGGACCTGGGGCCGGATGCGGGCGCTCCAGCGCAGCAGTGTGGGTACGCGGATGCCGCCTTCGAGCAGCTCGGTCTTCTGGCCCGTGAAGGGCCAGGTCTTGGAAAAGCGTTCGCCGCCGTTGTCGCTGGTGAAGATGACGATGGTGTTGTCGGCCTGGCCGGTGTCATCGAGCGCCTGCAGCACCTGGCCCACGGCCTTGTCCAGGGCCTCGACGATTTCGCCATATTTCTTGAGACTGCCGCCGTCGTAGTGGAACAGATCCTTGATGCTGTGCGCGACATGCTCGTCGTCGGGCCCTTCCCAGGGCCAGTGCGGCGCAGTGAAGTGCAGCGACAGGAAAAAAGGCTTGTCCTGGCCCTTGCGCTCATGCACATAGCGCGTGGCCTCATCCCCCAGGATGTAGGTGTAGTAGCCCGTGCGCTCCACGGGCTCGTTGCCTTGCCAGAGGTCGGAGCTGAACTGTTCACCCACGCCGGGCTTGTGCGTGAAGTAGTCGATGGCACCGCTGTGGTTGCCGAAGAAGTAGTCGTAGCCGCTGAGCTGCGGGCCGTAGGCGGGCGGCTTGCCCAGATGCCATTTGCCTATCAGTGCCGTGTCGTAGCCGGCTTGCTTGAGCAGCGATGGCAGCGTGGGGTGATCGGCAGGCAGGCCGAGTTGCGCACCATGGCGTGCCAGCGGCTCTTCAAGCCCGGCCTGCAGCCGGTACTGATAGCGCCCGGTGATCAGCGCAATGCGGGTGGCCGAGCAGACGGCCGAGTTGGCATAGGCCTGATTGAAGCGCACGCCCTGGGCGGCGAGGCGGTCCAGATGCGAGGTCTTGAAATCGGTAGCGCCATAGACGCCCAGGTCGGCCCAGCCCAGATCGTCGGCCAGGATGAAAACGATATTCGGTGCAGTCATGAGTAGGTCGTTTTGCTTATTCGATGGCAAAGCCGGAGTTGGTGATCACGGGACGCCACTTGGCGACTTCGGCCACGCGCAACTGCTCCAGCGCCTGTGGCGTGCGCGGGTCCGGCTGCAGGGACAGCTCGGCCCATCTGGGCTGCAGCTTGGGGTCCAGCAACGCGTGGTTGACGGCGCGGTTGACGGCGGCAATGGCTTCGGGCGAAGTTCCTTTGCGTGCCCACAGGCTGTACCAGCCGCTGCCTGTGGCCTTGGGGTAGCCGGCTTCGGCAAAGGTCGGTACATCGGGCAGCTCGCGACCGCGCTGGCTGCCGAAAGTGCCCAGAATGCGCACCTTGCCTTCCTTGTGCAGCGGAGCAAGCTCGCTGGTGGTCTGGATGGCGGAGGCCAACTGGCCGCTGATCAGATCCGTCATCATGGCCGGACCGCCCTTGTAGGGCACATGCACGATGTTGACGCCGGCAGCTTCGCCCAGCAGCAGGCCGAAGAAATGCGGCAGGCTGCCCACAGCGGGACTGCCGAAGTTGGCCTTCTCGGGGTTGGCCTTGAGCCAGGCCACATATTCCTGAATATTGCGCGCCGGGTGCCTGGCGGGGACGGCCAGGCCGAACTGGAAATGCGCGAGCAGACCCACGGGGGAGAAGTCGCGTGCAGGGTCGTAGCCGGGCTTTTTGTAGACGATCTGCGAGAGCACCGGGGTGATCAGCGGTGCGATCAGATAGGTGCTGCCGTCGCTGGGGGCGTTGAGCAGAGTCTGTGCGGCAATCTGGCCGTTGGCGCCGGGCTTGTTGTCCACCACCACATAGTGGCTCTTGCCCAGCTGTGCGGCGATGTTTTCGGCCAGCACGCGTGCCAGCAGATCGATGCCGCCGCCTGCGCCAAAGCCCACCAGAATGCGGCTGGATTGAGGAACGGCGGAGATCTCGGTGGCCTTGGCCAGAGAGTTCAAGGAGAAGCCGGCGGAGCTGGCGGCGAGCAGCGATTGCTGAAGAAAGAGGCGGCGGGAATGCATGGCTGGAGATCACAAAAGTGCGGCGCGTTGGCCAGTCCAGGCATTCTCAAAAAATCTCTATAAAAAGAAAAATAATAAAAATTGGTTTTTAAATAACCAATACATCTTATTTCAAATCATGATTTGCTGATGCCGAAACGCTGTACCAGCGTCCATGCCGTGACCGCCGTGCAAGCCGACCAGAACCAGATACCGAAGGCCAGCGGCATGGTGGAATCCGCATCCAGATTCAGTCCCAGCCAATGTCCCATGGCAAACGCCATCAGCATCATCACCAGACCGTTGATGGCCGAGGCCGTGCCCGCTGCCTGGGGGAAGGGTGCGATGGCATTGCTTTGTCCGCAGGGCATGTGAATGCCGTGGGCGATCTGGTAGAGACAGAAGGGCAGGGCATAGGCCCAGATGCTGTGCAGATCGGCCAGGGCCGCCAGGCCCATGAGGGAGCCTGCCGTCAGCGACAACACCCCCGCCACGGCCACGGTGCGCTGCACGCTCATGCTGCGCAGCAGACGGCGGCAGGCGAAGGTGCCGGCGATATAGCACAGCGCGTTGCCGCCCAGCATCAGCCCGTATTGCGTGCGCTCCATATGCAGCACGTTGATGTAGGTGAACGAAGAGGCCGCCAGATTGGTGAACAGGCCTGCATAGCTGAAGCAGGTCAGCAGGTTGTAGGCCTGGAACATGGGGTTGCGCACAATGCGCGACCAGGTGCGCAGCAGATTGCCCGCTTGCAGCGCCTGCGGGTTGCGCTGGGGAATCGACTCCCTGAAGCGCAGCACCACCAGCAGCCAGGCCAGGCAGCCCATGAAGGCCTGGGCCAGCATGGTGGAACGCCAGCCCAGCCAGCCCACGAGCAAGCTGCCACTGATGGGGGCCAGAAAAGCCAGCACGCCCAGGCCTGTCAGCGCCTTGGACATGACTTGCGCGCCCATATGCGGTGCGTAGAGATCGCGGACCACGGCACGCGCGCACATCACACCGGCGCCCAGGGCTGCGCCTTGCAGGCTGCGCCAGGCAATCAAGGCCTCCATGCTCTGGGCGCTGGCGCAGCCCAGAGCGGCGATCACATAGCCGCTGATGCCCAGCAGCAAGACCGGGCGGCGGCCCAGCCGGTCCGACAGAGGGCCCCAGAAAATCTGCGAGCAGCCAAAGGCCAGCAAAAAGCCGGTCAGTGTCAGCTGGGCCTGCGAGACATGGGCGCCGAAACCTTGCTGCAGCTGAGGCAGGGCGGGCAGATAGAGATCGGTTGCCAGCGGCTGCAGACCCAGCAGCAGCCCCAGTGTGAGAATCACAAGGACTGCAGATTCAGGAGCACTCTTCGCTTGCTCTTCAATGGATTGAGCGGGATTTTGCTTTGAGTTCAGGGCAGGCGGCGCAGACATAGCCGGACAGACTATCAGAACCTGTCCATTGGTACGTATGCTGACGAGACAGTATGTGGCGATGTCGCTCAGCGCGGATTCAGGCCGAACAGCTCATGCAGTGCCTTGCGGTATTGCACCAGGGCCCTGGACTGGGTGTTGTGGTGGCTGGCACCTTCGACCAGGATCAGGCGCTTGGGCTCGCGCGCTGCATCGAACAGCCGCTGACCCAGCCGGGCCGGAATCAGCGGGTCTGCCGTGCCGTGCACGACCAGCAGCGGCGAGCCGATGTTCGCCACGGTGTCGACGGAGTTGAAACGCTGCGTGATCAACCAGTTCACGGGCAGCCAGCCCCAGCGCATGGAGTCGAACACATCGGGAATACTGGTGAAGGTGGACTCGACCAGCACCCCGCTTTCATCCTTGACGGAGCTGGCCAGATCAATAGCAACGGCGCCGCCCAGCGAGTGGCCGAAGATATAGCGCGGCCTGCCTGCGGCCTGTCGGCCCAGCCAGTCCCAGGCGGCACGGGCATCCTCGGCGGCCGAGGCCTGCGAGGGCAGGGCCGGGCTGCTCTTGCCAAAGCCGCGGTAGTCCACGGCCAGCACCGAAAAGCCCATGGCCTGCAGGCGCCGTATGCGTGGCGAGGAGCCCGTCACATTCCAGCGCGCTCCATGCAGAAACAGCAGCAGGGGAGCGCGTGCATCGCTGGATGGCATCCAGAGGGCATGCAGCCTGGCGGCGCTGCCGTCGCGGCTGCGAAAGTCTATCCATCGCTCCTGCATGCCGGCCGTGTTGGCTCCGGGCCAGCTGCGGTCGCTGGGCTGAAAAATCCAGACTCGCTGCCTCGCATCGAGCTCGCGCATGCCCCAGCTCGCGAGCACCAGCAGCAAGGCCAGACCGAGTGCTGCCGCGATGCGGCGGGGGCTCCAGAAGCGTGAGGTCTTGGGCATGATAAGAAGAGCGACGGAAGATGGCGGCTGTCAAGTGCTGTGCAAGTATGGCTGTCTGACCTGGCCCCAGTCATCTGGAGTGCATGAATTGGCGATATTCTTGCGGGTGTTTCAAGCCGCAAATGCATAGCTGGTTACGCAGAGTTTGCGAGCGTTTGAAGCCTGTTTGAAGGATTAGTTCACTATGTCGATCTGCCTGGGCCTTGCCGCCAACAAACTCCACCACCAAACCGAGGATGCCGCGTTGTTTGCCCTGCTGCGCGCCTGCGAGGCCGGAATTCGCGAGCTCAAGCTGGGCTTTCATACCGTGGGCCGCACCTATGATGCCATCACGGCGGCCAGCATGCTCCAGGGCTACAAAGGCCTGGTGCGCTATCCCTATGGCCGCGAGGGCGGGCTCATGAGGCTGGTGGCCGAGGTGGTGGGCATGGAGGGTGACGAGCGCACTCTCGATGGCGCCATCTATCTGATGGACCCGGTGGATCCGTCGTCCATCTTCCCCGAAGCCCTGGCCTTGAAGCGCCAGTGCGTGATCCACGGCAAGCCTTTTCTTTCCACGGTCGCCTCCACGCGCGACTGGATCGAGATGGAGCGCATTCACGCCGGCCTGGCGCGCGACCGCAATGCCGACCGCTTTCACGACTATGAGAACCAGACGCTGGCGCTGATCGCCCACGATGCCATGAAGCCCACCATGCTGGACTTTGCAGCACACAACTTCGAGTTGCTCAGCCGCTACCGCCGCCGCGTGGGTACGGGCACAACGGGTCAGAAACTCAACGAAATGGCCTGGAGCAAGGGCTGGCCAGCTGACAAGCCCTGGGTGGACCGCTACAACAGTGGTCCGCTGGGCGGTGATGCGCAGATTGCCGATCTGGTTCTGGAAAAGCGCTGCCACCGCGCCATCTTCTTCGAAGACCCCCATGTGGCACGCCAGCACGAAGCCGATATTCAGTTGTTGGAGCGCGCCGTGACCACGGTCACGCACGATGCCGTCTGCAGCACCTCGCCCCAGGTGGCGCAGCGCTGGTGCGATGCGGCCGTCAAGCGCGCAGGCTGAGGCGGGGTGCTGAGCGCTACTGGCGGTTGCGGTAGCGCTTGAGCTCGGCCTGCAGCCAGCTGGCGCTGGCTTCGGCCTCCTTGCCGCTGCAGCGCACCTGGTAGGGCTTGTGGCTGATGCTGCTCTCCGTGCCTGCGCGGGCAATGAAGTCCTCGGCCGTCGCCACCCAGCCCTTTTTGAGCAGATAGTCGTATTTGCCGCGCAGATGCTCGGCGGCCTTGGCGCTGTCATGCCAGCTGCCATTGCGCTGGAACTCGCAACCCGAGGCTTTGAGGTGGCCGATCAGATACTCGATCTCCTGAGTCGCTGCCGGCGTGGGCGATGCGGCAAGGCTCAAGCTGCAGGCTGCACCTAGCAGCAAGGCGGTAACGGTGTGCTTCATGTGGGTTGATCCTACAGAAGAAGAGCCGAGCAAGGAACAAAGGCCGCAGCGATGGACTGCGGCCTTGGCTTGGTCGGTCGAAGCCGTGTGCTGCTCAAGGGGCTGGCGTGGCCAGAGGCTTGCCCTTCTCCACGACATACACGCCAATCAGCTTGACCGTGCCATTGCTGGCATTGTGTGCATCATGAATCACGCCTGCGGGAACGACAAATGTTTCGCCGGCCTTGAGCGTGCGCGGCGGCTGGCCGTCGATCAGCAGATCGACCTCGCCCTCGCTGATATAGCTGATCTCGTCGCCAGGGTGGGTGTGGCGGCCCGCGCGCGAGCCTGGGGCGACCTCCACCTTGGCCACCACGGCTTCGCGGCCTGGTACCGAAACATCGGCCTTGCCGACCATGGTCCGGGACAGGCCTCCGGTTTGGGCCGCACCCGGCTGGGGCATACCCGCCTGGGACGCAGCAGCCTGGGCCAGGGCATTCTGGCTGAACAGCATGAAGGCGCTGCTGCAAAGCAGGGTCGAAAAGCTGGCGCGGCGAATCAAGGACATGAAATTACCCCCCACGGTTTTTACAGAAACAAGTTGTGAAACCTGTCACTTTTACCGGGAAGGAGTGCGGCCATGCCATGGGGGCAGCCCTAGTCGCAGGGGCGCCGAAAACAAACCCGGGCGCGGTGATGCAAGGCCCTGCGGGCAGAAAAGCCTATGGCGCTGCAGGCCGCTGCCTTAGTTGTCGCCCGTGATCCTCGCGAACTTCACCAGCTCGGCGTATTTGTCCATGTCGGTGCGCATCACCTGGGCAAGGCTTTCATTGCCCTTGGCGGGCGGGGTTCCCGCTGCTTCCAGCTTCTGGCGGATGGCCGGATCGGCGAGACCTGTCTGTATCGCTTTTTGCAGCTTGGCCAGCACTTCCGGAGGCAGGCCCTTGGGGGCAGCCAAAGCAAACCAGCCGCTCAGGGCATAGCCCTTGAGCGCGGGGTGTTCTGCCAGCGCCGGCACCTCCTTGAGCGTGGCGATGCGGGTGGCCGTGGTGGCGCCCAGAATCCGGATCTTTCCGGACTGCGCCAGCGGGGCGGCAGCGGTTGGCGAGAGGATGGCGAAGTCTAGGTTGCCGCCGCCCAGATCGCTGGTCATGGCGGGAGAGCCCTTGTAGGGGATGTGAACCAGGTAGACACCCGCAGTCTTCTTGATCAGCTCTCCCGAAAAATGCGGCGTCGAGCCAATGCCGGGGCTGCCGTAGCTGTATTTGCCAGGGTTGGCCTTGGCCAGTTTGACGAAGTCATCCACGGTTTTGACAGGAACATGCGCACCGGCCACCCACAGATTGGGGGCCTGGGCGGTCAGGCTCACCGGGGTCAGATCCACAGCCGGATCGTACTTCTGCGCGGCATTCACAAACTTGGTGCCCGCCATTTCGTTGCTGGAGCCGGCCAGCAAGGTGTAGCCGTCGGGCTTGGCCGAGACCACGCGCTGCGCACCCACCACGCCTGCGGCACCCGGCACGTTCTCCACCACGACGGTAGCGTTCAACTGCCTGGCCAGTATGTCCCCGACCACGCGGCCGACCATGTCGACAGAGCCGCCCGGGGCATAGCCAATCACGATGCGGATGGGCTTGCTGGGATAGACATCCTGTGCCTGCACCGCGCCTGCGAACAGGCTGGTCATGGCACAGGCAATGCAAAGTCGGCGGGAAAGAGTGGCGCGGTCTGGATTCATAAGTTCCACAATTATTTGTGGTGAAGGTTGATTCAGTGATTTGTGTTGAATTGCTCAACAAAATTTAATTGATTGTCATGAGATTCAATGTGAATAGGAATCCATGAAAACCAGTGCTTCATGATTTTTAGCCGGTGCCTCGCGCCGGTACGGCTGGCTGAACCAGCTGCAGGGCGCACTGCCGAGCTTGAAAGTCCGATTTCGCTGCAGTGTTGGCTGGCGGGGGCAATCAGCCCGTTGCAGTCAATCAATGATCGACATTCCTGCTTATAGTCAGTGGCAGGGCCTGCCCAGCGCATACCATGCAACGGCGCGTTCTCCGCGGCAGCCAGCCAACCGGGCACAGATCCGGCTCACAAGCGTTTCAGTTGAATCGTCAGGGAGTCTCAGATGCAGGAACAGAACCGCGTTGCCGCCTGGCACGCGTTGGCTATCGATACCGTACTCGCTCAATTGCAATCGACTGCCGCCGGGCTGAGCTCTGGAGAGGCCCGCGAGCGCTTGCAGCAGCAAGGGCCCAATGCCCTGCCTGCTGCCGCTTCGCGCAGCATGCTGGCGCGCTTTCTGTCGCAGTTCAACAATTTGCTGATCTATGTGCTGCTGGGCTCGGCCGTGGTCACCGCCTTGCTGCAGCATTGGGTCGATACGGGGGTGATCCTCGCGGTGGTGCTGATCAATGCGGTCTTCGGATTCGTGCAGGAAGGCCGTGCCGAGAAGGCGCTGGACGCCGTGAAGGCCATGGTTTCCAGCCGCGCCAATGTGCTGCGCGACGGATTGCGCATGGCGGTGCCTGCTGAGGAGCTGGTTGCCGGCGACTGTGTGCTGCTCGAGGCTGGCGATCGCGTCCCGGCCGATCTGCGCCTGCTGCGCGCCAGCAGCCTGAAGCTGGACGAGGCCATGCTGACCGGGGAATCGGTCGCCGTCGACAAGTCGGCCGATCCGGTGGCCGCCGATGCCGCTCTCGGCGACCGCTTCTCCATGGCCTACTCCGGCACCCTGGTTGCCGCGGGGCAAGGCCTGGGCGTGGTGGTGGCCACGGGCCCGCGTACCGAGTTGGGCCTGATCAGCACCATGCTGGGTTCGGTGCAGACACTGGCCACCCCGCTGACGCGGCTGATGGACCGTTTCGCGCGCCAGCTCACCATCACCATACTGAGCCTGTCCGCGCTGATGTTCTGCTTCGCACTATGGGTGCGCGACTACGACATAGCCGACGCCTTTATCGCTGTGGTGGGCATTGCCGTATCGGCCATCCCCGAAGGCCTGCCCGTGGTCATGACCATAGCGCTGGCCATTGGCGTGCAGCGCATGGCCGCACGCTATGCCATCGTGCGCAGTCTGCCGGCGGTTGAAACACTGGGCGCCGTCTCGGTCATCTGCTCCGACAAGACCGGCACATTGACACGCAACGAAATGAGCGTGCGCGCCGTGGTGCTGCCCGGTTCCCGCTTAGACATAGAAGGCGAGGGCTATGCGCCCCAGGGGCGTTTCACCCTGGCGGGCGAGGAGATCGAGCCTGCGCTGCATCCGCAGCTGCTGCACTTCGCCACGGGCGCGGCACTTTGCAACGACGCCCATGTAAGACATGCCGAAGGTACGGCCTGGACAGTCGAAGGCGATCCCATGGAAGGCGCGCTGGTGACCCTGGCCACACGCGCCGGTCTGGATGTGGAGCGCCTGCGTCAGGACTGGCGCCGACTCGACGAGGTTCCCTTTGATGCCGTCCACCGCTACATGGCCACTCTGCACCGCCCAGTTGATGCTCCAGCCGTGGTTTTCGTCAAAGGGGCTCCGGAGCAGGTTCTTGCCATGTGCCGCGACCAGCAGGGCGCTGAAGGCGTGCAGGCGCTGGATGCAGCCTATTGGCTGGAGCAGGTCGATGTCCTGGCGGCCAAAGGCTATCGCGTGCTGGGTCTGGCCAGCTTCGCACCCGAGGATGCCAAGGACAGGGTGGACATGGCCGACGTCAAGGATCTGACCCTGCTTGGCGTGCTGGGCATGATAGATCCGCCGCGAGAATCGGCAAAGGAGGCCGTGCGCGAATGCCGCAGCGCCGGCATTGCCGTGAAGATGATCACCGGCGACCATGCGGCCACCGCTGCCGCCATCGCCAGGGAACTGGCGCTGGCCGACATCATCCGAGTCACTTCAGGCCATGAGCTGGACGGGCTCAACGATGCCCAGCTGATCGACGTGGCCAGAGCCTCCACGGTATTTGCCCGTACCAGTCCGGAACACAAGCTGCGCCTGGTGCAGGCCCTGCAGGCAGATCGCAGCGTCATCGCCATGACTGGTGACGGCGTCAACGACGCACCGGCACTCAAGCGTGCAGACATCGGTGTGGCCATGGGCATCACCGGCACGGCTGCCGCCAAGGAGGCCGCAGGCATGGTGCTGGCCGACGACAACTTCGCCACCATCGTCGCCGCCGTCAAGGAAGGGCGCACCGTCTACGAAAACCTGCGCAAGGTCATTGCCTGGACCTTGCCGACCAACGGCGGTCAGGCGATTGTCATCGTCGCGGCGATTCTGCTGGGCCTGTCCCTGCCCGTCACTCCGGTGCAGATTCTCTGGGTCAATCTGGTCACCGCCGTGGCCCTGGGCCTGACGCTGGCCTTCGAGCCGCCCGAGCCCACGCTGATGCAGCGCAAGCCGCGCTCGCCGGACGAGCAACTGCTGCAGCCCTATCTGCTGTGGCGCGTCGCCCTGGTCTCGGTGCTGTTCGCGCTGGGCTGCTTCGGCATGTTCGAGTGGTCGCTGCGCCGCGGTGACTCGGTCGAACTGGCTCGCACCATCGTGGTCAATGCGCTGGTGATCATGGAGATCTTCTATCTGTTCAGCGTGCGCTACACGCAGGGAACCTCGCTGAGCCTGCGCGGCGTCCTGGGCACCCCGGCAGTGCTGCTGGGCGTGGCCGGCGTCACCCTGGTGCAACTGCTGTTCACCTACACCCCGCCCATGCAGGCGCTGTTCGACAGCCGTCCTGTCGACCTGGCGGCCGGACTGCTGGCGATAGGGCTGGGTGTTGCCCTGCTGCTGTTGCTGGAGGTCGAGAAGCTCTTGATACGCTGGATGAGGCTGGGCGTGCGGGCCTAGAGCGCTGTGCACGCAAGGCATTCAAGCAGCCGTTTCATCGCCTGGCCGAGGGCATGAAAAAAGGCCCCGAAGGGCCTTTCTTGCGAGTGACGAGCGCCTGACGCTCAGATCACGCCTTGTGCCAGCATGGCGTCGGCCACCTTCACAAAGCCGGCGATGTTGGCGCCGTCGATGTAGCTGATGGTGCCGTCTTCGCGCTTGCCGTGCTTCACGCAAGCAGCGTGGATGCTTTGCATGATTTGCAGCAGACGGGCGTCCACTTCCTCAGCGGGCCAGGACAGGCGGGCCGAGTTTTGCGACATCTCCAGACCCGAAGTGGCCACGCCACCGGCGTTGGATGCCTTGCCGGGTGCGTACAGCACGCCGGCAGCTTCGAAGGCGCGGGCGGCTTCGTTGGTGGAGGGCATGTTGGCGCCTTCAGCCACGCACAGCACGCCGTTGGCGATCAGGGTCTTGGCATCGGCTTCGTTCAGTTCATTCTGAGTGGCGCAAGGCAGGGCCACGTCCACCTTGATGGACCAGGGGCTCTTGCCGGCCAGGAATTCCACGCCGGAAACCAGCTTGGCGTAGTCGCTGACGCGGCCGTACTTGTGGTTCTTCACGTCCATCAGGATGGCCAGCTTTTCGGTGGTGAAACCTGCAGCGTCGTACACGGTGCCCGAGGAGTCGGACACGGTCACGACCTTGGCGCCCAGTTCCATGGCCTTTTCCACGGCGTACTGAGCCACATTGCCCGAACCGGACACGGACACGGTCTTGCCTTCAAAGGACTGGCCGCGAGTGGCCAGCATTTCACGGGCGAAGTAGACGGTGCCGTAGCCGGTGGCTTCGGGGCGGATCAGCGAGCCGCCGAAGGACAGGCCCTTGCCCGTGAACACGGAAGCCGCAGTGTTCGACAGCTTCTTGTACATGCCGGCCATGTAGCCCACTTCACGGCCGCCCACGCCGATGTCGCCTGCGGGCACATCGGTGTCGGGACCCACGTGGCGGAACAGCTCGGACACGAAAGCCTGGCAGAAGCGCATGACTTCGGCAGGGCTCTTGCCCTTGGGGTCGAAGTCGGAGCCGCCCTTGCCGCCGCCCATGGGCAGCGTGGTCAGTGCGTTCTTGAAGGTCTGCTCGAAAGCCAGGAACTTCAGCACGGACTGGTTGACCGAGGGGTGGAAGCGCAGACCGCCCTTGAAGGGGCCGATGGCCATGCTGTGCTGGATGCGGAAGCCGCGGTTCACCTGCACCTGGCCCTTGTCGTCAGTCCAGCTCACGCGGAACTGGATGATGCGCTCGGGCTCGACCAGGCGCTCCAGCAGGGCGTGCTCGGCGTACTTGGGATTCTTCTCGATGAAGGGCCACAGGCTTTCCATCACTTCGGTGACGGCTTGCAGGAATTCGGGCTGACCGGGGTTGCGTTGTGCCACTTCTTCCAGGAATTGGCCTACGGACTCGTACTTCATAGAGAACTTTCTGACAGGGACAGAGGAATGCGCTGAAACTCGCGAAACCAAAATTATGCCAAAAAGTTATGCCGTCATGCATGGATTCGGTGCATGAGAGCGCAATTCTGGTGCGCTCATGCCCGAATTTGGAACATTGCTGCCGTATTTATTCTTAGTTTTCAGGCACTTGGATGGTGCATTTGAAGTAAAGGATTTTTCATTCCGGTGTCGTAAAAACATTTTTGCGGTCTGTCGCACAAGTGTTTTCGTTGCGTGACGGCCGGCCTCATGCGTTCGCCCTGTCTTATCTGTGTTAGCACCACTGTGGTGCATGTGATTTCAGGCACGTAATCTGCAGTTGTGAAATTGTTTTTTCATCACGGCAGTCACATGAGCCTGGGGATGGCCTCTTTCACCAAGCATCGGGGCTGGGTAAACATGGATTTGAAAAAAATTTTTCATAAATTTAAATATGAAAAATTAATTTCAAACTCGGATTACCGGCCCAGCGCCTGGGCGGTCATTAGCACATAGGAGGTGGATATGGCAGGTGAGATCCCCGTGACGCCCTCGGCGTCAGGCAAAGCCAGTGCGGCGCAGATGCAGCAACTGGAAAATGCGCTCAACCAGATCGGCGTGACGCGCTCGCACAAAAGCATCATCTTTCTGGTGGTCTGCGGCGTGCTCTTCGATGTGTTCGAACAGAACGCGGTCGGCCTGGTCGGCCCCCTGCTGCGCCAGCAATGGGGGCTGGATGCGACGGACATTGCCTTTCTCAACACCATCACTTTCTTTGCCGCCGCCATGGGGCGCCTGCTTTCGGGCTACCTGGCCGATCGCATGGGACGGCGCTTCATGCTCAATGTGAACCTGGCGCTGTTCACGCTGGGGGCCGTCGGCTGCGCACTGGCACCCGATTACGCTTTCCTGGCCGTGGCGCGTGCCATCGTGGGCTTTGGTCTGGGTGGAGAAATCACCACGGCCGTGACCATGCTGGCGGAGTTCTGCTCGGCCCGCTTTCGCGGCACGGCAGTCGGTCTCATCAATGTGGGCGGCGGCGGTCTGGGCAATATGCTGGCGCCGGCATTTGCGCTGGGCGTGTTCACGCTGTTCCCGGGCGATGATTCCTGGCGCTGGCTGTTCGGTTGCCTGGTCATGCCGGCCATCTTCATCGTGTTCTACCGCCGCTTCGTGCCGGAGACGCCGCGCTTTCTGCTCTCCAAGGGACGGGTCGAGGAAGCCAATCAGGTGCTGAGCATGCTGGCGGCCGGCAAGCTGGCCAATGCGCAGTACGAGCTGCGCGAGTTCATCACCCCAGGCAGCACCCAGGCGCAGACGGCTGCCGCTCAGACCGTGCAGCGCAGCTCCTTCACCGACATCTTCAGGGGCGGCTATGCGCGGCGCACGATTGCCGTGGGCGTGGCTTCGTGGATGACGTTTGGCGCGCAGCTCTCGGTGCTCACGCTGATGCCGACGATTCTGGTAGCCCAGGGCTATTCCATCACCAAGAGCTTCAGCTTCACCATCGTCATGCAGATGGGCAGTCTGCTTGGGGCGATCGCGGCATCGACCATGGGCTATTACTTTCCGCGCAAGCGGGTGCTGACGGTAGGGGCGATTGCCGCCTGTCTGGCGGGGCTGGCGTTCGGCAACTTCACCGATAGCGTGGCCATGATCCTGGTCTGCGGTGCGCTGTTCCAGTTCTGCGTGCTGACGCTCAACACCTCCATCTGGATCTTTGCGCCCGAGCTCTACCCCACGCGCATCCGGGCGCTGGGAACCTCCTTCCTGCTGGCGCTGGGTACGATTGGCGGCGCCATGTCCCAGGTGCTGGCGGGCAAGATGTTCGACCTGCACGGCGTCTCCGGAATGTTCGGCATGATCGCGGCCATGTATTTCATCTTTGCGATTGCCGTTCAGTTTGCCCCCGAGACCTTTGGCCGCTCCATCGAGGAAGGCACGGGCGGCGAATCCCATGCCGAGCAGGAGTCTGCCGCTGCAGGCGTGGTCGCTGCTGGCCAGGAGCGCACGGCATGAAGGCTGGCATGCATATTCTGCTGGTCAACCCCAATACCTCGCAGCAGACCACGGCGCTGATGCTCAGACAGGCGCGGGCCTGTCTGCCGCCCGGCGTGCTGCTGCACGGCGCGACGGCCGGGCGGGGTGCGGCCATGATTACCGACGAGGCGGGACTGAAGATCGCCGAGCAGGAGGTGCTGCGGCTGGGCCTGGGCTTTGCCCAGGGCGATGACAGCCAGGCCGGCCGGGCCATCATCGTGGCCGCTTTCGGCAATCCGGGGCTGGAGCTGCTGCGTGCGGCCCTGCCGGAGCGGGTTGCCGCCTTCGGCATAGGCGAAGCCGCCATGCTGCAGGCCGCTCGGGATGAGCAGGGCCGCCCGCGCCGCTTTGGCATTGCGACGACCACGCCGGGGCTGGAGGCTTCGATTGCCGCCTCGGTCGAGGCGCTGGGCCTGACGCCCTGGTTCTGCGGCACCCGCATTGCCCAGGGCGAGCCGCTGGTGCTGGCTGCAGATCCGGCCTTGCAGTGCGAGCGCCTGGGCGATGCCGTGGCCCAATGCGTGCAGCGCGATGGCGCACAGGCCGTGGTGATCGGCGGCGGCCCGTTGTCCGAAGCCGCGCTGTGGCTGGCGCCGCGCTTTGAGGTGCCGGTGCTGTCGCCCGTGGTGGCCGCGATGCAGGCGGCGCTGGCCGGCCTGTCGTTCGCCGTCGCTAGCTGATTGCTATTGATTCAAGAGCTTATACCGCCAGTCATTCATGTTTTTCAGATTGAAAAATATCTGAAGTCTATGAATAACAAGCGCAACAAGCTTTTGATTTCATAGCATCTCGTCCAGCGCATCGTGGCTGGTCTCGATGGCCGCCATATGTCTGCGCCCCGGCTGCCCGCTTTGCTGCAAGGTGGCCGTGGCAATCAGGTGACAGAGCATGAAAAGCGCCGTGTGATTGTCCAGCGGTCCCGGCGCCGAGGTCTGCACGCGCAGCAGCCAGTCCGCCTCGGGGGCCGGGCTGGCATGGTCGGTGATGCAGATCAGGCGGGCACCCAGCAGCCTGGCCTGGCGCGCGAACTCGCTGACCACGCGCACGCTGCGGCGCAGGGCAAAGATCACCACAACATCGTTTTCGCCGATCTGGGCCGCGTATTCGCCCAGGGTCTCGCCGGCGCCGGGAATGACCTGGCTGGGCATCTCCAGTGCCTGCAGCAGCTGCCAGCGCAGATAGGCGGCAAAGTTGCGGTTCTGGCGATAGCCGACAAAGAACAGCTGGCGCGCGCCGATCAGGGTCAGGGCGATGTCCTCCAGCTGCTGTGCCGAGATCTGTCCTATGGTGACAGCCAGATTCTCCGAGGCCTGGCGCAGATGGGTGGCAATCACATCCGCCGTGGGCCGGCCCTGGGCCGATGCGGCAGCCAGAAACAGTGGTGAGCCGTTATCGCCCTGGGCGCGGGCATGGCGGCGTGCATCCTCGTAGCCCTCATAGCCCAGCCGCTGTATGAAGCGTGTGACCGTGGCATTCGAGACCCCCGTGAGCTTGGCCATCTCGGCCGCCGCATAGCTCGACAGATTGCCGGGAAAATCCAGCAGGAATTCAGCCAGCCGCCGCTCCGAGGGCGGCAGCTGCGGCAGGGCCGCACGCACGCGGGCGATGAAGGAATGGGCTTCGGCGGGTTCCGGGGTGGAGGGACTGGGGTTCATGACGGCGGATGGCAGGCGGGCCCGCTGATCTGCCGGCCCGCTGTTTTGGTCGATATTGGCAATGTAGCGGCTATTTGGCGGCCATTGCCGAGCTGCCGTCAGCGCCCGCGTAGAAACAGCGCATCCAGCTCCTTCATGCTGAGCTGACGCCAGGTGGGGCGGCCATGGTTGCACTGGTCGGAGCGCTCGGTCACCTCCATCTGGCGCAGCAGTGCATTCATCTCGTCCAGCGTGAGCTTGCGGTTGGCGCGCACCGCGCCGTGGCAGGCCATGGTGGCCAGAATCTCGTTGCGCGCGCGCTGCACCACGGTGCTTGCGTCATGCTGGGCCAGTTCGGCCAGCACGCTGCGCGCCAGCTCCACGGCATCGCCCTGGGCCAGCGTGGCCGGCACGGCGCGCACGGCCAGGGTCTTGGGCGAGAAGGGCGAGACTTCCATGCCCAGGGTCAGCAAGGTCTCTGCATGGGCCTCGGCCGTGGCGACTTCCTCGGGCGTTGCGGCAAAGGTGGCGGGAATCAGCAGCGGCTGGCTGGGAATCTGCTGGTCGCCATTTTCCGTATTCACGGCATTCTTGAGCTGCTCGTAGACGATGCGCTCATGGGCGGCATGCATGTCCACGATGACCATGCCCTGGCTGTTCTCGGCCAGGATATAGACGCCATGCAGCTGGGCCACGGCCCGGCCTAGCGGCCAGACGGGGGTGTTGTCTGCCGCAGCCGTTACGGGTGGTTGCGCTGCTGGCGCTGCGGCATGTTCGGCAGTGTGCGTGGCAGCAGCAGGTTCGACCGGGGCTGCAGCTGCAGCATTGGCAACGATCTCCGTAGCGGCTGGTGCTTCCTGCATCTGGGGTGCAGGCGCTTTTCGCTGAAAGTAGCTGGACTGGCCCGAAGGGCGCAGCCTGATACCTTCGTCCTCGGGCTGAGGCACGGGGCTTGGCATGGCCGTGGTGTTGGTGATCGTGGTCGCGCCGGTGGCCGATTCAGGCGTCGCGGGCGTGGCGTTCGCTGGGGCTGGTGCCGCAGTCGCCATCTGGGGCGCGGGTGCGGCTTCCGCAGTGGCTTCACGCATGGGCTCCCAGAGCTTGGCCAGATCGCGCACGGGGTTGCCGATGGCGGGTTCGCCAAAGCTCATGCGGGTTTGCGGCCAGGCCGGGGTTGCGGCTGGCTTGGTCGCGGCCTTGGCCGCGACAGGCGTGGCAGTGCTGTCGTCGATCAGGCCGGGCTGGCGTGCGGCTTCCTGGGCCGCCGCCTCGACCACGGCTGCGGCGCGCGGCGTGGCCAGCGCGTTCTCGATCGCGTGGCGCACCGCCTGGTGGACTTCGCGGCTGTCGCGAAAACGCACCTCGATCTTGGTGGGGTGCACGTTCACATCCACACGCGCGGGGTCGATCTCTATGTAGAGCGCGTAGACCGGCTGCTTGTTGCCGTGCAGCACGTCCTCGTAGGCTGCACGGGCCGCATGTGTCAATACCTTGTCGCGCACAAAGCGGCCGTTGACATAGCAGAACTGCTGGTCGGGACGCGAGCGCGCCGCGTCCGGGATGCCGGCGCGGCCCGTGACATGGACGGGGCCGGCCCAGTGATCGACGG
The DNA here is from genome assembly GCF_008121555.1 of Comamonas sp. Z1. NCBI lineage: Bacteria > Pseudomonadati > Pseudomonadota > Betaproteobacteria > Burkholderiales > Comamonadaceae > Comamonas > Comamonas sp. Z1. Next base: position 330,868 of record NZ_VOQT01000004.1, read on the forward strand.
CGACCGAGTTGTCGACAAATTTGTCGTTCAGCACATCGGCCAGGCGGCGCGACAAGGCTTCGTCGGGCGTGCTGCCGGCAGCGCGCCATTGCTCGACGAGCTTGCCTTCATGCCAGATGGCAAAGCCCACATCGGGGCGAGCCAGTGCATGGCGACGCACGGACTCTATGCAATGCGCGAGCTCGGTGGCATCGGTCTTGAGGAATTTGCGACGCGCGGGCGTGGAGAAGAACAACTCCTTGACCTCTACGGTCGTGCCCTGGTTGCGTGCGGCGGGGCGCAGCTCGCCGCTGCGTGCATCCAGCAGATAGGCCGAGTCCTGACCTGCGGGGCGCGAGAAGATGGAGGTTTCCGATACCGAGGCAATTGCGGCCAGTGCCTCGCCGCGAAAGCCCATGGTGGCCACGGTTTCCAGATCGTGCAGATCGCTGATCTTGCTGGTGGCATGGCGGCGCAGGGCCACGGGCAGCTCGTCGCGCGGGATGCCGCAGCCGTCGTCTTCCACCGCGATCAGGCGCACACCGCCGGCCAGCAGGCGCACGGTGATCTGGGCTGCGCCCGAGTCCAGAGCGTTGTCCACCAGTTCGCGCACCACGGAGGCGGGGCGCTCGACCACCTCGCCGGCAGCGATCTGGCTGATCAGCTCGTCGGGCAGGTCGCGAATCGGCCGGCGCACGGGGGCAGCCTGGTCGGCGGTTTCGGTAGGGGAGGGGGAGAGTTCGGGGCTGGTTGCGTTCACGGCAACCATTCTAGGCGGCTGTACAAACCGGCCGGGAAGTGAGTTTTTTGAAGGGCGAAAACACAAAGAGCCGCCGGAATATTTCTGGCAGCTCTTTGTTCAGTCCGTGGGCGCAGGGCTTAGTGGCGGTGGCGGTAGCCGCCCTTGGTCAGTTCGTTACCGATCAGCGCACCGGCGGCAGCACCGCCGATGGTGCCCACGGGGCCGCCAAACAGCACGTTGCCCACTGCACCGCCGGCCACGGCACCTGCGCCGATACCGACTTGCTGACGGCTGGGGCCATGGGCGCAGCCGCCCAGTGCCAGGGCGCCGGTCAGTGCGGCTGCCAGAGTCAGGGCCTTGCCATAGCGCATTGTGAATGTCTTCATGTTCGTATTCCTCTCGTCGTGCTAGTTATGGAAAGCGGTCTGGTCTCTGTACCCACTCCTGCACATGCGGGAGGCTGGAGATGCCGGACTTTGTTGGCCAGGGGGCCGATGTCGTGATTTGCAATGCACGGCTTGCGGCGACACATCTCTACTGTGCCAGCAGAAATGGCAAGCTGACGTATTGTTGACGTTTAGTTTTATCAAAACTTGTAACAAACCAGCATTAAAAGGCCGGCCTTGTTGCAGTCTGCAAGCAGCTGTGAGTTTGCTCTCAAAAACATGGCACTACAGCAAAGGGTGGAGCGTCTGCGGGCTTTGGGGGCGCAGTACATTACTGGCCGGCATACGCCGGTATGCCAATCCATTTTTGAGGACCGTGTTTTGGAAATCATTCAGTTTCTGATCGACTTCATCCTGCATATCGACAAGCATCTGGAAGCCTTTGTCGTGGCCTATGGGCCCTGGGTGTATGCCCTGCTGTTCATCATCGTGTTTGTCGAAACCGGTGTGGTGGTCATGCCTTTCCTGCCCGGTGACTCGCTGATGTTCATCGTCGGCGCGCTGTGCGGAGCCGGCTACATGAGCTACCCGTTGGCGGTGGTGGTGCTGCTGGCAGCAGCCATCCTGGGTGACCAGAGCAATTACACGATAGGCCGCTACCTGGGCCCCAAGGTGTTTCAGTGGGAGGACTCGCGCTGGTTCAACCGCAAGGCTTTTGACCAGGCCCACAACTTCTATGAGCGCTATGGCGGCGTGACCATCATTCTTGCGCGCTTCATGCCTTTCATCCGCACCTTTGCACCTTTCGTGGCCGGTGTGGCTCATATGAGCCGCGCCAAGTTCAGCCTGTTCAATGTCGTGGGGGCAGTGCTCTGGGTGGTGGGCATCAGCGCCGCAGGCTACTTCTTCGGCAATATGGAATGGGTGAAGAACAATCTTGAAAAAATCATCTGGGGTCTGATCCTGGTGCCGGGTCTGATCGCCATCTTCGGTGCCTGGCGCGCCGGCAAGGCCGAAAAGGCCAGGACCGCCTGATCCGCGCTCTTGCCAGCGCTTTGCCCCGACCGGAAAAGTGCTGACCCATGAAAAAGCCCCGGCATGCCGGGGCTTCTTTTTTGGCATTCAGATCGCATCGAGGCGTTTATTTGCGCTTGCCTACCTCGTTGCCGATCAGTGCGCCTGCCGCGGCACCGCCTACGGTGCCCAAAGTGGAACCAAACAGTGCATCACCGACCACGCCGCCAGCGACGGCGCCGACACCGGTGCCGATCTGGGCATTGGTGGGCGAAGTGGAGCAGCCTGCCATGGCAAGCGTGAAGGCTGCAGACACGGTGATGGCAAGAGTTCGCAGTTTCATGAGGTCTCTCCTGTACAGCTGCCCTAGAGGCCAGCTTTCATAAGAACATGCCCTGATCTTGAACCTTTTGCCCTTGCTTTCAGGTAGGAGAGAGGGCCAAGCCTGTGTCATTCAGGCTTGGCGACTGTCATCAAGCCGGCTTGTCGGCTGACAGCCAGCACGGTGGTTTTGTGTAAGCACGCACTTAAACCGATCGACTGCGCGCCAGGGGCGGATTGTGGGCGAAGTACTTGCGTATGCCCGTCATCAGTGCATCGGCCAGTTGCTCGCGGTAGGCAGCAGAGGCCAGCTTGGCTTCCTCCTCGGGGTTGCTGATGAAGGCCGTTTCCACCAGCACGCTGGGAATGTCGGGGGCCTTCAGCACGGCAAAGCCGGCCTGCTCCACGCGGGCCTTGTGCAGCTTGGCCATGCTGCCGATCTCGCCCAGCAGCGAAGTGCCCAGTTTGAGGCTGTCCTTGATCTGAGCCGTGGTGCTCATGTCCAGCAGCATGCGCTGCACATGCTGGTCCTGCAGTCCGCCGACGTTCAGGCCGCCCACGAGGTCGGCCTGATTTTCCTTGTTGGCCAGCCAGCGGGCGGCCGTGCTCGAGGCGCCGCGTTCGCTGAGCGCAAACACGCTGGCACCGCGCGCTGCCGGGGTAGTGAAGGCATCGGCATGGATGCTGATGAACAGATCGGCCTGGACACGGCGGGCTTTTTCCACGCGTGTGGCCAGGGGCACGAAGAAGTCGGCATCGCGCGTCATGAAGGCGCGCATGGGGCTACCGCCGATGCGCGAGTTGTTGATGCGCTCGCGCAGCAGATGGGCGACCTTGAGCACCACGTCTTTTTCACGCAGGCCGCTGGGACCGGTGGCGCCGGGGTCTTCGCCGCCATGGCCGGGGTCCAGTGCCACGATGATGATGCGGTCCGTGCTTTGCGAGGTGGCAATATTGGGTGCAGGCCTTGGGGCCGGTGCCGGGCGTGGCGCGGGAGCCGGTGGTGGCGGCACGGGAGCCGGTGCCGGAGCCTGTGCAATTACCGCGGGAGCCGGTGCTGGAGTGCTGGGGCGCTGGTTGCGCTGGGCAATGAGGTCACCCAGGGGGTCGGCCTGGGGTGCTGTGGCAATCGCTACAGGGGGCGGTGTCGTGATGGTAGGGTTGTGCGGTGCCGGCGCGGCGGCCGTGCTGCCAGCATCGCGCAGGCGCTCGCTGATCAGGGCTTCCAACGGATCCACGGCCTTGGCGGGATAGAGGTCCAGTACCAGCCGGTGCTTGTAGGGAGCAATCGGGGCCAGCGTGAAGACCTGGGGCCTGGCTTCCTGCTTGAGGTCGATCACCAGACGCACCACGCCGGGTGCAAACTGGCCGACGCGGATGCTGGCGATATTGGGGTCGTCGGAGCGGACCTTGGCCACCAGTTCCTTGAGCGCCGGGTTCAGATCCAGGCCCTCGATATCGACGGCCAGGCGCGGCGGGCTGGGCACGAAGACCGGCTTGGCCGTCAGCGGAATATCGGATTCCAGCGTGACGCGCGAGTAGTCGGGTGCGGGCCAGACGCGCACGGCCACGATGCTCGCGCCCTGCGCAATATGCTGGCGACCCAGCAGCAGAACCACGCCGCCTGCCTGCAGCAGATTGCGGCGGGAGAGGCCCGGTCGGGAAGGGCCCGGCGGGGAGAGATCCAGTCGGGGCTGATCAAGAAAAGCCGTGGAGGAAGTTGTTTTGCTCATGCCGTCAATGCTTCAAGCACGGTGCAGCCTGCGGGGGTGCCGGCCTTGAGCGTCACCTGTCGCTGCACATCGTCAATTGCTTCGATATGGATAGCTATATCCGCAACAGGTGTAACCGCTGCAGCCTTTTCAGGCCATTCTGCCAGCTTGAGTCCGGCGCTGGCAAAAATGTCACGAAAACCTGCATCTTCCCATTCGCGCGGATCGTCGAAGCGGTAGAAGTCAAAGTGCCAGATCGAGAGATCGCCGGCCTCATGCGGCTCCACCACGGCATAGGTCGGGCTCTTGATACGGCCCTGCACGCCCAGGGCGCGCAACCAGTGGCGCACCAGCGTGGTCTTGCCCGCACCCAGGTCGCCATGCAGGGTCACATAGGCGTTGCGCAGCTGAGGCAGGGCGGCCAGTTGCCGGGCGAAGCGCTCGGTTTCCTGTTCGCTTTGCCAGAGTATCTGGCGCTGCGCCAGCGCCGGCGTGGGCTCGCTTCCTACAATTCGGGGTGTATGTTGAGCAGCAGTCAATTGGTTCCTTTGATGCAAGCCTGGGCTCGCGAGCTGGGATTTTCCCAAATCGGCGTGGCGGGCGTGGATTTGTCCTCGGCAGAACCCGGTTTGCTGCAATGGTTGGCGCAAGGGTTTCATGGCGAGATGCATTACATGCAGGCCCATGGTTTGAAACGAGCCCGGCCAGCGGAATTAGTTCCCGGCACGGTGAGCGTGATTACCGCGCGCATGGATTATCTGCCGCGCGAGACCGGGGACGGTTGGCAGGCCGTGGAATGGGACCGGCTCAAGCGTCCCGAAGAAGGCATTGTCTCCATCTACGCCAGAGGCCGTGACTATCACAAGGTGCTGCGCAACCGCCTGCAGAAGCTGGCCGAGCGCATCGCACAGGAAATAGGCCCGTTCGGCCACCGTGCCTTTACCGACTCCGCACCGGTGCTGGAGGCCGAGCTGGCCAGCCGCAGCGGCCAGGGCTGGCGCGGCAAGCACACCCTGGTGCTGAGCCGCGAGGCCGGATCGATGTTCTTTCTGGGCGAAATCTATGTGGACTTTGCACTCGAGCCTACGGCCCCGGTCACGGCGCACTGCGGCAGCTGCTCGTCCTGCATCGACGCCTGTCCCACGGGCGCTATCATCGCGCCGCACAAGGTCGATGCGCGGCGCTGCATCTCCTATCTGACCATCGAACATGCGGGAAGCATTCCCGAGGAACTGCGGCCCTTGATGGCCAACCGTATCTATGGCTGCGATGACTGCCAGCTGGCCTGCCCCTGGAACAAGTTTGCCCAGCCCAGCGTCTTGCCGGACTTCGACGCCCGCGCCGCACTGGCCGGCACGCAGCTGGTGCATTTCCTGGCCTGGGATGAAGCCACATTCTTGCGAGTGACCGAGGGCAGTCCCATTCGCCGCATTGGCCATGCGCGCTGGCTGCGCAATGTGGCCGTGGCCCTGGGCAATGCCTGGCGCGAAACCGGCAGGCCCGAACTCAGGGCCGCGCTGCAAAGCCGGGCCGATCATCCCGACCCCGTGGTGGCCGAACATGTGGCCTGGGCGCTGGCGCAGCGCGTCTGACTTTTAGTGAAATTGGCCTCTATCGCTTATCCAGTAAGCGCAAGAAGCTATCAAATTCAAATACCGATCAGCCAGAGCCCGAAGGGCAGGCTGAGCACGCCCAGCATCGTGGACAGCGACACCAGACTGGCCACAAACGAGCCTTCATAGCCCATGCGCACAGCCAGCACATAGCAGGACGAGGCAGTAGGCAGGCTGGAGAACGCCATCAGCGCAATCGCCTGCGGCTGGTTGAGGTGGAACAGCTGAACCATGGCAAAGGCGATCAGCGGCTGTATGGCATGGCGTATCAGCAGCAACTCGCTGGCCAGCAGCTTGTTGCTGGCCAGTGCACTGAGCTTGAGGCCGGCGCCGGCGGCCATCAGGCCCAGTGCGATCGAGGCCGCACCGATGCGTGCCACGGGGGCTTCCAGCAAGGCCGGAATTTTCAGACCGGCGGCATTGAACAGCAGGGCGCTGACGGTGGCGATGATCAGCGGATTGCGCAGCAGATGACCGACAAAATGCTGGTCGCTGCCACGCGTCATGGGCCAGACGGCGGCCACATTGAACAGCGGCACGGATACGCCGATCAGCACCGAGACATAGAGCAGTCCGTCAGGACCCGCCAGGCGCGAAACCAGTGCCAGCGCGATAAAGGAGTTGAAGCGAAACGCCACTTGCGCTGCTCCCGCATAGCCGCGTGCATCGATGCGTCGGCCAAGAAGAGGCAGGTGCGGCAGGCTGTAGGTCAGCGCAATGCCCAGCAGGCCTCCCAGCACACCGGCGGCCAGCAATTGGCTGGCGTCGCCCCACTGGATCGGGTTGCGCGTGATGGAGTGAAACAGCAGCACCGGAAACAGCAGGTAGTAGACGAGCTGCTCCACGGCTTGCCAGACGCTGCGGTTGATGGGCGTGAAACGGCACAGCACATAGCCCAGCACGATGAGCGCGAAATCGGGAAAAAGCAGTTCGAGGTAGTTCACGGCCTGTAAGCATAGAGCCGGTCATAGGTTTGCTGAGAGAAAGCTGTCGCCAAGTTTCTATGTAGTAGTACTTACTGTTGTCGCTCGGCTCATTCGAGCTGAACTTTGATGCGCTTCAAGGAAATGGTGTGAATCTAGGGTAATTACTGAGAAATCAGGGCTAACAAGAATGTGTCGGGTTTTTTGCGGCACGTACCATCAGCCGTTAATTTCAGAACTCATAAGGAGACCCCTTCATGAATCGTCGTATGTGCGTGGGCCTGACAATGGCTCTGGCAACTGTAGGTTTCTCGACTGGTGTGTTGGCTGAGGCCAGCTACCCCACCAAGCCCATCAAGCTGCTGGTGCCCTTTGCCGCAGGCGGCACGACCGACATCATTGCGCGTGTGATCGCCGAGCCGCTGAGCAAGGAACTGGGTCAGTCCGTGGTGGTGGACAACAAGGGCGGTGGCGGCGGCGTCATCGGTGCGCAGGAAACCGCGCGCCAGAAGCCCGACGGCTACAACCTGGGCATTTCCACGCTGTCGACCATGGCCACCAATCCGGCCATCAACCCCAAGACTCCCTACAACCCGCTGACGGACTTCACGCCCATCATCAATATTGCGGCCACGCCCAATGTGATCGCCGTGAACCCCAAGTTCCCCGGCGCGGCCAGCTACAAGGCTTTCGAGGCCGAACTCAAGGCCAATCCCGGCAAGTACTCCTATGGCTCGTCCGGTACGGGCGGCATCCAGCACATGCTGATGGAGCTGTACAAGTCGCTGACCGGCATCCAGATGACCCATGTGCCTTATCGCGGCGCGGGCCCGGCCCTGAACGACGCGGTTGCCGGCCAGATTCCCATGATTCTGGACAACCTGCCTTCGGCGCTGCCCTTCATCAAGGACAACCGCCTCAAGGCCATCGCCGTGGCAGCTCCCCAGCGTCTGGCCGTGCTGCCTGACGTGCCCACCTTCAAGGAAGTGGGTCTGCCCCAGGTCAATCGCATGGCTTCCTACGGCATTCTGGGCCCCAAGGGCATGGACAAGGCCATGGTCGACAAGATCAATGCCGCCGTGAAGAAGGTGTTGCAGGACCCCGCGGTCAAGAAGCGCATCGAAGACACCGGTTCGCTGGTGGTGGGCAACTCTCCTCAGGAATTCGCCAAGGAACTGAAGGAAGAGTTCGAAACCTACAAGCAGGTCGTGGCCAAGCAGAAGCTGACACTGGACTAAGCAGCTGATCTGCTGCCGATGCAGTAGCGGATACCGCAAGCCCGAATTGCCTTTGAGGCCATTCGGGCTTTGTTTTTATATGCGAGGGCCGGGACAGGGCGATGAGGTGGGCTGATTTCGGCCCTGAGCAGCCAATCGATACACAAAAACAAGGCCAGGTGAGGGTGAATAAGCCAAAGAAGCATCCATGTGCTCATTGTCCAAGGCGTTGAGCACGATTTGTCGGGTGCTTTGCGTCAGATCCTTTATCCAGTCATCGGAGGTGTGCATGACAAGTGAACAAAAGATCAAAGGACCCGCGTCCTACTTTCCTTCCATCCAGAAGACCTATGGAAAGCCGGTCACGCACTGGCTCAAGATTCTCGATGAGCTGCGCGATAAAAAACATATGGAGCAGGTCGCACATCTCAAACTCGAGCACGGCATCGGTCATGGACATGCGAACGCGCTTGTTGCATACCATAGGGCACAGCCTGGCGCTTATTAGATGATTCAGGCCGATGCCGCTTCACTTGCGTGTCGTATGGCCATGCAGTGCATATGCCGAAAAACCGGGCTTCCATCCCTGTCTGCCGTTCCGTTGAGTGCCAATATGGACTGCAAGCGCCTGATGCGGACTGAGTACCGCTGCCGCCTATATGGCATGAGGTTTCCATATCCATCGGAGCCATGAAATTCAAGAGGGTGCTGCGTGAAGCGTTAAGGTTCTGGCCATCGCGGATGGCGATTTCAGATGGGAAGCTCGTGGCTGGCGGTGGCGGTCTGTTTCCGCAGCTGTCCGGGCTGCTGGAGTTTGCACAAGCTCATGCCAAGGCGTGGAGCGAGGCGCATCAGCTGATGGTCTGGGGGCTTCTGTGCCTTGCACAAAGATGCGGTCACGAGCGTCAAAGCGGGCCAAGGCGGGATTACAAAATCGGATCTCGATATGAGGTATCTGCGCCAGAAGTACCAGGAGAGCCTGTTCGCCAGCGGCAGTCACTACCCGCGCCAGATGCTGCGTGCATATCGGCGCGAGCTGGAGAGCCGGTCGAGATCCAGGCAGTCTCTCAAGCCGGCTCACATCGGCAAGCTGTCGCTTGTGGCTCGGCTTCAACATTGAGTGCCCGTTTCTGGTCGGCCCAAGCGGCGGCTCATGGCCGTTTGCGCCACGGCAGGCGAAGTGGATGGGCTAAAGCTGGGTGAGCTCGACAGTGTCGTTGAGCCCAAGCGCCTCATCGAGGAGGCTTTGCAACGCTAAGGCCGCGACAGTGCGATCCGCCAGGTGGTCGATGAAATAGAAACCGTCCGGCTCTATCGCGTAGCTGTAAGCCTCGCCCATCACTTCTGGATTGTTCGGGTTGGGCAACCTTCCAAGCAGCGCAGTGGGGTCGTAATTGCCTGGCACGACACATTTGATTTTGTACTCTCGTCCCATGTCTCCGAATCCGTCTTCAGTCTGATTTTGTCCTCCCTGAGCTTACTCCACGGCCAACTTCGAGCATGGATTGCCTCTGGCCCGCGATCTGACCAGTAGCGCCATATCGCATGGGTCCGCCGTCAAACACGCACTGCCTTCACCAGCGTGTACGCTAGCCCCATGTCCGATGCCCCCAAAAAAGCCCGCAAACCGCAGATTCCCGATGATTGGCCGCAGCCCTTGCCGCAGAGCCAGCATGCGCTCGATCAGTTCATCGATGCCCTCTTGCTGGAGGACGGGCTTTCGCGCAATACCTTGTCCGCTTACCGGCGTGACCTGACGGCGACTGCGCGCTGGCTGGCGCGGCTGCAGCCGCCCAAGGCGCTGGATGCTGCGCTGGAAGGCGATCTGCAGGGCTATTTCACGGCCCGTGTGGAGGGCACCAAGGCAACCTCCTCGAACCGTAGGCTGACGGTGTTGCGTCGCTATTTTCACTGGGCGCTGCGTGAAAAGCGCATCGCTGCCGACCCCACGGTGCGCATGCTGGCGGCCAAACAGCCGCCGCGCATGCCCAAGACCCTGACCCAGGAGCAGGTGGAGGCCCTGCTCGATGCGCCCGATGTGGACAGCCCGCTGGGCTTGCGCGATCGCGCCATGCTGGAGCTCATGTATGCCAGCGGTCTGCGCGTCAGCGAACTGGTGGGCGTGCGCATGCATGAGCTGGACTTGCGCTCGGGCGTGCTGCGCGTGACGGGCAAGGGGCGCAAGGAGCGGCTGGTGCCGTTCGGCCAGGAGGCGCAGCACTGGCTGGAGCGCTATCTGCAGCAGGCGCGAGCGGCGATTCTGGGAGGGCAGCAGACCGAGGAGGTGTTTGTGACCCAGCGCGGTGCGGGCATGAGCCGCGTGATGTTCTGGGTCATCGTCAAGAAATGCGCGCAGATTGCAGGTGTGAACTCGCCGCTGTCGCCACATACGCTGCGCCATGCGTTTGCCACCCATTTGCTCAACCATGGCGCTGACCTTCGCGTGGTGCAGATGCTGCTGGGGCATGCCGATATCTCCACCACCACTATCTACACCCATGTGGCGCGTGAGCGGCTCAAGGCCCTGCACGCCGAGCATCACCCGCGCGGCTGAGCCGCTGCCTAGGCTGTCGCGCTGCCAAGCTGCAGGTGGTAGAGCCCCCAGACGGCGGCAGGAAAGCGCTGCTTGACGGGCAACTGGCCGAGCTCCGGAATCTGATGGGCTGCAAAAATGGCCCAGAGCGGGCCCACGCCGCCCATGGCCAACGGCACGCCGTCCAGCTGGGTGGCGATCAGCATGCGCCAGCGCACGGCCTGGGCCAGCGGCATCTGGCTGCGATAGCCGTCTATGCCCTGCAAAGTCAGTTGCAGGCCGCGCGCCATGGCCTGGCCTACATCCACGCCGGCGGCTTGCAGCACCTGCTCCAGCAGCGGGCCTTGCAGGTTGTGTTCGGCTTCGTCGTATTCAAGCGTGGTCCTGAGCGTCTGCTGCTCCAGGCTGTTGAGCGCATCCATGCCGCAGGACCAGGCTGCATCGAACAGATAGCCATGGATGATCAGCATGCGGTCCGCCACGGCCTGCGGCTTGCCGCGATTGGCCTGCACACCGGGGCCGCTGATGGTGAGCACTGCGGGTTGCAGGCCATCGAGCACACAGGTGCGGGAGGCCTTGCGTGTGGCCGCGGCGGGCAGAGCCATGGCGCCCAGTGCAGCGCCCGCAGCACCGCTTCGCAGCAAGATGGAGCGACGTGATAGAGGTTGTTTTTCTGTCATGGGGCGCTTTCTTTGTGGAGATTGCTGCAGTCTAGCGGCAAGCCTTGCGGGCGTCATTGCGACACGTCGATGAAGATGTTGGTCGGTTGGAGTGTTGGTCTATTTGAATGTTTGAAGTTTTATTTTGATGTTTTCTGTCCAATGGATTGACGAATCGTCGTCCAAATCAACCGGGGAATTCACTTTGGTCAAAAATGCAGGTCTTGATTTTTGGATTTCGAGTGATGACTAACTTTCTGCGTCGCAGCATGCTGACCTGTGCCCTGGCAGCCGTGCTGCCTGCCACCTTGTCCCTGAATGTCCAGGCGGCCGACAAAGCCGACGCGGCTGGCTGGCCCAGCCGTCCCATTCGTCTGGTGGTGTCCTACCCTGCCGGTGGTGTCAGCGATGTGGTGGCCCGTGCACTGGGTGAAAAGCTGTCGCAGTCGCTGGGTCAGTCGGTGGTGATCGACAACAAGGCCGGTGCGGGTGGCGCGATTGGCCTGGATCAGGTCGCCAAGTCCAACCCCGATGGCTATACGCTGGGCTTTTCGTCCATCAGCCCGCTGACGCTGAGCCCCCATCTGGGCAAGCCGCTGTTCGATCCGCACAAGGATATTGTTCCCGTGGTCAGCGTGATGTACTCGCCCGTGCTGCTGCTGGGAACGACCCGTCTGGCAGCCAAGAGCTTTCCCGAGCTGATGACCCAGGCCAAGGCCCACCCTGGCGATGTGCGCTGGGCCACGGCCGGTCTGGCCTCGCTGGGCCACATCATGCTCGAGCAGATTGCCGATCAGGGCAAGGTTCAGATCACCCATGTGCCTTACAAGGGTGGCGGCCAGCAGCTCAATGACGGCCTGAGCGCACAGTTTGAGGTGCTGTCCACGAATGCCGGCCCGGCCGTGATGCAGCACATCAAGGCCGGCAAGTTCAAGGCCCTGGCCGTGGGTGCTCCGGCGCGTCTGGACTCGCTGCCCCAGGTGCCCACGCTGGCCGAGCTGGGTTACAAGAACGCCAACACCACATCGGTCTTTGGCATCTTCGCTCCCGCAGGTGTGCCTGCCCCCGTGCTGGCTCGCCTGAATGCCGAGGTGAACAAGGCGCTGGCGCTGCCCGAGATCCGTCAGCGCCTGGAGGCCACGGACAATGTTCCTACCGGAGGCAAGGCAGCGGACTTTGCCAAGCAGATCGAAGCCGAGTCCAGGTCCAACGCCCAGATCATCAAGGCTGCAGGTATCCAGACCAATTGATCGGGACTTTCTTGAATGAAAAAGGGCTTGCGGTCACATCGGCCGCAAGCCCTTTTTCGTTGTGCGCAGCAAGCGCACTGACTGGTCGCGAAGCGGATTGGCTCAGATCACTTCACTGGCCAGGTTGTCGGCCCAGCTCAGCGCCTGCAGATGGGCCCAGTTGACCTGGTGGTTGGACAGCTGCAGCGCATTGGCGGCGCGGGCAAAAGCCGCTTCGTCGCCCGACTCACAGGCGCGCGTCAGATCCAGGAAGGGTGCAAAAACGCCTTGGTTGTGTACCAGTGCGTCAACCACGGACTGGGGCAGGGCCACGGATTCAAGGGCCTTGGCCATGGGCTGGCTCAGCATCACATCGAGCAGCGAGAAAACGCCCACGACGAAGGCGTGGTCGCATTCCTCGGGCGGCAGCAGCTCGGCGGTCAGCAGCTCCATCAGGCGGCCGCGCACCACGGCCGTCTGGCCCACAGCCGGCGGTGTGCCGCCGGCGCGTGAGGTGGTCAGCAGCAGGGCCGCCCAGCGGAACAGCTTCTTGAGGCCCAGAATCATCACCGCATGGCGGAAGGAGGTGATCTCGCAGGACAGGCCGAAGCCCGAGCTGTTGATGAAGCGCAGCAGGTTGAAGGACAGCGTGGGGTCCTTCTTGAGCAGCTCTTCGATCTCCTCCGTGCTGGCCTGCTGGCGCACCAGGTTGATGAGCTGGATGATGGTGGTCTGCGTGGGGCGGATGGTGCGCGCCTGCACGAGCTGGGGCTGGGCGAACCAGTAGCCCTGAAACAGCTTCACGCCAAGGCTCCGCATATGCTCGAACTGCTCGGCTGTTTCGACCTTCTCGGCCACGATCTGGGCGCGTGTGTAGGTCTGGGCAAACTTCACCAGCTTTTCGGCATGCTCGATTCCGAAGCTCTGCATGTCCAGCTTGACGAAGGAGGCCATGGGTAGCCATGACGCATAGTTGCGGCGCAGCAGGTTCTGGTCGAAAGCCAGGCGAAAGCCACGCTGGCGCAGGGCCGCAAATGTGGGCAGACAGGCTTCGATGTTTTCCTGCGTGGCGTCGACGGGCAGGGCCGGCACTTCCAGTACCACTCGGTCGGGGTGAATCAGCTCCAGGTGGCCGCCGCTCAGGCTGTCATGGGTGCAGTTGATGAAAACCGTCTTCTTGCCCACCAGGGCCTCGGCACCGGCGTAGGACAGTGCATTGAACAGCAGCGCCGCATCGGATGCTGCTGTGTGTGCGTTATGTGCAACCGAGCGGTCAAACAGCTCGTAGCCATACACATCCCGTTTTTCATCGACGATTGCCTGACGCGCAATGCTGGCCATATTGGCCTCGTCCTTGTCTGCAACGGGGCTGGCGGTCGGTGAAGAGGAGTTGGTGTCAGAGGTATCCATGTCGGTTATCGCTTGGGTGTGGGGCAAAAGTGCTGTCAGTCGGACAGACACTCCGTCCATCTCAGAGCCTGCAGATGAGCGTGATTGATGTCCCCGTGCTCCAGTTCCAGGCTGCAGGCGCTGCGGTCGAATTGCTCCTGGTCATGACTCTCGCAGGCCTTGGTGAGCATCAGCAGCTCGCCCAGAATGCCTTCATGATGCAGCAGCGCGGCAGAGACCGATTCGGACACCGGGATCAGCGCCAGCGCTGCAGGCAAAGGCATGCCCAGCATGCGGTCCAGCATGGAGAACATGCCGCAGATAAAGGCCAGATCTGCGTCGGTGTCCGTCAGCGAGTGCTTGGCCAGCAGCTCCATCAGACGGCCGCGAATCACGGCGGTCTGGCCTACGGCCGGTGGGGGGCCGCCTTCGCGGGCAGCCGTCAGCAGCATGGCAGCCCAGCGAAACAGCTTGTTCAGGCCGAGCAGCATCACGGCCTGCTTGAAAGAGGTGATCTTGCGATGGGCGCCAAAGCTGGCCGAGTTGATGAGGCGCAGCAGGTTGAAGGCCAGGGCTGCGTCCTTTTTGAGAACTTCCTCGATCGCATCGGTGCTGGCCTGCTCGCGTACCAGCGTCAGCAACTGGATGATGCTTTGCTGCGTCGGGGTCAGAAGGCGGGTCTGCATCACCGTGGGACGGGCAAACCAGAAGCCCTGGAAAAGCTCTATGCCCAGGCGCTGGCCCAACTCATGCTGGTGGGCACTTTCGACTTTTTCGGCGATCAACTCGGCGCGGGTGTGGCGGTTGGCGAACTTGACCAGCACCGTAAGCTGGTCCGGTGCCAGCGTGGAGAGGTCTAGCTTGATGTAGTCGGCCAGCGGCAGCCAGGCCGAATACACAGACTCCAGTACCGTGTGGTTGAAGGCCAGATGAAAGCCCTGGTCCTTGAGTGCCAGCAAGGTGGGCAGGCGGGCTGCCACCTCATGCACGGCGGCATGGCCCAGAGGAGGGATCTCCAGTACCACCTTGTCGGCCGGCAGCAGCTCCAGGTGCTCGCCGGTCAGGCCTTCGTGAGTGCAGTTCACGAACATGAGCTTGGTGCCGACCAGATCTTCCTCTCCAGCATGCGTGAGGGCCGCAAAGATCAGCGTCGCGTCTGAGGCCATGGTGTGACCATAAGGCGAGCGCGAGCGGTTGAACAGCTCGTAACCAATGATTTGCTGCAGCCCGTTGACGATGGGCTGGCGTGCAATCATGCCTTTGGACAGGTTGCGCGGCGAGGCGAATGCCTGGTCCTCTATGGTTTGTTCACTCATTGCTGCATGACGTCTGTGTGAGAAATGGTTGGCTGGACCGGTTATTGTAAGAACGAGCCGATCATAGTGTCAGCTTCGTGCGTTCAGGCCGTTTGTGCCAACAACTTCGGTTCGCGGGCCTTGCTTGCCGGTGGTTCTTGATTCGAGTCAAGAAAAAATGCCTAAATCTGTTGCAGCCAGGCGATCTCGGTCGCGGTGAAGCCTGCGGCGCGGCGTGCCTTCTCATTGAAGGGCGGGCGCAGGCGCGGCGCTTCATGGCGCTGTGTCAGCTCCAGGTACAACGACTCGGGGTCCAGGCCGTTTTTCTCGCACAGCCAGCGATACCAGTGGTTGCCTATGGCCACATGGCCCACTTCCTCGCGCAAGATGATGTCCAGAATGTCGCAGGCCGCCAGCGCATCGGTCGCGTGGGTGTTGCGCAGCTTGTTCTGGATCTGCGGCGTGGCGTCCAGGCCGCGCGCCTCCAGCGTTCTGGGTACCAGGGCCATGCGGGCCACGATGTCGCCCGCCGTTTTCTCGCACATGGTCCACAGGCCCTGGTGGGCTGGATGGTCGCCATAGTCCTGACCATGATGCTGGCGCAGATGATCGCGTAGCAGGCGGAAATGCTTGGCTTCCTCTGCAGCCACCTGAAGCCAATCGTGGTAGTACTGCCCGGGCATGCCGTCAAAGCGCCAGATGGCGTCCAGTGCGAGGTTGATGGCATTGAACTCTATATGTGCAATGGCATGGATGAGCACGGCCCGGCCTTCCAGGGTGGCCGGCGAGCGGCGCGCCACGGCGGTGTGGTGCTTGAGCTCGGGCCGGGCCGGGCGCCCGGGCAGCTCGGATTCGGGGATGCGCAGTGTCGGTGCTGTTTCTGCTATCGAATAGAGAGCTTTTTGTGCATGCAGATCAATGGCTGCAGCAGCTTTTTTCTCTGGGTCTGCAAGACACAAGACCTCTAGCGCGCGATGACGTAACTCCATCCCTACAATTCTAGGTTCTATAAAGAAGCAACCCACAGGGAGACAAGCAGATGGCAATTTACGAACTCGACGGCGTTGCGCCGCAGATCGACGAAAGCGCCTGGGTGGCCGACAGCGCCGAGGTCATGGGCCGCGTCAAGCTGGACAAGGACGCCAGCGTCTGGTTTGGAACGGTCATCCGCGGGGATACCGAAAACATCAGCATTGGTGCGGGCTCCAATATCCAGGATGCCAGCGTGCTGCATGCCGATTTCGGCAAACCGCTGACGGTGGGTTGCAATGTGACGGTTGGCCACCAAGTAATGCTGCATGGCTGCACGATTGGCGATGGCTCGCTCATCGGCATCGGTGCAGTGGTGCTCAACGGCGCCAGGATAGGCAGGAACTGCCTGGTGGGCGCAGGCTCGCTGGTGACCGAGGGCAAGGAATTTCCCGACGGCTCCATGATCCTCGGCAGCCCCGCCAAGGTCGTGCGCGAGCTATCGCCCGAGCAGATCGAAGGTCTGCGCCAGAGCGCCAGGAACTATGTTGAAAATGCTCGCCGCTTCAAGCGCGGCTTGCGCAAGCTGGGCTGAGGGCCCAGCTCTTTACCGGAATCGATTAGCGTGTCTGAACTGCATAAATTCATTTTTGACGGCCTGCCCGTGCGTGGTGCCATTGTTCGCCTGACTGACTCCTGGCAGGAAATCCTGCAGCGCCGTGCCGGCAACAAGGATACCGGCGCCTATCCCGAGGCCGTCAGCACCTTGCTCGGCGAGATGACGGCGGCTGGCGTGCTCATGCAGTCCAATATCAAGTTCAATGGCGCGCTGGTATTCCAGGTCATGGGCGACGGCCCCGTCAAACTGGCTGTGGCCGAAGTGCAGTCGGACCTGAGCCTGCGTGCCACGGCATCGTTGGTGGG
Organism: Comamonas sp. Z1; assembly: GCF_008121555.1. Taxonomy (NCBI): domain Bacteria; kingdom Pseudomonadati; phylum Pseudomonadota; class Betaproteobacteria; order Burkholderiales; family Comamonadaceae; genus Comamonas; species Comamonas sp. Z1. The sequence goes on from NZ_VOQT01000004.1 coordinate 347,773, forward strand.
AGAGGCCAGTCTGCCCCTGCGCGGCCAGTTGGCCCCGCTGGCAGAATTGGTCAATGCCCATGGCGCGGGCCGCTGCGCCGTCACGCTGGACCCCAAGGACCGCCAGCCCGGCCAGAACCCCTATCAGGGCGTGGTGCCGCTCAATGATGGCGCTGGCGGTCGCTTCGAGCGTCTGTCGGATGCGCTGCAGTTCTACATGATGCAGTCCGAGCAACTCGACACCGTGATGGTGCTGGCTGCCAATGATCAGATCGCTGCCGGTCTGATGCTGCAGCGTATGCCTGTGAAGGGCGAGGCGAATCTGGCCGCAGCCACCGAAAGCGGCGAGGCCGAGCATGACGCCCAGGGCCTGAACGAGGAGTACAACCGCATTGCCACGCTGGCCTCCAGCCTGACGCAGCAAGAGCTGTTGACGCTGGATGTGGAGACCATTTTGCGGCGCCTGTTCTGGGAAGAGAAGCTGCTGCGCTTCGCTCCGCAGGCCGACGAGCAGGCCCCGCGTTTCGCCTGCACCTGCAGCCGTGACCGTGTGGCCGCCATGCTGACCTCGCTGGGCGAGGAAGAGGTGGATTCCATCGTGGCCGAGCGTGGCAAGATCGAGGTGGGCTGCGACTTCTGCGGCCAGCAATACCAGTTCGACGCCATCGATGCGGCGCGTCTGTTCACCGAAGTGCAAAAGCAGCCGCCCAGCTCCAGCTCGGTGCAGTAACTGAACAGTCTGCTCGCGGCTATGGAGCTCTGATGGCGGTGGAGACACCCTGCAAGAGCCCAGGCCGGGCAGCGCGGGTGTCTTCCAGCTCGGAAAAGACAGGGGAGAAGGCACGAGGCGCCTCAGGGGGTGCTTTTCAAGGCCTCGAACAGTGCCAGCTCGCATTCGGGATCGCCGCATTGCTCGCAGGCTTTGCGGCGTATTTTCTGACTGGAACTCCATGGATTTTTGCTTGAAATCCAATCCCAGTCTGCGGCCGGTTCCATGAATTTCAGAGAGGCAGCCAGTTGCTGCCATTGGGCAGACGGTCTGCCGTAGAGCATCACATAGCTCTGCGAGCGTGCCTGCAGCAGTGCGCGCCATTGGCCGATCTGCTGCGCGATGGCGGGATCCGGGTCGGCATCGCGCCAGTCCTGGCCCAGCACATAGACCAGGGCATCGGCCGGCCATTCATCGCCGCTCGCGGGGGCCAGGCATTGCCAGGGCGTGGCATGGCCCCCATCCAGACGGGCCTGCAGCAAGCCATGTGCCATGCCGCGCGCCAGTGCATGAGGCGCACCCAGCAGCACCAGCGTGGGCGCAGGAACAGCAAAGCCAGCGCGGGGCTGGCTTTGATGCAGAGCGGGTGCCGGGTCAGCGCTTGGAAACCTGAATATAGATTTCATTGGGTTTGACCATGCCCAGCTCGTAACGGGCCTTTTCTTCCACGGTGGACAGGCCGTCCTTGAGGTCGTTGACCTCGGATTGCAGCCTGTCGTTTTCCGATTTTTCTAGGGCGTTGGCCGCGTATTGATCCTTGATTTGCTGCTGCAGCTCGTGCACATAGGCCATGCTGCCATTGCCCAGCCAGAGCTGGGCGTGAATGGCGGTCAGCAAGACCAGCAATGTGACGCAGACGACGCGGTTGACCATAAAAAAACCTGGTGGAATCAAGGGTAAGTGCCCCAGCCGCAAAGCGGTTGTCGGGCACTTACTTCAGCTGCGCACTTTAGCGCAGGTTGTAGAAGGCAGCACGGCCGGGGTACTCGGCCACATCGCCCAGGTCTTCCTCGATGCGCAGCAGCTGGTTGTACTTGGCGATACGGTCGGAGCGGCTCATGGAGCCGGTCTTGATTTGACCAGCATTCAGGCCCACGGCGATGTCGGCAATGGTGCTGTCTTCGGTTTCGCCCGAACGGTGCGAGATCACGGCGGTGTAGCCGGCGCGCTTGGCCATTTCGATGGCGGCGAAGGTCTCGGTCAGGGTGCCGATCTGGTTGATCTTGATCAGGATCGAGTTGGCGATGCGCTTTTCGATGCCTTCCTTGAGGATCTTGGTGTTGGTCACGAACAGGTCGTCACCCACCAGCTGAACCTTGGCGCCCAGGCGCTCGGTCAGGATCTTCCAGCCATCCCAGTCGCCTTCGTGCATGCCGTCTTCGATGGAGATGATGGGGTACTTGTCGCACCAGCCGGCCAGCATGTCGGTCCACTGCGTCGAAGTCAGTGTCATATTGCCTTCGCCGGCCAGCACGTACATGCCGTCCTTGTAGAACTCGGAAGCTGCGCAGTCCAGGCCCAGGGCGATCTGCTCGCCGGGCTTGTAGCCGGCCTTTTCGATGGCTTCGATGATCAGCTGGATCGCGGCTTCGTGGTTTTCCACGGAAGGTGCGAAACCGCCTTCGTCGCCCACGGCGGTGGACATGCCATTGTGGTGGATGATGGCCTTCAGTGCGTGGAAGACTTCGGCGCCCCAGCGCACGGCTTCACGGAAGGTTGGGGCACCCACGGGGATGATCATGAACTCTTGCAGGTCCAGCGAGTTGTTCGCGTGGGCGCCGCCGTTGATCACGTTCATCATGGGGACAGGCAGCTGCACGCCGCCCATGCCGCCGAAGTAGCGGTACAGGGGCAGGCCGGCTTCTTCGGCTGCTGCGCGGGCCACGGCCATGGAGACGGCCAGCATGGCGTTGGCGCCCAGGCGGCTCTTGTTGTCGGTGCCGTCCAGGTCGATCAGGGTCTTGTCCAGGAAAGCCTGCTCGGAAGCGTCCAGGCCCAGCACGGCTTCGGAGATTTCGGTGTTGATGTGCTCAACAGCCTTCAGGACACCCTTGCCCAGGTAACGGCTCTTGTCGCCATCACGCAGTTCAATGGCTTCGCGCGAGCCGGTGGATGCGCCCGAGGGCACGGCGGCACGGCCCATCACGCCGGATTCCAGCAGCACGTCGCACTCAACGGTGGGATTGCCGCGGCTGTCCAGCACTTCGCGGCCTACGATGTCAACAATGGCACTCATTGCATTTCCTTTGGGTTTCTGAAATCGGTACGTGCAGGCTGACTTCTTTCATGAAATCACGCCCAAGCGCTTGTGCATGAAGCGCAAGCTGCTATCAAAATTGTGAAGCCGACTCTTCTCCACATGCTGCGCGCGCGCCATGCACGCGACGAGTATGGAAGAGGCTGAGGCGGCTATTGTGCACAAATTTGGTGGGCCGCTTTTGCCTTGACGTGTTGCAGCCGTCGAATTTCTTGCGCAAGACGTTTCTGTGCAAGCATTCGGACACAAAAGCGGATACAAAAAAGGCATGACGCCACGCTTCATCGTGTCGGTCATGCCGGGGTGCATCATCGGTTCAGACGCCGGTGCCCGCCTTGGGGCGGCCGGGGCGTATGGACATGCAGGCCTGCAGCAAGGCCGTCATGTCGCTGCTGATGCGCTGTGTATGCATGCTCAGGCCTGGAAATGGTCTTCCAGGAAGCCGTTGCGCTTGGTCACATCGTCCAGCGCTACCAGTGTCTCCAGCAGTGCCTTCATGTGCTTGAGCGGCACGGCATTGGGGCCGTCCGACAGGGCGTTGCAGGGATCGGGATGGGTTTCCATGAACAGACCTGCCACGCCCACGGCCACGGCCGCACGCGAGAGCACGGGCACCATCTCGCGCATGCCGCCGCTGGATGTGCCGTTGCCGCCGGGCAACTGCACGCTGTGGGTGGCGTCGAACACGACAGGGGCGCCGGTCTCGCGCATGATGGCCAGCGAGCGCATGTCGCTGACCAGGTTGTTGTAGCCAAAGCTGGCGCCGCGTTCGCAGGCCGTGAAGCTGTCCGCGGACAGGCCCGCTTCCACAGCCGCAGCACGGGCCTTGTCGATGACATTCTTCATGTCATGCGGGGCCAGGAACTGGCCCTTTTTGATGTTCACGGGCTTGCCCGACTGGGCCACGGCGCGGATGAAGTCCGTCTGGCGGCACAGGAAGGCGGGGGTCTGCAGCATGTCGACGACAGACGCCACGTAAGGCACTTCGGCCTCGGTGTGCACATCGGTGAGGATGGGCACGTTCAATTCCTTCTTCACCTTGGCAAGGATCTCCAGGCCTTTTTCCATGCCGGGGCCGCGAAAGCTGGTGCCCGAGGAGCGGTTGGCCTTGTCGAAGCTGCTCTTGAAGATGAAGTGAATGCCCAGCGAGGAAGTGATTTCCTTGAGTTGCCCGGCCACGTCCATCTGCAGCTGTTCGGATTCGACCACGCAAGGGCCGGCGATCAGAAAGAAGCGCTTGTCCAGACCAATATCAAAGCCGCAGAGTTTCATGGTGGGTTCCTTTTTGCACGCCGCGCATGCTTCAAAAACTGAAGCGGCCAGCGCTCTACATTGAATGGTTTCAACATCATTTGATGCTGAGGTCATTGCATTTCAAGCGCTGGCAGCTCCTATTTGAGGATTGATTCCGAAGGAAGGGAATCAGGCCTTCTTGCCCGGCTGGGCCTTGTTGTCCATGGCCGCCTTGATGAAGGCGTTGAACAGCGGGTGACCATCCCAGGGGGTGGACTTGAACTCGGGGTGGAATTGCACACCGATGTACCAGGGGTGAACCTTGGCGGGCAGCTCGACGATTTCGGTCAGCTGTTCGCGCTGGGTCAGGGCCGAGATCACCAGACCGGCTTCGCGCAGCTGGTCCAGATACTGGGTGTTGGCTTCATAGCGGTGGCGGTGACGCTCGGTCACCACGTCGCCGTAAATGCTGTGCGCCAGCGTGCCCTTTTGCACATCGGAAGACTGTGCGCCCAGACGCATGGTGCCGCCCAGGTCGGAGTTCTCGTCACGGGTCTTGATCGTGCCGTCCGCATCCTTCCACTCGGTGATCAGGGCGATCACGGGGTTGGGGGTGGCGGGGTCGAACTCGGTGGAGTTGGCGCCTGCCAGGCCGGCCACATGACGGGCGTACTCGATGGTGGCGACTTGCATGCCCAGGCAGATGCCCAGGTAGGGCACCTTGTTCTCGCGGGCAAACTTGGCCGTAGAGATCTTGCCTTCCACACCGCGCGAGCCGAAGCCGCCGGGCACCAGAATGCCGTCGTAATCCTTGAGCAGCTTGGTGGCATCCGCGTCGTGGATGGTTTCCGAGTCCACATGGGTGATCTTCACGCGCACATGGTTGCGCATGCCGGCGTGCTTGAGCGCTTCGTTGACCGACTTGTAGGCGTCGGACAGCTCCACGTACTTGCCCACCATGGCAATCTTGACTTCGCCCTGGGGATGCTCGGTCTCATAGACCAGATCGTCCCAGCGCTTGAGATTGGTGGGAGGCGTGTTCAGGCGCAGCTTGTCGCAGATCAGGCCGTCCAGACCCTGCTCGTGCAGCATGCGCGGCACCTTGTAGATGGTGTCCACGTCCCACATGGAGATCACGCCCCACTCGGGCACATTGGTGAAGAGGGAAATCTTGCTCTTTTCCTCTTCGGGCACCTGGTGCTTGGCGCGGCACAGCAGCGCATCGGGCTGGATGCCGATTTCGCGCAGCTTCTGCACGGTGTGCTGGGTGGGCTTGGTCTTGAGCTCGCCGGCCGTCTCGATGAACGGCAGGTAGGTCAGGTGCACAAAGGCGGAGTTGTTGGGGCCGAGCTTGAGCGCCAGCTGACGCGCAGCTTCCAGGAAGGGCAGGGACTCGATGTCGCCCACGGTGCCGCCGACTTCGCAGATGGCCACATCCACTTCGTGGTCGGTGCCAAGGCCCGCGCCGCGCTTGATGTATTCCTGGATCTCGTTGGTGACATGGGGAATGACCTGCACGGTCTTGCCCAGATAGTCGCCACGGCGTTCCTTTTCCAGCACGGACTGATAGATGCGGCCCGTGGTGAAGTTGTTGCTCTGACGCATGCGCGTTTCGATGAAACGCTCATAGTGTCCCAGGTCCAGATCGGTCTCGGCTCCGTCATCGGTCACGAACACTTCGCCGTGCTGGAAGGGCGACATGGTGCCCGGGTCCACGTTGATATAGGGATCGAGCTTGATGAGGGTGACTTTGAGACCGCGCGATTCCAAAATCGCAGCAAGGGAGGCTGAGGCGATTCCCTTACCTAGGGAAGACACCACACCGCCGGTGACGAAGACGAACTTGGTCATGTCTTTTTTTGGTGGTGGTAAAACAGGATTATAGGTTCGCCACGAATTTCGGCGTGGCGTACAGGGATGCTTGTGCGGCAGCAAAGCCGCTCAGGTCTGATAAATTGCGCAGCATGAATGACGTGTTCGCAGGCAAACATCTGGTGCTGGGTCTCTCCGGAGGCGTGGCTTGTTACAAATCGGCCATGCTGTGCCGCTTGCTGGTCCAGGCCGGTGCCACGGTGCAAGTGGTCATGACGGAGGCGGCCGAGCAGTTCATGACGGCCGTCACCATGCAGGCGCTTTCTGGGCGCGCAGTCTACACCTCCCAGTGGGATGTGCGCGAACCCAACAACATGCCCCACATCAATCTGAGCCGTGAGGCCGATGCCATTCTCATCGCACCCTGCAGCGCGGACTTCATCGCGCGCCTGGTGCAGGGCCGCTCGGACGAGCTGCTCAGCCTGATGTGCCTGGCCCGCCCCATGGAGAGCGTCCCCCTGCTGCTGGCCCCGGCCATGAACCGCGAGATGTGGGCCCACCCCGCGACCCAGCGCAATCTGGCCCAGGTGCAGGCCGACGGTGCCCAGGTGCTGGGTGTGGGCAACGGCAGCCAGGCCTGCGGCGAGACCGGCGACGGCCGCATGCTCGAGCCCGAGGAAATCATGGAGGAGCTGGCGGCGCACTTCACGGCCAAGAGCCTGCAGGGCCAGCATCTGCTGGTGACGGCCGGCCCGACCTTCGAGGCGATCGATCCGGTACGCGGCATCACCAATCTTTCGAGCGGCAAGATGGGCTTCGCGATTGCCCGTGCGGCGCACGAGGCCGGCGCCCAGGTCACGCTGGTGGCAGGGCCCGTGCATCTGCCAACGCCGCGCGGAGTGACCCGCGTCGACGTGCAGTCGGCGCGCCAGATGCAGACTGCCGTGCAGTCCCTGGTGGCGGGGGCCTCGATCTTCATTGCCACGGCCGCCGTTGCCGACTGGCGTCCGGCCGAGTTTTCCGATCAGAAGATCAAGAAGGATGGCTCGGGCGATGTGCCGGCCATGGACTTTGTCGAGAACCCCGACATTCTCGCCGGCGTGGCCCAGTCCGACCAGGCCCGGTCCGGCAAGCTGTATTGCGTGGGCTTTGCGGCGGAAAGCCATGATCTGCTCAAACACGCCAGCGCCAAGCGGCTGCGCAAGAGCGTGCCGCTGCTGGTGGGCAATATCGGCCCTGCCACCTTCGGCAAGGACGACAATGCCCTGCTGCTGATCGACGATCAGGGCTCCAAGGAGCTGCCCCATGCCAGCAAGGACGTGCTGGCGCGCCAGCTGGTCGATGAAATTGCGCAGCGCCTGAGCGCCAAGCGTCCCTGACCCGTGATCCCAGGAGTCCGAACATGAATCTCTCCAGCTATGAAGGCCCGCGCAATGGCGACTATGTGGCCTATGTGGATCAGCTGATGCGAGCCAGTCCCGAGTACCGCCGCACGCTGCGAAGCATCGACGGAGCGATTCAGACCGCGGTCGTCACGCCCGGCTCCCAGGCCGCCTCGCCCATGTCCCAACTGCGCAACACCTTGCAGAAGGCGCGCGACATGGCCGAGCAGGCGCAGCAGGTGCCGGGAGCGCGAACCACGGCGGCTGCTCAACCGGCCCCGCGCACGGCTGCTGCACGGCGCCCCAATACGGCCGTGACCAAGCAGGAGGCGCAGCAGCGCTTCAGGGCCATGGAGCGCGAGATCGAGGGGCAGAAGGCTCAGAACGGTCGCAAGCCCTGGGTGTCTCCGGGCTCGCTGGCGCTGATCGTGGGCGGGGTGATCCTCTCCCAGTTCATCCAGGGCTTTGGCGTGCTGCTCGCACTCATGGGCCTGATGTCGCTGGTGGGCGGCGTGCTCAAGCGCCTGCAAGGCCGCTGACAGGCGTCAAGCGCCGACGCCTGCCCGGCAGCGGGCACAATGGCGCCCTTCAGGAAAGCTGCTGGCCGCTGCCATGCAGCTGCCGCAATGGATGCAAGGCCCGGTTCACGGGCCTTGTTTCAAGACAGACAAGACTAGCCAGATCCTTATGAATGTTGATGTAAAGATTCTCGATGCGCGCCTGCGCGACAACCTGCCCGCCTATGCCACCCCCGGCAGCGCCGGACTGGACCTGCGCGCCTGCATCGACGCGCCCGTGACCCTGGAGCCCGGCCAGTGGCAGCTGATTCCCACCGGCATGGCCATGCACCTCAAGGATCCCCATTACGCGGCGCTCATCCTGCCGCGCTCGGGCATGGGCCACAAGCACGGCATCGTGCTGGGCAACCTGGTCGGCCTGATCGACTCCGACTACCAGGGCCAGCTCATGGTCAGCGCCTGGAACCGTTCGCAGACCGCCTTCACGCTGCAGCCCATGGACCGTCTGGCCCAACTGGTCATCGTGCCCGTGGTGCAGGCACAGTTCAATCTGGTGGATGACTTTGCCGACGCCAGCGAGCGCGGCGAAGGCGGCTACGGCTCCACCGGCAAGCACTGAGTCTCTGGACTCGCCCGCATCTCGCGCAACATGAGCCGCCAGACCCGCAGCCGCTCTGCCTCCTGGACCAAGGTGCAGCTGGGGCGCGACCAGCACATGCGGCGACGGCTGCAAAAACGCCACTGGCTGCGTCTGCATGCCGCTCTGACCGGCGGCCTGAGTCTGGCTGCCATGTCCCTGATCAGCTTGTGCCTGCTGCATGCCGGTGTGCACAGCATGGGGCTGCGCTATGGGCTGGCGCTGGCCTGCGGCTATCTGCTTTATCTGCTGCTGGTGCGTCTGTGGGCGGGCTGCATGCTGCGCCGCGACTGGGACGGGGGCGAGCTGCCCTCCGATGGTCCCGGCTTGGGCGGCAAGTCGGGCAGTGCCGACGCTGCGGGCTTTGAAAGCGGGCAGGGAGGCTCCTACGGCGGCGGCGGTGCCGGCGGCCACTGGGACGATGGCGCAGTCGTGCCTGATATCGCGCCTGCGTCATCCGGCCTGGAGCTGCCCGATGTCGATGTGTCGGGGCTGGACGGACTCGATGAAGGCGCCGTGGTGCTCGTGCCGGTGCTGCTGGTTTTTGCGGCCCTGCTGATCGCGGTCACGGGCATGGGCTCGCTGGTGTGGCTGGTGTTCGGTGCCGATCTGTTCCTGACCGTGGCGGTAGAGGTGGCGTTTGCGCTGCTGATGACCCGAACCCTGTATGTGGTGGAGCGCGAAGGCTGGTTGCTGGCGGCGCTGCGCATCAGCTGGAAGCCCGTGCTGGGCGCCCTGGTCGCGGCCGTGGTGCTGGGGCTGCTCGCCGACTGGCTGTTTCCCCAGGCCGATACCCTCGCACAGGTGCTGCGCAGTCTTTGATCGCCCTCAGTCCTGGTGCCTGGCGCCGGGCAGTTGCAGCTGCATGCGCAGCCCGCCCAGCGGCGACGGCAGAGCCTGGATGCTGCCGCCATAGGTCTGAACCAGATCACGCACGATATCCAGGCCCAGGCCGGCGCCGGGACGCTGTTCGTCCAGCCGCTCGCCGCGCGCAAAGATGCGCTCGCGCAACTCGGGGGCAATGCCCGGGCCGTCGTCGTCTATGCACAGCGTCAGTTGCTGGCTGTCATCGGCTATAGGCTGCACCTTCAGCACGACCTTCGACCTGGCCCATTTGCCGGCGTTGTCCAGCAGATTGCCCAGCATCTCCATCAGGTCCTGGGAGTCGCCCTTGAAGTCCCATTGGGTGGCATCCCCCTGCAGCTCGAAGCGTATGCAGCGCGCCGCATGCAGCTTGTCCATGGTGTGGACCAGGGAGTGCAGCGGTCCGGCCAGCGCGGTGCGCAGGCCATGGCCTTGCTGCGCCGCTGCTGCGGCGGCGCGGGCGCGGGCCAGGTGATATTCGACCTGGCGGCTGGCACTGGCGACCTGCTCGCGCACCAGGGTCGCGAGCGGGCTGTCCTGCTGCGCGGCCGCGTTGCCCATGATGCTCAGCGGAGTGTTGACTGCGTGAGCCAGATTGCCGGCCTGGGTGCGGGCTCGCTCCACCATCTCGGCATTCATGCGCAGCACATGGTTGAACTCCTGAACCAGGGGCATGATTTCGGCCGGGTGCTCGCCCCTGATTTCAGAAGCTTCGCCCTGGCTCACGGCGGCCAGCTGACGGCGCAGGGCGGCCAGCGGAGCCAGTGCCAGCTGCAGCTGCACGACCACGGCGGCGATCAGCCCCGCAGCCAGCATGCACAGCGCGGCCACCAGCATCTTGGTAAAGCGCTGCAGCGGCGTGGCCAGCATGGCCGCGTCGGCGGCAATCATCAGGCGCAGCGGCGGGGCGTCGGCCTCGGGCAGCTGTACGGTACGCGTCACGATCACCAGGGTGTTGCCATTGCCGTCCGACATATGGCCATAGCTGGCGGGAGCGTGCAGGGGCAGGGTGGGCTCCCAGATCTTGTCGGCCTTGAAGAAAGGCCAGTCCAGGGTTTGGTCCCAGAGCGAACGGGAACGCTGGACGCCGGCCTGAACCGTCTGTTTGCCGGCCGCATCGAGCTGATCTACCTGCCAGTACATGCCCGACAGCGGCTGCTGCAGCAAGGGGTCGCCGGAGAAGGGCGAGACCGTGACCGGGACGGCCTGATCGGGCTGATAGTTGACGGCGCCGCTGAGCCGGTCGAGCTTGGCCACCAGCTGGCTGCGCAACTGCTGGGTCAGGTGCTCGGCAAACAGCGTGCGCAGGCCCCAGCCCGTGAGCAGCAGTGCCGCCAGTACCCAGATGAGGGCACCCGCCAGCAGTCGCAGGCGCAGCGAGTTCTTCCAGGAGCCCGCACTCAGCGGTGGCGGCTGTTGGGCCATGGGGGAGGTCAGAGTGTGCTCGGACATAGGCTTTATTCTTGGTTGGATGGCGCGGCCAGGCGATAGCCCAGGCCGCGCACGGTTTCGATCGAGCCGGCGGGCAGTTTTTTCCGCAGGCGCCCGACAAATACCTCGATGGTGTTGGAGTCGCGGTCGCTGTCCTGCGGATAGATATGCTCGGACAGCTCGGTGCGCGAGACCACGGCGCCCATGCGCTGCATCAGCAGGGCCAGCACCTTGAATTCATGGCTGGTCAGCGTCAGCGCCTGACCTTCGACGGTGACGCGCGCCTGGCGCGAGTCCAGGGTGATGGAGCCGCATTGCCACAGTGCGCTGGCATGCGGGCTCAGGCGCCGCAGCAGGGCGCGCAGGCGCGCCAGCAGCTCTTCCATGTGGAAGGGTTTGGCCAGATAGTCGTCGGCTCCGGCATCCATGCCCGCGACTTTTTCATGCCAGGCGGCTCTGGCGGTGAGGATCAGCACCGGCATGGAGCGGCCCTGCGCACGCCAGGCGCGCAGCACGCTGAGCCCGTCGCGCACGGGCAGGCCCAGGTCCAGCACCGCCGCGTCAAAGCTCTCGACCTCGCCCAGATATTGCGCCGTCTCGCCATCGGCGGCCGTCTCCACGGTGTGGCCGGCCTGCAGCAGGGCCTGATGCAGCTGCTCGCGCAGCGTGGGTTCGTCTTCAATCAGCAAAATTCGCATGCTCTGCAGCCTTCCTGAGTGCCGGGGTTCACTTCTTACGCTTCATGCTGATCAGCTTGCCGTTGCTGGCATCGATCTCCAGTTTGACCACCTTGCCGTCGTTTTGCAGCAGCCGGATCTCGTAGACAAAGCGGCCGTCCTCGCGGTCGAACTCCACCTTGATGACCTGGCCCTGGTATTGCTGCTCGACCTGATCCAGAACCGTGCGCAGCGGCAGCACCTGACCCTGGCGCAAGGCCTGACGGGCGAGTTCGTGATCGTTGTCGCCGGCATCCGAGGTGGCGGGCCACAGGCTCAGCGCGGCAAAGCCTGCCGTTGCCAGCAGCATGGCCAGCACGGCATGAAGGGCGCGCCGGCGTGGGCGGTGCGCAGATTGCGGGTCATTCGAGGCGTTGAGAAAGGACATGGCGAGAGGGCTGGAGTTGGAGGTGATGAGGTCTGGTAGCGGTCTGCAGCCAAGGTTATAGGCCTGCATCGATGAACGGAAGCTGAATGGCGGCTTCAGAAACGGTTCAGCCTGACTTGCGAACAATCGGCACCAACCCGCTGAGCAGTGCTTGTGCACTGGCGGGCCGTGTTTTGTCCCTTTCTTCGACCCAGCGACTGCAGGAGTTTTCATGTCCCATCTTCCCAGCCCGGCTTTTTCCATGTCCTCAGGCCCCCTGTCCGTATTCCGCTCCCTGCGGCGTCGCAGCGGCACGGTCTTGCTCGCAGGCGCGGCCCTGCTGTCGGCCGGCACTTGCCTGGCCGCAGAAAACTCCCTGGCGGATCGTGCCTCGGCCTCGGTGGCCGCCGTGCGCGGCATGGCGCTCGGGCCGACCCTGTCCATCCGCGATGTCTGCGACCGGCTGGAGAAGGCCGGCTATCGTGAATTCCAGGAAGTGGAATGGGACGACGGCCTCTACAAGGTCAAGGCCACGGCCAGCGATGGACGCTTTGTGAAGCTCTATGTCGACGGCCGTAGCGGCGAAGTGCTGCGCGTACGCACCAAGGGCTAGGATTGGCTCTGGATTCGATAGCTGTCAGAACCCTGCCGTTGTGGACTCCATGACGGTTTGCAGAGCAAAGAAGCCAAGTATTGGACAAGGCGCTATGGTTTGAAGAGTTATAAACGGCTGCGCTTTACTCGAAGTATTGTGAGCAAATGTGAAAGCTGTCGTCCTGGCGAGCCTGTGCCGCGTTGCAATGGAAAGGCAGACCGTGCAAGGTTTGCAGAGCAACTCATAACAGGGACTGCGGCGTATGGAATGTGCATGCGCCAATCAGGAGATTTCCATGCAAATCAATCAACGCTGGGGCCGCTTGGCCATGGTGAGCGCAATCGTTGCGGCTCTGTCGGCCTGCGCGGCCTATCCCCAGGGGGGCTACCAGAGCGGCGGCTACCAGGGAGGCTACTCCCAGGGTGCATATTCGGGTACAGGCTACCCTGGCAGCACACAGGCCTACCCCGTGGGCAACAACCAGGTCCAGACCTATCCCGCCAATAACTGCGGCTACAACAACCCCAACTGTTACTCGCAGCAGCCTCAGCAATACGCCCAGCAGGGCCGTGTGATGAATATCGAGACCGTGCGTGTACAGGACGGCAGCGGCATTGGCGCGGGCGGCGCGATTGCCGGTGGCGTGATCGGCGGTGTGCTGGGCAACCAGGTGGGCAAGGGCTCGGGCCGTACACTGGCGACCATCGCCGGTGTGGCTGCAGGCGCTTTTGCCGGCAACGCCGTGCAAAACAACATGGGCGGCGGCAGCGTGCGCGATATTTACCGCGTCACCGTGCAACTGCAGGACGGCAGCGTGCGCGCTCTGGACTACCAGCAGCCTCCGCAGCTGAGCATCGGCGAATATGTGCGCGTGGAAGGCAACCAGATCTTCCGCCGCTGAGCAGACAGGCGCACATAACAAAAGGGACTCTGAGGAGTCCCTTTTTACTTCACCAGTCAAGAGCAGTACAGCCTTAAAAACTGGCGTGTTCTCAAGCCAGAGATAGCAAGCAAGAGCCTAGGCGGCCCCGCCGCCCCGCAGCGAAGCCGTCGTCTCCCTGAGGGGGAAGGCGCAAAGCGCCTCAGGGGGTTAGTGAAGTGTTTCGTTGCCCGGAGCCATGGGCTCTATACGGAAAAATCCCGTACCGGCCGTGCCGCGACCGATCTCTTCCTCGGTGGCCTCGCGCACGGCTTCGATCTTGAGGTGCAGGCGGATGGCGATTCCGGCCAGTGGGTGGTTGCCGTCCAGCACCACATGCTCGGGATAGATTTCGGTGACCGTGTAGAGCAGATCGGGAGGCACGGGGTTGGTGCCCTTGGGCATGGCCGTGCTCTCGAAACTCATGCCTTCCTCGATCTCCTCGGGGAACAGCTCGCGCTTTTCCAGGAAGATCAGGCTCTCGTCATAGTCGCCGAATGCCTCTTCGGGCTCCAGGTGCAGGTCCAGTGTGGTGCCTACGCCGTGGCCTTGCAGAGCCTCTTCGATGCGCTTGAACAGGTCATCGCCGCCGACAAGGAACTCCACGGGCTCGTCCAGCACATCCAGCTCCTCGCCCAGGGTGTCTTTCAGTGTCCAGGTCAGGGCGACCACGCATTGTTGGGTAACTTCCATGGTGTGTGTATGCAGTTGGTGGGCCGCGGGCCAGTCCCGCAGCCGAAATTGAAACGCCGCCACGGCCGTGGCGCAATGGCAGGCATTGTCCCATGCGCTGCCCGCAACTGCAGCACAGGCCTTTTGTTACACCCTGCAAAAAGCACTTGCACAGCCTTCACATTGGCGCTCTTGCAGGCCTGCATACTGACCCCATCTCTGCTGCAAGTAATTTGCGGGCTTTAAGGAAGGCACCATGACCTCTCAGGAACAACAACTGCTGCAAGACCTGTGCGCCAGGCTGACGCTGACCCAGGGTCAGCCCAAGGACGCGCAGGCCGATGCCGAGCTGCGCCGTGGATTGAGCAACGCGCCCGACGCGGTCTACTGGCTGGCCCAGCGCACCTTGATGCTGGAGCAAGCCATTCAGCAGGCCCAGCAGCAGATCGGCGAGTTGCAGCAGCAGGTGAAGCTGGCCCAGCAAAGCCAGAGCCAGGGCGCCGGCAGCTTTCTCTCGGGCGGCCTGGGCACGCACTTCGGCCGCGCTCCCGAGCGCCATGCCGAGGATGGTGGCTACGCTGCCAAGGCCCAGCCTCCCTATCAACCCCAGTACCAGCCGCAGAACCAGCCGCAAGTGGCGCCTCAACCTTCCAGCTGGCGCGACCGTTTCTTTGGTGGCGGCTCGGCGCCCCGTGCTGCAGCGCCGCAGGCCTACGGCCAGCCTGCAACCTCTGCCGGCAGCAGCTTCCTGGGCAATGCCGCAGCGGCCGCAGCCGGCGTGGCTGGCGGCATGTTTCTGTTCAACGGGCTGGAGAATCTGATGGGCGGCCATCACGCCGGCTCGGGCAGTCAGAGTGGCGGCGAAAGCAAGTCGCTGGCGCAGGACAGCAGCAACCAGGGCTTGCATGGCGATAGCGGCAATACCTCGAGCCTGGCCAACGATGCGGGCCTTGGCAGCATAGACAACTCAGCCAGCTTTGACAGCGGCAGTTGGGACGATGGCGGCGGCTTCTTTGACGATGACTTTGCCTGATTACATGCTTTGAGATTTTTGAGGCTCAAGCCCTTTTCCATCAAACGCTAGCAGCTATGGATTAGATAGTGAGAAGGAAAAAAGAAAGCCACCTGGCGTTTTCAAATCAGGTGGCTTTTTTAATTTCAGTAGCGATGGGCGCGAGCTTTAACTAGGGCGCGACCTAAGTGTGGGACAGCAAGCAAGCGCCGCCGCGCAGCAAAGCTGTCGTCCCCCCGCGAAGCAGAGAGGGGGAAGCGGCGGGGCCGCCTAGGCAAAGCCGCTCAGGGGGTCTTTAGAACGGATAGTGGCGTTCTGTGGTCTGCATGGTCACCCAGCGGGTTTCGGTAAAGGCATTGATGCCCTGCTGGCCGCCGAAATGGCCGTAGCCCGAGGCCTTGACGCCGCCAAACGGCATCTGAGCTTCGTCATGCACCGTGGGGCCGTTGATATGGCAGATGCCGGTCTCGATGCGCGCTGCCACACGCCAGCCACGGGCCGTGTTCCGGGTGAAGACTGCGGAGGACAGACCGAACTCGTTGTCATTGGCCGTGGCAATGGCTTCTTCCTCGCCGTTCACGCGCACGATGCCCTTGACCGGGCCGAAGGTCTCCTCGTGGAAGATGCGCATCGCCGGCGTCACATGGTCGATCAGCGTGGCGGGCATCAGCGTGTTCTCGGCCTTGCCGCCGCATACGATTTTTGCGCCCTTGGCCAGCGCGTCGTCGATCATGGCATTGCAGCGCTCCACCGTGGCCAGATCGACCACCGAGCCCAGCACCACGGGCCCCTTGCGCGGGTCACCCAGCGGCAGGCTGCGGGCCTTGGCGGCAAACTTGGCGATGAACTCGTCGGCCACCTTGTTATCCACCACAAAGCGCTCGGTGGACATGCAGATCTGGCCCGAGTTGGCAAACGCGCCAAAGGTGGCGGCGTTCACGGCCGCATCGATATCGGCATCGTCCAGCACCAGAAACGGTGCTTTGCCGCCGAGCTCCAGCAGTGCGGGCTTGAGATGCTTGGCGCAGGTCTGGCCGATGATCCGGCCCACACGTGTGGAGCCGGTAAAGCTCACGCGGCGCACGGCCGGATGGGCCACGATGGCCTCGACCACGCTGCCCGCATCGGCGGGCGCATTGGTCACAAAGTTCACCACGCCGGCGGGCAGGCCTGCGTCCTGCAGCGCTTCGATGATCAGGCCGTGGGTGGCGGGGCAGAGTTCCGAGCCCTTGAGAATCACGGTATTGCCGCAGGCCAGGGCCGTGGAGATGCTGCGCACGGCCAGAATCACGGGGGCATTCCAGGGCGCGATACCGAGCACCACGCCGGCGGGCTGGCGCACGGCCATGGCCAGGCTGCCGGGCACGTCGGAGGGGATGATCTCGCCATTGATCTGCGTGGTCAGCGAAGCCGCTTCCAGCAGCATGCTGGCGGCCAGATGCACGTTGAAGCCGGCCCAGATGCCCGATGCGCCGGTCTCGGCAGCCATGGCCGCGGCAATCGCTTCGCCCTTGGCTTCCAGCGCCTGCGAGGCCTTCATCAGCATGGCGCGGCGGGCGTTCGGCCCCAGTTGCGACCAGGCGGGGAAGGCTGCTGCCGCTGCATCGCAGGCGCGAATCGCGTCCTCGGTCGTGGCTGCCGGCGCGCGTGTGGCCACGCTGCCATCCAGCGGGTTCCTGCGTTCAAAGGTCGCGCCATTGCCGGCTGCGCATTCCTGGCCGGCTATCAGCATTTTTTGTTCGATCATTTTTCATCTCCTTTTGACGTGAAAGCAGTCATCAAAGCTGCCTGTTGTTCATACCGTTGAAATTAGACGCGGCCCAGCACAGAGGTGTCGAGCAAGGGCCTAGGCGGTCCAGCCGCCCCGCAGCGTGGACTGCCCCAGCATGGGCTGCCCCAGCGATGGCATCGTCCCCCTCCGGGGGAAGCGGCAAGGCTGCTCAGGGGGATTCATCTCAGTGTTCTCCGCCCAAATAAGCGCGACGCACGGCGGGGCTGTTGCTGAGTTCTGTGGCCGAGCCTTCGCCCACAATGCGGCCCGTCTCCAGCAGATAGCCACGGTCGGCGATGGCCAGGCTCTGGCGCGCGTTCTGCTCCACCAGCAGCACGCCCATGCCCAGTGTCTTGATGCGCGCCAGGGCTGCGAACAGCTCTTTGCACATCAGCGGCGACAGGCCCAGCGAAGGCTCGTCCAGCAGCAGGATATCGGGCTGGCTCATGAGAGCGCGGCCCACGGCCACCATCTGCTGCTCGCCGCCGCTCATGGTGCGAACGACTTGCGGCAGGCGATCGCGCAGCTTGGGAAAGAGGGCGAAGACCTGCTCCAGATTCCGGGCCTCGTTGGCGCGTGCGCGCTGGGGCTGGGCTCCCAGCAGCAGGTTTTCCTTGACGTTGAGATCGCCGAATACGCCGCGCCCTTCGGGCACCAGGGCCAGGCCGGCTTGCACGATGGCATGCTGGGGCAGCTGCATCAGCTCCTGGCCCGCCAGCTGGGCGCTGGCGCCGGCCTGGGGCGTGACCATGCCGCCCAGCGCCTTGAGTAGGCTGGACTTGCCCGCTCCGTTGGCCCCCAGCATGACGACCAGCTCGCCGGGCTGAACCAGGAGGCTGACCTGGTGCAGCGCCTCATGCTTGCCGTAGCTCACCGAGATATTGCGCACTTCAAGCATGGCTGGCCTCCGCTGACCGGTCTTCATCTGCACTCACTTCTTCCCCCAGATAGGCACGCACCACCTCGGGCTCTTGGAGCACCTGGGCCGTGGGGCCGTCGGCTATTTTCGTGCCCGCGTTCATCACCACGCAGCGGCTGCACAGCGCGTGTACGGCGTCCATCACATGTTCGACCATGAGAATCGTCAGCCCCGTGGCCTGCAACTGCCGGATCAGTGCAATGCCCTGCTGCAGCTCCGTGGGGTTCAGGCCTGCCAGCCATTCGTCGAGCAGCAGGATCTGCGGCTCCAGCGCCAGCGCGCGGGCCAGCTCCAGGCGCTTCTGGTTGATATAGGTGAGCTCGCCCGCGGGAGTATTCGCCAATTCGGCCAGACCCACCTGATTCAGCAGTTGCAGGGCACGCGCAGCGGCAGGTTTGCCAAACAGCGGCCGGGGCTTGAAGGCCATGCCGGCAATGACGTTGTCGCTGCAGCTCATGGAGCCCAGCACCTTGACCAGCTGGAAGGTGCGTGCCACGCCCAGGCGGGCGATCTGGTGGCTTTTGAGCGGGTGGATGGGCTTGCCGTTGAATACGATCTCGCCGCCGTTGACGGGCAGGGCGCCCGAGATCAGATTCATGGCGGTGGTCTTGCCCGAGCCATTGGGGCCGAGCAGGCCCACGACCTCGCCCGGATAGACGTCAAAGCTCAGTGCGTTGACGGCCACCAGGCCGCCGAAGCGTTTGGTGGCACCGCGCACGGAAAGCAGGGTGGCGGTCTTCATGGCTGCTCTCCCTTGCTGGCCGCATTCCTGCCCAGCAGTCTGGCCAGCACGCCAGACAGGCCCTGGGGAATGAAGTACACGATCACGATGAATACCAGGCCCAGCAGAATCGAGAAATGGTTGGGGAAGTTGGCAGCCAGGTACTCGAACAGCAGCACCAGCGGCACGGCCCCCAGAATCGGGCCGAATAGCGCGCCGGCACCGCCGAGCAAGGCCATGATCAGGGTCTGGAACGAGACGGCAGGAGCAAAGGCAATGCTGGGGTCGATATAGGTCCAGCGCGGAGCCATGATGGCGCCCGTGACGGTGATGAACACGGCGCTGAGGGCGAACAGCAGCAGCTTGGCCGTGGTGGTGTTGATGCCCACATGGGTGGCCACGGTCTCGTCCTCCCCGATCACGCGCAGCGCCAGGCCCAGGCGCGAGCGGTTGATGAGGGCGCGCAGCGCCAGCACCAGGGCCAGCATGGCCAGCAACTGCCAGTAGATATCGAGCTGGGTGATCTCCACGAATACATAGCGGCCCAGGTCCTTGGTGATGTTGACTTCCCACCAGGTGACGAGCTGCTTGACCAGCTCGGCCAGGCCGAAGCTGAAGATCACGAAGTACACGCCCGACAGCCGCAGCGTGGACAGGCCCACGATCAAGGCCATGACCAGGCCCACGCCGGCCGCAATGCCCAGCACGGCGGCCCAGGGCAGGGACTCGCCGAACACGGCGGTGACATAGGCGCCCATGCCGAAGAAGGCGACGGTGGCCAGCGAGATATAGCGCGTCGGCCCCGAGAACAGCGCCCAGGCCGTGGCCAGCACGCAGTACATCAGAATGCTGATCATGAGCGAGAGGTAGTACTCATCCGTCAGCCAGCGCGGCAGCAGTGCCAGACCGGCGGTGGCGATGGCGCAGATGGCCCAGATCAGAATTTCTTTGCGGCTCATCGTGCAGTCCTCCCGAACAAACCGGTGGGCTTGAACAGCAGCACCAGCAGGAACACCGCGTAATTGACGGCCAGCGTCAGGCCGGGGTCGACAAAGGAGGCCACCAATGTTTCGGCAAAGCCCAGCAGCATGCCGGCGACCAGGCAACCCATGAGATTGCCCACGCCGCCCATGATGACGACGATCAGCGCCTTCATGGCAAACATGGTGCCCATGCCTGCCGAGAAGGGCAGAAACATGCTGACCAGCACGCCGCAGACCGCCACCAGCGCGCCGCCCAGACCGTAGGCCAGGGCCGCCGTGCTGCGCACATTGATGCCGACCAGATGTGCGAACTGAGGTGCCACGGACACGGCGCGCACCACGGCGCCGGCACGCGTGCGCGTCAGCAGCAGGTACAGGCCGCCGCCCAGCACGATGGCAAAGCCCAGCACCAGCAGACGGTTGGCCGCGACCTTGCTGCCCAGGATCTCCACGGGTTCGGACAGATAGCTGTAGCTGTGATAGTCGCCGCCGAACATCACCAGCATGACGCCCTGGACGACGAACAGCATGCCGAAGGTGGCCAGAATCGAATCCACCTCCAGCGCCGGTCCGCCCTTGGCGCGGCGCACCAGCGGGGTCAGCAGCAGCTGATAGATCAGCCACTGGATGGCAAAGCCCAGCGGCACCACCAGCAGCACCAGAAGCAGCGGTGAAATACCCCAGCTGCTCACCGCAAAAAAGGCCAGAAAGGCCGGCGCAATCAGAAACTCCCCATACGAGAGATTCATGATGCGCGCCACGCCATACTGCAGCGTCAGCCCCATGGCCACCAGGCCGTAGAGCCCGCCCAGCATGGCGCCAGCGAGAAGGATGTCTATTAAATTCATAGCGTATACCGCTGGTGATTCATTGTTCTTGTTATGAAATCAATGCAAAGTGAAAGCGAAACATGCGCAACCAGCTCTTGTTTTGATAGTTCTTGCGGAGCTGGTCGAATGCTGGAATAGGCATGCCCCAGCAACGGGACAGCGAGGAAGGGCAGCCCCGCACCGAGGCTGTCGTCCCCCCCATAGCGCGCAGCGCCTCAGGGGGTGACCCGCGGTATCACCGCAGGCTTGACACCCGCCCGGTTGGTCGGCGCAATCGCGTTGAACTCGCCGTTCTGCCACTGGCCCACATGCCATAGCTTGGTCAGCATCTGGCCTTCGAGCTTGACGGGGCCGAGCACGGTCTCGAAGCTGCCGCTCTTGAGCTCCTGGGTCACGGCGGCGCGATCGATCTTGCCCACGCGCTCGATGGCCTGCTGCAGCATCTGCAGCGAGGTGTAGACGATGGGGCTGGCAAAGCGGTCCGACTCCTGGCCGGTCACTTCCTTGAAGCGCTTCAGATAGGCCTGCATCTGCGGGTTGTCGGCATCGATGCCGCCCGGTGCCATCACGCCTTCGGCCGCTGCGCCGAACTTGCCCTTGAACATGGGGAATTGCGTGCCCACGCCGGTGAACAGCACCTTGGGAGCCAGGCCCTGCGTCCTGGCCTGCTCGTTGATCAGCATGGTGTCGGGCGGATAGGAATAGGCCACGAAGGTGTCGGCACCCTTGCCCTTGGCCTCGTTGATGACGGGCGTCATGTCCTGGGTGCCGATCGGATAGCTCTTGTCGTAGACCAGCTCGAAGCCATGCTGCTTGGCGGCCTTGCGCGTGGCATTGGCCAGCTCCACGCCAAAGCCGTCGGCGATGTTGATCATGGCGATCTTGTTGTTGATCTTGCCGTCCTTCTTGGCCTTTTCCAGCATGGCGACCAGGCCTTCGGCATATTCGCCGCCCGTGCCCAGGAAGAAGAAGGCATGCTTCCAGCGCTTGGCCAGATCGGGGGCCTTGTCGGTCACCGAGGTGGCGGCCAGCAGCGGGTATTTGTGCTTTTCGTAGGTCGGCCCCACGGCCAGGTTGGAGCCCGTGCCCCAGGGCGGCAGCACGAAGTCCACCTTGTCCTGGGTGATCAGGCGCTCGGTGGCGCGCACGGCCTCCTCGGTGCTGGAGCGATCGTCGTATTCGATGACCTCGATGGGCACGCGCTTGTTGTAGGCCTTGAGCATGATGCCGCCGGCGTCGTTGATCTCCTTGACCCAGAGCTTGTAGTTGGGCGCCGTGGTCACGGAGGTACCGCCCGCGTTGACGCCGGTCTTGGCAATTGCCCAGCCGATACGGATGGACTTGGGCGCTTCCTGGGCCAGGGCCTGGCCGCACAGACCCGCCAGGGCCGTGGCAGCGACCAGGCTTTTGAGAACAAAACGCTTGTCGGCGAATGTCATGCTTGTCTCCTTTTTATGGACGGGTGTCCGGGTTTTCGGCCATCGTAGGAAAGTGCGGCGACAGGGGTTTGTCTGGGCGTGCACTGCGTCTTGTCTGTGCATGCAAGTGTCTGTGGGTAAACACTGATTTCCCTGCGAGGCGCCGGTTTTGCCCGGACCCGGGTCCGGGTCGCTATGGATAATGAAGCATCCTGTTACTTCTTCAGGAGCCCAGATGCGGCCAGACATTCCTGCCTACCAAGTGACCGAGAAGATGACCGAGATGCAAGGTGCCCAAGCCGTGGGCGCCTGGCAGCACTGGATGTCAACGCTCTATGGACTGGAGAGCGATGTCTATGGCGATCAGCATTTCTCGGCGCGGCTGGGAACCTTGGAGCTGGGGCCGGTGGGCATGACCCGGATCGAGGCCAGCCGCCATCGCGTGCGGCGCACATCGGCCAGCATGGCGCGGCACAGCACGGACTTTCTCAAGATCGTGGCTCCCTGGCATGGCGAGGCCCGCGTCTGCCAGAACGGGCGCGAAGCCGTGGCGCGCAGCGGCCAGTGGCTGATCTATGACACCACGCAGGAGTACGAGGTGCTCAACCCCGAGTGGTGCGAGCATCTGATCATCACCCTGCCCAAAAGCCGCTTCGAAGACCATGGTCGCGCCATCGACGCGCTCATGGGGCGCTATGTGGGCGGCAGCGAAGGCGTGTCCCGCATTGCGCTGGACATGATGCGCGGCACTTTTGCCGAATGTCGGGCCATGGGCCAGGGTCTGGCCCAGCATGTGACGGATTCGCTGCTGCAGCTGATCCAGCTGTCCCTGCTCGATGCCTGCGGCCGTGCGGCCTCCCTGAGCGCCAGCGAGCTGCTGCTGGGCCGCATCAAGGCCTATGTGCGCCAGCATCTGCGCGATCCGGCCCTGAGCGTCGATGCCGTGGCCGCAGCGCTCAACTGCAGCAAGCGTCATCTCTACAACGCCTTTGCCGATGAGAGCCTGTCCATCAGCCAGCATATCTGGGCCGAGCGCGTGGCCCTGTTCCAGCGCGAACTGCTCAGTCCTGCCAATCGCCACTGCACCCTGACCGAGCTGGCGCTGGCTAGCGGCTTTGCCAGCGGCGCGCATCTGAGCCGCCTGTTCAAGCAGCACACGGGGCAGACGCCGGCGCAGTTCAGGGCAGGCGTGCGGTCTTCGAGTCTGCTGAACTAGGCATTAAATTGGCCTTAAACCCAATCCAGAAAATCGCAAACAGCTATTGATAAAATAGCAAACAAGAAGCAAACAAGAAGCAAACAAGAAGCAAGCAAGAAAAAGAAAGCCACCTGGCGTTTTCAAATCAGGTGGCTTTAAAAATTTGAGGCTAGGGCGCAGCAATTGAACAGGCATGCCCCATCAAAGGACAGCAAGCAAGCGCCGCCGCGCAGCAAAGCTGTCGTCCCTCTCTCGCATTGCGAAGCAAAGCGAGAGAGGGGGAAGGCGCAAAGCGCCTCAGGGGGAGATCAAATGTTTATTCCGCACTTGCCCGGAGCCAGAATCCCATTGGGGTCCAGAGCACGCTTGATCTTGCGCTCGATATCGCGCTTGACCGGACCGTAGCTCTGCGCCACGCGCTCCTGGAAGGCCGTGTTCACGCGGTACACGGCATAGCCTTCCTTTTCGAACTCGTCCAGCAGCTCGGCAAAGCAGGCATTGGCACGCTTGGTTTCCTCTTCGTTGCTGCGGTCGTAGAGCACATCGATGACATGGTGCATATCGCGCCAGCCGACGATGAACTCGCCCACATAGTCCAGGCCATGCTTGTTGAGGATCTTCTTGGCCAGCGACTTCTGCTTGTCGCACTCGCTGCCGCGCGCCTGCGACACAGGGGCAAACCACATCGAGCCGCCACCCCCGCGCCAGTTGTAGAGGCCGAATTCCTGCAGGTTGGGCACGCCCGACATGAGCTGGGCACGGTACTTGAAGGGCTGGGTGTCGCCAGCCATCTCCTCGGTGATCAAGCGGCCCTTGCCCAGCTTCTTGAGCGCGTCCTGCACGATCTTGAAGTTGACGTCGACCTGCTCCCTGGTGCCGTACAGCGCAGCGTAGACATTCCAGGCGCCCAGATGCTTGTCCTTCTGGATCTGCTTGAGGATGGCGTCAGGCGTATGGCCGGGCTCGGTGGTGTAGTCCGAGCGGCGGGTGTTGCAGGTGGATGCCTCCCACAGCACGCCGGCAATCACCACCGAATTGGGGATGACCTGGGCGATGCGTAGGGGGCGGATGAATTCCACGATCTCGGAGATATCGCTGTCTTCGTCGAACTGGATTTCCAGCGGCTTGAAGACCGGGGGCTTGGGCATCAACCAGAAACCCATCTTGGTGCAGATGCCGTAGTTGGACTGGGTGAACATGCCGTCCAGCGTCGGGCCGTAGCCCCATTTGAACACCTGCCAGGCCTTGTCGCCCTTGACGCCTCCCATGCCGGTGCGCAGCACATCGCCGTTGGCCATCACCACTTCCATGCCGCACTGCATCATGAAGTGTTCGCCATAAGGTGTGTAGCCCACGCCGCGGTCCATGGTGTTGCCCAGAGGGCCGGCAATGGCCGAAGGTGCCGAGAACGACAGCATCAAGGGAATCTTGTTCTCTTCGAGGTAGTCGTAGAGCATCTGGTAGGTCACGCCAGGCTCGACCAGGGCCGTGCACAGCTCGGGGTCCACGTGGATGATCTTGTTCATCTTGCGCAGATCCAGCACCACCTGGCCGCGCTGGCCCGGTGCGGCCGAGCCGTAGCCGAAGTTGCGGCCGGTGGAGATGGTCCACACGGGCACCTTGTGCGCGTTGCAGATCTTGACCACCTCTTGGACCTGCTCCACGGTGGTGGCAGTCACCACGGCGGAAGGTGTGTGCTCTTCGGTAGGCACAGCCATCATCACCTTGGTGTAGGGACGAACCAGCTCGTCCTTGATCATCACATTGTCTTCGCCCAGGGCTTTCTTGAACTGGGCGATGGCCGCATCGAAGCTGCTCTCGCTCATGCCCTTGGGCAGGGCCATGTATTTGCTTGTCATGCTCTGCTTTCCTTGTTTCTTAGATTACGCAGCTAAAGGACACGCGGGCTTCCTTGCCTGCTGCCGCCGTGGTGGTGTTCATGACTTGACTGGACGCCAGCGACCGACCCAGCGCCTGGGCCCAGTCGGCGGCGGTGCCGTCCACGCGATGGTGTTCCACGGTCAGCACGCGGCCACCGCTGGAGCGAACCAGATCCAGCACCAGCGTGGCCGAGGCGTCGTCGAGCAGACCCACCAGCAGGGTTTCCTGACTGTCGGTCAGCAGCTCGCCCAATTGGTTGAATGCGGCGCTGTCCAGGCCTTGAAGGCCGGTGTGCAGCGCATTGCGGGATGTGCTCTGAACACCGGCCACAAAGGCCTTGTCCAGTGCGCTGGCGTGCATGGAGGATGTCACGGCCAGCACCTCGGCAGAGCGCGTGGCTGCGCTGGCGGTGCGGCCTGCAGCGGAGGTGGCAGCCTGTGCCCAGCCTATGCCGGAGACAGCCAGACCTGTTGCGGTCAGAGCTTTGAGAAGGGAGCGACGATCGGATTGCATTACATCGTCCTTCTTATTTCTTGGCTGGCTCGACAGCCTTGGGGGCCTCTGTCTTGGACAGGTAGTTTGCCAAGTCTTCCAGCGTGGCATCGTCGATATCGGTCACGCGAAAGGACGGCATGGCGTTCATGCCGTTGCGCGCAATGATCACGTAGGTCGCGGGCGGAAAGCCGCGCCCCTTGATGACGGGGCCTATGCCGGCTTCATGGCATTTGGCGCAGGTCTTTTCGTAAAAGCGCTGGCCGGGGCCAGTGCCGTGAGAGTCCGCAGCCGAGGCAGCGAGGCTGAGGCCGGACAGCAGGGCTGCCAGGGCCAGTTGGGAGGCATGTTTCAACGTGGGTCTCCGGTGGTTCTGTGGGTCGGCAGACACAAGGCGCGGGTCGGGGTTCGCGCCTTGCCCATGCGGGCGCTGCACCTGAGGTCTTTGCCTCATGGCCCAGTGCCCGCGATGGAGGTTTCAAGCGAAGACAGCAGTCACGCCTGCCGGCTATGACTGCTGTCCTGGGTGCTTTAGAAGGGGTAGTGACGTGCGGTGGTCTGCATGGTGATCCAGCGGGTGTCTGTGAAGGCATCGATACCGGCCTGGCCGCCAAAGTGACCGTAGCCCGAGTTCTTCACGCCGCCGAAAGGCATCTGTGCCTCGTCGTGCACGGTGGGGCCGTTGACATGACAGATGCCCGCTTCGATGCGGCCGGCCACGCGCCAGCCGCGCGCTGTGTCCCTGGTGTAGACGGCGGAAGACAGGCCGAACTCGTTGTCGTTGGCCATGGCGATGGCCTGCTCTTCGCCACGCACGCGCACGATGGCTTTTACCGGGGCAAAGGTCTCTTCACGGAAGATTCGCATCTCGGGAGTCACGCCGTCTATCAGCGTGGCGGCCATCAAGGTGTCGTTGGCCTTGCCGCCGCAAAGAATCCTGGCACCCTTGGTCACGGCATCGTCGATGAGCTCGTTGACGCGGTTCACGGTGTTCATGTCCACGACTGAGCCCAGCACCACCGGTCCCTGGCGAGGGTCGCCCAGAGGCAGGGTCTGGGCGCGGCCCACCAGCTTGGTGATGAATTCCTCGGCCACGGCCTCGTCCACGATGATGCGCTCGGTGGACATGCATATCTGGCCCGAGTTGGCAAAAGCGCCAAAGGTGCAGCCGGCCACCGCGGAGTCGATGTCGGCATCGTCCAGCACCAGAAACGGTGCCTTGCCGCCCAGCTCCAGAATGACGGGCTTGAGGTATTTGGCACAGGTCTGGCCGATGATGCGGCCCACGCGCGTCGAGCCCGTGAAGTTCACGCGGCGCACGGCGGGGTGGGCCACCATGGCCTCGACCACGGCGCCGGCGTCTTCGGGCGCATTGGTCACGAAGTTCACCACGCCGGGCGGCAAGCCGCCTTCCTGCAGCGCTTCGATGATCAGGCCGTGCGTGGCAGGGCACAGCTCCGAGCCCTTGAGGATCACGGTGTTGCCGCAGGCCAGGGGCGTGGCAATGGCGCGTACGGCCAAGATGATGGGGGCATTCCAGGGGGCGATGCCCAGCACCACGCCGGCGGGCTGGCGCACGGCCATGGCCATGCTGCCGGGGATATCCGAAGGAATCAGCTGGCCGTTGATCTGGGTGGTCAGCGACGCGGCTTCGAGAAACATATTGGCGGCCAGATGCACATTGAAGCCGGCCCAGATGCCGGAGGCGCCGGTTTCTGCCGCCATGGCTGCGGCAAAGGCTTCGGCCTTGGCCTCCAGGGCCTGCGAGGCCTTCATCAGCATCAGCCTGCGTTCTGTGGGGCCCAGGGCCGCCCAGGCAGGGAAGGCCGCCTGAGCGGCTTCCACGGCATGCACGGCATCGGCTGTTGTGGCGGCCGGGGCACGCGTGGCGACCGATCCGTCCAGAGGGTTTCTGCGCTCGAAAGTGGCGCCATTGCTGGCCTGTGCGGTCTGACCGCCGATGAGCATGCTTTGTTCAATCATCTTCGCTTCCTTCGCTACCAAGGTCGCGTGACCGCGGTCACTGCTTGTTGCTGCAAGTTGAAAAAAGTGGGAGCTGGTGCCGTTGCACAAGGCTTGTGTCACCGGGCTTGTCTCCCCCTTTTGTGGTGTTTCGCCTGACACTGGCGTGTGAGAGATCGTAGGAAAAGCCTTGGCAAGATGCTGTGCGCAATGTGCACAAACCGTTTGACGAATCGTGCACGCGACCTAGGGTTTGCACTAGTTTGAATGCAGTGTGGGAGATTCTTTTCGGCCTGAGCACGAAAGTGCTCACTTACCGATAATTGCTGTACTTTGTCGGTACAGGCAGAGATAGATATAACGAGGAGTCAAGGCCCATGACCGCGCCCGTGGTACTGAGTACCGATGGTCTTCCCGAGAAGGAAACTGCACCAGCCTGGCAGGGATGGATGGCGCAGCTGTTCTCGGGTCTGGATACGGATCTGTATGGCGACACCTGTTTTGACGGGCATCTGAGCGTGGCATACGCCGGCGATGTGATGCTCACCAAGCTGGATGCCGGGCGCCACCGCGTCATACGCGACAGCCACCGTCTGCGCGACAGCGAAGCGGCCTATCTCAAGATCGTGGCGCCCTGGAGCGGCCATGCCGAGGTGGAGCAGTACGGCAGCAAGGCCTGCGTGAGCAATGGCAGCTGGGCCATCTATGACACCTCGCAGCCCTATGTGGTGGCCAATCCCCGGCATACGGAGCACCTGATCATGATGGTGCCCAAACAGAGCATTGCCGAGCGAGGCCTGCGTCTGGAAAACCTCATGGGTCGATCGGTGGGGGGCAGCGCCGGCATTGCGCGCATTGCTCTGCAGACCATGCGCAGCACTTACCAGGAACTGGACAATATGACGGCACCGCTGGCGCGCCGCGCCGGGGAGTTGCTGGTGGATATGGTGCATCTGTCCCTGCAGGCCCTTGGCGGGCAGGCCACGGCGGTGACGCAGAAGCAGGCCCTGTACGACCGCATCTGCGAGCATGTGGCCAGCCATGTGCGCGACCCCGGGTTGTCAGTCGATCAGGTGGCCGAAGCACTCAATTGCAGCCGTCGGCATCTGCACAACGCCTTTGCGGGGCGAGACCAGTCGCTGGGCGGCTTCATCCAGCAGAGCCGACTGGAGCTTTGCATGCGGGAGCTGCATTCCCCGGCGCTCGCGCACCGCACCATTACAGACATTGCCATGGGCTGTGGTTTTGGCAACAGCGCGCACTTCAGCCGTGCCTTCAAGGCCTATGCCGGCATGTCGCCGTCCGAGTTCAGAGCGCTCGGTCATTGATCTGTGCCGACCAGCGTTTTCGAGGCCTATAGGACAATGCAGGCCGTTGCTTAGAAAGCAGGACTGTATTCATGGACATCAATACGCCGCTCACCCTGCTGGGTGGGCTCACCGCCTCTCAATTCATGCGCAAGCATTGGCATAAAAAGCCTTTGCTGGTGCGCCAGGCCATCCCCGGCTTCAAGGCCCCGATTCCGCGTGCTCGCCTGCTGGCCATGGCGGGCGAGGATGGCGTGGAGTCGCGCCTGATCCAGCAGCTCGAAGGCGACAACTGGAAGCTCAGCCACGGCCCGCTGTCTCGTCGCAGCCTGCCTGCATTGACCAAGCCGGGCTGGACCGTGTTGGTGCAGGGCGTGGACATGCATGACGCCAAGGCGCATGAGTTGCTGCAGCAATTCCGCTTTGTGCCCGAGGCGCGCCTCGATGATCTGATGATCAGCTTTGCCACCGATCAAGGGGGCGTAGGCCCGCATTTCGACAGCTATGACGTGTTTTTGCTGCAGGCCCAGGGCAGGCGCCGCTGGCGCATCGGTCGTCAAAAAGACCTGTCTCTGCAGCAGGGCAAGCCACTGAAAATCCTCTCCAATTTCGAGCCCGAGGAAGAGTTTGTTCTGGAGCCCGGCGACATGCTGTATCTGCCGCCCAAATGGGCGCATGACGGAGTGGCAGAAGGCGAATGCATGACGTATTCGATAGGCTTTCGCTCGCCCGATCGCAGCGAGCTGGGTCGCGAGTTGCTGCTGCGCATGTCGGACGAGCCCGACGAGCCCGAAACTCCGGTCATTTATCGCGACCCCAAGCAGGAGGCCGTGAGCAACCCGGCGCTGATTCCTGAAGGCATGTATGACTTTGCCCGCGAGGCACTGAAGAAGGCCATGGCCGAGCCGCTGGCGCTGGAGCGCGCGCTGGGCGAGTACCTGAGCGACCCCAAGCCCAATGTCTGGTTCGAGCATGGCGATGAAAACGGCATGTTCGAGAGCGTGGTGCTGGATCGCCGCACACGCATGATGTATGACGCCAAGCACATCTTCATCAATGGCGAAAGCTATCTGGCTGGCGGCCGCGATGCCACCTTGATGCGCAAGCTGGCAGACAGCCGAGCCCTGTCGCGCAAGGATCTGGCAACTGCCAGCGATGACGCGCTGGAGTTGCTGTCGTCGTGGTTTGATGCTGGCTGGGTTCGCTCCGGCGACTGAAACAGGGTGGACTTGTAACAGCGATCGTGCTAACTTACGGGTTTGTCCTCTGTGGCTCCTGCTGATTTCGCAGGCTTTGTGTAGGTTATGTAAATCTTTATCAAAGCTTTGTCAGGGATTTGACAGGAATAAATTTATGCTCCACAGTGTGGCTCAAGGCAAGCGTGGGCTTGCCCGGTAAATGAGAACGCACCGATTTGTGCAGAATTGTTTGGTTGCTGTCAGTGTTAGTCAGCAATGGGCAAAACTACCTATAATGCGGGCTGAGTCGAATTTATCGTTTGACCTGATCTGCCAGAGCGATCAATAGCTGCAAAAGGCTGACCGTAATGGCAATCTGCATACCGTCTGCTGAACCTACCATTTAGGAAACTGTCATGAAGAACTCTCTGATTCTGGCTACCGTGATCGCTGCTGCTGCTCTGGCTGCTTGCGGCAAGAAGGAAGAAGCTCCTGCTGCTCCCGCTCCTGCTGTGGAAGCTCCTGCTGCTCCCGCACCTGCTGCTGAAGCTCCTGCTGCTCCCGCCGCTGACGCTGCTGCTCCCGCCGCTGACGCTGCTGCTCCTGCCGCTGACGCTCCTGCTGCCCCCGCCGCTGACGCTCCTGCTGCTCCTGCCGCTGACGCTCCTGCTGCTCCCGCCGCTGAAGCTCCTGCTGCCAAGTAATTCGCTGCATCAGCCAGCTTGAGGCCCAGGCCTCAAGCATGAAAAAACCGCACTCAGGTGCGGTTTTTTTACGTCTGGATTTCGCAGCGGATTTTCGAGCTGCGGATGCCTGCCGGCATACAAGGTCTGCACCTGTAATTTGCACTTGGGCGGATTTTGGCGGGCAAGCGCACGCCATGAGCGGCAGCCCCCAAGCCGAAGTTCGATTCGTTAGGACATGAAAAAAGCCACCAGAGCTGAGTCCGGTGGCTTTTGTATGGGGTGCAGCGCTCTTTACTTCAGATCATCGGTGATGATGCGCACGATACGCTGGCCGTTGGCGGAGCTGTCCGGCTGGCCTTGCTCATTGAGCACGCTAACTTGGGACTTGTTGCCGTCACCCTTGACCTGGATCTGATACTTCTGAGGCGCGGCAGCTTCCTTGCCCTGGCTGAAGATCTTGCTGAAGAAGCCCTTGGACTCAGGCTTGGCGTTCGGGTCCACGTAGCGCACGTAGTAGAGGCCGCGGCTGCGGTCGCGGTCTTCCACGGTGAAGCCGGTGCGGTCCAGCGCCACGCCAACGCGGCGCCATGCGCGCTCAAAGCCTTCTTCCAGCTGCAGCGTGGGCACGCCGTTGATGGTGTCCATGCGTGCGCCGGTCGAGGTGGTAGCTGCAGACTTGTCCGCCTTGGCGACGGCAGAGGCCTGCTCTTCGCTCACGCCCAGCTTGACCATGATGCGGCGCAGGAATTCGGTTTCCAGTTCGGGGTCGCGAGGACGTGGTTGCCAGATGGTGTTGTCCTTGCGCTCGCTGGTGTAGACCTCCTGCATGCCACGGTGGGTGACATAGATGCGGGTCTTGCCATCGGGTTCGCGCTCCAGGCGGGTGCGGAATTTGTCGCGCTCGCTGGTGGAATAGAGCGAATCGAACACCTTGCCCAGGCTTTTGCGGATGATGTCCTGAGGCAGCTTGGCGCGGTTTTCGGCCCAGTCGGTCTCGAGAATGCCCAGTTGACGGTCTTCCATCGAGTAGATGAAGCCGTTTTCCAGCCAGAAGTCGCGAGTGGGCTCCCAGAGCTTGTCGGCTGCACGATCAACCACGAGCCAATGCTCGGCACCGTCGCGCTCGATGCGGACGTCGCCAATCTTGTTGGCCGCGGTGTTGTTGTCGGCAGGCTTGGCGGCCTTGGCATTGGCCTGCATGGCAGCAGCGGATACCACGCCACCAGGGACGGTATAGCGCGAGTCTTGCGACAGCTGCGTCAGATCCGGAGGGACTTCAAGAGAGGGAGCTTGATTCTTGCCCGCGCTCTTGTAGTCGATCTTGGTCTCTTGGAACGTGGTCGTGCAGGCAGACAGGCCCAGCGCGATGCTGAGCAGGCTCAAACGTGCTGTTTGTTGTTTCACGCGGATTGTCCTTGGGTAGCGTTCAAGCTATGTGCGAAAAACCGCTAGCTTAGCGCAACTCGATCAGAGTACGCCAACTTTACGCAGAGCATCCTCAACAACTGCTTCGCATTGCTCGCTCAGCGGCGTCATGGGCAGGCGCATGGCGGGGCCGCACAAACCCATGCGGGCTGCTGCCCATTTCACGGGAATGGGATTGGCTTCCACAAACAGGCTCTTGTGCAGGGGCATGAGCTTGAACTGGATTTCCATGGCGCGCTTGGTATCGCCGGCCATGGCGGCCTTGCACAGCTCGCTCATCAGGCGGGGCGCGACGTTGGCCGTCACGCTGATGTTGCCGTGGCCGCCGCACAGCATCAGTGCCACGGCGGTGGGGTCGTCACCGGAGTAGACGCCGAAGCCGGCAGGCACGTCGCGGATCAGCCATTGGGCACGCTCGATGTTGCCGGTGGCTTCCTTGATGCCGATGATGCCGGGGATCTGGGCCAGGCGCAGCACAGTGTCATGCTGCATGTCCGCAACCGAGCGGCCGGGCACGTTGTACAGGACCACGGGCAGGTCGCCAGTGGCTTCGGCGATGGCCTTGAAGTGCTGGTACTGGCCTTCCTGTGTGGGCTTGTTGTAGTAGGGAACGACCTGCAGCTGGCTGTCGGCGCCCACCTTCTTGGCGTACTTGGCCAGCTCGATGGCTTCGTGCGTGCTGTTGGCACCGCAGCCGGCCATGATGGAGACGCGACCGGCGGCCTGTTCCACGGCGACACGAATGATTTCGCAATGCTCTTCGACATTCACGGTGGGCGATTCACCGGTGGTGCCGACCACACCGATGCAGTTGGTGCCTTCGGCCACATGCCAGTCGATGAGTTTGCGCAGCGACGGGTAGTCGACGCTACCGTCTTCGAGCATGGGCGTAATGAGGGCAACAATGCTGCCAGTGAGAGCAACGGAGGGTGATGTCATATCCGCAATCAGAAAACGGTAAAAATGAATTCTACAAACAGGGACAGGGTGCAGGCAGTGGTTTGCGATCAACAGTGTCTAGCAAAACTCTGTTTTTGTCGAAGTGTTGTTGATAAATGACGAAATGACGAAATATTTAATTTCTGTGCGTCATATTGTTCGTTGATCGTGGCTTTGTTTCGGACGGCATGGCTGCAATCTGGCGGCTTTGCAAGTTTTGCTCAATGCGGCCCGGCCGTTTTCCTCAAAGCCTGCAGGCAGGCCCGGCGACCGTGGTTCCTGCCCCGCCGGCATCGCTTCAGTTCGCGCTGTAGTTCCAGGCGCTGATATGGGCCTGCGCCAGTCGCTCCATGAAGTCCTCGGCATCTGCCGAGCGCACCACGGTCACGCGCAGGCTGTCGTCATCGGTGGCCAGCTTGATCAGGGCCAGCTGGCGGCCGGCCAGATGCTCGGCCATATGCTCCAGGCCCGATTCAACACCGTCAGCGGGCGTGTCCCACTGCCAGTCATCGGTGCCGGGCAGCCAGCGCGTGTTCGCAATGCCGTCGGCATCCTTCCAGTCAAAGCGGGCGAACTGACCGGCAACGGCAAGCAGATGCACCCAGTACAGGGTCAGCGCGTTTTCACCAGCGGGCAGATGCATGACATCGGGGTCGATCTCGTCATCTTCGTCCCAGCCCATGTCGTCAGGATCAGGTGCCGCCACGCAGTCGCGCCATTGCTGCAGCAGTTCTGCGGTCCGGCTTTCGTCATTCAGGCAGAGGATGCGCGATATATCCTGCATCCAGGCCCCATCCTCTGCCTCTATCAGTTCCGCGCGGGTCATGGTCGTGGTTTCGGGGGTGTCGCCACCCAGGCCCTTGAACATGCCGCGCAGTGCGTTACGGTAGTCCTCCCAGGTTTCTCCGGTGCGGGTGATGCTGAAATCCTGGATAGAGAACATGACCAGTTCGGCCTCCGGCCCTTCGCCCACAAAGGTGAGCAGTTCATTTTTCTTCGGACTGCAGTTCAGCGGCGGGCACCAGATATCAGGGGCGGCCAGCAGCTTGCCTTTGGTGTTGAAGATGCGCGGCTCGCCTTTTTCGGTGATGGCCAGAAGCTTGCGACCGGGAAATACCTTGGGGGGCGAGCTGCTGAAGCCGCGCTCTATGGTCTTGAACTGACAGGGGATGATTTCCTGGCCGCGGATGTCAATCACGCCTTCGAGGATGCGGTGCTCCTGTTCGCCCTGCTCGTTGACAAAGGGTTCCCGGACGCAGGCGACGGCCAGTTCTGTCTTGGCGCTGAAGTCGTTGATGTGCTCATAGCGGCCCGCATCAAACACAGGGTGGCCGTCGGGCTTGAGCAGCAGCTGGCGCGAGTCGCCATAAGAGCCTTGTTCGGCACGGATGAATTCGTCCTGCTCCTCGTTGTAGTCGATGCTGCTGAGCCCTTCGTGCAGCAACGCGAGGCCGGGCAGGTTGCGCAGGTCCTGCATGTTTTCCTGCCTCGGTGATCTGCAGGCCATCACATGGGGAGTGACAGCATAGGCGTCGCGATAGCCCTCGGAGGGCGATACCAGCCAGATGCCGTTCAAATCCTTGATGCCGGACCTCGCGCCTTCGCCCGGCGTGGTCTCGGGATAGTGCACGCTCAGATGCTCGCCAGAGACAAAAGTCATGCTCGCGCCTTCCAGGGGGCGCTGAAGCCAGCGGCCATAGGGCGTGACCATGCCCACAGGCCAGTGGTCGCGCTCGGCTTCGTTCTGTGGCTTCAGGCCCGTGCGCGGGTGCAGCTTGGGCATGACGTAATAGCTTTCGGTCGCTTCGTCCCAGGCGCCATGGTGGCGCGGCTCGTAGTGATCGGCCAGCCAGGCGGGCCAGTCTTCTTCGCTTTGCTGCTCGATCACCTCGGTGCGTGCAATGACCGAATCGCTCCACCATCCCAGATGGGATTGCGGTGCCCGCTTCAAGGCCTGCAGGGATTCGGGCAGCTCGCCGCCGCTGCAGCTCCATTGCCGGCATAGCTCGCGCTGGGCCTGCAAAAAGGTCGTGAACTCCGCTTCGTCAAAGTCATGCGGACATAACGTGGCGCAGTCCAGCAGCAGCCACTGGCGCGTGCTGGTGCTGATGGTGTGATCGATGTGCTGCCATTGCTTCTTGACGGAGTCGGGCCAATGCGCAGGGCATTTTGCGGGCAGTGGCTCAATCACGCTCTTGAGCCATTGCCAGCGGGCCCGGACCTGCTCCATGGGTGCGGCCAGGGCCGAGAGGCTTTGCTTGTCCTGGTAGGCGCTGCAGGGAACCAGTTCGGGCAGATGCCGCGCATCGCCCAGCAGCACGCTGAACAGCAGCGGTGTGCTGCTGAACCATTCGGCCCAGCCGTCACAACTGCCGCCGGGCTCTGCGGGCCACTCTGTCGAGGCACTGGGGTGTTCGTCGTGGGCAAGCAGCAGGGCGTAGGCGGGCATGGCGGTCGGGCAGATGTGGATGCAGAAGAAGGGCGTCAGGCTTGAAGCAATGCGGCAGGCGCGGCCGGGCCATCGGGCCTGATGGCGGCAATGCGCTGAACCACGCGCTCGGGCTGGTGCAGCAGGCCGTGCTCGTAGGCGACGATGTTCCAGCCTGCGCAGACCTGCAGCAACTCGGCTGGCGCCAGCAGGAAGTCCGGGCGCGAGGGCTTGCCATAGGCCTCGTTGCCCTGGGCGAAGGTTTCGTAGAGCAGCACGCCGCCGGGCTTGACGCTGTTCAGAATCTGCGGCCACAGCGGACGCCACAGATAGTTGGTGACGACCACGCCATCAAAGCTGCGGCCCGTCAGCGGCCAGGCGTCGTTCTCGATGTCGGCGGTAATCGTCTCGGCGATATCCGCCACGGACCGGATCGCTTCCGGCGCCTTGTCCACGCTGGTCAACGCGTGATTCAAGGCCGAGAGGAAACGGGTATGGCGACCCATGCCGCAGGCCAGATCCAGTACAGAGCCCTGCGGGCGTAGCAGATGGGCAAAGCGGGCAATCCAGGCGGAGGGCGCCGGCGCGCAGTGGCTGGCGGCAATCGCAGGAATGGCGGCGGGTGGGGGAGGCTGGGTGTTGCTGGTCATCTTGCGAAAACTATGGTTAATGCGAGCATCAAAATTCATAGCAAAATGCACACTATAACCATAGAAACCCACTTCTTAAGTGGGTTTTTTGTTGTCATAAAGCCACCGCCGAATCTGCCCAAAGCGGCGTGTTTTGTACCCTACGGCCTCGTCATAGAACCGTCGCACTGTGCTTTCGTGGACGCCATAAGCATCGGCAATGTCGCGCAATGAGATGCCACAGCCCACCAGCTGAATCATTTCGTTTTGGTCAGCAAGTGGAATCCTGCTCGGCCTTCCAATCATCTTTCCGCGCTTAACGGCCTCGAGCTGGCCGGCCATGCAGCGCTCACGAATCAGGCTGCGCTCAAACTCGGCAACGACTCCCAAGATTTGCAGCACCATTCGGCCCATTGGCGTGCCTATATCGATAGGCTCTGTAAGGCTCAAAAGCTTGGCTCCACTCGCCTGAACATGTTCTGCGATACGGATCAAATCGCGCAGGCTCCGTGCCAGTCGATCAAGCTTGTAGACGATCAGAGTGTCGCCAGGCTTTAAAGACTGCAGCAGCGCTTCGAGCTCGGGCCGCTTCTTGACTGCAGAACGCTTTTCTCTAACGACCTGGTCGCACCTGGCATTGGCAAGAGCCGTGTCCTGCAGAGCCGTATCTTGTTCAATGGTGCTGACGCGGGCATAGCCGTATCTCATCTCTCACTCCCTCTTTTAGAAAAAACATCCGGTTTATCAGGACGCGCAGCAACCGCTCTGCAGTGCATGAAAAAAGCCCCGCGAAGGGGGCAATTGGTTTGCGCGAGCTGCGACGCACACCTGGTGCAGTGCGTGGGGTTCTGCCTGGTCAAACGTTGACATCAGGGGCGCGGCCCCCGATACCCCCTAAATAACCATCAGCTATTTCAAATCTGAAAATTTGAATGGCCACAAATCTAAAGCCGACCAGAATCGACTAAGCGCGCCGTGCGGCCGGCCTTGGCGATGTCGGCCATGGTGGCCTGCTGCTGGTACTGCGGAGCTCGGTACTCGGCAACTTCTTGGCGCTGCTGCTCCTGATGCTCAGGCTCTGCACCAGTACGCAGAGGCTTGTCGCTACGACCGCCACCGCCAGAGTCGATCACGATAGGCTTGTTATCCGTGCCTGCTGGTGCGTTCGGTGCATCGCAAGTGACCATACGCGAACCGCCACCCTCCCAGCTCAACTGGGCGATGCAGTGGGCCTTGTATGCGACCTTGTAGCCCGCGGCTTTCATGTCGTCGCTGTTGAGGTCGAACATGCGCCTGGTGCCATCACTGATGACGAATGTGTACCAGTGCTTGCCGTGCTTGAGGATCTCGCCAGTGACGTGAATGCTTTTACCCTTCAGTGGTTCCTTATCTTCAGCTTTGGCCTGCTCTGCGTCCTGGCTCTGTGCACTGGCCTGAGTGTTCTTGGGCGTAGCCGTAGGCACTACAGTCGCCGCAACAGGGCTTGCAGCCGGTGCAGTGGCCTTGGATTTTGGCTGCACCTTTTTGTTGCCCCAGACGTCTACATCAGGCTTGGGCCAGAAGGCCCAAACGACCAGTCCGAGCGTCACTGCAAGCCATGCCCATTTCGCGCGGTTGAAGTAGACGATCAGGGGCTTGACGTCCGTCATACCCGCTTCAGAGGTGCCGCTACTTTGCGTGTTGCTGCGGTACAGCCCAAAGTACTGCTTTTCGTATTTGCGTTGATTCTGCTGGATCATCGCGCCGCGATAACCTGCATGCACCTTGCGAATGTACTCATCCTTGTTACCCAGGATGTCTGCCTTGCGGCACTTGATGAGCGTTGCGACGAGCTGGGCGATTGGCTGGTTAATGTCGCGGAAGCTTTGCGTCATCAGAAGCACTTCAGCGTTGTAGTGCCGATGCAGCTTGAACCACTGCACCACGCTATCGGGCGTGCCGAGCTTAGGCAAAGCCACATGGCACTCATCAATCACGTACAAAGGCCCCTCCCCCTTCGGGCCGCGCCAGTCGCTGTAGTAGTCCCAGACCGTGCCAAACGTGAACACGTTTTCTGACTGCTGGACCGGTTCACGATCTTTCCAGAGCTTAAACGCTTCCTGCTCAGCAATGTTCGCCGCGTTCCATTCACCGATCTGCGGAGCAGGCCTCGTGCGAACCTCAATGAGCTGCCGATAACTCGGGTCGATAGCCGCAAACGCATCGACATTCAGCGGCAAATTGGTGATGACCTTGCGCCCGGCCTGGAGCGCCGGAAGCACGTGATAAGCCACTGCTTCATAGCTCTTGCCAGAGCCTGGAATACCTTCGATGCCGTTGATCATGAACCAAGCCTTGTGAAAGGTATGAGCTGCAGCAGCAGACGAATACCAAGCGCCGCGACGACGATCGCAGAGGCCGCGCCAAGGCCCATCAGACCCATGACATTCAGCAGCTCAGGAGGCAGCTGGCTCCACGCTCCAAACGCGCCATTCAGGCCCGAAAGATCCACCGCATTCATTGCGGTGACAGCGATGCCAAGCAAGCCATCAAAGCCCCAGCAAACAAGGTCTGAGAGCATGTCCCAGCCGGCCTTGAAAATGGCCACAAACAGGCTGCCAAACCACGCAACAATTGCAGCAAGCTTGGCAAATAGTGCTGTAAACGCTGCTGCCATTTCAGCCTCCCAACACAATACGGCGAGCCGAAACTGCAGCCATCAACAGCAGGATGTATTTGCAGGTATCCCAAATCCAGCAAGGCATAGGAACCTGATGCGTTCCGTAATCAGCCCATGAACCAATGCTCAAATCCAGATCAAAGCTTGGGCATGTACCGCCATTGAGCGAGGTCGGCATGAGCTGCTCAGCCAGGCTAAACAGACCACTGCTTTTGAACTCTTGACTACGTTGATTCCAGACGCCAGAAAGGCCCTCTGGGTATTTCTGCTCATAGAGCTTAGGTAAATCGCCAAGCGCCGTATCAGAGGGCATCTGATCGTCTTTATCGTCCTCAACCTCTTCAGTCTTGGTCTCAGTCGTTGTGACGTTAGTCGTATTGTTAGTGATGTTGGTAGTCGTGTTATTAACCGTCGAATGAGAGACGCTGCTACCCGAATATGTGATCGGGTGAGTTGCCGTTGTGGTGGTGGTTTTTGTACCTGGCTGAGTTTGAGAAGACGGTGTACCAGGCGGAGCAACAGTCGTTGTACCAGGCACAAGCTGCACACCCTCGGTCGCCGTGGTTGACTTGCCTTTTACGCTGGCAGGGCCGTTTATCTCAACGCCATTGCTCGGGTAGTCCTGAATGATTCTTCGAGTGTCGGGATACTTCAGCATCTCTGCGAGAGCAACTGACGAGGACGTGGGCCAGCCATCGCGCGACGCAATCCAATCCTCAATCTCCTGCTCGCTCATTTCCGTAAGAGGCTTGGTGCTGGTGCAGACCCCTTTGTCAACGTAGTAGCCAGGCTTGCAATCTGAAGGCGCAATGCGGATGACAGAGAACGGCTGATTTACATTGCCATCTGCTTTGACGTAACGGCACGCTTTAAGGTCAGGCCCGAAATCAACGAGTTGCTGAAATTTCCAGTTATCAGGCCCCTCTGGCGTTAGGGCAACGCATGCCGCCTCAGGGCCGTAATAGGCACCTGTATGAGTGTAGTTCTGGCGCCAGATATAGCCATCTGATTGAGGATAGTAGGCATCGCTCTCCTTTCCTGCGATCAACCGTCCATCAGAGCCAATAGACGCATTCTTGAGGCCATAGTCGATAAGTGCCTCCAGGGCAAGGCCCGCAATAAGACCACTTGGGCCGCCCGCAACCTTGGCAGCCCTTATCAGACCTCGCGCAATGTTCCTCTTAGGAATTTTTACACTCGCAGTGACATCCGCACCAGTGCCGATAGGAAGACGACGAGTGGTACTGACTTTAGGCTCAACATCCGAAACGCTCTGCCCCGTTACCAGCGCATCAGAGATAGGCACCACACGCTTGATGGTGGAGTTGGTTTCGTTAACCGGCGTGTAGTTATAGGTGTTGGTCTGCTGAGCCACCTCAACGATTGGCACATTGGTTGGTATTTGCAGAGGCGCAGCAACAGCAGAGCCGCAGGCGAAGGCAGCCATGCCAACGCAAAAGCCTTGAGAGAGCTTAATCATCACATCCTCGCAAGGCTGAAAAAGCAAAGCGCCCCGATCGCGCCGATCAGCGCAAAAGCAGCGTGAACGACAACGACCAGGGCGACAATGAGCATGACCGGGCCTTAGATCTTGCTGATGATGCGCTTGACGATGCTGGGGCCCTTGATGACCAGCGCGATAGTCACGATCACCGCAGCCATCGCCAGAACCTTTGCAGAAATGCCGGACAGATCCACACCATCAAACAGGCTGTCAATACCAGCACCTTCAGCGCGAGCAGCAGTCGCCATCACCATTGCACCGACAGCCAGGGCTGCTTGTGCACCACGAGCGCGCAGGGCGCGCAGAGTGTTGAACTTCTTCATAGGATTTCCTCTCTTCAAATCAGTGCGAACTTGCACCAGGGAGCAGGCACAGCGCCCGCTCTCGGCTGCAATCTCAAATGCCGCGAATGAGCTTGAGCACGAGGCCCAACACGTAGCCAGTGATAGCGATGGAGAAGACCAGACCAAAGCCAAGTGCAACGGACTGGCCGAGGCTTTGCGGCGTGATTCCCAGCGCGGCAAGGTCTTGAACGGTGATTTCCGTTATCGCGACCTGGTTGCCGGGCTGGCATGGCGCTTCGATCTGGGTGCAGATGAAGTAGCTCATCAGATGACTTTCATAAAGACATCAATCCTCTGTCACGTCGGGCAGGTCTGAAACCCACTCTTCATAAGGGCGGATGTTGTGTGAGCCACAGACAGGGCAGCCACACTCGACAACCTCTGAAACGGTGAAGCCAAGATTGATCTCTTGGCAGTCATCGCAGCAGGCGGTGTCGTCATCAAGTTCATTGCTCATCGAATAACCTCCTCAAGCGTTGAAGACACCATGGCCATGAGCACCCGCCCGTAAGCCCAGCAGACGGGCAGGAACCACAGCAGATTGAGGGACGCCATCAGGCGGGTACAGCGGCCTTAGCGGACGCTGCAGAGGCTGTTGCAGGCTTGGGCTGAGCGTGTTCGACAGGGCGAGCGCCTAGAACGACTTCCTTGGATTCCTTGCCGTTGCTGACTCGCTCGACATCGAGCTCGACCATGAAGGGCAGCGGGATGTGCTGCATGCGGAACACGGTGTCCGCATCGGGCATCTTCCATTCTTCGGTGGCAATGCCGCCCTTGATGTTTTCGCCGGGTTTGTTGTAGCGGGTATCCAGACGGACTTCTGAGAACAGAGTGCCGCTGTTGATGCCTTCACCGTTGACAAAGCCCTTGAAGGCTTTGAAGCCCGTGACCTTAATGATGTGTGCCATTGCGGCTCCTTTCGATTACTGGCAGCTCGTACCAATCGGGCATGGACACTGGGCCGAGCTTGATTACCCGTGTCCTAGGTTTCATTTGGAGGACGTTGCTTTTAATGGCGATATCAACGCCCATAACCAGCAGCTCGCGGCGGTGGCGGTAGAAGGTGGCGCGGCTCAGCTTGCTGGTGAGGTCATCTCCTGCCTGCCACATGCGGTAGGTAGACAGCACTGCCTTGGGAAGCAACGTGAAGTCATCGGCCTCTGCGCTGCCACGCGTCAGAACATCAGAGCGGCTGTCGAATTCGATTTCCAGTTGCTTCATGTCGAAGCCTCCCAAGTAGTGGCAGCCCATGTCATGCAGCTTGGTCGCCTTGAAGGTCATTTCCACGCGGACAAGGCCCACGGCATCGCACCAGTCCGCAAGCTGGAGCACATAGGGGTTGGTGATGCCTTTTTCGTAGTCCTTGACGGTGCCGTCATTGACCCCCTTGGCGTCCTGTACGCGGCCAGCGTGACGGCGAAGCTCTGGCCCCTTCAGGTAGGCCTTGACGTAGATGCGGCGAGATCCTCGGCCGAAGTCGACGGTTTCCCCATCGCCATAGGTGCCTGTCTTCAGGCGGCTGGCCTGCTGGCCCTGCAGGTGGCGCATGTACGCATAGGCGTCTTCTTTGCTGCCCACGGCGTAATTGCAGGTCATGTCGATGCGGGTGACGATGGCACCCGTCCAGCAGGAACGGGGCTCGCCCTTGAAGTTCGTGAGGTACTTGTCGCCCTCAGTGAACGGAGGCAAGCCCAGCTTGACCAACAGCTTGTTGATGATCGCCAGGCATTCGAGGAACGTGTAGCCGAACACATTGTCAGGACGGCCCCACTTGGAGACGTTGCCCTCAAACCAAACGGTTTCACCATCGCAGCGCACGAACACGGCGGTTTCAAAGCTGCCTTCAATGCGCGACTTCTTGAGCGTGACGGTTTCGACTTCGCCTTCCTTGTCGATACGCATCACAGCGCCGTCAGCGATCTTGGGCAGGTCGGTGCGGAAATGGCGCTGGTACATGGACAGCCAGTCGCAGAAGCCCACCATCTGCACCTTGGTGGGTTGGTATGGCCGCCACTCGGCACGCGTGGAAATGTCCACGACATTGCCCAATTCCGAAGCCGAAAGGGCAGCGGTAGAACTGGTATCTGTCTCAGTGGTGAGACTAAAGTGACGTGTTACAAGCACGTCACGCCCTCCGGGCCCTGCAGCGGACCCTCCCCCGCAAGCGGGGCCCCCTCCGCCGCAGCGCCCTCCAAGCAGCTGCAACGGGCATCACCGCACAGGCGCACTTGCTTGCAAGGAACCGTGAAATGCGCGATTTCCGGCGAGATGGATTCGACGGTCCAGCAGTCCAGGCCGTCCGGAGTCGTCCAGGACGAGCGAATGCGCGCACAGTAGTGCACACCTTGCTTGATGACCTGGACATGTTGATGCGTGATGACCTGGCCGAGCTTTGCAGCCGCGACACAGCGCTCATAGTGCGCGGCGTGGGTGTAAGGCTGGCCGGTCATGAGCAGGCCCTTCGGAAAGCAGCTCGAGCGATCTGCTCAAGCCGGTCTGCCTCGCCCTTAGCCGCAATAGCCAGGCGACCCAAACGCTCAGACTCTGTGCCGTCCCAGCCCTCATAGTGCAAAGCCCGCTGGACGCAGGCATACCAGTAGTCAT
Source organism: Comamonas sp. Z1 (assembly GCF_008121555.1). Classification (NCBI taxonomy): domain Bacteria; kingdom Pseudomonadati; phylum Pseudomonadota; class Betaproteobacteria; order Burkholderiales; family Comamonadaceae; genus Comamonas; species Comamonas sp. Z1. The sequence goes on from NZ_VOQT01000004.1 coordinate 390,814, forward strand.
AGGCAACCTGCCATGCTTGGTACTCAGCAGGCACCACGCGAGGGCCATCGGTGATGAAGAAATCGGCACTCATGCGCGCCCCAGTCGGAAAGCAACGAAGCGCATGTAAACGCGCAACGCAGCGGCAACCTCTTCGCCCTGATAAATGTCCAAATCAGGCGTGCAAGACTGGCCGGGATTTGCAACAGCAGCGTTTAAACGAGCCAGCTCAGCGTAAAGCCAATCCAAGTACTCATTGATTGGGCGATAGATGGTGCCCTCCACCTGGTCGACCTTGGCGGAAGCCGCCAGGCGAGCGCTTTGGTCTTGCTGACCAGGCGGAGGACTTATTGGGGACGTGCGAACGGTTTTAGACATGCTGGCGGCTCCTAGGTTTGTCAGGAGCCGCCTAGCTCTGCTTCTGGCGGTAGGGCGTGCTGTTGATCACTGCATCTGCCCGAGCTGGGTGGCTCCGTCCGCTAACGAGTTGTTAGCAAGCGGAATACTAACGAGTCGTTACCCAAATTGCTAACCAGTCGTCATATCATCCAAAGAGCTTGACGAACGGGAGAAAAAATGGCCTCGACAATCGAACTGTTAGAAATGGCGCTGAAATCGAAGCGAGCAGCCGCATGGTGCCGTGATCTAAATATAAGCACAGCGGCATTTGCGCAAGCAAAAAAACGAGGTCGCCTAAGCCCTCTGCTTGCTGGAAACATTGCTATAGATTTAGGAGAAAACCCAGATCGATGGATGGCCATAGCTGCACTAGAGGCCGAACGAGAAAGCCCCCTGCTGGAGCGTCTAAAAAGCAGCTTGGCCTTGCATAAACCATAGCAGTGCCCGTAGCCAAATCCTTGCATGGCCCGTGCGTCGCTGCATCGGCAGCAGCTCGCGCGCCGGCTCAGTGCGGCTTCACATCGTCCTTGAGCGCGGCCAGGGCCATGTCTTCCACCATGCCAGGGGCGATCAGCTTGATGAAGCGGCCCAGCTTGCCCTTGCCCGTCATCACCACCTCGCGCTGGCGGCGCCTCATGCCGTCGAGTATGAGGCGCGCGCATTCGGCCACCGTCATCGCGCCGTCTTCCTTGAGGCCGCTGACGCCTGCGGCCTCGCCTCTGGCGTTGTAGCCGTGGTAGCGGATGCGCGTATCCACCACGCCGGGGTAGGCCGTGGTCACGCTCACGCCGGCGGGTTTGAGCTCGATGCGCAGGGCTTCGAAGAAGCCGGCCATGGCGAACTTGCTGGCGCTGTAGGCCGTGCGACCCGGCACGCCGATCAGACCGGCCAGCGAAGACACGGCGACGATGGAGCCCTGGCTGGCCTTGAGGTGCGGCAGCGCCGCATGGGTGCACCAGACGCTGCCCCAGAGGTTGATGCGCATCAACCTCTCATACCAGCCCAGGTCTTGTGCGCTGACCTGTTCAAAGAGCGCATGGGCCGAGACCCCGGCGTTGTTGATCAGGGCGTCCAGCCCGCCAAACTGCTGCACGGCTGCGTCGATCAGCGCGCGGCACTGGGCCTCTTCGCTCACATCGGTGGGAACTGTCAGCACCTGCGCCCCCAGGGCCCGGCATTGTTCTGCCACGGCCTGCAGGTTGCCTGCATTGCGTGCGGCCAGCGTCAGCTGCAGCCGGCTTTGATGGGTTTGCGCCAGCTGGCGGGCCATTTCGGCGCCTATGCCGTCCGAGGCTCCGGTGATGATGATGCGGGCCATGCTCTCTCCCGGCCATGCCGCCCGGGCAGCTTGCCCAAGAGCTCAGAAGCAGGCCCAGACCTGGTCTGCGAGTGTGAGCATGAATTCCGGTTGCAGATACAGGGCAAACACCGCCAGCAGCAGCACGAGCACGGCACACCAGATGGAGATGCGTTGCCAGAGTTTGAGCGGCATGGTGGTGTCTCCGGTATCAGGCTGCGCTGGGCGAGCTGCGCACAATGGCGGCCTCGCGCACGGGCAGGTTGACGATGGCGGCAAAAATGCCCAGGGCAATCGAGATGTACCAGACCATATCGTAGTTGCCGTTGATATCGTAGAGATAGCCGCCCAGCCATACGCCCAGGAAGCTGCCGATCTGGTGGCTGAAAAAGACAAAGCCGCCCAGCATGGACAGATGCTGCACGCCGAAGATCTGGGCGATGGTGGCATTGGTCAGCGGCACGGTGGACAGCCACAGAAAGCCCATGGCGGCGCAGAAGGCATAGACCGACCAGGGCGACAGCGGTGCCAGCAAAAAGGCCACGGTGGCCACCGAGCGCAGACCGTAGATGCCCGACAGCAGATAGCGCTTGGGCAGCTTCTGGCCCAGATTGCCGGCCAGATAGGTGCCGAAGATATTGAACAGGCCGACCAGTGCCAGCGAATAGCTGGCCACATGGGGCGCCATGCCGAAGTCCTTCAGATAGCTGGGCATGTGCACCCCGATGAACATGACCTGGAAGCCGCAGACAAAGTAGCCCGCCATCAGCAGCAGAAAGCTGGGGTAGGTCCAGGCTTCCCTGAGCGCTTGGCCCACGGTCTGCTCGCGCTTGATGGGCGTGCTGCCGCCAAAGCCCGGCTCGCGCAGGCCGAAGGCCAGGGCGGCGATCAGCAGCGCGAACAGCGCCAGTATCAGCAAGGCATTGGACCAGCCGAACTGCGCGATCAGCTTGCCCTCCACGGGCACCATGAAGAATTGGCCGAACGAGCCTGCCGCCGCGGCCACGCCCATGGCCCAGCTGCGCCGCGCCACCGGAATCTGGCGGCCCAGCACGCCGTAGATCACGGCATAGGTGGTGCCGGCCTGGGCCGCGCCGATCAGCACGCCGGCGGTCAGCAGGAACATCGTGGAACTGGGAGACAGCGCCATGCCGGCCAGGCCCAGCGCATAGAGGACGGAGCCGCCGATCAGCACCTTGAAGGCGCCGATGCGGTCGGCCAGCATGCCGACGAAGATGCCCAAGATGCCCCAGGACAGGTTCTGCACGGCAATGGCCAGGGAGAAGTTCTCGCGCGTCCAGCCCATCTCCTGGGTAATGGGTTGCAGCCACAGGCCGAAGCCGTGGCGTATGCCCATGGAGAGCGTGACGATGGCGCCACCGCACAGAAGAATCTGCGCCATGGACATGGGGGCTTGAGTTGTCTTTGTAGTCATGCCGTGTGTGCGAAAAAAGGCTTGGGGTGCGGTCAACTTGCCACTTTAACGAAACAAGCTGTTTTGCGCCTGCACAGGCCGTCACATGCGTGGCAGGCTGCCCTGCCAGAATGCGTGACCGGCAAGCTGCGGCGCGGGAGCCGCAGCCGGGCAGAAAAAAATAAAAAGTGAGCGCTTTGCGCAATCTGCGTAATGGATATCGATTTGAAACTATCCATAACGCATGAATGGCAAGCGGTAAATGCTATTGTTTTCAGAGTGTCCGCAGCGATGAAGACCCGGTAAAAACACGTTGCCAAGACAGATGTTCGGGCTTTGTGCAAGAGTATTGGGAGTAAACAACTGTGAATTTATCCAGCTCTCACTCGGAGAGGCTACTACAATCCGCCCCCATGGCAGTCAAACCGTCCAACGAATATTCCGAAGGCTCGATCCGCGTTCTCAAGGGTCTGGAGCCTGTCAAACAGCGTCCTGGCATGTATACGCGCACCGACAACCCCCTGCACATCCTGCAGGAGGTGATCGACAACGCGGCCGACGAGGCGCTTGCCGGCTACGGCAAGAAAATCAAATTCACCATGCATGCCGACGGCTCCTACAGCGTGGAGGACGACGGGCGCGGCATTCCCTTCGGTCTGCACCCCGAGGAAAAGGCGCCCGTGGTGGAGCTGGTCTTCACGCGCTTGCACGCGGGCGGCAAGTTCGACAAGGGCAATGGCGGCGCCTACAGCTTCTCGGGCGGTCTGCACGGCGTGGGCGTCTCGGTGACGAATGCGCTGGCCACACGTCTGGAGGTGCAGGTGCACCGCGACGGCCAGGTGGCCACGCTGGTGTTCTCGGGCGGCGATGTGATCGAGCCGCTCAAGGTGCGCCCTCTGCAGGCCGGCGAGCGCAAGCAGGGCACGACGGTACGTGCCTGGCCCGATGCCAAATACTTCGAATCCTCGGCCCTGCCCATGGGCGAGCTGGTGCATCTGCTGCGCAGCAAGGCCGTGCTCATGCCCGGCGTGGCCGTTTCGCTGATCAATGAAAAGTCGCGTGACACCCAGAGCTGGCAGTTCAAGGGCGGTCTGCGCGACTATCTGGCGCAGAGCCTGCATGGCGAGCCCGTCATCCCCCTGTTCGAGGGCGAGGGCTTTGCCGACAAGAACAACGACAGCTTTGCCGAAGGCGAGGGCGCGGCCTGGTGCGTGGCCTTCACCGAAGACGGTGCGCCGCTGCGCGAAAGCTATGTCAACCTGATTCCGACCACGGCGGGCGGCACGCATGACAGCGGCCTGCGCGACGGCCTGTTCCAGGCCGTCAAGGCCTTCATCGACATGCACTCGCTGCTGCCCAAGGGCGTCAAGCTCATGCCTGACGACGTGTTTGCGCGCGCCAGCTATGTGCTCAATGCCAAGGTGCTGGACCCGCAGTTCCAGGGCCAGATCAAGGAGCGCCTGAATTCGCGCGATGCCGTGCGTCTGGTCTCGGGCTTTGTGCGCCCGGCGCTGGAGCTGTGGCTCAACGAGCATGTGGACTGGGGCAAGAAGCTGGCCGAGATCGCCATCAAGGCCGCCCAGACCCGCCAGAAGGCCGGCCAGAAGGTGGAAAAGCGCAAGGGCAGCGGCGTGGCCGTGCTGCCCGGCAAGCTGACCGATTGCGAGAGCAAGGACATCGCCGTCAACGAGGTGTTTCTGGTCGAGGGCGACTCTGCCGGCGGCAGCGCCAAGATGGGCCGCGACAAGGAAACCCAGGCGATCCTTCCGCTGCGCGGCAAGGTGCTCAACACCTGGGAGGTGGACCGCGACCGGCTGTTCGCCAACAACGAAATCCACGATATCTCGGTGGCGATCGGCGTGGACCCGCATGGCCCCAACGACGAGCCCGATCTGTCCGGTCTGCGCTACGGCAAGATCTGCATTCTCTCGGATGCGGACGTGGACGGCTCGCACATCCAGGTGCTGCTGCTGACGCTGTTTTTCAAGCATTTCCCCAAGCTCATCGAAGCCGGCCACATCCATGTGGCGCTGCCGCCGCTGTTCCGGGTGGACGTGCCGGCGCGCGGCAAAAAGCCCGCCATCAAGGTCTATGCGCTCGATGCGGGCGAGCTCGATGCCATCATCGAAAAATGCGCCAAGGACGGCGTGCCGCGCGAGAAATGCCAGGTCAGCCGTTTCAAGGGCCTGGGCGAGATGAATGCCGAACAGCTGTGGGAAACCACGCTGAACCCCGATACGCGTCGTCTGCTGCCGGTGCAGTTCATGAATCTGGACTTTGCACAGTCGGAGGCCGTGGTCACCAAGCTCATGGGCAAGGGCGAAGCCGCCGCCCGCCGCGAGCTGATGGAGCTGCATGGCGATGCCGTGGAGGTCGATATCTAGGCGGGCGTTGCCAACGTCTGCACTAGCGCTCACCAGCGGTCGATGGAGCCAGCCATGCACAAGCCCATGTTCGATGCCTCACCCAGCCAGCCGCCTGCGCGCGGCGGGTTCGCGTCTGTGCGTTTGCGACGTGCGGTGGCGGCTGCCCTGCTGGCGGGCTTGGGCTGGCTGGCCCTGGCGCCGGCGGCGCATGCCGATCTCTGGGCCTATGTCGACGAATTTGGGGTCACGCACTTTGCGGCCGAGGCGCTGGACGAACGCTACAAGCTGTTCTTCAAGGGCGAGCTCTACGACAGCAGCCAGCCGGGTCTACAGCTCAAGCCGGATTCGGCGGCCGAGGGGCTCAGCGCCCGCACGCGCATGCAGAGCTTTTTCGAGGTCTCGCCGCGCTACAAGAGCGTGAGGCCGCATCTGCAGAAAGCGGCCGAGAGAACCGGCGTGGACTACGACCTGATCAAGGCCGTGATCGCCGTGGAGTCCGGCTTTGATGCCCAGGCCGTCTCGCCCAAGGGCGCCGTCGGTCTGATGCAGCTGATGCCGGCCACGGCAGAGCGCTTTGGCGTGTCGGCCAGCAAAAAGCGCAGCATGCAGCAGCAACTGACCGACCCGGCCGTGAACGTGCCTGCCGGCGCGCGCTATCTGAGCTATCTGATGGACTTGTTCCCGGGCCGGCTCGATCTGGTGCTGGCCGCCTATAACGCAGGCGAAGGTGCGGTGCAGAAGTTTGGCAAGGCGATTCCGCCCTACAAAGAAACAATGAATTACGTCAAGGCCGTCACGGGCATTTACGAGCAGTTGCAGGCAGCCCGGCCCCTGAGCGGCCGGCTGGCTGCGGCCGGTTCGGCTGGCCGCGGCGGCTCCCGCATACGCATGACTCTGCCGGGCGCGGCCTCTGCGGCCGCGGACGCGCAAATACCTTGAGTCGCCGGATCGGCGCAATTTGGAAAATCACAAAGAATTCATGAGCGATCAAACCACACTGGATTTGTCTCAACAAGCCGCTGGCGATGCACTGGACCTGGGTCAATACGCACAGCGCGCCTATCTCGAATACGCTTTGTCGGTGGTCAAGGGCCGTGCCCTGCCCGACGTCAGCGATGGCCTCAAGCCCGTGCAGCGCCGCATCCTCTATGCCATGGACCGCATGGGTCTGGGCTATAGCGGCCCGAATGGCAATACGGCGGCCAAGCCGGTCAAGAGCGCCCGTGTCGTCGGCGACGTGCTGGGCCGCTTTCACCCGCACGGCGACCAGTCGGCCTACGACGCACTGGTGCGCATGGCCCAGGACTTCAATCAGCGCTATCCGCTGGTCGACGGCCAGGGCAACTTCGGCAGCCGCGACGGCGACGGCGCAGCGGCCATGCGTTACACCGAGGCGCGCCTGTCCAAGATCACCGGCCTGCTGCTCGACGAAATCGATATGGGCACCGTGGACTTTGTGCCCAACTACGACGGCAGCACTCAGGAGCCCAAGCAGCTTCCGGCGCGTCTGCCGTTCTCGCTGCTCAATGGCGCCAGCGGCATCGCCGTGGGTCTGGCTACGGAAATCCCGAGCCACAATCTGCCCGAGGTGGCAGCGGCCTGCGTGGCCCTGATCAAGAAGCCGCAACTGCCTGAGGAAGAGCTGCTGGCGCTGATTCCCGGCCCCGACTATCCGGGCGGCGGCCAGGTCATTTCATCAAGCAGCGATATTGCCGATGCCTACCGCACGGGCCGTGGCAGTCTCAAGGTGCGTGCGCGCTGGAAGATCGAAGAGCTGGCACGCGGCCAGTGGCAACTGGTGGTGACCGAGCTGCCGCCCGGCGTGTCGGCCCAGAAGGTGCTCGAAGAGATCGAGGACATCACCAATCCCAAGGTCAAGACCGGCAAGAAGGCGCTGAGCCAGGAGCAGACCCAGCTCAAGGCCAGCATGCTGGCCGTGCTGGACTGCGTGCGCGACGAGTCGAGCAAGGATGCGCCGGTGCGCATCGTGTTCGAGCCCAAAACCGGCAAGATTCCGCAGTCGGAGCTGATCACGGCGCTGCTGGCCCACACCAGCCTGGAGTCTTCGAGCTCGATCAACCTGACCAGCATCGGCCTCGATGGCCGCCCGGTGCAGAAGTCGCTGCGCCAGATGCTGGAGGAGTGGATTGCCTTCCGCTTCCAGACCGTGACGCGACGCAGCCAGCACCGGCTGGAGAAGGTACTCGATCGCATCCACATCCTCGAAGGCCGTCAGGCCGTGCTGCTCAATATCGACAAGGTCATTGCCATCATCCGCGCCAGCGATGAACCCAAGCAGGCCCTGATCGATGCCTTCAATCTCTCCGAGCGTCAGGCCGAGGACATTCTTGAAATCCGTCTGCGCCAATTGGCGCGCCTGGAGGCCATCAAGATCGAGCAGGAGCTCAAGGAGCTGCGCAGCGAGCAGGGCAAGCTCGAAGACATCCTGGGCAGCGAGGCGACCATGCGCCGCCTGATCTGCAAGGAAATCGAGGCCGATGCAAAGACCTTTGGCGATGCCCGTCGCACCCTGATCCATGAGGAGAAAAAGGTGGTGGCCGAGGTCAAGGTGGTGGATGAGCCCACGACCGTGATCATTTCCGAAAAGGGCTGGGTGCGCACGCGCCAAGGCCACGGTGTGGACGCTGCCACGCTGAGCTTCAAGGCAGGCGATAGTCTCTATGGCACGTTCGAGTGCCGCACGGTCGATCAGCTGCTGGCCTTTGGCAGCAACGGCCGGGTCTATTCGGTGCCGGTATCGGCCCTGCCGGGCGGACGCGGCGACGGCCAGCCCGTGACGACGCTGATCGAGCTCGAAGCCGGCACCCAGCTGCTGTACTACTTTGCCGGCAGCGAAAGCACGCAGCTGCTGCTGTCTGGCTCGGGTGCCTACGGCTTCACGGCGAGCGTGGGCGATATGGTCTCGCGCCAGAAGGCCGGCAAGGCCTTTGTCACGCTGGGCGAGGGTGAGACCCTGTGCGCACCGTCGGTGGTGCATGGCGTGCCCATGAATGCGCGTGCCGAGTATGTGGAAGGCGGCGAGCAGGGAGCAGGTCTGCTCAACCCCGCCAGCCATGTGATCTGCGCCTCGGTGGGCGGTCGCATTCTGACCTTCGAGATCGCAGAGCTCAAGGCCATGCCCAAGGGCGGGCGCGGCCTGATGCTGATCAGCCTGGAAGACAAGGATCAACTGGCCGGCGCGGCCGCCTATACGCGCAGCATCCGCCTGGATGGCGTGGGGCGTGGCGGCAAGGCGCGTACCGAGACGCTGGAGATCCGCAGCCTCAACAACGCCCGTGGCAACCGCGGCCGCAAGGGCAAGGCCGCCGACCTGGGTTTCAAGCCCCAGGCGGTGACGCGTGTGGAATAGGTGATCGATACGCCCATGAAAAAAACCGCGTCAGTTTTGCTGGAGCGGTTTTTTTTGATCGGGCTTGAAGAAGGAATGGCAGAGAACGATCCGTGGCGGACGTTTGTGTCGAAGCCGTCAACGGTATCGCTTCGATCTTTCTCGGAAATTGTCACGTATAGATCTTCGTTGCCGCAAATCTCTCGCGCAGCCATGTGGCCGCGGGCCCGCTGGGCCGCTGCTTGTGCCAAACCAGCTCCAAGGCCACTGGGTGCGCCCCTTCGTCGAATCGTAGCGCTGGCATGACGAGGTCCTTGGCGATAGGCGAGCGCGCGATGATGTGATCAGGGATCAGTGCCCAGCCAATTCCTTGCTTGAGGATTTGCAGGATGACCCAATGGCTTTCGACCCACCAGACCTCGGCAGCGACGCGAAGGCGGTGCTTTTCGGTTCCCTCGGACCTCAGGGTCACCATGATTTGGCGGTGACGCTTGAGCTCCTCCCAGTCGACAACGGTGTGCGCAAGCGGATGGTTGCTTCCGCAAACCAGTTTGAGCGGTACCCAGCCAATAGTGTGAAAGCCAAGTTCTGCGGGCAGCGATTCCTGGCGCCACATCACTCCGATATCCGCTTTTCCATCAAGAATCATATTGCTGACATCCTCCATCATGGGGAACAGCAACTCCAGTTCGACATGGGGAAAGAGGCTCGCGAACTCGGCGAATAGCTCTCCCTGCACATGCTCCGGGTAGAGCTCGTCGATGGCTACGACAAGGCGCTTTTCAACATGCGCCTCGAAGCTCGCCGCAACCCCAATGAGGTGTTCGCGGCGATCGAGGATCAGCCTGGCCTCAGCCAGCAGGCGCTCGCCCGCGGCCGTCAACGAGGGGTTGCGCCCGGCACGGTTGAACAGCATCACCCCAAGATCCGTTTCCAGGTTGGAAACCTGGGTGCTGACGGCCGATTGCGCCTTGCGCAAAGCTCGTCCGGCGGCAGAAAACGATCCTTTTTCTGCCGCCGAGACGAATGCTTCCAGTTGATCCATGGATATGCTCATCTATCTGATTTTAAGATGGAAGATAACTTTTCATTATTTGATATCAAGATACATTGCACACCAATCAATGTGATTGGAGAAAAATGATGAAAACGCGCAGCCTTTCTGATCGGGTGCGGCACGCTTTGATGTTCGAGGCTATCGGGTTGATGATCATCATCCCGGCCTCGGCCGCCTTGTTCAACAAGCCCATGACGCACATGGGTGTGGTGGGTATCGGCTCTGCCACGATCGCGACGGTTTGGAATTTCACGTTCAACATCGGATTTGATCGCTGCATGCGGGAGATGTACGGCCATATTCGCAAGAGCTTCAAAGCACGCCTGCTGCACACTGTCTTGTTTGAGGCGGGTCTGTTGCTGATTCTGCTGCCGTTGATAGCCTGGTATCTGAATATGACGCTACTCGATACGCTGGTGCTCGATCTGGCTATCGTCGTGTTCTATCTTGTTTACAACTTTGTGTTCAACGTCGCCTATGACCGTTTTTTTCCGGTCAGGGCAAATAGCCGTCCTCAGGTTGTTTCCAACTTGGGCGAGGCTTCATAGTTCACAGCCCGGCTTGGGTGCCAAGTCTCATGGAGGGGCTGGCTTCATGACGTAGTGCAGGTTTGAGTTGCAGTTACGGATTCCCCGCGCAATCCAGTGTCGGTCTGAAGACTGAATTGGAGCGCCCATCATGTCGCTTGGCTTGGAGGCTAGCCAGTCGCGCTATCCAGCGAATGCCACAAGGCCTGCATCTGCAAGGCACCGAAATCAATGTTCGAAAGTTCTCTATGAAATTCCAGAGCCGCTGGCTCACGCTTGGCGTGGTTTCAACGGCGTTGCTGCTCATCGTCATCGATATGACGGTGCTCTACACGGCGTTGCCGAGTCTGGCGCAGGCCCTGCACACCACGGCTTCGGAGAAGCTGTGGATTCTCAATGCCTACTCTTTGGTGATGGCCGGATTGATGCCGGCCATGGGTGCCTTAGGCGATCGTCTGGGTCACCGGATGGTCTTTATCAGTGGCATGGCTCTGTTTGGACTGGCCTCCGTGATTGCAGCATTTGCTCCCAGCGCTGCTGTACTGATCGCTGCTCGTGCATTGCTTGCCATTGGCGGCGCAGCCATGATGCCGGCCACGATTGCCATTGTTCGTACCACCTTCCATGACCCCAAAGAACTGGCTTTTGCCATTGGTGTCTGGGCGTCTGTGGCCTCTGGTGGCGCTGCGGTGGGCCCGGTCTTGGGTGGAGTCCTGCTGGAGCATTTTTGGTGGGGTTCGGTTTTTCTGATCAACGTCCCAATCATTGCTGTGGCTGCAGTGCTGGCCTGGTGGCTGGTTCCCAAGAGCGCGGGGAATGCGAACGTCACCATCGACTTGCATAGCTGCTGGCAAAGCACGCTTGGCATCATCGCACTGGCTTATGGCATCAAGGAATTGGCCAGGCTCGATAGTCATGTGCTCTTGGCCTGGGGGGCTTTGCTTGCGGGAGCCGTGACATTGACAGTCTTTGTGCGACGTCAACTCCGGCTGCCTCAACCATTGATTGATTTCAGCTTGCTTTCAGTCACCCCCATAGCCATGGGTATTTTTATCGCGCTCGTGGCGTCAATGACGCTGATCGGCTTTGAGTTGGTGCTCAGTCAGAGGCTGCAGTTGGTTCTGGGAAAAAGTCCCCTTGAGGCAGGAGCATTTGTTCTGCCTATCTCCTTGGGGTCTTTCTTCGCAGGACCGTTGGCGGGGGTATTGATTGGACACATTGGCGGTCCGCGTGTCATTGCTGCCGGCCTGGTCATGTGTGCCTCAGGCATCTGGGGATATCTTGGCTTGAACGAGGCAGGCGCATTGTGGCAAGTGGGGGTCCTGGCCTTGTGCGGTGTGGGAATAGGCTTCAGCCTGACCGCCTCCAGCGCGCTGGTAATGACGAATGTGTCAGAAGACCGCGCAGGCATGGCGGGGTCTGTAGAAGGCGTGGCCTATGAGTTTGGAGGAGGGTTGGGGGTGACTATTTTTGGCTCCCTGATGACTGCGGTCTACGTCGCGCATGTACGACACGGCGGTATAGAGGCCATGGCTGGCAGCGGCCTGGACGAAGCGTACCGAAATACCCAACAAGGCATCCAATCTCCAGCCGTTTTACAAAGCGCAATGCAAGCGTTTGAAGCGTCTTTTGCCGCGGTTAGCGGTGTTGTCATCGCGTTGCTTTTTTCTCTCGCGCTAGTCGTTTTGGTGCTGGCTCGTCATTTACCCAAGCAGCAGACGGGCAACTGACTCCAGGCAAGAGGCAGGATTTTGAGGTTGCTCTGCTTTTGCAACAGCGCGCCGCAGCTTTGGTCCAAAGCTGTCGTTTCATAAAGTACGCGTGCGGCGGCTTTGGGGCGCTGAACGGCGACAGTCAAAATCTATTCCAAAGCAGCCCGCCTCGCTGACTCAATTTCGGCCGCCGGGGATTAATGCTTACAGCAGGAAATTCGATTTTGACCTGGGTTGAGGCCTAGCTCGCTCCAGTCCCCGGAGGCCTGTTGATGCAAAGAGCTTTGGCAAAGCTCTTGCACCCATTCACTGCGCTGGCACAGGCAGTGCCGTGAAGGTTTGCGCGGGAGCTATTATCTGGTCGCGGCAGGCGACCAGGGGCAGGTCGCGCTGCCCCGATTCGGTGCGAGAAACCAGGGCATACAAGGTGCTCACGGCCCTGGACACGGCATCGGGCACGGCGCGCCCTTGAATCAGATGGCCCAGCAGCACGGCCGAGAACACATCGCCCATGCCGTTGGGCAGAGGGTGCAGGTCGATATAGGGCGTCTGTACCAGCCAGGACTTGTCGGCAGTCACGGCCAGCGTGGCCAGTTGGTCGGCAGGCAGATCGTCGGTGCGCAGGCTGGTAATGACGATCAGGGCCGACGGGCTGTGATGCAGTTGCGTCAGCATGGCTCGGGCCGCCTGGGTGGCCGCTTCCGCGGTGCTCAGCGGCTGGCCGCCGCACAGCAGCTCGAACTCGTAATGGTTGGGCGTGATGACGCTGGCCTGGGACAGCGCGCGCTTGCGCAGAAAGTCCGGGATGCCGGGGCGCACAAACACGCCGCGCCCCACATCGCCCATGACCGGGTCGCACAGATAGTGTGCCTTGGGCTGGGCGGCGCGCACCTCCTGCACGGCGGCCAGAATGGCTTCGCCCACACCGGCATCGCCCAGATAGCCCGAGAGCACGGCCGTGCAGCGCGCCAGCACGCCGCGGGCGCGCAGGCCGTCCAGCACATCCTGTACATGGGCCGGCGTGAAGACCTGGCCCTTGAATTCGCCGTAGCCCGTGTGGTTGGAGAACTGCACCGTATGCACGGCCACGGGTTCTATGCCCAGCAGCTGCAGCGGCAGCATGGCGGCGTCGTTGCCCACATGGCCGTAGGCGACATGGGATTGAATGCTGAGAACCAGCGGGGGTGCCTGCGTGCTGGGCATGAGGGCTCTTTCGTGAGTGATCGAGATGCTTGCGGCAAGCATCGCGCTGCAAAGATAAAGTGAGCTGCTTGCGTTTGCCAATCAATCAATTCAGATAGTTTTGTATCTGAACTCTATGAATGGCAAGCGGTATTAGCTCACTTTATGTGTGTGAGCGGAAGTCTCAGCCCAGCTCGGCCATCAGCTCGATTTCCACGCAGCAGCCCAGGGGGATCTGGGCCACGCCGAAGGCGCTGCGGGCGTGCTTGCCGGCTTCGCCGAAGACTTCGCCCAACAGTTCGCTGCAGCCGTTGGTGACCAGATGCTGCTCGGTGTAGCTGGTGCTGGAGTTGACCAGGCTCATGACCTTGACGATGCGCTTGACGCGATTCAGATCGCCGCCGCAGGCATGCTGCAGCGTGCCCATCAGATCCACGGCCACGGCGCGGGCTGCCTGCTTGCCTTCTTCGGTCGTCATGTTCTCGCCCAGCTTGCCGACCCAGGGCTGGCCGTTCTGCTTGGCGATATGGCCGCTGAGGAACACCAGATTGCCGGTCTGCATATAGGGCAGGTAGGCGGCTGCAGGCATGGCCACTTCGGGCAGGGTGATGTTCAGGGCTTTGAGTTTTTCATAGACGCTCATGACGGCTCCAAAAAGTGCGAGGCTAAGGATCGACAAGTTTGACACAGCAGCGGGCCCGGGCATGGATCGCCTTGGCACAGCGGCCATAGCTTTTGAATTGATAGCTGCTCGCATAATGAGAGCAAGTGTTTGATGCCGTTTTGGTGTGCGAGACAGGGCAGGGATAGTCGCAATGCTGGGCGCGGGCGCTCGCTCCTAGCATGACAGCATGCCGCTCCATCAGACTCCAAGCTCTCAGCATCACCGCCTGTCGTGGCTGGCGCCGCTCTGGGGTTGTGTGCTGGGCGCTGCATGGCAGGTGACCCAGGCCAGGCTGTGGCATCTGTCGCTCTACCAGATCTTGCTGGCCTGGGGTTTGCTGACACTGCTGTTTGCATGCAGATGGCGTGGCAGACCCTGGCAGAGCTGGTGGCTGATGCTGTTGGGTGCTGCCTGCTGTGTGGCGGGGGGGACGGGTTGGCGTGCACATGCTTATCTGACGCAGACCCTGCCACAGGCGCTGGAGGCGGTGGACTTGCAGGTGGAAGGGCGGATTGCCTCCATGCTGCAGAACCAGGCCAACGGCCAGCGCTGGCGTTTTGTGGTCGATAGTTCGGATGCCGGCGTGCCAAGGCTGCTGGAGCTGTCCTGGTATGGCCCGTTCGGGCAGGTGCCGGACGCCAGCCAGCCTCTCGTCCCTGACTGGGCCCAGGGCATGGCGTTGAGTCCCGGCCAGCGTTGGCGCTTCACGGTGCGCATCAAGCGCCCGCATGGCTCGCGCAATCCGCACGGCTTTGACTATGAGCTGCTGGCCTGGGAGCAAGGAGTGCAGGCCACGGGCTATGTGCGCAAGCAGCCCGCGCCCGAACTGCTGGCCGTGACAAGCCAATATCCGCTGCAGCGCTGGCGACAGGGCTTGCGCGATCGCATTCAGGGCGAGGCATTGCGCTTGCAGCGCTGGTTGCCAGGTGGCGGTGCAGAGCATGCACAGACCGCTCTGGGTGTGGTGGCTGCGCTGGCCGTGGGCGATCAGCAGGCGATTGACCGCAAGGACTGGACCCTGTTCCGTCAGACAGGTGTGGCGCATCTGATGAGCATATCGGGCCTGCATATAACCATGTTTGCCTGGCTGGCAGTCTTGATCGTGGGCCGTGTATGGAGGCTGAGTGCGCGCGCTTGTCGTTGGATGCCTGCCCCGCGCGCGGCCCTGGTCATGGGCGTGTTACTGGCGGCGGCCTATGCCTTGTTCAGCGGTTGGGGCCTGCCTGCGCAACGCACGATCTGCATGCTGGCCGTAGTGGCGCTGCTTCAATGGCTGGGCGTGCGCTGGCCCTGGGCCTGTGTATGGCTGCTGGCACTGGCGGTGATTGTTGTGGCCGATCCCTGGGCGTTGTGGCAGGCTGGGTTCTGGCTCAGTTTTGTCGCCGTCGGTGTATTGCTTGCTTCCAATTCAGGGGCCGTTAGCGCTGAAGCTGCAAGCGCAAAAAAACGATTTCTCGCACGATTGAAGGAATTGTGGCGCGAGCAGTGGCTGATCTCCCTTGCCTTGGCACCACTGGGTCTGTTGCTGTTTGGTCAGGTGTCCGTCGTGGGCCTGCTGGCCAATCTGCTGGCCATTCCCTGGGTGACATTGGTGGTCACGCCGCTGGCCTTGCTGGCTGCCGTGCTGCCCATGGCGGCAAGTGCTGCTGCCGTCGCCATGCTGCCCTTGATGAGCCTGCTGCAGTGGCTGGCTGCGCTGCCCGGAGCCGTATGGGCCTTGCCGCAGCCTGCCTGGTGGGCCAGTGTGCTGGCAATAGTCGCCGGACTGCTGGTGATTGCGCCTTTGCCACTCAGGTTGCGGCTGGTGGCGGCCATATTTGTTTTGCCAGCCCTGTTTTGGCCTCGATCATGGCCGCGTGCGGGCGAGTTTGAACTGCTGGCGGCGGATATCGGCCAGGGCAATGCCGTCATCATCAGCACAGCCAGCCATCGTCTGCTCTATGACGCAGGGCCTCAGTACAGCCGCCAGAGCGATGCCGGCGAGCGTGTGCTCCTGCCGCTGATGGCCGCGAATGGCATGCAGATTGAT
Source organism: Comamonas sp. Z1 (assembly GCF_008121555.1). NCBI lineage: Bacteria > Pseudomonadati > Pseudomonadota > Betaproteobacteria > Burkholderiales > Comamonadaceae > Comamonas > Comamonas sp. Z1. The sequence continues at coordinate 406,789 of NZ_VOQT01000004.1, forward strand.
GCCATGATGCTCAGTCACAGCGACAAGGATCACACAGGTGGAGCTCTGGCCGTCAAGGCGGCTCAGCCTCGCGCGAAAGTCTGGGGCTCGGACTCGGTGATTCAAGCCCCGCAACTGGCGGGCCTGGCTCCGGTTCAGCGCTGTACACAGGGGCAGCACTGGCAATGGGATGGTGTGACGTTTGAAGTGCTGCACCCGCCTGCAGGAGAGGCCTGGCTCAATGGTCGCAAGGCCAAGCCGAACTTTGGCAGTTGCGTGTTGCGCCTGCGTTCGGCCAGCGGGCGCGTGGCCCTGTTGGCCGGAGATATCGAGGCAGCGCAGGAGCAGCAACTGTTGCAAACCAGTCTGGACGAGCCTGTGGACTGGCTGCTGGTGCCTCACCATGGCAGCAAGACTTCATCGACCGAGTCCTGGGTCAACACGCTGCGGCCGCGCTGGGCGGTGGTGCAGGCGGGTTATCGGAATCGCTTCGGGCATCCGGTGGCAGCTGTGGTGCAGCGCTATCAGGCGGTGGGCAGCCAGCTGGTGGCTCAGGATCGCTGCGGCGCAGCCTACTGGAACTCTGCTCAACCTGAAAAATTGGAATGCGAGCGCTTGATTCGGGCGCATTATTGGGATGTCCATGCCATTTCCAAGGAGCAGCCCTGAGAAACTGGCATGGAGCTTGCATTGATGCTGTACCGCTTTCGGGCGGATGCAGACATGCATGGTTGCACGCTCGTTGCCTGGCAGCTTGTCCGGTGCGGCGTCGCTAAACTGAAATCCGTGGCTTGCCTGCGTGAGCAGCGGCAAAAATAGAGAGGACAAGATGCGCACATTCGATGAGATGTATCTGAGCTTGCCCGCCGAAGGTGGTGCGGTGCGAGACCACTATCGGGACTATGCGCAGTGGCTGGGCAAACAATCGCAGGAATATCTGCGAGCGCGCAGTGCCGAGGCGGAAATCGTTTTTCGCCGCGTGGGTATCACCTTTGCCGTCTATGGCGACAAGGACGAGAGCGGCGCCGGTACGGAGCGCCTGATTCCGTTCGATTTGATCCCCCGCATCATTCCGGCCCATGAGTGGGCCAGCATGCAGGCCGGTCTGGCTCAGCGCGTGAAGGCGCTCAACTGCTTTATCCGTGATGCCTACCATGGCCAGGACATGGTGCGCGCCGGTCTGATTCCGACGGAGCTGGTGCGCGGCAACAGCCAGTACAGGCCCGAGATGGAGGGCATTCAGGTGCCCAACGATGTCTACGCCAATATCGCCGGCATAGACATCGTGCGCGCGCCCGATGAGCAGGGCAACGGCGTCTATTACGTGCTCGAAGACAATCTGCGCGTGCCATCGGGTGTTTCCTACATGCTGGAGAACCGCCGCATGACCATGCGCCTGTTCCCCGAACTTTTCGGCAAGCATGCCGTGGCACCCGTGGCCCACTATCCCGACATGCTGCTCGACACCCTGCGTGCCAGCGCACCGTCGGGCGTGCTGGAGCCCACGGTGGTGGTGCTGACGCCGGGCATGTACAACAGCGCCTATTTCGAGCATGCCTTCCTGGCCCAGCAAATGGGGGTGGAGCTGGTCGAAGGGCAGGATCTGGTGGTCGAGAAAGACGTGGTCTATATGCGCACCACCCAGGGGCTGCAGCGTGTGGACGTGATCTACCGCCGTGTGGACGATGATTTCCTCGACCCCGAGGTCTTCAGGCCCACATCGACGCTGGGCTGCAAGGGCCTGATGCGGGCCTACCGCGCAGGCAACGTCAATATCTGCAATGCCGTGGGCACGGGCCTGGCCGACGACAAATCGGTATATCCCTATGTGCCGGAGATGATCCGCTTCTATCTGGGTGAGGAGCCCATTCTGCAGAACGTGCCGACCTGGCTGTGCCGCAAGGAGGACGACCTCAAATACGTGCTCGACCACCTGCATGAGCTGGTCGTCAAGGAAGTGCACGGTGCCGGCGGTTACGGCATGCTGATCGGGCCGGCGGCGACCAAGGCCGAGATAGAGGCCTTCCGCCGCGTGCTGGTCGGCAATCCTTCGGGTTATATCGCGCAGCCCACGCTCTCCCTGTCCACCTGCCCGACCATGGTGGAAAAAGGCATAGCGCCGCGCCATATCGACCTGCGGCCCTTTGTGCTCACGGGCACCGAGGTCAATATGGTGGCCGGTGGACTGACGCGTGTGGCGCTCAAGCAGGGATCACTGGTGGTGAATTCGTCTCAGGGCGGCGGAACCAAGGATACCTGGGTGCTGGAAGATCAAGGGGGAGCTCGCTGATGCTGTCACATACCGCAGATCATTTGTACTGGATGTCCCTCTACACCGAGCGGGCGGAAAAAAATGCTGCAAGCATTTTTTCACCAGAATACGGCGCGCGCGTTCAGCGCGTGCGGGGTTCTCTGCCCAAGGAGGGCCTATGCTGAGCCGTACTGCCGATCATTTGTATTGGATGTCTCGCTACACCGAGCGGGCGGAGAACACCGCGCGCATGCTCAGCGTGGCCTATGAAACCGCCATGCTGCCGCAGGCCATCCATGATGCGCACCGTGGCTGGCAGAGCGTGCTGTCCATCAGCGAGCTGATCCCGGCCTTCAAGGCTCAGTTTCCCGTGGTGGATCGTGAGTCGGTGCTGCAGTTCATGGTGTCGGACGAGGCCAATCCGTCCTCCATCTTTGCCTGTCTGAAGGCTGCACGCGAGAACGCGCGTGCCGTGCGCGGTGCGCTGACCACGGAGTCCTGGGAAACGCAGAATCAGACCTGGCTGGCGCTACAGCGCCACTTCGGCAAGGAAGCCTGGAAAAAGGATCCGGCGCAGTTCTTCGAATGGGTCAAATACCGCTCACACCTGTGGCGCGGTGTGTCGCTGGGCACCATGCTCAAGGACGAGGCGCTGCACTTTGTGCGCCTGGGCACCTTTGTCGAGCGGGCCGACAACACGGCACGTTTGCTGGATGTGAAGTTCCATTCCATAGAGCGCGACTACCACGGCATGCCTCGCGGTCGCGCCCTGATGAACTTTGACTTCTATCACTGGAGCGCCTTGCTGCGCAGCGTCTCGGCCTTCGAGGTCTACCGCAAGGTCTACCGCGATGTGATCACGCCCGAACGCGTGGCCGAGCTGCTGATGCTGCGCGCCGACATGCCGCGCTCGTTGCTGGCCAGCATGCATGAGGTGGTCAAGAACCTGGAGCGCGTGGCCAACGACCATTCGCAGGAAACCACGCGCAAGGCCGGGCGCCTGCTGGCCGACCTGCAATACGGCCGCATCGACGAGATACTGACCACCGGCCTGCACGCCTATCTGACGCAGTTTCTCGACCGCGTCAACGATCTGGGCTCCGGCATCAGCCGGGACTTCCTGATGCCGACCTGAGACAGGCTGCGCTCAAAACAAAAGCGGCCCTGAGGCCGCTTTTGTCTTTCAGCGTGAAGCCGAAATTATTCGATCTCGCCCATCAGGGACTGCAGATAGTTCTGCGTGCCGACCTTGTCGATCAGGTCGAGCTGGGTTTCGAGGAAGTCGATGTGCTCTTCGGTGTCGTCCAGAATCTTCTGCAGCAGATCGCGCGAAACATAGTCGCGCACGGATTCGCAGTGTGCGATCCCGTCCTTGATGGTCTGCTGCGCCGCTTGCTCCAGGCGCAGGTCGCAGGCCAGGGCTTCCGGCACGTCCTCGCCGATCTGCAGCTTGCCCAGGTCCTGCAGATTGGGCAGGCCGTCGAGCATGAAGATGCGGTCCATCAACGCGTCGGCATGCTTCATCTCGCCGATGGATTCCTCATATTCCTTCTTGGCCAGCTTGTCGAAGCCCCAGTGCTTGTACATGCGGTAATGCAGAAAGTACTGGTTGATGGCGGTCAGTTCGTTCTTGAGCTGGGCTTGCAGCCAGGAAATGACTTGTGCATCACCTTTCATAGGGGACTCCTTCTCGGGCAGTTGTTGTTCGCGTCGATTGTCCATGCTTTATGAGGCAAATCAAACAAAGCCCATGCCCGCGCGAATTGGCTGCATCTGATGCGCGTTCTCGTTTAGCTTACGTGCTGCCTGACTGACCTTCCTCGCGAGGTTTGACTCAGTGATGACAACAAAAGCTATGAGCGTGATTGAAGGACTATTGGCTTGAACTACCTGGTTTCGGCCCACAATAGAAAACTGAGCTGCACAGCGGTGCGGCTTGACTTCAGAAGCCGGGAATCTGGTTTGATAGGTTTTGTAAATTAATTTGATGAAATCAATCGATTGGTTTTATTAAGTGGACCGCTCTAAACTTCATCCTGTCTTCAAACACTAACCACAAGGAAACAGCAAATGTCTCTGATCAACACTCAAGTTCAACCTTTCAAGACCGAAGCCTATGTGAACCGCAACGGCAAGGGTGAATTCATCACCGTGACTGAAGAGAGCCTGAAGGGCAAGTGGTCTGTGGTGATCTTCATGCCCGCCGCCTTCACCTTCAACTGCCCCACCGAAATCGAAGACGCAGCCAACAACTACGCCGAGTTCCAGAAGGCCGGTGCCGAGGTCTACATCGTGACCACCGACACCCACTTCTCGCACAAGGTGTGGCACGAAACTTCCGACGCAGTGGGCAAGGCCAAGTTCCCCCTGGTTGGCGACCCCACACACCAGCTGACCAACGCTTTCGGCGTGCACATCCCTGAAGAAGGCCTGGCTCTGCGCGGTACCTTCGTGATCAACCCCGAAGGCGTGATCAAGACCATGGAAGTGCATTCCAACGAAATCGCTCGTGACGTGTCCGAAACCCTGCGCAAGCTCAAGGCTGCCCAGTTCACCGCCGCCAACCCCGGCCAGGTGTGCCCCGCCAAGTGGAAGGAAGGCGCCAGCACGATCACTCCTTCGCTGGATCTGGTCGGCAAGATCTAAGCCTGATACCTATCGGCTGAGCGTGCATGCGCTCTGAAAGCCGGACGACGTTCAGGCGAGTGCCGCCTGTCCGTCCGGCTTTTTTTCGCCCAGTTTTTGCTTTCATGGGCGGGCAAAGGCCTCAAAAGCACTTTGCTGCATTGCATCAACAACTCTAAATTCAAAGGAATCCACCATGCTTGACGATCAACTCAAAGCCCAACTCGCCGCCTACCTGGAACGCGTGCAGCAGCCGTTTGAGCTGGTGGCTTCTCTGGATGACAGCGAGACCAGTGCACAGATGCACGATCTGCTGAAGACCATCCAGACCCTGCGCAGCGACAAGATTTCGCTGCGCACCGACGGCAGCGATGCCCGCAAGCCCTCGTTCACGCTGCAGCGCCAGGGCACGGCCACCCAGGTGCGTTTTGCCGGCCTGCCCCTGGGTCATGAATTCACCTCGCTGGTGCTGGCCCTGCTGTGGACGGGCGGCCATCCTCCCAAGGTGGAGCAGGATGTGATCGACCAGATCAAGGCTCTGGACGGCGACTTCAACTTCGAGGTCTATATGAGCCTGAGCTGCCACAACTGCCCCGACGTGGTTCAGGCGCTGTCGCTGATGGCCATTCTCAACCCCAAGGTCAAGACCACGGTGATCGAAGGCGGTGCCTTCCAGAAGGAAGTGACCGAGCGCGAAATCATGGCCGTGCCCATGGTGTTCATGAACGGCAGCGTTTTCGGCTCCGGTCGCATGACCATCGAAGAAATCGTGGCCAAGCTGGACACCGGTGCAGCCTCGCGTGACGCAGCCAAGCTGTCGGCCAAGGAAGCTTTCGACGTGCTGATCATCGGCGGCGGTCCTGCCGGCGCGGCAGCCGCCGTGTACGCGGCTCGCAAGGGCATTCGCACCGGCGTGGCAGCCGAGCGCTTTGGCGGCCAGGTCAACGACACACTGGCGATCGAGAACTACATCTCCGTGCTGGAAACTGACGGACCCAAGTTCGCCGCTGCATTGGAGGCCCACACCCGTGCCTATGACGTGGACATCATGAACCTGCAGCGCGCAGAGAAGCTGATTCCCGCTGCGCATCCCGGCGGTCTGGTGGAAGTGCAACTGGCCAACGGTGGCTCGCTCAAGGCCAAGACCGTGATCCTGTCCACCGGTGCGCGCTGGCGCAATGTGAACGTGCCTGGCGAGGCCGAGTACAAGAACAAGGGCGTGGCCTACTGCCCGCACTGCGACGGTCCGCTGTTCAAGGGCAAGCGTGTGTCGGTGATCGGCGGCGGCAACTCCGGCATTGAAGCTGCGATTGACCTGGCGGGTCTGGTGTCCCATGTGACGGTGGTTGAGTTCGCCGATCAGCTCAAGGCCGATGCCGTGCTGGTCAAGAAGCTGCACAGCCTGCCCAATGTGACCGTCATCACCAATGCCCAGACCACCGAGATCACGGGGGCCAACGGCAAGGTCAACGGGCTGAGCTACAAGGACAGGGCAACGGGCACCGAGCACCATGTCGAGCTCGAAGGCGTGTTTGTGCAGATCGGCCTGGTGCCGAACACCGAATGGCTCAAGGGCACACTGGAGCTGAGCAAGTTCGGCGAAATCATTGTGGATGCCAAGGGGCAGACCAATCTGCCCGGGGTGTTCGCCGCCGGTGACTGCACCACGGTGCCTTACAAGCAGATCGTGATCGCCGCCGGTGCCGGCGCTACCGCAGCACTGTCGGCCTTTGATCACCTGATCCGCAACTAAACGGCCTGCATCGCTTGCAAGATAAGCGATGGTAGCTATCAAAAAAGGACTGCTTAGGCAGTCCTTTTTTCTTATGGCCGGCCGGGAGGAGGGTGACACTTTCGCCGGGATCGTCAGGGCTGCAGCGTTCATCGGGCCGGGGTTGAGGATACAAGTGGCCTGTAAAAACAGGCGACGGTGCAAGCCGTAGTCTGGCTCCAAGATTCAATTTTTGGTTTTGTAACGAATTCATTTGCGGTTGAGAATTATTCGCATATACTTCTTCCATTCAGCCAGCCAATGCCGTGCCAGCTACAGGCCGCGAAGCCTCTGACGTTTCGACCTGTGGCCATTGAGGTACCTATCAGAAGCCAGCTCTTGTCCATTTCTATGAATAAAGAGGGTTTCTGGTATGGCATCCGCCACCGCTTTGCACGCCCGCGCCATGCCGGCGCCTCGCTCCAATCTCCGCCCGCTGGCGCTGGCCTGCGCACTTGTCTGCGCTGCCATCTCGGCCCAGGCCCAGCAGCAATCTTCTGAAACCGTCCAGGTCGCGGCGGCCCGCACCGACCGCAATGCGCCAGTCATGCGCGATGTGGTGGTCAGTGCCTCGCGCGACGAGCAGGACGCCGACAGCCTGCCCATGACCGTGGATGTCATCGACGCCAAGCAGATGGAAGAGGAGCAGATCGGCGACATTCGCGAGCTTGCAGCCAAGCTGCCCAATGTGACCGTGCCGCGCAGTCCGGCGCGTTTCACGTTGGCCGGCTCTCCTACCGGTCGCGACCAGAACAGCGGCTTCAATATCCGCGGCCTGGAAGGCAACCGCGTACTGATGCTGGTCGATGGCGTGCGTCTGCCACGCAGCTATACCTTCAGTGCCAATGCCTTTGGCCGTGACTATCTGGACCTGGGTCTGGTGCAGCGTGTGGAAATTCTGCGCGGTGCCGTGCCTGCGCTCTATGGCTCGGACGGCATGGGCGGTCTGGTCAACTTCATCACCGTGCAGCCCAGCGATCTGCTCAAGGACGGCAAGACCATCGGCGGCCGCGTCTCGGCCAGCTATGACGGCTCGGACAACGGCAAGCGCGTGGGTGCAACCCTCGCGGGCAAGGCCAGCGATGAATGGAGTTGGCTGCTTTCGGCCGGTGTGGGCCGCTCCAGCGCGCTGGAGAATATGGGCAGCAATAACACCGTGGGTGCTCTGCGCACCACGCCCAATCCCGAAAAGGACAAGAGCCATTCGCTGCTGGGGCGCCTGGTCTACACGCCTTCGGCCGTGCAAAAACATGTCTTCACGCTGGAAAACGTGGACAAGCGCGCCGACTACGACCTGTTGAGCGCTCGCAGCGCCACCGTCAGTGATTCGCGTGCCGAGACCACCATGAAGCGCTGGCGCGCTACCTGGCAGGGGCAGTGGCAGCAGCTCGATACGGCACTGGCCGACGAGCTCAAGCTGATGGCAAGCTATCAAAGCTCGCGCTCGCGCGAGTTCGTGACCGAAACCCGCACCCCACCGCTGGCCTATCGCGAGCGCGATGTGACCTATGACGAGGATGCGCTGCAGCTGCACGCCCAGGCCGGCAAGACGCTGCGCTGGAGCAATGGCGTCAGCGGCAAGCTCAGCTATGGCGTCGACTATCTGCGCGGCAAGGTGGCCAACGAGCAGAACGGCATCACGCCGCCGGCAGGCGAGAGCTTTCCGCTCAAACGCTTCCCCGACACCACGGAAACCTCGACCGCGTTGTTTGCCCAGGCCGAGCTGCACTATGGTGCTTTCAGCCTGACGCCCGGATTGAGGGCCGAGCACTACAGCATCAAGCCCAAGCAGCAAGGGTTTGGCGGTACAGCGGTCAGCAATTCGGACTCCGCCGTCTCCCCCAAGCTGGGCGCCATGTTCCAGATGAACGATGCCTGGTCGGTCTACGGCAACTATGCCGCCGGCTTCAGAGCGCCGAACGCAGGGCAGATCAATGCCTTCTTCGAGAACCCGTTCATGTTCTACAAGAGCATTCCCAACCCCGATCTCAAGGCGGAAAAAAGCAATACCTTCGAGTTGGGCCTGCGCGGCCGCATGAATGCGCTGCGCCTCGATGCCGCAGTCTTCACGGGCCGCTACAAGGACTTCATCCAGGATCAGGTGCAGGTTGCGGGCGAATACGGCGATCGCAACAACCCGGCCACGTTCCAGTCCGTCAATCTGAACCGCGTGCATATCAGCGGCTTCGAGCTCAAGGCCGACTATGACTGGGGCCGGTTTGCGGGCGGCAACTGGCGCACCAATGCCGCCTATGGCTACACCAAGGGTACGGACAAGAGCACCAACAAGCCGGTGGACACCATCTCGCCTCAGCAACTGGTGCTGGGCGTGCGCTACGACCGCTCGAATGTGGGCGTGCAGCTCAGCGCCTCGCACTGGGCAGGCAAAAAAGACAAGGATGCGCCTGATCTTTCCTCGGGCCGCCCCTTGCTAAGCCCATCCGCGACGGTGCTGGATTTGAGTGCGCAATGGCGTATCCGTCCGGGCACGCGTCTGAATGTGGGTATCTACAACCTGACCGACAAAAAGTATTCGCGCTGGGCGGATGTACGTGGCTTGAGCCGCACGACGCAGATTGCCGATGCCTATACCCAGCCGGGCCGCAATGTGCGCGTGTCACTGGTTCAGGACTTCTGATTTTGTAGCTGAAAGCGCTTGTTTGATAAGCGCTTGAGATCTGTTTGACTCAAAAACTGCGGGAGTGTGCCATGTCTGTTTTCGAGAATGCCGCCAATGCCCAGAGTGCTTCTGGCAGTCGCGATGAGGAATATCTGCTCACCGAGGGCGAAGCCCAGCTGGCTACGGTGCTGGCGTTGATGACCGGTTTCAGCCAGGGCTGCTGTGCGGCGCACCGCGCGCCCATGGCTCAGAGGGTATCGACGCAACTGGCGCGCATGGCCGAAGGCCTGGACGGCTGTGAGCGCTCCGAGGACATGCGCCACTTTCTGCAAAAGCTGGAGCAGCGCTGGGCCACGGTGGCCCGGGTGCTGGCCCAGCCTGAACAAGAGCCCGAAGCCCAGGCTTCGGCTCCCCGCTTTGACGACGAATTTTCCAACCCACAACCACACTGGCATCACAGCCCGGAGACCCTGCAATGAACGCCATCACCTCCCCCGAAATCCAGACCATGACCGCGGTGCAAATCCGTGAGCAATTCGCGCAAAAGCGCGAGCAAGGCCTGCGCGCCAAGGATGCGGCCGAGGCGCTGCAGCTGAGTGAAGGCGCGGTGATTGCCGCACATGGCGGCGAGCATGAACGCGCGCTGCAGGCGCTGCCGCTGCGCGCTGAATGGCTGGACATCCTCAAGGCCCTGGAGGCCTGCGGCCCGGTGATGGCGCTGACGCGCAACGAATCCACCGTGCATGAAAAAGATGGCATCTACCAGAACCTCTCGGCCCAGGGGCCGGTCGGTCTGGCGCTGAGCCGCGAGATCGATCTGCGTCTGTTCTTCATGCACTGGCATGCCGGCTTTGCCGTGACCGAGGAGTCCGCCAACGGCAATCGCCCCGCCATGCGCAGCCTGCAGTTCTATGACGCAGCCGGCCGTGCCGTGCACAAGGTGTTTGCGCGCGAGGTCACGGACATGGCAGCCTGGAATGCACTGGTGGAGCGCTTTGCCGAGCCCTCCGCAGGCTATGTGTTCCGCGAGCCTGCGGCCAAGCCTGCCGTCAAGGCCGATGCCGAGATCGACGTACCCGCGCTGACCCAGGCCTGGACCGATATGAAGGACACGCATGAGTTCTTCGAGATGCTGCGCAGGTTCGGTGCCGAGCGCCAGCAGGCCTTCCGTCTGGTGCCCCAGTACTGCGAGCACCTTAGCACCGACGCGGTCGCGCAGCTGCTGGGCGATGCGGCGGTGGACGGCATCTCCATCATGGTGTTTGTGGGCAGCAGCGGCTGCATCCAGATCCACACCGGCCCCGTGAGCAATATCCAGCCCATGGACGGCAAGGACGGCGTGCGCTGGATCAATGTGCTGGACAAGGGCTTCAATCTACATCTGCGCACCGACCTGATCGCCAATGTCTGGGTGGTGCAAAAGCCCACCAGCGATGGCGTGGTGACCTCGGTCGAGGCCTTTGATGCCGAAGGCAACAACATGGCCATGTTCTTTGGCGAGCGCAAGCCCGGCCAGCCCGAGCTGCAAGGCTGGCGCGATCTGGTGGCAGGCCTGCCGCGCAAGACTGCAGTGGCGGAGGCCGCATGAGCACCCCAGGCATTTCTCGACGCCAGGGTCTGCACTGGCTGGGCGCGGCCGTGGCGGGTACGGCCCTGCCGGCCCTGGCACAGACCGCCGCTGCCGCGCCAGGAGCGAAGCGGCTGGTGTCGCTCAGCGGCGCACTGACCGAGGTGGTCTACCTGCTCAATGCCCAGAACCTGCTGGTGGGCACGGACACCACCAGCCTGTTTCCCGAAGCAGCGCAAAAAACCGCCAAGGTCGGCTATGTGCGCCAGCTCTCGGCCGAAGGCCTGCTCTCGCTCAAGCCCGATGCGGTGATCGCAACCAGCGAGGCCGGGCCTCCCGTGGTACTCGATCAGATCCGTCAGGCTGGCGTGCGTGTATCGCTGGTTGCGGCCAGGCACAACTGGGCCGAGGTCCAGGAAAAGGTCAAGGTTGTGGGGCGCGAGACAGGTCGTTCCAGCGAGGCCGACAAGCTGCTGGCCCAGCTCGATGCGCAGTGGAGCAGTGTGCAGGCCCAGGTGGCCAAGGCCCAGCGCAAGCCGCGCGTGCTGTTTGTGCTCTCGCACAGCGGCAGTCCGCAGGTGGCGGGCAAAGGCACGGCAGCCAATGCGCTGATCCAGTACGCGGGCTGTGTCAATGTCATCGACCAGTTCGACGGCTACAAGCCCCTGACTGCCGAAGCCATGGCCAGCGCTGCGCCCGAAGTCATCATCAACACCACGCAGGGTATCGAGGCTCTGGGCGGCGAGGCCGCCTTCTGGAAGCGGCCCGAGCTGGCACTGACGCCGGCCTATGCCAAGAAGGCACTGGTGACGCTGGAAGCCAGCCATTTGCTGGGCTTCGGCCCGCGCCTGCCCAGTGCCGTGCAGGCTTTGCATATGCGCGCACTGCAGTGGGTGGCCTGAACATGAGCGCAAGCATGGGGAGCGTGGTGCCAAAGCCAGCAGCCGAGCTGCCCGTCGCATCACGTTGGCGCACTCCTGCTGGACGGCTCAGTCGCAGCGCAGCCCTGCTGCTGGGGGCGGCTCTGGTGTTGCTGGCCATGGTGTGGGGCGCGGCCAGCGGGGCCTATGCCATTGCACCGGGGCAACTGCCCGGGATTGCCTGGGACGGGCTTCGCAGTCTTTTTGGCGCTACCGTGGACAGCGGCCCCGAGCATCTGGTCTTTCTCAATATCCGCCTGCCGCGCCTGCTCATGGGCGTGGCTGCGGGTGCGGGACTGGGGCTGGCCGGCGCATTGATGCAGGGGCTGTTTCGCAATCCTCTGGCCGACCCCGGGCTCATCGGCGTGAGCAGCGGTGCGGCCCTGGCCGCCGGCATCACCATCGTGCTGGGCGGAATGTATCTACCCTGGCTGCCGCGTCATCTGGGCAGCTGGGCCCTGGTGGCCATGGCTTTTGGCGGCGGTCTGGCCGTGACCGCCGTGGTTTATGTACTGGGCCAGGTCCAGGGCACGACCCGCATCGGCCTGATGCTGCTGGCCGGCATTGCCATCAATGCGCTGGCCGGTGCCGGACTGGGCTTTCTGAGCTTTGTATCGACGGACGAGCAGCTGCGCAATCTGCAGATGTGGCTGCTGGGCAGCCTGGGTGCCTCGCGCTGGAGTGCAGTGGCCCTGGTGTCGGCGGCTGTTACCGTCAGCGCAGCGACGGCGCTGGCGCTGGCCAGGCCGCTGAATGCGATTGCACTGGGCGAAGCCCAGGCCAATCTGCTGGGCGTGGCCGTGGAGAAAACCAAGCGCCGCGCCGTGATGGTGGCGGCGCTGGCGGTGGGCGCGGTGACCGCGACCACCGGCATCATCGGCTTCATCGGCCTGGTCGCGCCGCACTTGGTGCGGCTGATTGCCGGTCCCGATCATCGCGTGGTGCTGCCGGGGTCAGCCCTGCTGGGTGCGGCGCTGGTGGTCAGCGCCGATGCCGTGGCGCGCACCATCGTCAAGCCGGCCGAGCTGCCGCTGGGCGTGCTCACCGCGTTTATCGGCGTGCCGCTTTTCCTGGCCATGCTGCGCCAGTTCAGGAGCAAGGTATGAGTGCGCACCACAGGCTGTCCAGCCTCGAATGCCGCAATCTGGGCGTAGGCGTAGCCAAGGGGCCGCGCCTGGCGACGGTGGATGTGCGGATTCAGGCCGGGCGCTTTACCGCCATCCTCGGCCCCAACGGCGCCGGCAAGTCCACGCTGATGTCCATGCTGGTGGGCGAGCGCGCGCCGCAGTCGGGGCAGGTTCTGCTCGACGGGCTGGAGCTGTCCGGGCATGCGGTGGAGGGCCTGGCACGTCGGCGCTCCGTCATGCCCCAGGATTGCAGCGTGGCCTTTGACTTCACGGCCCAGGAGGTGGTGGAGCTGGGGCGCTATCCGCATCGTCACCAGCCAGGCAGCGGGGAGGCGCAGATTCCGGTGCAGGCCATGGCGCTGACCGGGGTTGATCATCTGGCGCAGCGCAGCATCAACACGCTGTCAGGCGGCGAGCGGGCTCGCACCCATCTGGCCAGGGCTCTGGCGCAGATCTGGCAGCCGCCCGCCGACGGCGCGGCGCGCTGGCTGCTGCTGGACGAGCCCACTGCCGCTCTCGATCTGGCCCATCAGCACCACGCCATGCGCCTGCTGCGCCATTGGGCCGGGCAGCAGGGCGCAGGCGTGGTGGCGGTGATCCATGACCTGAACCTGGCGCTGCGCTATGCCGACGATGTGCTGGTGCTGGGCGGTGATGCAGGAGTGCATCACGGTGCGGTGCTGGATGTGCTGCAGCCTGCGCTGGTGCGCCAGGTCTGGGGCATGCAGTGCGACCCGGTGCACAGCAGCGACGGCGCGCTGCAATATATTTTTGTAGCGGATACCGCTTTGTCAGCTTGAAATTTCAGTGGACTGCATTGAATTCTGAAGCCAGTCATGCGCAGGCTGCTTCAGATTCAATAGCTCATGACTTGGCTGTCACTGGCTGTCAATGTGTATGCACGGTCAGCGCAACCAGCTTGAGCACCAGCGGCCTGACCATCATTACGCAGAAAAACGCCACCGGCATGGCCAGCGCATAGGCGCTGAACACACGACGGACGTAGCCGGCATCAAAGCCGGTATTGGCCGCCACAATGGTGCAGCACATCAGGAAGGCCATGATGGTGGCCATGAAAAACGCGAAAACAAACGGCGTGTAACGCCTGTGCAGCTTCAGTGCGGAAAGTCTGGAGGAGAAGGAGCTGGAGTATGAATTCATGGGAACGATGCTGAAAATGCATTCGGCGTCATGGCGACTTGCGTTGCTGTGTCAAAGGCTTGAGGCCGAATGCATGGATGGGAAACAGGGTTGAACTGTAAGCATCAGCGGCGGCCGGCGGTAGAGGTCCGGGGCTTGTTGTACTCATAAGCAGAACTTTCGAATTCAATTGGAGATACATTCGCAGTCATGCCGAATCTGCGAGCCATAGAAACCTTTGTCAAAGCGCTGGAGGGCGGCTCCATCGCCTCGGCTGCGCGCCAGCTGGGCATTTCGCCCGCCGCTGCCAGCCAGAACATCGCGCGGCTGGAGCGCGAGCTGGGCACGCGCCTGATCACCCGCACCACCCGGTCCATGGCCTTGACCGAGGCCGGCGAGAGCTATCTGGCGCGCGTCGCTCCGGTGCTCGACGAGCTCGAAAAGGCCCAATCCGATCTCTCGCTGATTCATGGAGAGCTGCAAGGCCGCCTGCGCATTGCCTGCATGGCAGCCTTCGGCCGCCATGTGCTGGCGCCGCTGCTGCCGGCGTTTGCCGCGCTGCATCCGCGACTGGAGCTGGAGCTCTTGATCACGGACCGGCATGTGGATGTGCTCAAGGAGGATGTGGACATCAGCGTGCGCTACCGCGATGTGCTGGAGCCCGGCATGTCGGTGCGGCTGTTGGCCTCGGTGCCGCGCATTTTGTGTGCCTCGCCCCAGTACCTGCAGCAGCATGGCCGACCGCAGTCGGCACAGGATCTGCTCGAGCATCCCTGTCTGCTGTATCGGCGCGAGCGTGACGGCCGGCTCATGCGCTGGCCCTTTATGCGCGATGGCCAGCGCACCGATCCGCAGCAGAAAATTGCGGCCATAGGCAGCGATATCGATGCCCTGGTGGAGTTCGCCGCTGCCGGTGGCGGTATCGCCTGGGCCGGCAGCTTCATCGTCCATGAGGAGATGCGCAAGGGGCGGCTGGTGCCTCTGGCACTCAAGCCGGCGCGCAAGGGCCAGTTGCAGTTCGAGGATGCCCCGCTGGACTTCTTCGCCTGCTTCAAGGACCGTAAATATGTGCCGGCCAAGGTTCGCGCCCTGGTGGACTATCTGTTGCAGGAGCTGCCGCAGCAGCCCGTCCTGCGTTGAGCGAGGACAATGCGTGGCGCCTGCATTAACCGTAGTTCTTGACGCCGGCGCGGGCTAGGTAAGGGTGGCCGAGCAAGAGCCGCCTCGCAGCGAGGGCTGCGTCCCCTTGGGGAAGCGGCGAAGCCGCTCAGGGGGAGGCTTAATGTCCCAGATGCTGCGGCAGCACTTCCTGCAAGATGGTGGTGGCAATCTCTTCGATCGACTTGGTGGTGCTGGACAGCCACTCGATGCCGCTTCTGCGCATCATGGCCTCGGCCTCGGCCACCTCGTAGCGGCAGTTGGGCAGGCTGGCGTACTTGGAATCGGGGCGGCGCTCGTTGCGAATGCTGGACAGGCGCTCGGGCTGAATCGTCAGGCCGAACAGCTTTTTGCGATAGGGCTCCAGCGCGGGCGGCAACTGCTTGCGCTCGAAGTCTTCGGGAATCAGCGGGTAGTTGGCCACCTTGAGGCCAAACTGCATGGCCAGGTACAGGCTGGTTGGCGTCTTGCCCGAGCGGCTCACGCCCACCAGGATCACGTCGGCGCCGCTCAGGTCGGAATGGGTCTGGCCGTCGTCATGGGCCAGCGTGTAGTTGATGGCCTCCATGCGCTCCAGATATTCCTTGCTCTCGCTGATGTCGGCAAAGCGGCCCACGCGGTGCAGCGACTTCTGGCCCAGTTCCACCTCCAGCGGGCGCACAAAGGTGCCGAACATGTCGAACAGCTTGCCCTTGCAGTTGGCTTCAAGGAACTCCAGCATCTCCTGATTGACCAGGGTGGTGAAGATGATGGGCTTTCTCTTCTCCACCTCGGCCACATGGTTGATCTGGCGCACGGCCTGATGAATCTTGTCCATGGAGTCCACAAAGGGGATGCGAATCAGCCTCGGCTTGCTCTCGAACTGGGCCATGATGGCCGTGCCAAAGGTTTCGGCCGTGATGCCTGTGCCGTCAGAAATGACAAAAATTGTATGGGTATGCATGGTGCGCGCAGTTATTAGGTGGGACCTGTGCAAGCAATGCCATGTCCCGGACTCTGAATCTGGTTTGAGCCACGCGACGCTCGCCGGCTCAGCCTACAATGGCGCCCATTATTCCCAAATTCAAGCCCATGCTCGTTGACGGTCAACATCCAGAACAGCAAAGCACTGCACTCAAGCAGCATGGGTTCGCGTGCCCTGGCCATTCAGCCCAGAGCCGCCTGCGTACCGGTTTTTAACTTTGGAGCTTCCCATGTCTCAACTGTTCGAGGCGACCGCTCTGGTCGTTCCGTTTGAAAAACTGAGAATGTCTGATGTCGAGTCCGTAGGCGGCAAGAACGCCTCGCTCGGCGAAATGATCTCGCAACTGCCCCAGGGCGTACGCGTGCCTACCGGCTTTGCCACCACGGCTCATGCATTCCGCGAGTTCCTGGCATTTGAAGGTCTGGCCGGCAAGATCTCGGCCAAGCTGGCCGCTCTGGACGTGGACGATGTCCGCGCTCTGGCCGCTGTGGGCGCGGAAATCCGCGCCATGGTGGAGAGCCAGCCTTTCCCTGCCGATCTGGAGCAGGCCATTCGTGAGGAGTTTGTCCGCCTGCAAGGCGGCAATGCCGAGGCATCGTTTGCCGTGCGCTCTTCCGCCACGGCAGAAGACCTGCCTGATGCATCGTTTGCCGGCCAGCAGGAAACCTTCCTGAACGTGGTGGGCATCGAAGACGTGCTGCACAAGATGAAGGAAGTGTTCGCGTCGCTGTACAACGACCGCGCCATCTCCTACCGCGTGCACAAGGGCTTCGAGCACGATGTGGTGGCACTGTCCGCCGGCGTGCAGCGCATGGTGCGCTCCGACAAGGGCGCTGCCGGCGTGATGTTCACCATCGACACCGAATCCGGTTTCGAGGAAGTGGTCTTCATCACCTCCAGCTACGGCCTGGGCGAGACCGTGGTGCAGGGCGCCGTGAACCCCGACGAGTTCTATGTGCACAAGCCCATGCTCAAGGCTGGCAACAAGGCGCTGATCCGCCGCAATCTGGGCTCCAAGCTGATCCAGATGATTTTTGCCACGCCCGAGGAAAAGGCTGCAGACGGCAAGCTGGTCAAGACCACCGATGTGGCCCACGAACTGCGCAACCGCTATTCGCTGACCGACGAGGAAGTGCAGCAACTGGCGCATTACGCTCTGGTGATCGAGCAGCACTACGGCCGCCCCATGGATATCGAATGGGGCAAGGACGGCACCGACGGCCAGCTTTACATCCTGCAGGCGCGCCCCGAAACCGTGAAGAGCCAGGCCAAGGGCCAGGCCGAGCTGCGCTACAAGCTCAAGGGCACGGGCACCGTGCTGGCCGAAGGCCGTGCCATCGGCCAGAAGATCGGTACCGGCCCCGTGCGCCTGGTGTCCGACATCTCGCAGATGGATCAGGTGCAGGCCGGCGACGTGCTGGTGACCGACATGACCGACCCCAACTGGGAGCCCGTCATGAAGAAGGCTTCGGCCATCGTCACCAACCGCGGTGGCCGAACCTGCCACGCCGCCATCATTGCGCGCGAGCTGGGCATCCCTGCTGTCGTGGGCTGCGGCAATGCGACCGATCTGCTCAAGGCCGAAACACTGGTCACCGTGTCCTGCGCGGAAGGCGATACCGGCAAGATCTACGACGGTCTGCTGGAAACCGAAGTGACCGAGGTCAAGCGCGGCGAGATGCCCAGCATCTCCACCAAGATCATGATGAACGTGGGCAATCCCCAGCTGGCTTTCGACTTTGCCCAGCTGCCCAATGAAGGCGTGGGTCTGGCCCGTCTGGAATTCATCATCAACAACAACATCGGCGTGCACCCCAAGGCCATCCTGGACTACCCCGCCGTTGATGCCGATCTGAAGAAGGCTGTCGAGTCCGTGGCGCGCGGCCATGCTTCTCCCCGTGCCTTCTACGTGGACAAGGTGACCGAAGGCGTGGCAACGATTGCCGCCGCTTTCTGGCCCAAGCCCGTGATCGTGCGCATGTCGGACTTCAAGTCCAACGAATACCGCAAGCTGATCGGCGGCAGCCGTTACGAGCCTGAGGAAGAGAACCCCATGCTGGGCTTCCGCGGTGCAGCGCGCTACATCTCGGCCGAGTTCGGCGAAGCCTTCAAGATGGAATGCGAAGCCCTGCGCCGCGTGCGTGAGGATATGGGTCTGACCAACGTCAAGATCATGATCCCCTTCGTGCGTACCCTGGGCCAGGCCAAGCGCGTGACCGAGCTGCTGGCCGAGAACGGCCTCAAGCGTGGCGAGAACGGCCTGCAGCTGATCATGATGTGCGAAGTGCCTTCCAACGCTGTGCTGGCCGATGAGTTCCTCGAATACTTCGACGGCTTCTCCGTGGGCTCCAACGACCTGACCCAGCTGACTCTGGGCCTGGACCGCGACTCGGGCCTGGAGCTGCTGGCCGCCGATTTCGACGAGCGTGACCCCGCCGTCA
The DNA here is from genome assembly GCF_008121555.1 of Comamonas sp. Z1. Classification (NCBI taxonomy): domain Bacteria; kingdom Pseudomonadati; phylum Pseudomonadota; class Betaproteobacteria; order Burkholderiales; family Comamonadaceae; genus Comamonas; species Comamonas sp. Z1. The sequence continues at coordinate 425,352 of NZ_VOQT01000004.1, forward strand.
AGAAGCTGCTGGCTCATGCCATCAAGGCCTGCCGAGACCAGAACAAGTATGTGGGCATCTGCGGCCAAGGCCCTTCGGATCACCCCGACTTCGCCAAGTGGCTGGCCGACGAAGGCATCTCGTCCATCTCTCTGAACCCTGACAGCGTGGTTTCCACCTGGCAGAAGCTGGCTGAATAAGCCTTGCGCATCGGCATGCAGACGCATCACGCGCCCGTGCATGACGATGCTGTGTCGGATGCTCCGCGACAGGCATTCGATGCTTTGGGCAATCCGGTGGAAGTCACCTTCCCGCCGGATCTGCACGATACCTACCACCTGAGACTCAAGGCCTTGCTGCTGACGGTCTGGGTGGTATTTTCATTTGGTATCTGCTACTTTGCGCGCGATATCCAGGCGCTGGTGCCCGACTGGCCCGTGGCCTACTGGATGGCGGCCCAAGGGGCGGTCCTGATGTTCCTGCTCATCATCGTGGTCTATTGTGTGGCCATGGATTATTTTGAACGCCAGCAGGCGCGTGACGAGGCGCGCAAAGCGGCTGAGGCTCACGACGCCTCCTCTGCCGCTTCCGATCTTCATGCCTGAGCGGCCAGTTCTGAGCCGTGCCTATCACTGGCGGCTGCATCGCATCCTGTTTCTCTATGTGCTGGGAACGGCAGGCTTTCTGCTGACCATGCTCTGGGCCGAGGAGCGCGGGCTCTCTCGCCACTGGATCGGGCCCATCTTCCTGTTCTCCACGGTGATGGTGTACGCGGCCATCGGCGTGTATTCGCGCACCAGCGATGCCGAGGAGTATTTCGTCGCCGGCCGGCGCATTCCGCCTTTCTACAACGGCATGGCGGCCGCTGCCGATTGGATGAGCGCAGCCTCCTTCATCAGCCTCTCCGGTGCGCTTTATCTGCAAGGCTTTTCTGGAACCGGCACGCAGCCCGGCGGACTGGCCTATGTCCTGGGATGGACGGGCGGGTTCTGTCTGGTCGGCATGCTGATTGCACCCTATCTGCGGGCCATGAATCTCTATACCGTGCCGGATTTCTTTCAGGCGCGCTATGGCGGACGTTGGCCGCGCATTATTGCTGCGCTGGCGGCCATCACCTGTTCCTTCACCTATGTGGTGGCGCAGATCTATGGCGTGGGCCTGATTGCTGCGCGACTGACCGGCGTGCAGTTCGAGATCGGCATCATGCTGGGGCTGGGCGGCGTGCTGCTGTGCTCGTTCCTCGGCGGCATGCGGGCGATCACCTGGACCCAGGTGGCGCAATATGTGGTGATCCTGCTGGCCTTCATGCTGCCTGTCTCCTGGCTGGCCTACAAACAGCTGGGCAACCCCTGGGCGCAGCTGGCCTATAGCCAGCAACTGGGCAAGATCGGCGCCATGGAGCAGCAGTTGCTTTCCTCAGAGGCCGAGCAGTCGGTGCTGGAGGCCTATCGCACCCGCGCTCAGGTGCTGCAGGCCAAGCTGCGCGATGTGCCCAATGTGCTGGCGACCGAACGCCAGGCACTGAGCGAGCATATCCGCGAGCTGCGCACCAGCAGCGGCAATATCGGCGCCATCATGGCCGCCAGCCGGGAGCTGGCCGCCATGCCCAAGGACGAGGCGGCGGCGCGCGAGCTCTGGAGCCGTGAGTTGCACGAGGCCTATGAGCGGGCCAAGCCGCTGGGCGGCATGCCGCTGCAAAGCCAGCCTTTCGCGGGGGATCCGGATGGCTCGCCGGCCGAGCGGCAGGCCTATGAGGAAAGTCGGCGCAATTTTCTGGCGCTGATGTTCTGCCTGATGGTCGGCACGGCCGGGCTGCCGCACTTGCTCACGCGCTATTTCACGGTTCCCTCGGTGTCTGCCGCACGTACCTCCGTGGCCTGGTCGCTGTTCTTCATCGGGTTGCTGTATCTGGGGGCGCCAGCCTTGGCCGTACTGGTGAAGTACGAGGTCATGAGCAATCTCGTTGGCACGCATTTCGATGCCTTGCCCAACTGGATAGCGCAGTGGTCAAGGGTGGACGCCTCGCTGCTGTCGGTGGAGGACATCAACGGCGATGGCATTTTGCAGTTCGCCGAAATCCGTATGGGGGCCGACCTCATCATGCTGGCCACTCCAGAACTCGGCGGCATGCCTTATGTGCTCTCCGGGCTGGTGGCTGCGGGCGGACTGGCGGCGGCCCTGTCCACGGCCGACGGTCTGCTGCTGACCATCAGCAATGCCCTGGTGCGGGATCTCTATTTCCAGGAGCGCCAGCGCCTGGATACGCGCAAGCGCCGCATCTCGCCTGAACAGCGCGTGATTCTTTCCAAATTCGCATTGCTGCTGGTGGCCTTGTCGGCGGCGTTTGTGGCGGCACGACGCTCTTCGGACATTCTTCCCATGGTCTCTGCCTCCTTCTCTCTGGCGGGCTCGGCTTTGGTGCCGGCCATGGTGCTGGGCATCTTCTGGCGTGGCACCACGCGTCGTGGTGCGGTGGCCGGCATGCTGCTGGGCCTGGCCGTGACGCTTTACTACATGGCCTCGCACGTTCCGGGCCTGCAAGGGGTGCTGCCATCGGTCCTTCGTGGCGAGGCACTCTGGTGGGGTATTCAGCCCATCTCGGCCGGAGTGTTTGGCGTGCCGGTGGGCTTGGCCACCACATTGCTCGTCAGCTGGTGGGAGCAGCGGCGGGCGAGAGTTTGAAAAACTCTTGATTGGATGGCCTTCAGCGATCTTTTGGGTCGGGTTCGAGGCAGTTTTCTGCTGAATATCCGCCGTGAGCTGATCTGGAGCATGGGCGGACCAGGCTTGCAGGAAAACCCGCTTTTCAGCTCCAGCCATAACTGCCACTCTGCAGGGCGGGACGCAATTCAATGCACAGAGGGCGGGGTCGATGTATCTAGTCAAAACACCCGAGGGTCAGCTGGCCTTCAAGGAGCGCCATGCCGATCTGAGCCAGCGACTGCGCTCGGCCTTTTTGCTGTTTGACGGTCGTCGCAGTCTTATGCAGGTGCTGGAGGCGACCTCGGCGCTGGGGGTGAACAAGGACGATATCCTGGCGCTGGTCGGCAAGGGCTGGCTGGCCACAAGAGAGTCGTCCGTCGCGGCTGATGCTGCAGCACAGGCCCATGCATCTTCGCTCTCAAAGAGCAGTTCGGCATCGTTGGCAACTGCTGACGTCGACCCTGGCAGCGCCCAGAGGCGCTACCAGAGGGCCTATCCGATAGCGGTGTCCATCACGGGGGCTCTTGGGCTCAAGGGCTTCCGGCTGAATCTGGCGGTGGAGGCGGCCATGGGTTATGAGCAACTGGCAGCGCTGGCTCCACGCATACGAGATGCTGCGGGTGACAAGGCCTATACGTCGTTGCACAGGGCGCTGTTTGAGGCGGATGAGACATGAGCACCATCTGTGCCGAGCCTCTCGCAAAGAAAAAAGCGGCTTCGGAGAGCCGCTTTTTTGATGAACCAGCCTGTTTTTAGACAGCCAGCAGTTCCACGTCAAACTTCAGCGTGGCGTTGGGCGGGATCACGCCACCGGCGCCGCGCGCGCCATAGCCCAGGGCGGCGGGGATCAGCAGCGTGCGCTGGCCGCCCACCTTCATGCCCTGCACGCCCTCGTCCCAACCCTTGATGACCATGCCGGCGCCCAGGGGAAAGACGAAAGGATCGTTGCGGTCCTTGCTGGAGTCGAACTTGGCGCCTTGCACGCCATTGTTGTAGAGCCAGCCGGTGTAGTGCACGGTCACGTTCTGACCGGCCTTGGCTTCGGCGCCTTCGCCCACGACGGTGTCTTCGTATTGCAGGCCGGAGGCAGTAGTGTTGAATGCCATGATGATTTCCTTTCAGCGCAAAGCAGAAAAAGGCGATGGAAAAAAGGGCCCGCCAAGCACGCTTGGGGCCCTTGGATGATAGTGGTGCACTCGCTTGCTGCCAGTCCCCCGGCCGCAACTGCGGCAAGGTTTACTTCTTGGCGCGCGCGGCAACCCAGCGGTTGGCAAAGGCTTGTACATCGGACAGGCGCTTGAGCAGATCCTGCCCGGTCAGGGTGACGGTGTAGCCGTCGCTGCCATGCTCGAGCAGGCCGCACTCGCGCAGCTCCTTGATACGGGTGTTCAAGGTGTTGGGGGTGATGCCGCCCACACTGTCTTGCAGCAGTCGGAAGGTCTGGGGATGACCATCCCGCAAAGCCCACAGCACGCGCAGCGCATAGCGGCATTCGAGCTTCTCGAACAGCTGGTTGATGGCGGCGTTTTCCTTGGAGCTCATGGACGCTTCTCCTTGCGCAATGATGTTGTCGAGCTGGGCGCACTAGGCGCTTTCAGTGCCATGTCCAATGGACTATAGCGGTTAATTTATTTTGCTACAAGTTTAGTAGCTTCAAATCTTCGACTGCAACGCCTTGAAGTGATAAAGGCCACAAACAGCGCGCAAGTGTTGCGGGTCAGCCACGAATCAGGGAGAAGACTCGCTTGCTTCAGGGTTTGTAGCAATAGGGGCAGAACTGAAGCAGCCCTCGGGATGGGGTGGCGAGCCATGCCGGAAGTGTTAGTACTGGCTTAGGTGTTTCCGGGTGTAAAAATTGACTCTAGCCATTGATTTGTCAGAGCAAGCAGCTATGGAAATCATAGTTCCTGCTTTTGTGCCGGCATTTGCTTGAGTTGCACCAGCACCTGCAGCAGACGGTTGATCGGCGTGGCAATGCCCAGCGCCTGACCGCGCCGCACCACATAGCCGTTGAGATGGTCGATTTCCGTGGTCTTGCCGCGCGCCAGATCCTGGGCCGTGGAAGAGAACTGTCGGGGCATGGTGCGCGCTATGGCCGCTACAGCCTCGTCCACGGAGGCCGGCAGCAGCACGCCGTCGGCCAGAGCTACGGCCTTGCATTCGGCGGCAATATCCTGCATGACAGCGGGTACGCCCTGCTGCGCGATCAGCCAGCCATAGGGCTGCTGGGTGAGGGCGGAGAGTGCGTTGTACACGCAGTTGATGATGAGTTTTTGCCAGAGTGCGGTCAGCACGCCGTCCGAGGTCTGGGTGGGGATGTTTGCTGCGCTGAACTGGAGTGCAATCTCGTCCCCCTGCGGACAGGGGGCGATGAGCAGCTCGCCCCGGCCGAAGTGACGCACATGGCCTGGGCCGGCCATGGCGGTGGCGACATAAACCACGGCAGCAGCCACCGGCTGCTGCCCCAGTACCAGGCGCAGGCGCCGGTCGTTGTCCACGCCGTTCTGCAAGCTCAGTACCTGAGTGTGCGCTGCCAGGTGGGGTTTGATCTGTGCAGCCGCTGCTTCGGTGTCGGTGGATTTCACGCAGAACAGCACCACATCGGCGCCTGCCACGGCACTGGCTTCGGTGCTGGTGGTGATTGGGATGTTCAGATCTTCTGTCGCCGTCTGCAGTCGTAGCCCGTGCTGGCTGATGGCCTGCATATGCGATGTTCTACCGATCAGCGTGACCGGGTGGCCGGCGCGTGCCAGCAGAGCACCAAAGTAGCAGCCCACCGAGCCCGCACCCATGACGGCAATGGACAGGCGGGCGGAGGCGGCGGTGTGGTTGACCATGTTCATGAGGCTATCTCGCAAAGAGGCTCAGCTCTTGAGCTTGAGCAGATAGGTCATCAGCTGGGCAGTGGAGGTTTCGACCTCCAGAAATTCATGTAGTGCCTTGCCGGTTTGCCAGGAAGAGTTCCAATTATTGCTGACCAGGGCTTGCTTCCAGCTGTCCTGGTTGCTTGCATGGTCGATAGCAGCCAGCAGTTGCTGGGCGCGTTCTGCCGGCAGATTCTTGCCTGTAAAGACGGCACGCCAGTTCGACATTTCAGCATCCAGACCCTGGTCGCGCATGGAGGCAATGCCGAACATGGCACGGCGTGACGAAACACCGAGGGCGCGCAGTTTGCCCGCCTGCAAGGCTTCTCTGAACTCGCTGTAACCAGAGATTCCCACCTGCACCTGCTTTTGCAGCAGGGCCTGGAGCACATCGTTACCGCCGGCAAAGGGTTTGTATTGCAGTTGCTCCGCATTGGCCTTGGCCAGGCGGGCCAGCATGCCTGCGTACATATGGTCCACACCGCCTGCAGAGCCTCCGGCAATGGTCAGTGCCGGCAGGTTCTCGCGCATGGCCTTGGCCAGTGCCTTGGGGTTGGCAAGCGGCGAGTCGGTGGGCACGGCCACCACCAGATAGTCGCTGGTCAGGCGCGCCAGGGGCTGCACCTGCTGCAGCTCTGCTGACTTCTTGTTCAATGCCAGGGCGCCGACCATGACCATGCCGCCGATCAGCAGGCTGTTGGGGTCGCTGCCATAGCGTTTGGTGTACTCGGCCAAGCCTATGGTGCCCCCCTTGCCGCCGATGTTTTCATAAACGACCTTGTCCACCGTGCCGCTGCTGGTCAGCACTGCGCCCAGGGCGCGGCCAGTCTGGTCCCAGCCGCCACCGGGGTTGGCGGGGATCACGATACGCAGCTGCGTGCCAAGGCGCTGGGGCGGATTGGCGATGGCTGCAAAAGGTGTAGACAGCAAGGCAGCGGAATAGCTTAGCCAGTGGCGGCGTGTCAGGGCATTGCCCGCGTGGAGGGTATTCATGTCTGTCTCCGTTGTTATGTGTCTTTTGGTGTGTTTGGCCGCAAGCGAAGGCTTGCTGACCTGGGCTGCATGCGAAAAAGCCCCGACCTGGGCAGGTCGGGGCTTTGAGTAGCAGGGAACCGGCGAGCCGGTTCCTCGGACTGACTTTACAGCGAGTCGATGAAGCTGCGCAGCTTGTCGGAGCGCGAGGGGTGCTTGAGCTTGCGCAGCGCCTTGGCTTCGATCTGACGGATGCGCTCGCGCGTCACGTCAAACTGCTTGCCGACTTCTTCCAGCGTATGGTCGGTGGACATTTCGATACCGAAGCGCATTCGCAGCACCTTGGCTTCGCGAGGCGTCAGTCCGTCGAGAATGTCCTTGACCACATCGCGCAGACCGGCCTGCATGGCGGCGTCGATAGGCGCCGTGTTGTTGCCGTCCTCGATGAAGTCGCCCAGGTGGGAATCGTCGTCGTCGCCGATGGGGGTTTCCATCGAGATCGGTTCCTTGGCGATCTTCATGATCTTGCGGATCTTGTCCTCGGGGATCTCCATCTTGGCTGCCAGGATGGACGCATCGGGCTCGAAACCAAACTCTTGCAAGTGCTGGCGCGAGATGCGGTTCATCTTGTTGATGGTCTCGATCATGTGCACGGGGATGCGGATCGTGCGGGCCTGGTCGGCGATGGAGCGCGTGATGGCCTGACGAATCCACCAGGTTGCATAGGTCGAGAACTTGTAGCCGCGACGATATTCGAACTTGTCCACGGCCTTCATCAGGCCGATATTGCCTTCCTGGATCAGATCCAGGAATTGCAGACCGCGGTTGGTGTACTTCTTGGCGATGGAGATCACGAGACGCAGATTGGCCTCGATCATTTCCTTCTTGGCATCGCGGCTGGCGCGCTCGCCGCTGTTCATGCGCTTGTTGATGTGCTTGAGCTCTTCCAGAGGCACGACCACGCGGGCCTGCAGGTCGATCAGGTTCTGCTGCAGCTCCTGCACGGGCGGGATGTTGCGCTCCAGCACGGCGCTGTAGTTCTTGCCTGCCGCCACTTGCTTGATGACCCAGTCCAGGTTCAGCAGATTGGGCGGGAAGTCCTTGATGAACTGCTCCTGGGGCATGCCGCACTTGTCCACGATGATCTTGCGCAGCTCGCGTTCCTTCTTGCGCACGTCGTCCACCTGGGCGCGCACCAGATCGCAGAGCTTCTCGATCGTCTTGGCCGTGAAGCGAATGGTCATCAGCTCTTCGGTGATGGCCTTCTGCACCTTCATGTATGCCTCGGTGCCGTAGCCTTCCTTGTCATACACCTTGTGCATCTTGTCGAAGAGCTCGCGCATGGAGTCAAAGCGACCCAGGGCTTCGTTCTTCAGCTCTTCGAGCTTCTTGGTCAGAGCCTTGGAGCCGCCCTTGCCGTCGTCGTCGTCTTCTTCGTCGTATTCGTCGAAGTCTTCCTCGGCCACATAGTCGTCGTTCTCGTTGGCATTGACGAAGCCGTCCACCACGGTGGAGATGACAACCTTGCCTTCGCGGATTTCCTCGGCCATGTTGAGGATTTCGGCGATGGTCGCGGGGGAGGCCGAGATGGCTTCCATCATGTCCATCAGACCGCCTTCGATGCGCTTGGCGATTTCGATTTCGCCTTCGCGTGTCAGCAGTTCGACGGTGCCCATTTCACGCATGTACATGCGCACGGGGTCGGTGGTGCGACCGAATTCGGAGTCCACGGTGGACAGAGCCGCTTCGGCCTCTTCTTCCGCTTCTTCTTCGGTGGTCGCCGACTGGCCGGTGTTGTTCAGCAGCAGGGTTTCCGCATCGGGAGTCTGCTCGTACACGGCCACGCCCATGTCGTTCAACATGGAGATCACGACTTCCAGCGTTTCGGCATCGACCAGCTTGTCGGGCAGGTGGTCGTTGATTTCGGCGTGGGTCAGGTAGCCGCGGGTCTTGCCCAGCTTGATCAGCATCTTCAGACGCTGACGGCGGGTGTTCATTTCCTCTTCGGTCAGAACAGTCTCGTCCAGGCCGAATTCCTTCATCAAGGCGCGTTCCTTCGCCTTGCTGATCTTCATGCGCAGAGGCTTGGCCTTTTCGGCAGGAGCAGCAGACGCTTCGGTCGATGCCTCCTCTTCGACTTCGCCTTCCAGATCGCTGTCGATATCCGACAGGTCTGCATCATCCATGTCCTCGTCGGCCTCCTTGGCCTTGGGCTTGCGGCCGCGCTTGGCGGGAGCCTTGTCGGCATCGGCACTGGCAGCAGGGGCCTTGACGGCGGCGGCCTTCTTGGCAGCAGGGGCCTTTTTGGCGACAGTCTTCTTGGCGGCAGGAGCGGCAGCAGTGTCGTCGTCTTCTTCGGCCTTCTTGCGGCCGCGCTTGGGAGTTGCCTGCGCCAGCAGCGCATCGGCCATGGCTTTGAGTTCGGCTTGTGACTTGGTAACCACGGTGGTGTCTTTCTTTGCTTCGGCTGCAGATGCAGCACTCTTCTTCACAGCAGGCTTGCCGGCACTGGCCTTTTTCGCGGGCTCTGCTGCGGAAGTGGAAGTTTTAGAGGTCTTGGGCTTTGCTGAAGCTTCTGGGGCCTGCTTGGACTTCACGGACTTTGAAACGGGCATGAACACCTCTCACGGTACGAACACACACAAACACACAAAGGAAAACGGAAAATGCAAACAAACGCCATGAAAGCTGGCGCAAGAACAGGCCTAGCCTGTCCGGTGGAGCACAAAGACTCCATGGCAAGATGTTGGGGCGATCATTTGGTATGCAATCCTTGCGAGAAATGGGCCATGCAGTTGCTGCCATCACGTGATTTCTTCACGGTGCCCGGGTCGGAGGTGTTGCTGTCGCTCTTGCCTATATCCACTAAATTATACCTTTTTTAAAGATGTCAAGAGGTGGAGCTAATAATTACAGATAAATTTTTTCGCCGCTGTTGAAACTCAATGTAACGTCTTGCCGCGGTGGGGTCCGTAGCAATTTCCTTGAGGGCCTTGGCTTCTTCGCGCTTGAGGTGATCCACCAGGATCAGATTGAGAGTGCCGCGCAACTCCTTGCGCAACTCGTCCACCTCGCCCTCGGGGTTGGCATGGGCGCCGCTCATGAGCTTTTGGGCCAGCGGCTCGCAGGGAGAGCCTTGCAATTGCTCGCGCAGCACTGCCCAGGAGCGCGGGCCGGATTCGGTGAACTGGGCTTCCAGCCAACGGAACAAGGGGGCATGGCTTTGGTTGCAGCGAGCCAGGGCATCGAAGTCCTCATGGGTCATCTCTTCCATGAACTCCATGTGACACATCAGCAGGCGTGCGGCCTGGTCTTCGCGGCTGACCGGCGTGGGGCGCGGGCCCAGCTGCGGCGGGTTCCAGTCCTCACCCTTCTTGCCCCAGGGTTTGCGCTGGCGGCCGAATTCCTTGCGGCCCGACCAGTTGCCACCGCTGCCCTGGCTCGGGTAGGAGGGAGCCGGTGCCGCAGCATCGGCCCAGTCGGGAGCGCTTTCCCAGTTGCCCGCAGGCGCATCCCATTCCGGTGCCTGAGGGCCGGGGGGCGCAGGCGCGCGGCGGGCAATGGGGGCGGTGCGTGCCGCCTCCTGCGCCCAGATATCGGAGAGGTCGCGCGAGTCCAGCTGAGCCAGGGCTGCGATTTCGGAGAGCAACTGGCGCTTGAGCGCGCCGTCGGGCAGCAGCGACCACAGCGGCCGGGCGTTGCTGGCCATATGGGCACGGCCTTCTGTCTGTCCCAGGTCGCAGCCTTCGCTGGCCGATTCGATGAGAAAGCGGCTCAGCGGCGTGGCATCGCCCACATAGCGCGAGAAGGCCTCGGGGCCGAATTCACGGATGAAGCTGTCAGGGTCATGTTCCGAAGGCAGGAACAGAAATTTGATGGAGCGCGTGTCCGTCGCCAGTGGCAGGGCCGCATCCAGCGCCTTGCGGGCGGCGCGCCGCCCCGCCCCGTCACCGTCGAAGCTGAAGACCACGGCATCGGTGAATCGAAACAGCTTTTGCACATGCTCGGGCGTGCAGGCCGTCCCCAGCGTCGCAACGGCATTGGCAAAGCCCAGTTGGGCCAGTGCCACCACGTCCATATAGCCTTCTGTGACCAGGGCGTAGCCCATGTCGCGCAGGGCCTGCCGGGCCTCGTAAAGGCCGTAGAGTTCGCGCCCCTTGTGGAAGACCGGGGTTTCGGGCGAGTTCAGGTATTTGGGTTTTTCATCGCCGAACACCCGCCCGCCAAAGCCTATGCACTCGCCCTTGACATTGCGAATCGGGAACATGAGCCGGTCGCGGAAGCGGTCATAGCGGCGACTGTCGTCCTCGCCCACGATGACCAGCCCGCATTCTTCGAGCTGCGGGTTGTCGTACTCGGCAAATACGCTGGCCAGACCATGCCAGCCTGCAGGGGCATAGCCCAGGCCAAAGCGCTTGGAGACTTCGCCGGAGACGCCGCGCTTTTTCAGATACTCGATGGCTTTCGGAGCTGCCTTGAGCTGCTTGCGATAGGACTCGCCGGCTTTTTCCAGCAGATCACTCAGTGTTTCCGCCTTTTGCTTTTGCTGAGCCTGGCGCTGGCGCTCGGCAGGACTGATGTCGTCCTGCGGCACTTGCAGGCCGCATTGGTTGGCAAGCTCCTGCACGGCTTCGACAAAGCCCATGCCGGCATGCTCCATCAGAAAGCCGATGGCATTGCCATTCTTGCCACAGCCAAAGCAGTGAAAGAACTGCTTGCTGGGGCTGACGGTGAAAGAGGGCGACTTCTCGCTATGGAACGGGCATAAGCCCATGAAGTTGGCGCCGCCCTTTTTGAGCTGCACATAGCGGCCCACGATGTCGACCACGTCGACGCGGGATAGCAACTCTTGGATGAATGATTGGGGAATGGCCACCCGCGTATTCTGCCTTTTTCGGCAATGGCCGAGGGCGCGGCAGGAATGGGGCAGACGGGCAAAAAAAAGCCTGCACCCATGGGTGCAGGCTCAGGTCTCCTGATGCCTGGGTCATTGCCAGGCTCTCCTCTAAAACGTCTCCTCCGCCACTCAGTCTTGAGGCTTGCGACCGGCTCCGTGCGGGCAGAGATGCCGGTCTTGCATTGCCGATGCAGGCAGTCATGTACTCAAAACATGTGCGCATTCTAAAAGCGATTCGAAGTCCTGGTGATTGGTCTGTCAGATAAATGATGTCTTATAGATGACTTGCATGAGTTGGCCCTGCCTGGGGAATGAGGGGATTTTTCAATAGGATTCCATGTGGTTGATTTCAAATGAATTTATCGATTTTCAGAAGCTGTTGAAAGTACTGTCTCGCTGAATGACCTTTTACATTGCTCTGGTTTGTCTGCGCATGTCGCATGCCGGTTTGCCGGCGCGGTGCAGCCATTTCGGGCGCAACTGCTTGATCCCGATCACAACAAGCCTGCATGGCGCTCGGTTGTAAGCCTGGCGTGACGGATGCTGGAGTACAAAACGCTCAGGAGACAAACATGACAAGTTCTTTCGATCTGAACCTCGCCCCAAATACTGCCAACCATGCCGCGCTGACGCCGCTGGGATTTATTGCCCGCACGGCCGAGGTCTACCCCGAGCGCCTGGCCATTGTTCACGGCGACCTGCGCCAGAGCTGGGCGCAAACCTATGCGCGTTGCCGTCAGCTGGCCAGCAGCCTGCAGAAAATCGGCATTGGCAAGAACGACACCGTGGCCGTGATGCTGCCCAATACGCCGCCCATGGTGGAGGCGCACTTTGGCGTGCCCATGGCCGGTGCCGTGCTCAACACGCTCAATACCCGGCTCGATGCCGAGACCCTGGCATTCATGCTGGATCATGGCGAAGCCAAGGCCTTGATCGTGGACCCCGAGTTCGCGCCTCTAATGGCCAGGGCGCTCAAGCTGCGCCAGAGCACCGTGCCCATTTATGTGATCCAGGTCGAAGACTCGGTTTACGGCGAGGCGGCCGAGCAGATCGGTGCCATCGACTACGAGAGCTTCGTGGCCCAGGGCGATGCCGGTTTCGATTGGCAGTTGCCCGGCGACGAATGGGATGCGATTGCGCTGAACTACACCAGCGGAACCACCGGGAACCCCAAGGGCGTGGTCTACCACCATCGCGGCGCGCACAACAACGCCATCAGCAATGTGCTGGAGTGGGACATGCCCAAACATGCCGTCTATCTGTGGACGCTGCCCATGTTCCACTGCAACGGCTGGTGCTTCCCCTGGACGGTGGCCGCACGCGCGGCGGTCAATGTCTGCCTGCGCCGGGTGGATGCGCAGGCGATTTTTGACGCCATTCGCAACCATGGCGTGAGCCATTACTGCGGCGCGCCCATTGTGCACAGCCTGCTGGTGAATGCGCCGGCTGCCATGAAGCAGGGCGTGCCCGCCGGCGTCAAGGCCATGGTGGCAGGGGCAGCGCCGCCCGCATCGATGATCGAGGGCATGGAGGCCATGGGCTTTGACATCACCCATGTCTATGGCCTGACCGAAACCTATGGCCCGGCTACGGTCTGCGCCAAGCATGAAAGCTGGAATGCGCTCGATATCGGCGAGCGCGCCCGCCTGAACTCGCGCCAGGGCGTGCGCTACCACCTGCAGCGCTCTGCGGCCGTGCTGGACCCCGAAACCATGCAGCCCGTGCCGCACGACGGCCAGACCATGGGCGAGATCATGTTCCAGGGCAATATCGCCATGAAGGGCTATCTCAAGAACCCGCAAGCGACGCAGGAGGCTTTTCGCGGCGGCTGGTTCCACAGCGGCGACCTGGCCGTGCAGCATCCCGACGGCTATATCCAGATCAAGGATCGCAGCAAGGACATCATCATCTCGGGCGGCGAGAACATCTCGTCCATCGAAGTGGAGGATGTGCTCTACCGCCACCCCGCCGTGCTGGCTGCGGCCGTGGTGGCCAAACCCGATCCCAAATGGGGCGAGACGCCATGCGCCTTCATCGAACTCAAGGCCGGAGCCGAGACCACGGCAGAGGACATCATTGCCCACTGCAAAAAGCATCTGGCCGGCTACAAGGTGCCGCGCGCCGTGGTGTTTAGCGAGCTGCCCAAGACCAGCACGGGCAAGATCCAGAAGTTCGAGCTGCGCAAGCAAGTAGGCTCGGCTTCAGCTATCTCGGTTTGAGATCTGGCCGTAAACAAAGAAGCCCGGTGCTCCAGCTCTGTGGGCAGCGGGCTTTGCCGTGTCTATCAGTTCAGTAAATTTGATAGCTGCTAGCGCCTGCCATTCATAGAACTTTGATGACTTTCAATCTGAAATCTATGAATAGCAAGCGCAAGAATCTCAGAATTGGATAGCGCCAACTGGGGCGGCGCGTCAGGCCAGCTCGGGCGGCATGCGCTGCCAGCCTTCGGGCGTCACACGCAGCACCTCGGCGCGGCGCGTATCGGCATCGATATGCCAGTCGCTGAGCACGATGCGCCATTGGTCATTGCCCAGTGCGTGGTCGGCGGGCTGATGAGTGTGGCCGTGAATCAGCCAGGGCGCTTGCGCGGCCTGCATCCAGGTGGCACTCATCTGCGCGTCGGCATCTGCGTAGGGTGCGCCGCTTTGCTTGCGTTGCTCGCTTTCGCTGCGTGCCGATCTGCCGATCGCGCGGCGCACGGCCAGGGGCTGGGCCAGCAGTTGCTTCTGCCAGGCGGCGGAGCGCGAAACAGCACGGAATTGCTGGTAATCCACATCGTCAAGGCACAGCGCATCGCCATGGCTGAGCAGGATGCTGGTGTCTGCCCACCTCAGCACCGTGGGGTCGCAAAGGCCGGTCATGCCGCTTCGGCGCAGAAATTCGTCACCGGCCAGAAAGTCGCGGTTGCCGACCATGAAGAACAGCGGGCGCTGCTGCGCCGCCTCGCGTAGCACGGCAGCGCATTCGGCTTCGAAGCTGCCGGGCTCATCGAGTGCATCGTCACCCACCCAGACTTCAAACAGATCGCCGAGGATAAAGATGGCGTCGGCCGTGCTGCGTGCCAGATAGCTGCGCCAGGCTTCAACCGTCTGCGGCTCCGAAGGCTGCAGATGCAGATCGGAAATGAAATCAAGCGTGCGCCAGTGGGGCTCAGCCTGGAGCTGCGCGACTTGAGGAGCGGCAGTGCGTGGATCAGAAGATTCAGCCATGAATGAAAAGTGCGCAGCCTGAAAACAATAACGGCCTCACAAAGAGACGGCAAGCAAGGGCCGCCCCGCAGCGAGGCCGTCGTCCCCCTCCGCGAAGCAGAGAGGGGGAAGGCGCGTTAGCGCCTCAGGGGGAGATTACAGGGCCACGGCCTTGTCGATCACCACGGCGTCGAAAGGCACGTCGTCGTGGAAGCCCTTGCGGGTGGTGCGCACCTTCTTGATGGCGTCCACGACTTCTTCACCCTTGACCACCTTGCCGAACACGGCATAGCCCCAGCCCTGGCCGGTGGGGGCGGTGTGGTTCAGGAAGCCGTTGTCCACGGTGTTGATGAAGAACTGGGCGGTTGCGCTGTGAGGATCGCTGGTGCGAGCCATGGCAATCGTGTACTTGTCGTTCTTCAGGCCGTTTTTGGCTTCGTTCTCAATGGGAGCCGCAGTGTCCTTTTGCTTCATGTCGGCTGCGAAACCGCCGCCCTGGATCATGAAATTCTTGATCACGCGGTGGAAGATGGTGCCGTTGTAGAAGCCCTGGTTCACATAGTTCAGGAAGTTCTCGGTGGACTTGGGCGCGTTCACGGCGTCCAGTTCCAGCGTGATCACGCCCTGGGTTGCGGTGTCAGCCACGTTGATGGTCACGTGCAGTTCGACTTGGGGATTGCTCATGTCTGTGCTTTCTAGAGGATGGAGTAAAGAGGCGGGCGCGGCCCGGCAGGTGCAGCGCCGCCGGGTTGTTTACTTGATTTCGGTGGCGGAAAGGATTGTTACCGGCGTCGTGGGCACATTCTGGTGCATGCCACGGTTGCCCGTAGCCACGGCGCGGATTTTGTCCACCACGTCCATGCCCTTGACGACCTTGCCGAAGACGGCATAGCCATGGCCGTCGGGCTTGGGGGCGTTGAGCATGTCATTGTTCACCACATTGATGAAGAACTGCGAGGTGGCGGAATTGGGGTTGCCGGTGCGCGCCATGGCAATCGTGCCGCGGTCGTTCTTGAGGCCGTTGCTGGCTTCCAGCGGAATCGGGGCGCGTGTGGGCTTTTCGTTCAGATTGGTGTCCATGCCGCCGCCCTGGATCATGAAGCCGTCGATGACGCGGTGGAACACCGTGCCGTCATAGTGCTTGTCACGCACATACTGCAGAAAATTGGCCGCGCTCTTGGGGGCCTTGGCATCGTTGAGCTCGACCACGATATCGCCCATGCTGGTCTTGAGCTGCACCTTGGATTGCGCCTGGGCCAGGCCGGGGATGGCAAAAACAGTGGCTGTCAGCGCAATGGCAGACAGGGCCTTGAGGCTGTTTCGACGGAAATTCAGCATGGTCATATTCCTGGGTAAGTGAGCCTTGGGCAGGGCCGCAGGGATGGCGGCTGCGAAAAACAGGCTTGAGGCAGCTGAGGGCGCCGGCCTGCTTCACAAGAGGGAGAAGGGCGGCGATGGCAAAAAACGGGTTCAGCGCTGTGCAGGCTGGGCCGGGGCAGGCGTTGCGAGAGAGGCCGCAGGCTGCAGCAAGTCCTTGAGCTGCTTGAGCTTGGGGTTCAGGGCTGCGGGGCGACCGCCCTTGGCCAGGGACTGCGCATAGGACTGATAGGCCAGGCGGGCATAGATATCGCCCAGGTTCTCGTGCGCCACGGCATAGTTCGGATTGTTGCGCACGGCAGCTTCAAGTGCGGAGCGGGCGCGATCCAGGTCACCCTGGCGTGCATAGATCACGGCCAGGTTGTTATAGGGCTCGGGCAGCTCGGGATAGTCCTCGGTCAGCTGGCGAAACGCTGCAATCGCGTCCTCGGTCTTGCCGTCATTGCTCAGCGCGATGCCGCGTAGAAAACGCATCTGCGGGTCGCGTGAATTCTTGGCCAGATAGGTGTCCGCTTTTTGCAGCGCCTGCTGTGTCTTGCCGCTCTTGAGCAACTGGGCAACATCCGTGTAATCGTCGGCGTAGGCGCTACCTGCAGCGAGCAAGGCAGCCAGGGCTGCCGCACGCGCTGCGGTACTGAACAAGTTGCGTACAGGCATGTAGGTGCTTTCATGGCGCCGCAAAACTGCGCTGCGGCGGGAGCTTATACTGCGGGGAATTGTAGCTGAGGGGTGTGCGGCGCTTAGGCGTCTGGCCGGACCGGGATGTGTCTGGATGCTAGTGCGCATTTTTCAGCCTCAGGGAATGGCAGGCATGGTTTATGCATCGCAGGCATGACCAGTGCTGCTGCTCGCCACCCTCTCTCCCTATTTCAAGATTCATGAGTTTGCGTATCTACAACACGCTGTCGCGTGCACTGGAATCGTTTTCGCCGCTTGAGCCGGGCCATGTGCGTATGTACGTCTGTGGCATGACGGTCTATGACCTCTGCCACCTGGGCCATGCACGCTCCATGGTGGCTTTCGACGTGGTGCAGCGCTGGCTGCGCGCCAGCGGCTACAAGGTGACCTATGTGCGCAACATCACCGACATCGATGACAAGATCATCAAGCGAGCGGTGGAAAACGGCGAGACCATACGCAGCCTGACCGACCGCATGATCGATGCGCTGCACCAGGACGCGGATGCGCTGGGCATCGAACGCCCCACGCTGGAGCCGCGCGCCACCGAATACGTGCCGCAGATGCTGGGCATGATCGCCCGTTTGCAGGACAAGGGCCTGGCCTATCAGGCCGGCAACGGCGATGTGAACTACGCCGTGCGCAAGTTTCCGGGCTACGGCAAGCTCTCGGGCAAGTCGCTGGACGAGCTCAACGCCGGCGAGCGTGTGGCCGTGGCAGACGGCAAGCACGACCCGCTGGACTTTGTGCTGTGGAAGTCGGCCAAGGCCGACGAGCCGGCCGATGTGAGATGGCAGAGTCCGTTTGGCGAAGGTCGCCCCGGCTGGCATATCGAATGCTCGGCCATGGGTTGCGAGCTGCTGGGCGAGAGCTTCGACATCCATGGCGGCGGTGCGGATCTGCAGTTCCCCCACCACGAGAACGAGATTGCCCAGAGCGAAGGTGCGACTGGCAAGCCGTTCGCCCGGACCTGGATGCACAACGGCTTCATCAACGTGGACAACGAGAAGATGTCCAAGTCGCTGGGCAACTTCTTCACCATCCGCGACGTGCTCAAGGAGTACGACGCCGAGACCATCCGTTTCTTCGTCGTACGCAGTCACTACCGCAGCCCGCTGAACTATTCCAATGTGCATCTCGATGATGCGCGCGGTGCGCTCAAGCGCCTCTATACCGCGCTGGACCTGGTGACGCCTGCCGAGGTGCAGATCGACTGGAGCAATCCCTATGCCGCCCGCTTCAAGGCGGCGATGGACGAAGACTTCGGCACGCCCGAGGCCGTGGCCGTGCTGTTCGAGCTGGCTGCCGAGGTCAACCGCAGCAAGTCGCCCGAAGTGGCTGGCTTGCTCAAGGCTCTGGGGGGCTGCCTGGGCCTGCTGCAGGCCGAGCCGCAGAAGTTTCTGCAGGCCGGTGCCGAAGGGGTGGACGCGGCAGGGATCGAGGCGCAGATTGCCGCACGCGCAGAGGCCAAGGCTGCCAAGAACTGGGCCGAGGCCGACCGCATCCGCAAGGAGCTGCTTGATCAGGGCATTGTCCTCAAGGACTCGGCCGCGGGCACGACCTGGGAAGCGGCCGCCAAGGGCTGAGGCTGCATGCAATATTCCATCAACTGTGTGAGCAGTGCGGAGAGTCGTGCATGAGTGCGGCCAAGCATCTGGACACCATGGAGTTTGAACAGCTGCCGCTGGTGGCTGATCTGCCCGTGCCCATGGGGCCGGCTGCGCCTTTGCCTGTAGCGCCTTTGGGGGCCGCAGCCATTGCTCAGCCTGCGGGTACAACTGCAAAGCAGGCAGTTGCGTCCAAAGTGGCCGCTCCAAAGATCCATCTGGATTTGCCTGATGGTGTGCCCGCCTATTGGGCTGAGGCCTGTCGTCAGCTCATGCGCCGCGACCGTGTGCTCAAGCGCCTGATCCCGCAACTCGGCAGCCAGGCGCTGTTGCCTTGCGGGCAGGAGCAGGCCTTTGCCACTTTGGCCCGGTCCATCATCGGGCAGCAGATTTCGGCGAAGTCCGCCAAAACCTTGTGGAACAAGTTCGTCAGGCTGCCCGCTGCCATGCAGCCCGAGCAGGTGCTCAGGCTCAAGGTGGACGATATGCGTGCGGTGGGATTGTCGGCCCGCAAGGTGGACTATCTGGTCGATCTGGCTCTGCACTTCACCGAGAACCGTCTGCACATGGATGAATGGGCTCAGATGAGCGATGAAGTCATCATTGCCGAGCTGATGTCCATACGCGGCCTCAGCCGCTGGACGGCCGAGAATTTTCTGATTTACTGTCTGGGGCGGCCCAATGTGCTGCCTCTGGATGATGCCGGTTTGATACAGGGCATCTCTCTCAATCATTTTTCGGGCGATCCTGTCAGTCGCAGCGATGCCCGTGAAGTTGCCGAGGCTTGGAAACCGTGGTGTACGGTTGCAACTTGGTATATTTGGCGCTCGCTCGAGGCGCAGCCTGTGGCTTGATGACATCTGTCCACTGGCCGATTGCAAGGATTGCAACAGGCTGGCACAAGGAGAAATACGTTGGCGAAAAAGAACTTTCTGGATTTTGAGCAGCCCATTGCCGAACTCGAATCCAAAATCGAAGAACTGCGCTATGTGCAGACTGAAAGCGCAGTAGATATCTCGGAAGAGATCGATCAGCTCAGCAAGAAAAGCCTGCAGCTGACCAAGGACATCTACAGCGACCTGACCCCCTGGCAGATCACCAAGATCGCACGCCATACCGAGCGCCCCTATACGCTCGACTATGTGCGCGAGTGCTTTACCGACTTTGTCGAAATGCACGGCGACCGCCACTTTGCGGATGACCAGTCCATCATCGGTGGCCTGGCACGCTTCAACGGCCAGCCCTGCATGGTGATCGGTCATCAAAAGGGCCGCGATACCAAGGAGCGTACGCTGCGCAACTTCGGCATGACGCGTCCCGAGGGCTATCGCAAGGCCTTGCGTCTGATGAAGACGGCCGAGAAGTTCAAGCTGCCCGTGTTCACTTTCGTGGACACGCCCGGCGCCTTCCCCGGCATCGATGCCGAGGAGCGTGGTCAGTCCGAGGCCATCGGTCGCAACATCTACGAAATGGCTCAGCTGCAGACCCCCATCATCACCACCATCATCGGTGAAGGTGGCTCGGGCGGTGCGCTGGCCATTGCCGTGGCAGACCAGGTGCTGATGCTGCAGTACTCCGTGTACTCGGTGATCAGTCCCGAAGGCTGCGCTTCCATTCTGTGGAAGACCGGCGAAAAGGCCCAGGAAGCAGCGGACGCCATGGGCATCACCGCTCACCGCCTCAAGGCGCTGGGTCTGGTGGACAAGATCGTCAACGAGCCTGTGGGTGGCGCTCACCGCGATCACAAGCAAATGGGTGCCTTCCTCAAGCGTGCGTTGGGCGATGCCTATCGCCAGTTGACCGATCTCAAGCCCAAGGAGCTGCAGGATCGTCGCTACGACCGCATTCAGAGCTATGGCAAGTTTGCCGACACCAAGGCTGACAACCGCTGATCCCGCGGGCTTGATGCTGCTTGCGCACAATGGCTCCTTCGGGAGCCATTTGTTTTTGCCGAAGGGCTTTGAGTGAAGTGTGTTTCTAGCCCTTTTGGGGTAGGCGCTAGCTGCTATTGAATTGGAAATAGGGAGTCTGTTGTTCATGCAAGCCCAGTCAGATGCTGACTTGTTGCGGGCCTCGGCTGCTCGGGTGGATGCAGCGATGGCGGCATTCGAGCCGCCGCTGCCACTGGCCGTGGCCTTCAGCGGCGGAGCCGATTCGTCGGCTCTGCTGCTGGCCTGCCATGCGCGCTGGCCGGGGCGGGTGAGGGCGATTCATGTGCACCACGGTTTGCAGGCGGCGGCTGATGAATTTCAGCGGCACTGTGAGCAACTGTGTGCCCGGCACGGCATTGCCCTCAAGGTCTGCGCCATCGATGCGCGCAATGTGCAGGGGCAAAGCCCCGAAGATGCGGCGCGCCAGGGGCGTTATGCGGCTTTGATTCAGGCGGCCCGGCAGCCTTGGCTCGATGCGCAGGGCGCTGCGCTGGATGCGGTGCGCTCCATGGCGCTGGCTCAGCATGCCGACGATCAGGTCGAGACCTTGCTGCTGGCGCTCTCGCGCGGTGCAGGTGTGGCCGGTCTGGCGGCCATGCCAGGGCATTGGCAAAGAGCAGGGCTGGAATGGTTCAGGCCCTTGCTGGAGGTGCCGGGGCAGGCGCTGCGCGACTGGCTGCGGCTCAGGAGTTTGAGCTGGGTCGAGGATCCGACGAATGCCGATCCAGGCTACACGCGCAATCGCATCCGGGCTCAGTTGCTGCCGGTGCTGGAGCAGGTCTTTCCGCAGTTTCGCAGCACGTTTGCACGCAGCAGCGCCCATTGCGCCCAGGCGTCGCAGTTGCTGGATCAGCAGGCTGCGGCAGATCTGCTGCTGGTGGGGGTGCCGCCCGCCATCAAGGCATTGCAGGGTTTGAGCGAGCTGCGTCTGGGCAATGTCCTGCGTTATTGGTTGCGCACCGAGCATGGCACGACGCCGACGGCGGCCCAGCTTGCGCAGCTCATGGCGCAGCTCGGCGTTTGCACTACGCGAGGGCACCGCATCCACATCAAGGTGGGGCGAGGTTTTGTAGAGCGCCAGGGGGCAAGTCTCGGTTGGTACAATTCCTAGGTTTTGGTTTTTTTTACCTGTACGAAAACCGCCGGCGCGCCAAAACCTTTGTGATCTGCGCCGTGGCTGCTGTTTCGTCACCCTTTAGTATCCAATGGCACTGATCGTTCATAAATACGGCGGCACCTCGATGGGCTCGACAGAGCGCATCCGCAACGTCGCCAAGCGTGTGGCCAAATGGGCTCGGGCAGGTCACCAGTTGGTGGTTGTGCCCAGCGCCATGAGTGGCGAAACCAACCGTTTGCTGGGGCTGGCCAGCGAACTGGCTCCCAGCCACGCCAAGAGTTCGTACTATCGTGAGCTTGATATGCTGGCCGCCACTGGCGAGCAGGCATCCTCGGCGCTGCTGGCCATTGCGCTGCAGGCCGAAGGCATGGAATCCGTCAGCTATGCGGGCTGGCAAGTGCCCGTGCGCACCGATAGCAGCTACACCAAGGCTCGCATCGAGTCCATCGACGACAAGCGCGTGCGCGCCGACCTCGAGGCAGGTCGTGTCGTGATCGTGACTGGCTTCCAGGGCATCGATCCAGAAGGCAATATCACCACGCTGGGGCGTGGCGGCTCCGATACTTCGGCCGTGGCCGTGGCTGCCGCCCTGAAGGCGGCCGAATGCCTGATCTATACCGATGTGGATGGCGTCTACACCACCGATCCCCGTGTGGTGCCTGCTGCCAAGCGCCTGGGTACGGTGAGCTTTGAGGAAATGCTGGAAATGGCCAGCCTGGGCTCCAAGGTGCTGCAGATCCGTTCCGTGGAGTTTGCAGGCAAGTACAAGGTGCCCATGCGCGTGCTGTCGAGCTTCACGCCCTGGGATATCGATCTGGAAGAAGAAGCCAAGTCCGGCACGCTGATTACTTTTGAGGAAGACGAAAAAATGGAAAAGGCTGTCGTATCCGGCATCGCTTTCAACCGTGGCGAGGCCAAGATCTCCGTGCTGGGAGTGCCTGATACCCCCGGCGTGGCTGCTGCCATCCTGGGCCCCGTGGCTGATGCCAACATCGAAGTCGATGTGATCATCCAGAACATCTCCAAGGACGGCAAGACCGATTTCAGCTTCACCGTGAGTCAGGGCGACTACCAGCGTGCCATGGAGCTGCTGCGTGAAAGCGTTGTTCCTGCACTGGGTGCTTCCGAAGTGGTGGGCAATCCCAATATCGCCAAGGTCAGCATCGTCGGCATCGGCATGCGCAGCCATGTGGGTGTGGCCTCCACCATGTTCCGTGCCCTGAGCAAGGAAGGTGTGAACATCCAGATGATCTCGACTTCCGAGATCAAGACTTCGGTCGTGATCGACGAGAAGTACCTGGAGCTGGCCGTGCGCTCCCTGCACACAGCCTTCGGTTTGGACAAAAGCGAATAATTTTCGCAACTTTCCAAAAACGAACAAAAAAGCTGTTTACAATAGCGTCATTCCGGAAACGTGACCGAGTGGCCGAAGGTGCTCCCCTGCTAAGGGAGTATGGGGTGTAGAGCCTCATCGAGGGTTCGAATCCCTCCGTTTCCGCCAAATCAAAGAAAAAGCCGCAAGGCTTTTTCTTTTTGTCAAGATCTTTTGGGTGTTGACAAAAAGTTTCAAACTTTGATTTGAGTCTGGTGAAAACAGGCTACAATACAAAGCTTCGCTGATCGCAGCAAGCAACGAGATTCAAGATCGGGTTTTCCGGTTTTGCACTCGGTTCCTTAAAAAAATACAGCCGATAAGCGTGGGCGTTTGAGGGCAGGCAGCCAGTTCTTCGGAACAAACTCTTCGGAGTTATCAAACGCTCACAAAAACAGTAATGAGGAAGAATTAATTCTTCTTGATTCCGTCAAGTGAGTGAGCAGTCGAAAGACTTTAAATTCAAGATC
>NZ_VOQT01000040.1:0-13565 GCF_008121555.1 Comamonas sp. Z1
GTTGAACCCTCAGAGGACGCACGTCTCCCCGAAGGGATACGCACAATCCCTTCGGGCTAGGTTTAAACAAATGCAGTCGCGAGCGACGGTTGCACCAAGTGGAAGTGGGCACGCTTTCGCGTCAGGGCACGAGCCCCTATGCCACCCATTACAGGCAGCCATTCGCTTTTTCCACCATCCCATACCCCCTCATCCAACAGGTTGCCTTACGGCTTCCCTGCCGACACGCTTGCGCGTGCTGGCGGATAGTGGGGCTTACCACGTTCCCTGACTTGCCGACACGGGCGATTCGCATCGCTGCATGTCTATCCGGTTAGGACTCATCTTTCCTGGAGCTGATGTTGACGACGTGTGTCTAGGCTGAACAAACACATCCTTCAGCGTACCTTTTGGTTATGGCCTATCAGCAGATTTGGCCATTCAATGTTTACCCAGGTTCAAGCGATGATTCACTTTACGTTGCCCATGCGGAACTAGCCTGGCCCCTTCACCGCTTTTCTGCTGGCAGTGTCCACCTCTACCCTCGCGGGTAAGAGATGCCGCTTGCGCAGGGGTACTTTGTCGGGTGAGCTTCGCACAAGCCCATTGCTGGTCTTGCACGTCACCGTAGGCTACTTGTGGTCGCACACAAGGTCATGGCACTCCATTGCTAGAGAGCATGACAAGGCAGGTCAGAGTTGCACTCTGTACTTCTTCCATCAGTCAAAGCGTATGCACGTAAAAAGTCCTCCAGTGAAGGATTTCTGTTTCTTAGAAATGTCCGCTTGTGGCGGTCAGTGTGATACGGCCGGGGCGTACATTGCACGCGAGCACGGCTACGCCGGACTATTGCAGGAATAGCCAAGCTGATGAGGCTGCCGAAGTTCGGAGCCAGAGACTGGACTGTCCCCTGTGGGGTACAGCCTGATGGGAAGAATGTGCCTCGCACCAGACCCTTGGGAGGTCGGTTGTACGGTTTTCAGAGGCTCAACCGTCTAACAGAGCGACAAACGTGTCGCACTCAGCCGAACATTATAGGTTTGCGGCTACATACCCGCGCGGCCTTGTGCCGATAACAGCGATCATGAATTTTCATGCGTTGCATTAATGTCTTCATCATCGGCTTGCGGATAATCGGCAACCACTATGAGCGACACACCCCAAACCGAGACCTCCAAGCCCGCTGCCCCTGCCAAAAACCGCCTGGTGGTCTGGCTCATCGCCCTGCCCGTGATCATCTTTGGCGCGCTCATGCTCATCGGCCAGTTCATGGACGACCCGCTCAGCAAACAGCGCTGGACGGAAGCAGAAACCATCAAGATCTGCTGGAAACAGACGGCCAAGCCCGAGGCCGAGCGCAAGACCCAGGAGTTCAAAACCCCTCAGGACTGCGAACGCCTGGAGTTCGACTTCAAGACCCGCTACGGCGAAAACCCTTGAGGCAGCCGCGACGCGGCAAGCCCCGGGGGCAGGCGTCCTGGGTGACTGAGGGGCTTACTCTTCGCCCCAGTCTTCGTCCGCGCCCTCTTCCTCTTCTGCTGCAGCCAGCGCGATCATGCGATCGAAGGTCTCGATGATCGCGATGCGGCGGTCCTGCTTGTAGCCCTCCTCGGGCTCCAGCTCGTCGATACTCTGGTCCCAGGCCTGCAGATAAGTGGCTTTCCATTGCTCCAGCGTCTGCAGATCCGGCCACAGCGGATGCATGCCGCCCTCGGCCATGGCGCACAGCAGCTCGATGCGGCAGGGAACCAGATCGGACTCAGACTCGCCTGCCTGCAAGGCCTCGGGCGAGTCCAGGGCCTCGGCAATTTCATCGATGAGCTGGCCCGTGATATCGGCCAGCCAGTCCAATGCGGTGTCGTTATCGAAATTGCCGTGCGACCAAGTGCCCATGACCAAACTCCTTGCTGCGATATGTCAGTAAAGCAAGACCCAACATAGCGGGCCTTGATGTCAAAACTGTGTCAGTGCGGAAGATCGATCCAGGCGCGGCAGGTCAACGGTTGCGATTTTTCATGGCGCGCTCCACCTCGCGCTTGCCTTCGCGGTCCTTGATCACATCGCGCTTGTCATGCTCGGCCTTGCCCTTGGCCAGGGCGATCTCGCATTTCACGTAACCGTTCTTCCAATGCAGATTGATGGGCACCAGGGTATAGCCCTTTTGCTCCACCTTGCCGACAAGGCGCTTGATCTCGTCCTTTTTCAAGAGCAGCTTCTTGATCCGTGCCGAGTCGGGATTGACGTGTGTGGAAGCCGTCTTGAGCGGGTTGATCTGGCAGCCCAGCAGGAACAGCTCGCCGTCCTTGATCAGCACATAGCCATCGGTGAGCTGCACCTTGCCGCTGCGCAGGGCCTTGACCTCCCAGCCGTGCAGCACCATGCCGGCTTCGTGGCGCTCCTCGAAGAAATAGTTGAAAGCTGCTTTTTTATTGTCGGCAATGCGCGACGATGTTTCTGGTTTCTTGGCCATGGAATATTAGTTGCAGGCGGACCGGAGATGAAAGCTCTCCCTACAATACTGGATTGCCGTCTCGCCTCTGAGCGATGATTTTAGTTTCGCATCGCGCCTCTGGGTGCATTGGCTTAGGCCAATTCCCTGCTCTTGCGCCCTGCTGATTGCTCTTTGTTCATGAAAAACGTCAACAAGTCCGTCCTCATCTGGTACAGCCCCGAAGAAATGTTTGCCCTCGTGACGGACGTGGCCCACTATGCCGACTTTCTGCCCTGGTGCGATCATGCCAAGATTCTGGAGCAGGACGACACAGGCATGACAGCCGAGGTGGGTATTGCGTTCAGCGGACTGCGCAAGTCTTTCGTGACGCGCAACACGAACAGTAGCATGGATGACGGCGGCAAGCAGGTCAGCATGCGTCTGGTCAAGGGACCTTTCTCGCGTCTTGAAGGCCACTGGCGCTTTCATCCTGTGGGCGACGGCACGCAGCGCGCCTGCAAGGTCGAGCTGCAGCTGGACTACGGCTTCGAGAACGGAGCCGTGGCCGCCATCATCGGCCCGGTCTTCGACCGCATCGCAGGCTCCATGGTCGACGCCTTCATCAAGCGAGCCGAACAAATCTATGGCTGATGCTCTGCCCAAGGTGATCGACATCACGGTCTGCATCTCGCCCTGCTCCGGCACCGTGCAGGAAGCCTTGTTGCAGCTTCCCGCAGGCAGCACCGTCCAGCAGGCGCTGGACGCCGTGACTGCTTCAACAGCCTTGACGGATCTGCAACTGCCCGAACCCTTGACCGGCATGGTCGGTATTTGGGGCAAGGTCGCGAATCCGGGCCAGGTTCTCAAACATGGCGATCGTCTGGAGGTCTATCGACCACTGACCGTGGACCCCAAGGTTGCCCGACGCGAACGCTTTGCCCGCCAGGGCGCGCGCGGCGCCGGACTTTTCAAGCGTCAGAGAGACGGAGCCAAGGCGGGCTACTAGTAGCCAACAGCCAGCAGGACAAAAAAAGCGCCTTCGGAAGGCGCTTTTCTTATCGAGATTCTCCGGCGAAGACTCCGGTGACTATTGCGCCGGCTCTGCCATCGGCCCGCAATCGGAAGCAATCACGGCATCGGCGCGCTTGATCTCAGCATCGCGCGCTGCCTCATCCATGAAGCCACGCTCGCCCTTGGCATTCACATGAGAGAGCAAGCGGCCTGACGCCAGGGTTGCCTTGGCCTGCCTGGCACGATTGCAGTTGTCCTGGCGCTGCCTTTCCTTCTGCAGCTTGTCGGCCTGGGCCTTGGCTGCTTCCTGCTCCTGCATCTTGCGCTTTTGCTCTTCCAGCCCTTTGTCCACACCGACACCGGCGTCTGCCACGGGCTTGGTCGCGCCGACCTCCGGCACCGCAGAAGGTGCTGCGGGCCTGGCACCGCCGGGGCTGCGCAAAACATTCTTGGCTGGGATATCGGCCGGCGGAGCCCTGTCGCTGAACACCTTGCGCCCCTGACCATCAATCCATTGCCACTGGGCAATTGCGGGGACCGTGCAGCAGGCAATGGCTGCAAACAAAGCGAACTTGATGGCGTGCATGGAGTCAATAAGTCTTGGACTGGCGTTGGGGATTCTGGGTCACGAGCCCACATTGTGCGGCAAGTCACAGGTA
Source organism: Comamonas sp. Z1 (assembly GCF_008121555.1). Lineage (NCBI taxonomy): Bacteria > Pseudomonadati > Pseudomonadota > Betaproteobacteria > Burkholderiales > Comamonadaceae > Comamonas > Comamonas sp. Z1. The sequence continues at coordinate 4,081 of NZ_VOQT01000040.1, forward strand.
CAATCTTTCTTTTGGAGCCATCACATGCGCCTTCTCGGAAAAGCACTGACCTTTGACGACGTCCTGCTCGTTCCCGCCTACTCCGAAGTCCTGCCCAAGGACGTTTCCCTCGCCACCCAATTCACTCGCAATATCCGCCTGAACCTGCCCCTGGTGTCTGCCGCCATGGACACGGTCACAGAAGCGCGTCTGGCCATCGCCATTGCGCAAGAAGGCGGTATCGGCGTGATCCACAAGAACATGACAGCCGAGCAACAAGCCGCTGAAGTGTCCAAGGTCAAGCGCCACGAATCCGGTGTGGTGCACGACCCTGTGGTCATCACCCCCGAACACACCGTGCTGCAAGTGCTGCAGCTGTCGGAAGAACGCGGCATTTCGGGCTTCCCCGTGTGCGACGGCGGCAAGGTGGTCGGCATCGTGACCAGCCGCGATCTGCGCTTCGAGACCCGCTACGACGTCAAGGTCAGCCAGATCATGACGCCCCGCGAAAAGCTGATCACCGTCAATGAAAAAGACGGCACCAGCCCCGCCGAAGCCAAGGCACTGCTGAACAAGCACAAGCTCGAACGAATCCTGGTGGTGAACGACGCCTTTGAACTCAAGGGCCTGATCACTGTCAAGGACATCAACAAGCAAACCACCTTCCCCAATGCCGCGCGTGACGCATCGGGCCGCCTTCGCGTGGCCGCCGCTGTCGGCGTGGGCGCTGGCACCGAAGAGCGCGTGGAACTGCTGGTCAAGGCCGGTGTGGACGCGATCGTGGTGGACACGGCTCACGGCCACTCCAAGGGCGTGATCGATCGCGTTCGCTGGGTCAAGCAGAACTACCCCCAGGTGGACGTCATCGGCGGCAATATTGCCACCGGCGCTGCCGCCCTGGCTCTGGTGGAAGCCGGTGCCGACGCGGTCAAGGTCGGTATCGGCCCCGGCTCCATCTGTACCACCCGTATCGTGGCCGGTGTTGGCGTGCCCCAGATCATGGCCATCTCCAATGTGGCCGACGCCCTGAAGGGCACCGGCGTGCCCCTGATCGGTGACGGCGGCATCCGCTTCTCCGGCGATATCTCCAAGGCCCTGGCCGCTGGCGCATCCACCATCATGATGGGCGGCATGTTTGCCGGCACCGAAGAAGCTCCTGGCGAAGTGATTCTGTACCAGGGCCGCTCGTACAAGAGCTACCGCGGCATGGGCTCCATCGGTGCCATGCAGCAAGGCTCGGCCGACCGCTACTTCCAGGAATCCTCCACCGGCAACCCCAATGCCGACAAGCTGGTTCCCGAAGGCATCGAAGGCCGCGTCCCCTACAAGGGCTCCATGGTCTCCATCGTCTATCAGATGGCTGGCGGCGTGCGCGCCTCCATGGGCTACTGCGGTTGCGCCACGATCTCCGAGATGAACGAAAAGGCCGAGTTTGTGGAAATCACCGCAGCCGGCATCCGCGAATCTCACGTGCACGACGTGCAGATCACCAAGGAAGCGCCCAACTACCGCGCTGACTAAGCAAGTCCCTTGAAATCTGACCAGATTGAAAAATCTGGTCAGAATGCTAAAATCTGGCCTGAACTACTGGTTCTAGCCAGATTTTTTGTTTTCCGCCATGCAATCTATCGGTATCTACGAAGCCAAAAGCCGCTTTTCCGCCCTGGTCGAAATGGTCGAGCAAGGCGAAGAAGTTCGCATCACGCGCCATGGCAAAGAAGTCGTGCGCATGCTGCCCATGCGCCGCAAGCCTGTTATCACCGATGAACAGATTGCCCGTGAGCTGGAGCAGATCTCGGCCCTGCAGCAGACAGTGAAAGATCAAGCAGCCACAAACCCGGCGGCGAACAGCATCACCGGTTTGCGCCACACAGGACGGAGCCAGGCATGAGCGCCACCGCTTTTGTGCTCGATGCATCCGTCACCGCTGCCTGGCTGCTGCCTGACGACGCCAGCGAGCACACCAGACGCCTCTACACCCGTATCCGCCGCGATGAAGTCGACCCGCAAGCCCCCAACCTCTGGCAGTGGGAATGCGGCAACCTGATTGCATCGGGCGTGAATAATGGCCGTATCCCGCAGACTTCGGTCGAAGGCCTGTGGGGCGTGCTGGAAGCCATTCGCCACCGCGTGGAGCTGCACGACCTGGCTCCTGCACAGCACAAGGCCGTGCTGGATGTGGCGCTGGACACAGGCCTGCCCACCTACGATGCCGCATACCTGTGGCTGGCGCAGTCGCTGCGCCTGCCACTGGCCACATTCGATGCAGCCCAGATCGCGGCCGCCCGCAAAAGCGGCGTCACTGTCTGGGCTCCCGAAGATTTCTAATCCCTTTTTGCCACCCTCTTGCCCTTGATCACCATGCAACACGACAAGATTCTTATTCTGGACTTCGGCTCCCAGGTCACGCAGCTGATTGCTCGCCGCGTGCGCGAAGCCAATGTCTACTGCGAAGTTCACCCCTGCGATGTGAGCAGCGACTGGGTGCGCGAGTTTGCCGCCGACGGCAAGCTCAAGGGCATCATCCTGTCCGGCAGCCATGCCTCCGTCTACGAAGTGGACGACCGCGCTCCCGACGCCGTGTTCGAGCTGAACCTGCCCGTGCTGGGCATTTGCTACGGCATGCAGACCATGGCCACCCAGCTGGGCGGCAAGGTCGAAGGCTCCAACACCCGTGAATTCGGTTACGCCGAAGTGCGCGCCCATGGCCACACCAAGCTGCTGGAAGGCATCGAAGACTTCGCCACGGCCGAAGGCCACGGCATGCTCAAGGTCTGGATGAGCCACGGCGACAAGGTCACCGAGCTGCCTCCGGGCTTCAAGGTCATGGCCTCCACTCCCTCCTGCCCCATCGCCGGCATGGCCGACGAAGCACGTCGCTACTACGCCGTGCAGTTCCACCCCGAAGTCACGCACACCGTGCAGGGCCAGGCACTGCTCAACCGCTTTGTGCTCGACATCTGCGGCACGCAAGCTGACTGGATCATGGGCGACTACATCGAAGAAGCCGTGGCCAAGATCCGCGAGCAGGTAGGCGACGAAGAAGTGATCCTGGGCCTGTCCGGCGGCGTTGATTCGTCGGTGGCTGCAGCCCTGATCCACCGCGCCATCGGCGACCAGCTGACCTGCGTGTTCGTCGATCACGGTCTGCTGCGCCTGAACGAAGGCGATATGGTCATGGACATGTTCGAAGGCAAGCTGCACGCCAAGGTCGTGCGCGTCGATGCCTCGGCTCTGTTCCTGGGCGAGCTGGCCGGCGTGTCCGAGCCCGAGCAAAAGCGCAAGATCATCGGCCGCCTGTTCGTGGACGTATTCAAGGCAGAGGCCGAAAAGCTCAAGGCTGCCAACGCCGGCTCCAAGGGCGCCACTTTCCTGGCCCAGGGCACCATCTACCCCGACGTGATCGAGTCGGGCGGTGCCAAGAGCAAGAAGGCCGTCACCATCAAGAGCCACCACAACGTCGGCGGCCTGCCCGAGCAACTGGGCCTGAAGCTGCTGGAGCCCCTGCGCGATCTGTTCAAGGACGAAGTGCGCGAACTGGGCGTGGCCCTGGGCCTGCCCCGCGGCATGGTCTACCGCCATCCCTTCCCCGGCCCCGGCCTGGGCGTACGCATTCTGGGCGAAGTGAAGAAGGAATATGCCGACCTGCTGCGCCGCGCAGATGCCATCTTCATCGAAGAGCTGAACAACTGGATCGACGAAAAGACCGGCAAGAGCTGGTACGACCTGACCAGCCAGGCCTTTACCGTGTTCCTGCCCGTCAAGAGCGTGGGCGTGATGGGCGACGGCCGCACCTACGACTACGTCGTGGCCCTGCGCGCCGTGGTCACCAGTGACTTCATGACTGCCGACTGGGCCGAGCTGCCCTACGGCCTGCTCAAGAAGGTCTCCGGCCGCATCATCAACGAAGTGCGCGGCATCAACCGCGTCACCTATGACGTGAGCACCAAGCCACCAGCAACCATCGAGTGGGAATAATTTACAGTGATTCCAAGACGTCCAGCAGCGTCTTGGATTTCGCATAACTATTTGAATTTCAAAGAGTTAAGTGTTTTTCGCAATCCTATACGGTGCAACGAAAACCACATAGTTTTACGGCAAATTTGACGGTAAATCCGTGATTTCCTGAGGCGCTGCTTTTCTTTACCGACACGTGTTGTGACGGTAAAGTTTTTAAAGAAAGGCAGCCATGCTCACAGACACAGAACTGCGCAAACTGCGCCCTAAAGACAAGGCATTTAAAATTGCTGACCGAGACGGCATGTACGTCTCGGTCTCCCCTGCTGGAACCAAGTCGTTCCGATACGACTACCGTCTCAATGGCAGACGTGAAACGCTGACCATTGGCCGCTATGACGAGTCTCTCGGATCAAAGTCCTCCCGTGAGTCAAGCGAGCTTGAGTTCGGTCTATCCGTTTCCCTGGCAGAAGCACGTGCGCTACTTGCAACAGCTAGACGCAGCGTCGAAGCGGGTGAATCACCATCCAGAAGCAAAGTTGAAAAGCGACAAGAAGCAGCAGACGCGCTGACTTTCTCAAGCTGGGCTGAGCGCTATTTCGCCGACAAAGCGGACCCCAACAACAGTGCACGTTTGGCCGATTCGACCATCGCCATGCGGCGCTCTGTCTATAAACGCTATCTGGAGGGCCCTTTTGGCAAGCTGAAGCTTGACGAAATCAAGCCAGCGCAGTTAATGAAACACTGCGAAAGCATTCGCGAAAAAGGTGCTTCTGCACCAGCTGTTCAAGTGCGCGAGATAGTCTTGCTGGTGTACCGCTTTGCGGCGGCAAAAGATAAGTCATTTTCGGCGCCAAACCCCGCGGAAGCCATTCGCCCCAGCGATATAGCGACATTCAAAGCGAGAGATCGTGCGCTAAGCCCAAGAGAAATACGAAAATTTCTTGAAGCTTTAGATACAACAGCCACTGCCGCAACACTCCGCCTAGCTTTACGCTTCGTCATGTTGACAATGGTTCGCAAGGGCGAATTCATAAATTCCACATGGGATGAGGTTGATTTTGATAATGCGACCTGGACAATTCCCAAAGAGCGCATGAAGACCGGAAAAGCGCATGTAGTTTATTTAAGCAATCAAGCACAAGATATTCTTATTACATTCAAAACCTGCTTTTCAACATCTAACCACCTTCATCCAGGTCGTTATGATATGAATACGCCGATAAGCAATGCAACACTTAATCGTGTTATCGAAGTAGCAGTTAAATCAATAAATTCCCAAGGGGAAGAATTTGAAAATTTTACAGTTCATGATTTAAGAAGAACAGCATCATCACTACTTAATGAAGCTGGTTTCAATAGAGATTGGATTGAAAAATGTCTAGCTCATGAGGAGGGGAGCATTCGCGGAATCTACAACAAAGCTGAATATGGGGAGCAGCGACGTGTAATGCTACAGGCATGGGCCGACATGATTGATGCATGGTGTAAAGGTGAGAGTGTGCGTGAAATAGTACGCAAAGCAAAAATATTGGCTGCAAACGTTGAGCTGGAAATTTAATGGAATAAAAATGCCTAACAAAGAAAAAATATATATTTTAAAGCATACGCCTGATGGATTTCAGCTGTCGCTTGAACGTGATTCTGAGGATTTTATTTTTGAAGAGCGAAAAAGCTCGCCACCAGGATTAGATGCATTAAAAATGCCTCGCTGGGATCATTGGTATCAACGAAAACTGGCTCGGCCATGGCAAGCTACTTTGCTTGGGATGAACATTGAGCCACACCCAAGTGTGAGGAGTGTTCTAAAACAGCACGCCCCTGATCGCTATCAAATATATAAAGATAGAATGGATATTCTGACAACTCTTATGGGGTATGAAATAGGAGTTGTAGAAGATCACTTGAAATCAGGAGAAAAGGCGAATGAAAATTATATTGAACTCTCAGAGTATTGCATATATGCTGAAAAATTAAATTGGGTCGATATGCATGAGATGCGAAATGGATTGAAATTAGACACCGCCCCTCCTGTTCTTGAACCTAATGCAAAGTTTGAGAAAAATGTTCTTTATGTTCTCGACGTGATACTTGAAAATTCTGTTGGAGAGTATAGAAATTCAAAAGGAGAGCGCAGCCCTCAAGCTGTTATAGATTGGGTGAAAAAAAAGGATGCGAGTATACCTATAGGTGCTTCAACATTAGCATTGTGGTTTAAAAAGATGAATAACATAATGAACTAAAAATATAGTAATCAACTTCTTGAAAAAATAAAAAATCAACCGCAATTGCGATTATTTTTCAGCAATTGCGGTATTTTTTTTATTTCATTAAATTTCTAATTAATCCATCGCGATACAGATGGATGCAAGCAGGGACGCCTGGCCTCCATCGCAAGCTCATAGCATTGATGGAAAAAGCCATGCAGAAGTTGATTCAAGAAGCGCTTGCACAAAAGCGCGAAACCCTGCTCCGTAAGCGTGAAGTACTGCGTTTGCTGGGCATGTCTAACAGTTCTTTCTATGCCTTCATTAAGGCTGGAAAAATTCCGCCGGGGGTTCCGATTGGCCCGCGTATGAAAGGCTGGCCAGCAAGCGAGATCGACGCTTACATTCAATCTTGCATCGCAAAACGCGACAGTCAGCAAGAAGGCGGTGTGGCATGAAGCTCAAAACCCTCCCCTTTAAAAAGGAAAAAATTCTGAGTGCCTTGGCACAGGTTGTAGCAGGGCACTGTGACCTCAAATCTGGCGTGACACTGATGGTCGGGCCGATCAATGACGGACAAGCCCTTCTGTGTCAAGCAACGATGGTCAAGGCACTGGTTCACGCATCGTCGTGTTTGCCTGTTCCTACGCCTGAACGCGACAACATTTTTTTCATGGATAGCGGGCCTGCACGGCAACTCGAACAATTAAGCGCTACTCGTGCCAAACTGGGCCTCATCGCATCGGAGCTCAAGAAGTGCGAATTCTTGAAGCGTGCGACTTCTTCGGTCTTGGATTGGACCAGTCCCGCAGCCGTTTTCATCTTGCTCAATTTGAAGGCGTTGAAGTCTGGCGGCTATGTTTTTCTGACGCAGCCTTCAGGTACTGAGCCTGATTTTCGAGGCCTTCTGCAACTGAATCGGATGGCCGAAGAGCATGACACTCGCGTCATCATGTTCTGTCCAGGAGTTGTTGACAGTGATAAATACTCATCTGTCGCAAACGAAATTTTCGTGGTCACGCCACGTGATCCCAACCCTGGCTACGAGCAGGCCTTTGAAATCTCGTGTCCTCAACTGGCGAGTTCATTGAGTCCAGCCAGTGGCAAGGTGCTCTGCTGTATACGGATGGGTCATGATGGTCTTGAATCTGAAATCACCCCCTACGTTGCTGATGACCTGAGAACACGGCTGATGGCAATTCTCAAAGCCGACGATTGGAGCCTGGAGAAGATTGGCGAGATCGTCAATCTCAATAAGTCGAATGTAAGCCGCAAGCTTAGCTTTGTCTCTACTTCCGTGCCGAAGGGTTGGGATGCTCGAATGTTGGACGAATGGCTTGAAGCATGCGGCCTGGACCCCATTGAGAGCGAAGGCACTGATGACGCCGGTTCTGCGGGCGATGATCAAACTGCCGAGTCCGAGGACTATGACGACGGTGATGATCTGGACGACTTGGATTGCGTCAAACCCGTTGCACGAGCCAGCCGCAACGAGCGCAACACGCGCAACGACGCCAAACCCAAGAAGAAAAATCGTTAGTAGCTTGGTGTTGGGGCTCTGTGTGCAATCAGTGTTCCAACACATTCGACTAGCCATGTTTCTGGTAGCTCTAATAAGTATGCAATCAATAGCTGTAGCTATGTAGATATGCACGAGTACTGATCTATAGCTGTACTACTACCGGCATAGAGCTACCCACCACCACCATCACAGCAGCTCGGCAAAACGGCGCAAGCCCCACCGGGCTAGGCAAGCTGTATCCGGTGCACCAACGCTGTTCAGTGCTCATCTGCACTCAGCGCAAACAAAAACTGTAAATAACTTGAGCATCGACAGCATGGTGCTCTGTGCCTCATCACGCCCGCAAACCGCTACGGCGGGCACGCCTGCGACATAGCGCTCGAACTGGCGGAGATCAGGCCACAGCTCCATGCACCAGATGCAATCGATGTGCGTGACAGCCATCGAGTTCGTCCACCAAGTTCAAAAAGCAATGGTATGAAACTACGTCCCAAACCCCTGATGCCTGTCGTGGATCGTCTGGCATGGAAGCTGAAGTGGCGCTGCAGCAATGACCGCGAGCACCCTGACTATCAAAGCGTCCTCAGCAACGTAAAAGCAGAGATCAAAGCTGGAAATTGTGCATGGGCCTTTCTAGCAGGCCCTAAGTACTGCATCAATGTCCACGTTCTGTTTGATGGAGAAAGTAATGCCCTAATTCAGCTCGTGGCAGTTGACCCTGTACGCCAAAAATGCGGCCTACGGATTGAATGCAACCCCGCAAAAATGCAGTCTGGTGATGTTGAAAAGCTTCACGCGGTCATGCGTCGCATCATCGGTCACCGTGAGTACAACCGCTTGATGCGTGAGCCGCTGCTCCAAGTGTTTCATGTTGCTGTCGACATTCTGTACCTGGCCCTAGACAAAGTATTGGTGCAGTACAAAAACGGCCAACTTATGACGGTGTTCGGTAAGCGTGTTAACGCCAAGGGCATCATCGAAGGCTACAACTTTGGCAGCGTCGAGAGCAACTATCAAACCACTGTCTATGACAAGCACCTTGAGCGCGTACATGCAGCGGTCATGGAGATCGCAAGAACAGGCAGCACAGGCACAAACGCTGATCCGCTGACAGCCAACCGGATCAGACAGCTCAAGAAAGCCATCAACGGCTGCGAGACCACACGTGTTGAAGTGCGTGGCAAGAAGATGCTGGGGCTTCCCTTGTGGAAGCTGCCGCAGCAAACCAACCGCTTTGAGCGCTTTAGCTTCGCTGATCTATCTGCTGCTGGCTCCGAGTTGCCTCCACTCATCGAGAAAGCGTTCCAGGCAATGTGCCGTCAAGACGGCGTGAAAGCCACGCTGGCTGCGTTCAAGCACACTGAGTACGCGCGCAGCGTTCCCAAGTACTGGCGCAGTCACCAAGCTACGTGGTGGCAGCCGGCGCAGCTGTGGGAGCAGGCTTGTGCAGCGTTGCGGGAATCCAGAATTTTTCCGCCCGCTGCGTTTGAGCCTCCCCACAACCGCAAGTAGAGCCTCAGCGTTGCGCAACTGGATAGTTGCTGCTCTGAATCCTATGGCTGGATGGCATGCGCTGTCTGGCCATTTTTATTGCTGTGCAGCAGCGCTTTTGATATGCATTGCCGCGCACTATTGCCGATAGCAGAAAAACGCGGCACGAATGTTCTGGCAGCTTCTAGCGTCATTGACCTAAGTGTCGGGTCCCGGACGATTGGCTGCTTAAAAACAAGCGTCCGTTGCTGCATGGCCGAGAGGTACTGCAAGCAGTTCTGGCAACATGGCAATCCCGTGCCAAGGAGTTGCCATGCTGATCAGCCTTC
>NZ_VOQT01000041.1:0-13516 GCF_008121555.1 Comamonas sp. Z1
GTTGGCCAGCAGGCCAGACAGCAGTTCTTCGGGTACGTCGTGTTTCTTGGTGCTCATTGTGCTTACGGACAGTCCGGCTTGCGCCGGCGGTTGATTGTCCGTTTACACAAAATTCTGCACACCCTCCTGTTGGGCATTTTGGCAAATGCTTTGATCTCGGTGCACTTTCTTCCTGAATGCCCGCTGTCTAGCCGACAGCGTGAGTTCAGTGTGCGCCCTGACAGCAGTCATTCGATTTGTGCTTAGGAATCGCTCGTCAGGCCGCTATCGGCGGCCTGTACGAAGCGGTGCTCTCGGCCATAAGCGGTCGCTCAAGCTAAAGGGATCTGAAGGTCAACTTTTTGAGCGCTCAATGGCCAGCATTCGTCTTAGTGCTTCTGTGGAAGCAGATCCCTGCTGTGGTAGCCAGACTAAATGGCGCTGAACATCAGCCTTCAGATGTAGTGGCCCGCGCGCTGCAGCACTTCTATCTTGTAGCCGTCCGGATCCTGGATGAAGAAAAAGCGCGCGAGCATTTCGTCTCCACGCTTGAACTCCTTTATGGGGGCTGGATTGATCCCAGCGCCCGTCATTCGCTCATGCTCTTTGTCCAGCTCTTCAACAGCCACGGCGATATGCCCATAACCATCGCCGTGTGAATAGGGCTCTTCTCTGCCTTTGTTCCAGGTCAGCTCAATTTCAAAGTCGTTCTGCTCATTGCGCAAGTAAACGAGGGAAAAATCTGGGAAGTCCAGTCGATGACTGACTGAGAGACCCAATGCGTCAGCGTAGAACTTGAGCGAGCGCTCGAGGTCATGAACGCGAATCATTGTGTGGATTATTTTGGCCAAGGTGGTACCTCTCGTATTGATATTGAAGAACTGCTGAGCATGACGCACAGTAGCTCTGCGAAGTTGAAAGTAACGATGCTGTCAATAGCACACACTTCTAGTTTCAGCTCAATAGTGCAATTGAAGCCGAAGCAGCGAGAAAATTTGTTCGCGCTGCGCCTGGATCCTGACAGAATGTGGAAGCTGCCAAGCGTTACATCACCAACTCCCTCAAACGTGAATATGCCTCAGACAGCGGTACTGAACTGAATGCTGTTTTGCCCAAAATGAGCCCTCTGAACCCGCAGTACCTCACCAAGAAGCAGACGGTGTTTCAGAAGATCGCTGCGTTTGTGGAGAAGTTCAAGGGGGTGGGTGGGCAGGTTTGAATCTGCCCTTTTCTCGCCGGAAAATCCATAGGCTGCAAGAATGACAGCAAGGAGGTGGGGATCGCACGTAGGGCTGTGTGACCCCCATCCTGCAGCGTGACCTGATTGGGTCAAGGCCGAGTTGTCATGCAGGCAGTTTGGCTGCAAGCAGTTCGACCTTCTCGATATTGGGCGGAGAACTGAGCAAGGTCGCTGCGTTGGCCATCAAGGCCGCGGCGATCTGGCCGTTCAGATGTGCCTGGCGACCTGCCTCATCAGCAAAGGCATCGAACACACCAAACGTCGAAGGGCCAAACTTCAATGCGAACCAGGCCGTGGTGCCGGACTCGGCATTGGCGAGCGGCAGTGCGCTGGCCAGGAAGTCGGCAAGCGCAGCCTCCTGGCCGGGTTTAGCTTCGAGGCGAACAAACAGGGCGAGCTTGGTCATGCTGTATTCCTTTGGGTAAATGGAAAAGTGGGTGAAGGGATCGACGAGACTGCAGTCTAAGTCCTCATGACAGACATCTCCAGTGGCAATAATGACAACATTGATATCATTGTTGCCATGAAACTCCACCTCCTTGTTTGTGATGGCGTGTTTGATCTGGGGCTTGCGGCGCTCACTGACACAGTAGGCTTGGCCAATGCGATGGCGGGCTCGCTGCCACAGGCTCCCGCGCACATAGAGCTCACGCTGGTGGGCGTGCGGCGTCGCATCCGCACTGCGCAAGGCTTGACGGTCCCCGTGGTCACTGCGCATGGTGTGCCCGAACCAGACGTGGTACTCGTGCCCGCGTTTGGCGACAAGATGCCTGACACGCTCTCGGCTCGACTCACACGCCCCGATGTGCCCGATGCGGTCGCGGCGCTACAGCAGTGGTCCACCGCTGGCGCGCACCTTGGTGCCGCTTGCTCCGGTAGTTTCTTGCTTGCAGAGAGTGGCCTGCTTGATGGGCATCGTGCAACGACGTCATGGTGGCTGGGGCCGATGTTTCGGCAGCGCTATCCGAACGTCACGCTGGACGAGTCACGCATGATCGTGAACTCGACACGCTTCACCACCGCTGGTGCCGCTTTGGCCCACGTCGACTTGGCCTTGCGCATCATCCGAGGGCGCAGTCCGGCGCTGGCGGCCCTGGTGGCACGCTATCTGCTGGTCGAGACACGCAGTTCGCAAGCCGAGTTCGTGATTCCCGACCACCTCGCGCATGCCGACCCGATGGTGGAGCGCTTCGAGTGCTGGGCCAGACGTCGGCTCGCGCAGGGGTTCTCGCTGGCCGAGGCGGCCAGCGCCGTGGGCACAAGCGAGCGCACCTTGGCGCGGCGGCTGCAAAGCGTTTTGGGAAAGACACCACTGTCGTATTTCCAGGACCTGCGCGTGGAGCATGCCGTCCATCTCTTGCGCACCGGGAACGCCAGCGTCGACCAGGTCGCCGCACAGGTCGGGTACTCTGATGGAGTGACGCTGCGGGCCCTGTTGCGCCGCAAGCTGGGCCGGGGTGTCAGGGAGTTGCGACGCGGTGGATGACCAAAGGCGTTTGGTGCATGTACGGCTGGAGACCGCCGCGAAACTGTCGGAAGCAAAGGCTTACCCACTTGTGTCTACTACATCGTGCGTTGGGTGCAAAAGCACCAGCCGTGCCAAAGCAGTCTTCAGTGACCTTTCAAAGTTCAGTGACCTTTCAAAGGTCTGAGTATTGGGAATACTGCTAGCTTTACCACTGTTTTCTGTTCACTAATCTGGGTTTTCATCCACATGCTATTCAATCCACTTCAAGTAGGTTCTCTCACCCTGCCCAACCGCATCCTTCTGGCACCACTGACACGCGCCCGTGCCGACGCTGGCCACATGCCCAACGCGCTGATGGCCGAGTACTACAGCCAGCGAGCCACCGGCGGCCTGCTGATTTCCGAATGCACCATGGTGGCGCCCGGTACATCGGCCTTCGTCAATGAGCCTGGCATCTACAACGACGCGCAGATTGCAGCCTGGAGGCAGGTGACCGACGCGGTGCACGCCAAGGGCGGACGCATCTTCATGCAGATCTGGCACGCTGGCCGCGCAGCCTACCCTGGCGCTGCCGATGGCGCCCCCATTGTCTCCAGCAGCGCCACAGCCATTGAGGGTGAGATCCACACGCCCCAAGGCAAGGTGCCGCACGCGGTGCCCCGCCCCCTGACCGTCGAAGAGATTCCCGGCATCGTGGCTGCGTTTGCTCAAGGCGCACGCAACGCGATTGCCGCCGGCTTTGATGGTGTGGAAGTACACGGCGCCAACGGCTACCTAATTGACCAGTTTCTGCGCGACACGCCCAACCAGCGCACCGATGCTTACGGCGGATCGCTGGAAAACCGTGCACGTTTGCTGTTCGAGGTACTCACTGCCGTGACCCAGGCGATCGGTTCCGAACGTGTGGGCCTGCGCCTGTCGCCTCTCAACAGCTTCAACAGCATGAAAGACAGTGACCCGCTGGCCCTCATCGGCTTCCTGGCCGATAGGCTCAATGCCTTCAAGCTGGCCTACCTGCACGTGATGCGCGCCGATTTCTTCGGCGTGCAGAAGGCTGATGTCATGCCCGTAGCGCGTGAAAACTACAAGGGTGTGTTGGTGGGCAATATGGGTTACAGCGCTGATGAGGCAGAGGCAGCTATTGCCGAAGGTAAGCTTGACGCTGTGGCCTTTGGCACCGCCTTCCTGGCTAACCCGGACCTGCCCGCACGCATCAGGGCCAAGGCACCGCTGAACGCGCCTGACTCCAACACGTTCTACGCAGGTGGCGCCAAGGGCTATACAGACTATCCGACACTGCAGGTCGCGTAAATCAAAACCCATTCAAAAGCGAGGTATCCGTAATGGCACGCATTGTCAGAATTCATGAATACGGTGACGCCAGCGTTCTGAAGCTGGAAGATCTGGACGTACCGGCGCCGGCAGCAAACGAGGTGCAGATTGGCGTCAAAGCTATTGGCTTGAACCGTGCCGAAGTGATGTTTCGCAACCATGCGTATCTACAGGAGGCCGAGTTCCCGAGCCGCTTGGGCTATGAGGCCGCTGGCATCGTGGTCGCAGTCGGTAGCGACGTAACCGAGACAAAGGTTGGCGATGCCGTCGCTCTAATCCCTCCATTGGATATCGCCCGCTGGGGTACCTACGGCGAACTGGCCAATGTACCGGCTCATCTGGTGGTAAAGAACCCTGAGGGCCTGTCCTTCGAAGAGGCTGCTGCGTCCTGGATGCAGTACGTCACCGCCTGGGGGGCGCTAATCGAGCAGGCAGCGTTGAAGCAAGGTGACTTTGTGATTATCACCGCAGCATCAAGCAGTGTCGGCCTGGCAGCCTTCCAAATGGCTCGCATGGTCGGCGCCACCTCGATTGCGATCACACGAACGCGTGCGAAAAAACAGGCCCTGCTGGATGCCGGTGCGGCGCATGTAATCGTGAGCGACGAAGAGGACATCGCAGAGCGAGTGATGGCCATCACTGCCGGGCAAGGTGCTCGTGTTGTATTCGACCCAGTTGGCGGCCCCTCCTTCGAGCCCCTAACGCAAAGCATGGCCCGTGGAGGTATTTTGTTGGTGTACGGTGCACTCAGCCCAGAGCCAACGCCTTTCCCGCTGTTTACCGTGCTGGGCAAAAGCCTGACCCTGAAGGGCTATATCTATGCAGAAATCGTGGCCGACCCAGAAGCCCTGGAGCGTGCCAAGGCTTTTATTCTCCAAGGACTGAAGTCTGGTGCACTGCGCCCGATCATCGCCAAGACATTTGCCCTTAGCGACATCCAGGAAGCCCACCGTTTCCTTGAGGCCAATCAGCAGATCGGCAAGATCGTAGTTACTGTCTGATCGGTTTCTCCCACTGAGGAAGATTAAAATGTATCTGCCGAGCACGATTCCTTATCAGCAGCATCGAGGGTTCAGCCGAACCTTCACTCCGGGTCATTTGAGCCTGGGATTGTTCTTCCCTTTGGAGGCCTTCGGTGGGGACATCCCGAGCATGCTCAACCAGGTCGCATTGGCCAAACGAGCAGAGGAGCTGGGCTTCTCCGCGCTCTGGTTTCGCGACGTGCCTCTTCGGGACCCTAATTTCGGCGATGTCGGCCAAGCCTTCGATCCCTGGGTATACATGGGCTATATGGCGGCTCATACGTCAGAGATAGCGCTTGGCAGCGCATCCATTGCCATCCCTTTACACCATCCTCTGCACACAGCCAAGGCGTCAGCCAGCGTCGATCAGTTGAGCGCAGGTCGCTTGATTCTGGGCGTAGCCTCCGGCGATCGCCCAGTGGAGTTTTCAGCCTTTGACGTCGATCCCGAAAGACGCGGAGAAGTCTTTCGAGAGCACTACGAGGTGATTCGCCGAGCCTACAGCACCAGCTTCGAACCCATCCGCTGGAGCGGTGGTGAGCTGCGCGGCGCAGACCTCATTCCCAAACCCACAACCCAAGTGATTCCGATGCTCGTGACCGGACATAGCCGCCAGTCACTGGATTGGATAGCGCGCGAAAGCGCCGGATGGATCAACTATCCACGCGCGCCGAATATACAGCGACTGATTGTGGAAGATTGGCGGATGGAGGTCATGAAGCAATGTGGTTCCGTCTATAAGCCCTTCACTCAGTCGCTTTACATCGACCTCAGTGAGAACCCGTCCACGCCACCCACTCCGATTCATTTGGGGTTCAGGCTCGGGCGCGACCACCTCCGGGCTTTGCTAGAGTCGCTTGAGGAAATCGGGGTGGACCACGTCATCCTCAATCTCAAGTACGGTAAGCGCCCTGCGGCGGACGTCATTGAGGAGCTGGGCACTCACATCGTTGCGCAATTCGGAGTAAAGGCGCGTCCTGGAGCAAATTGATCCGCCGGCCGCGTCCACACCCGGCCGAGGTGGTGCGGCTCAACAGGCTGAATGATCAGGCCGATACCTGTTCAAGGAATATCAGTTGCAACGGCTTTTGCAGCAGATCATCTGCCGTGGCGGCAAAGCGCTGAAAGTAAGGCATCGAAATATGCGCATCCAGCGCCGCCTGATCCCTGAAAGCCTCGCGCATGTAGAAAGTGCCCTGCTCGTCACGCTGCTCGAACAACACATAATCGAGATTGCCCGGCTCTGCGCGGGTCGGCTCTATCAGCGTCAGCAATTCTTCTTTCAATGCCTGTTCTTTGCCTGCCTTGGCCTTGAGTACGGCAATTGATACCAACACGTTACTGGACGTATTCATCGTCAACTCTCCAACATTAAAAACCGCAAGTGATGCCGCAGGCTGTTAAACGGGCCCGCAGGCGAGCCCGTCTGATGAGTGAAATCAGAAACCTTCGAGAACGATCTTGCCCCGGGCCTTGCCGCTCTCGATCAGCGCATGGGCACGACGCATGTTTGCCGCATTGATCGCACCAAAGTGCTCGCCCACGGTAGTTTGCAGAACACCTTGGTCAATCAGAGCGCTGACCCGATTGAGCAGGTGATGCTGATTAATCATGTCCGGGGTTTCGTACAGCGAGCGGGTGAACATCAGCTCCCAATGCAATGACAGCGACTTGCGCTTGAGCGGCATCACATCGAGGGTTTCGGGATCGTCTATCACACCCAGACGCCCCTGTGGCTTGAGCACGTCGATCAGTTGTGCAAAGTGTTGTTCGGTGTGGGTTAGGCTGGCGACATAGTCGGTCTCCGGCACACCGAGCGCTTGCAACTGTGCGAGCAGTGGCTGGCTGTGATCGATCACGTGATGCGCGCCCAACTGCCGCACCCAATCAGCGGTTTCCTGGCGTGAGGCGGTACCAATGACGGTAAGGCGGGTCAACTTTCGGGCCAGTTGCACCAGCATCGAACCGACGCCGCCAGCCGCTCCAGTGATCAACAGGCACTTGCCCTCCCCCGTACCCTCGACGACACCGAGCCGGTCAAACAACAATTCCCAGGCCGTGATCGAGGTCAATGGCAATGCTGCCGCATCGGCGGCACTCAATGAATGAGGCTTGTGCCCAACGATCCGCTCATCGACCAAATGGAATTCGCTGTAGCTGCCGGGGCGGGCAATCGAGCCGGCATAGAACACTTCATCGCCCGGCTGAAACAGCGTCACTTCAGCGCCGACCTCGCGGACAATGCCTGTGGCGTCCCAGCCGAGGATTATCGGTTCTTTTGTGATAGTTCCGGCACGCACCTTGGTATCCACCGGATTCACTGATACCGCGCGAACTTCGACCAGCAGATCCCGAGGGCCAGGCGTGGGCCGCGGGAGACTGATGTCGATCAATGCTTGTGGATTGTCGATGGGTAACGCGTGCTGGGTAAAGCTGATGGCTTTCATGGAAACTCGCTGTCGAAGGGTTGATGCATTCACTTGCGGCAATTTTCGACTTCCCATGGGCAAAGAAAAACAAGCAGAATGCGTCAACACTTTCACTTCAGGAGTGAAAATGATCCGCATCGATGATCTTGGTTTATTCATCCGCAGCGCCGCGCTGGGCAGTTTCACCGCAGCGGCGCTTGAGGCTGATCTGCTGCCTGGTCAGGTCGCTGCCGCCATCAAACGTCTGGAGCGCGAACTGGACGTGCGCCTATTCGCCCGTACGACGCGCAGCCTGCGATTGACTGCCGAGGGCGAGCAATATCTGCCCACCGCCCACTCAGTGCTAGAGACCCTGCAGCAAGGCAAGGAAAACCTGCGGGGTGAGAACGCCACGCTGCGGGGCGTGCTGCAAGTGACAGCGCCGTCCGATCTGGGGCGCAACATACTGCTGCCGTGGCTGACGCAGTTCCGCCGTCAGCATCCTGAATTGACGTTGCGTTTTTTCCTGTCGGACCAGATGGCCAATCTGTTTCGCGACCCGGTGGACGTGGCGATTCGCTACGGTCCGAATGAAGACGCCAACTACGTGGCACTGCCGCTTGCACCTTGGAACCAGCGGGTGCTGGTTGCCTCGCCGGAGTATGTGCAACGCTGCGGTTCTCCCCAAACACCGGATGACTTGAGCAAGCATGCCTGCCTGCTCTATCTGCAAAATGGCCGGGTCTACGACAAGTGGAACCTGGGCGGGCAAACCGTGCAGGTTTCGGGACCGTTGTTCAGCGATGACGCCGATGTCGTGCGGCGCTGGTCATTGGAGGGTGAAGGTATCGCCTACAAATCCTGGCTGGATGTCAGTGCAGATGTCGCCGCAGAGCGTCTGCTTGTGCTGCTGCCGGATTATCCTGGCGAAGCGTCACCGTTGAATCTGGTGTGTCCGCATCGCAAGCAGATCAGCCCTGCGGTTTCTCAGCTTCACACGTGGCTGAGTAGCCAGTTTTCTGCTCTGGAGCGCGGGTGAACCGATCCTGTGATTGATGCTCACTGAGCATCCCGCGCTTCATGGTTCGGCGGATCAATGCGTTCACTTCTGCTGTGCGTCGAGAACTGAGCTGCTGGCTGCTGCCGATATAAGGACTAGCGCAAGAAGAGGTCCGAGCCCAAAAGCAAAAAGCCTTGGCAACCAAAGTGTAGGGCATCAAGTTTCTGCGGCTCGAATACTTGATGCATCCATCGTTATTTTTTACCGATCCCCAGAAGTTCTCTACTTCAGATCAGGCGCCAGGCTGCAACTCCACGCGCACCTCCCTTGGCTTACCGGCCCGCTCAACTGACAAGACAACCACATCCCCTACCTTTTGGTCGTCAAGCCGTGCGAGCAGCTTGGCGACATCGTCGACGGGAGCACCACCTATGCCTGTGATACGGTCTCCCGGCACGATGCCTTCGGGGCCAACGGTGATACCGCTCAGGCCCGCCTTTTGCGCCGCTGAGCCAGGGGCGACACGGAGCACGAACACGCCTTGGGTACTGGTCAGTGCCTGCAATCGGAGGTTGAGCTGCTCGTCTACCTCGATCCCAAGCGCCGGGCGGATGTATTTTCCTGTCTTGATGAGTTGTGGCACCACACGCATGACCGTGTCCACCGGTACGGCGAAGCCAATCCCAGCCGATGCACCGGAAGGGCTGTAGATCGCTGTGTTGATGCCAATCAGGCGGCCGGCGGAATCGAGCAACGGCCCACCCGAGTTGCCGGGGTTGATAGCGGCATCGGTTTGAATCAGGTGTTCGATGGTCACTCCGCCGGATTCTCCGGGCAGCGATCGATCTAGCGCGGACACGATGCCGTTGGTGAGTGTCCAATCCAGGCCGAAGGGGTTGCCGATTGCGAACACCTTTTGTCCCACCTTGAGGTCTGCGCTGGCGCCGACCGGAACGGCGGGCGGGCGCTGGAAGCCGACGCCGATTTTGAGCACCGCGATATCGTGTGCCGGACTCACTCCGACCAGCGCGGCTTGGTAATCGCGGCCGTCGGCCAGTTTGACCGTGGCCTCCGACGCCCCCTGAATCACATGAAAGTTGGTAACAACATGACCGGCGTCATCCCAGATAAAACCCGAACCCGTGCCGCGCGGCACAGAAAAGACGTTGCGCGTCCAGACATCTCGTACCAGTTGGGACGTCGTGATGTAGACCACCGATGCCCGGGATTTCTCGAACAGCTCGATGGTGGCCTGTTCGTCAGCGGCCAGATCGCCACGCGGCGTGACGGTGCGCTCAGCGGCTTGGCGCGGGCTGAACCAGGCTTCGATGGCGGGCAGGAACTGCCAGAACAGCATGAGTGCTGCAACGCACGCAGTGATGACGAGCCACCGCCGGACGAAATGATCCGGAGCTGGGCGTTGTGGGTAAGGACCGGGGGAAGACATGACGGAGGCTCCTTCGAGTGATTTAGCGCCAAAGGCCGCTCAGGCCCCGGCGTGGTGGGCACATCGGTGCGAACGACCTTGGCACGAGATAATCCGTTTGGAACAGCAGGGTCTGCGATGGCTGAGGCGCCAGCTCCATCAGGCGCGCGATACGAGCCTCTGCCGCCGTATGCGTGCGCAGCCAAGACGGCTCGGGATTTCCCCAGCCGGGCAGGCCATCCGTGAGGGCAATGGAGGCAAGGCGCCTGGAGCCGGTGGCAAAGGCATTGACATTGACGATGCCGCTGGGCACATAGTACGGAACCGGCGTGTTCGGCAACCCGGCGCGCGTTGTAAGCGCTCGCAGCAACGACCAGATTACGGGGGCTTCATTGCTGCGCAAGGGACGGACGCCATACAGGCGCAAGGTCATCGCGGAGGCGACGACAGGTTCGATAAGCAGGGTCAATGCGCATGTTGCCAGTGCCAGCCAAAGGCCATGCTCGCCCAACAGCAGACTGCCAACGGCAGCCGCGATCCCCACCAGGGTCAAAACCAGCAACACGGTTTGAAAGCGATTGAGCCAGCGGTGCCTCGACCTGGCATCAACAGACCGGTTTTTCCTAGATAGCTGCCAGCCTCACAGAATGGCATCTCTCGAACTCTACGGGCCACGTCCATCCAAGGCCTAGGAGGCCAATTTTGCATCTGCCCTTCTTCTTGCCAGAGAATAAGTAGACTGCAAAAATCACCGTAAGGAGGTTGACCATGACAACTTACCGCCAACTACTCAGCCAAAGAGAGCGTATCCGCTCCATTGTCGCTCGTCACAAAGGCGCTAATCCGCGTCTGTTTGGATCGGTCGCGTCTGGTATGCAGCACGACTCCAGTGACGTTGATCTATTGATCGACATGATGCCTGGTGGCAGCTTGCTGGACTTGGTCAATATGCAAATGGAGCTGAGCAAGGAAATCGGTGTCCAGTTCGATGTGAACACTCCACGCAGCTTGCCAAAAAAATGGCGTGATACCGTGGTGCAAGGGGCTGTTGCGCTGTGAGTATTGACCCCGTCAAACCAGAAAGGCTGCCTGACTATCTGCAAGATGCCATCAAGCGCATCGATATGGCAAGCATGTACTTGAGCAGCGCCTCTCCTGAGATGCAAGAACGACTGTGCGATGAAGACGACGACGCCATCGCAGTCAATATGCTGCGTGACTCCTTGGTACGCTGCATAGAGGTCGTTGGACAGTGCCTTCATAACGCACAAGCTGCTGATCCTAGCTTTGAAGCGCGCCATGAGTTGAATGCTTCAGCGTGGTGGGGTATGCGCTCCAAAATCAGCCACGGTTATGACGGTATTCAATATGAAATCGTCTTGGCTGTGATCAAACAAGACATGCCAGCACTCAAAGACAAGCTAGTGGCAGCGGTTGCTGAGTTGTAGAAGTTCAGACTTGATTTGCGCGCTTAGTTTTTCTTTTTGTTCGTACGCCTCGATCACTTTACGCTGTGCCTGCGTAGCAGCTCGCATTGCACGCACCATTATGCTTTGACGCTCGGCATGCGAAGCGCTGCGGGTGAAATGCGCAAATCGCGTTTCAGAGACAGTTGTCGTAGGGAGAGCATGTTGCTTCATGGTTGCTCCTGTTGGCATCTCTCGTAAACTTCTTCTAGGGTCATGCTGATTATGAGGTACTGGAGCGCATGGAGGCTATGCCTCTGTTGTATGCCTATCCCAACGGCATTTCACGCGCATCGATCCCCATAGCCTGTAGCTCGCGTCGGAGCAATCCCTAATCGACATCGCTGTCGAGAGCTGGCGTTTCTCGCGCCTGTTTGGAAAGGTCGTCAGTAAACTTGATGCGGTTGAGTCGGGCAGGTACGTCAATCAGCTTCGCTACTTCCAGAAGAAGGTCGAAGAAAGCCTCGATTCAAGTGGTCTCAAATTGGTCAACGTAGAAGGGCAGCCCTATGACGCGGGCGACGTCCCCCCGTTTCAGTAGCACTTGGCTTTGGAGCCCGGGGTTAGTTTAACTGGTTTTGCATCAGCTGCCGTGCATAGGCAGCAGGCGTCAACCCGCCCAGTACCTTCTTCGGGCGCTCCTCGTTGTATTCCCGGCGCCAAGCTTCGACGATTACCCGGGCATGCGCCAGACTGGTGAACCAATGCTCGTTCAGGCAATCATCGCGGAATCGTCCATTGAATGATTCGATGTAGGCGTTCTGATTGGGCTTGCCCGGTTCGATCAGGAACAACTGCACGCCCCGCGCATGCGCCCAACTCACCATGGCACGGCCGCAGAACTCTTTGCCGTTGTCGGTTCTGATCGCCTTGGGCAACCCGCGCGTACTGGCCAACTGCTCCAGGATGCGCACCAGGTGGTTGCCACTCAGTGCACGCTGCGGCACGATGGCTACCGCCTCGTGTGTAGCGTCATCGACCACGGTCAAGCTCTTGATGCTGCGCCCTTCGGCTGTGCGGTCAAACACGAAGTCCATGGACCACACTTGGTTGGCCGACGTCGGGCGCTCCAAAGGATGTCGCTCGGCGAGCGGAATCTTTTTGCGCTTGCGCCTCTACACTTGCAGGCCGGCCTGGGCATACAGGCGATCGACCCGCTTGTGGTTCACCAGCTCTCCGGCCTGACGCAGCTTCAAATAGATCATGCCGGCACCGTAACGTCGATGACGTTGCGCCAAGGCGATGATCTTTTCCCTGAGGACGCAATTGCGATCCGTCACCGGCTGATAGCGGTATGAGCCCTTGGCCGTTCATGTGGCGCACTAGCTCCCGCCTTGCGGATGCGCTCACCACTTTTTTCGCAGAGCCTCTTTCGTGACCTCGTTCTCCAGCATGGCTTCGGCCAGCAGGCGCTTGAGGCGACCATTCTCGGTTTCCAGCTCCTTGAGCCGCTTGGCATCCGAGACCGTCATTCCGCCGAACTTGCTGCGCCACAGGTAGTAGCTCGCTTCAGAGAAGCCATGCCTGCGGCACAACTCTGCCACCGGCAACCCTGATTCAGCTTCCCTCAGGAAGCCAATGATCTGTTCTTCGCTATATCGCTTTTTCACATCCAATCTCCTGTCGTTTGGGATTGGACTCCAAGTTCATTTGCTACTCAAATCTGGGGGGACGTCGGACGCATAACGTACAGGGGCGCGCTTCAAATTCGATGTATGACCATTAATGAAGTCTTCACTTTCCACCGGGACTATTTGATAGTCACAGTATGGGCAGTAACAACTCATCCGAACCATCTTGTTACCCGAGTAATTCCAGCGCCATTTCAGGTTAAAAAACATGTCCTCTCTATAGTCCAAGACGGTTGGCTCGGAGTCTGAGCGTCGGCCGTCCAAATAAATAAGCAGGACGATTAGCAGGGTTGCGACATCGGAAGGACGGCGCAAACCCGAGCCTCAGCCGCTGCGCTAGGCAAAGACATGGTGGCGCATTACATCCCTTGCGGATACAACTTTTTTTCCAACTCATTGCGAGCGCGCTTCAGCGGCATCAAAAAAGTCTCCTTGAACTCACTCATGCTGAGTCTCTCTGCCCTAACAGCAATGCTCATGGCAGCAATTGTGTTGCCTTGAGGGTCGCGCACTGGCGCCGCCATGGAGCGCACACCCAGCTCCA
>NZ_VOQT01000042.1:0-12802 GCF_008121555.1 Comamonas sp. Z1
GGTACAACGAAAAACGTATCAAGGTATCTCTGGGACGTTTAAGCCCTGTGGAATACCGGAACAAACTTGGCCTAGCCGCATAAAACCAGTCCAAGTTTTTATCCGCACCTCCACCGGGGGCTAGTGGATCACTTCTGGGTGGAAATCAACACCCTGGTGTCATGGAGCGCTTGGGTTTGGGGCCCGGCATCTGCCATGCTCACAATCCTTCTTTGGTCTACGGTCGCATGACTGGCTGGGGGCAAAGCGGGCCACTGGCACAGACGGTGGGGCATGACATCAACTACATCGCTACCAGCGGGGTGCTCCATGCCATAGGCCGTGCAGACGGGGTACCGACCGTGCCGCTCAATCTCGTCGGCGATTTTGGAGCAGGAGGGATGCTGCTGATTGCTGGCGTCCTGGCGGCACTGACCCGGGCACGCGGCAATGGTCAGGGTTGCGTGGTTGATGCGGCTATGGTGGACGGCGCATTGGCAATGCTCGCTCCAATTCTTGGACGATGGCAAGCTGGCCAATGGAGGGATCAACGCGAGAGCAATCTATTCGATGGCGGAGCGCACTTCTATACGACCTATCCCACTGCAGATAGCAAAGCGGTGGCTGTGGGTGCCATCGAACCGCGCTTTTATGCTGCTTTGTTGCGAGGGCTGGGACTATCGGAGGCCGGTTTGCCTGCACAGCATGACGAGTCCGCCTGGCCTGCGATGCGGCAGCGTCTGGCAGCCTTGTTTGCCATACACGACCAGGCTCACTGGTGCCGTGTATTCGAGGGTACGGAAGCCTGTGTGTCGCCCGTGCTGTCCCTGGCCGAACTGCCTGAGCATCCCCATTTTCAAGCACGTGCTAATTTCGGCGAGCGCGATGGTGTGCTTCATGTGCGCCCTGCACCTCGCTTTTCTGAAGCGTCTTGGATGTAAAGCCTTGGTGTGACGTCCAGTTCGTGATGAAGCAGTTTTCAAATATCGTCTTCGTCATCGCCAACATGACTGGTAGTCAAGCGGGAATCCGGAATCCAGTTGTTTTGTCGTGGGCGAGGTGCAGGCCGTACCTCTTGAATCACGCACAACACAGCTTTACTGAACTGGTTATGTTTCTATCGAGTCGAGTGCTGGCATCAGAGGCCAGTCGACTCAGTTGTGTCCAGCCAGATCTTGGGCTTGGCAGACGTGTTGATTGATGGAGACAAGAAAAAAGCGCCCTGAAGGGCGCTTTTTTCTTAGTCATCTGGCGGAGGCTGTGTCCGCTAATCATTCGTCCAACTAGATCTTTTTTCTTCTTATTTTTAAATGATAAGTCATTGATGGTAAAGGATTTTTGTTTTATTTTGACTTGAGTTATCCAACTCTATCTAGTGTGAAATGGCATACCAGATGGCATACCGATGGCATACTGAATGGCATACCGATAGAGGTCTCAAATGGCTGTCATCACAGACGCAAAAGCTCGAAACATCAAACCTGACAGTGCAGCAATTCCGCACGGTGGAGTGACGGGATTGGCACTGCATCCAACTAAAACCAAAGGCAGGGGGAAATGGGTGCTGCGCTACGTTAGCCCGGTGAACGGTAAGCGTAGAAATGCAGGCTTGGGCTCGTATCCAGAAATTGGCATCGCAGAGGTCGCCAAGCGCGCTACTGCTATGAGGGTGACGTTGGCAGAAGGGAAGGACCCTCTGGCTGAAAAAGCGATGGAAGAAGAAGCCGTAAAGGCTCCAACGTTTCAAGAAGCCGCTGAGATCTTGCACAAAGACTTGCTACCGGGTTGGAAAAATCCAAAGCACGGACAACAATGGATCAATACCCTGACTGAATACGTTTTTCCGAAGTTGGGAGCAAAGCTACTGGCTGAGATTCAGCCTGCTGATGTTGCGGATGCGCTCAAGCCCATTTGGCTTGAAAAGGCGGAGACGGCAAGTCGCGTCAAGCAAAGAATCCATACGGTGATGGCTTGGGGGTGGGCACATGGTCACTGTCAATCGAACCCTGTGGATGTAGTTACCCATCTTCTGCCACAGCAGCCAGGCAAAGCTGTACGGACTCAGCATCACCCAGCAATGCCTTGGGGGCTGATTCCTGCTTTCGTACAGAAGAACTTACGTACAAAAGGGCGTGTCGATGTAACCCGGCAGTTGCTTGAGTTTGTAATTTTGACGGCCTGCCGTTCAGGCGAAGCACGGGGCATGAATTGGTCCGAGGTAGACTGGAAAAATGCAGTTTGGACCGTGCCAGCTGAGCGTATGAAGGCCAAGCTGACCCATCGCGTGCCGCTGTCTCCAAGAGCTATGGAAATTCTTGAAGCGCAAAGGCATCAACATGAACGCTTGGTTTTCCCTTCAGTAAGAGTGCGGGGAGAGCTTTCAGATATGGCTATCACCTCGCTGTTGCGCAGGTTGAATGTTGAAAGCGATGTGTCTGGGCGCGTGGCAACTGCCCATGGCTTTCGTTCGAGCTTCCGTGACTGGTGCAGTGAGCAAGGCTACTCTAGAGATCTGGCCGAGCGTTCGTTGGCGCACACCATCAAGGATAAGGTTGAGGCTGCTTACCACCGTACCGATTTGCTGGAGCAGCGGCGTGAGCTGATGAATGCCTGGGCAGCATTTGTTGTGGGTGTAGAGTCAACGGCAGACGGTACAAAGAAGGTGCCTCAACGTGCGCTCTCCAGCCTCTTACGGCCAAGATCTGATGCCTCAAGGGGTTAACGCGAGCAAGTACGGTGCATTCGGTGAAAAAATCAAGATCAATGCGTATAAATCAAAATCCCTCATGAACTATCAAGGCATCGTCGATCATCTTCGAGAAGCAGTTGCTAGCTTGTCTGCTGTGTATGTCTTTGGCAGTCAAGTCACTGGCCATGCAACGGCAGAAAGTGACTTGGATGTTGCTCTGCTGACAGATGATGATCTATCAGCTGAAGAGTTGTGGGATCTGTCCAGCTCGTTGGCTAACTTGGTGAAGTGTGATGTTGACTTGTTAGACCTGAGGGGTGCTTCTACGGTCATGCAATACCGCATCATCACCACTGGCAAGTGTGTGTGGGCTAAAGACAGCCAAGCTGCGCTTTATGAGAGCTTCATCCTCAGTCAAAAAACTGCCTTAGACGAGGCGCGCGCAGGTCTGCTGCAAGATATTCAAACAACAGGAACTGTCTATGGTCGATGACGTACTGATTAACAAGGCAGCGACCATTGAGCGCTGTGTGATCCGTGCCCAAGAAGAGTACGAAAAATCACCAACCACGTTTGCGTTGGACCACACACGCCAGGATGCCGCCATCTTGAATGTGCAGCGGGCATGTGAAGCCGCGCTGGACATGGGGCAGCACTTGATTCGCCGCGAAAGGCTTGGCATTCCACAGAGCTCGCGTGACGTATTCACCTTGTTGGCCCAAGCTGGCTGGATTGAGAGCGACTTAGCCACACGCATGCGAAAAATGGTGGGATTTCGCAATATTGCCGTGCATGACTACCAAGCGCTGCAGCTACCGATTGTGGAGGCTGTGATCACCAAGCACTTAGACGATTTTACGGCTTATAGCAAAGCGATCTTGCTGCAGAATTCGAAGCAATGTCCTTGAAGAAGAAATGACGACAAAGAAAAAAGTGGGCTGGAGTGATCTAAAAGCTCAGCTCGTTGGCCTAGAAAAAACTGAGCTACTGCAGTTGGTCAAAGATCTGTACTCCTCAAGCAAGGATACGCAACATGAACTATCTCCTCTGATAGTCCAAGTTTTTGTCCGCATGCCCAGTGGGTCACTTCTGGGTGGAAATTAACACCCAACCAACTTCTTTGCGGTAACATCACCTATAACGCCACCGATGAAGGCTGGCTGTACCTGGCTGCTGTGATTGATATGTTCAGTCGTCAGACTGTGGGCTGGAGCTTGCAGTCCCACATGCAAACCAGTTTGGTCAAGTATGCGCTGGCTATGGCTTGGTGGCGAAGACGCCCTGAGCCGGGCGCTATCTTCCACAGCGACAGGGTGAGCCAATATTGCAGCTATGATTTCCAAGCTGCTTTAGCAAAGTGGGGGATGCGCTCATCCATGAGGCGCAAAGGCAATTACTGGGACAACTCGCCCATCGAAAGCTTCTGTGGCAGGCTCAAGGCAGCTTGCGTGCATGGCCAGCGCTTCGCTACCCGTGAGCAAGCTAGGCAGGTCATCATGAACTGGATGGCCTTCTACAATCACCGCAGATTGCATTCGAGCTTGGGCTACCTCAGCCCCATGCAATACGATAAACGCTGGAACGAGGTACAGCGCAAAAAGGCCGCGTAAGCAGGGAGCTAAGAACTCCACAAAACAGGGGCAACATCAGCTATCAAAAAATCGAAATGAAGAAGACGGCCATCCCAACCTCCCCCCGCTCAACCAGACGGGAGGCAGCTGAACTGAAGAGCAAGGACGGGCACGCGACGCTCATGGCGGAGGCGTATGCCCGCCTAGAAGAAATGATCGTCACACTGGAGCTGGCTCCAGGTGAAGTCGTATCTGAAGCCATCCTCAGCAACCAAATTGGCATTGGGACCACTCCAATTCGCGAGGCTTTGCATCGCTTGTCCCGCGAGTACCTGGTTCAGATCATCCCCAGGCGCGGGGTCGTTGTCACCACACTTGATGTGCGCCTTCAGCTCGAGGTACTCGAGACTCGCCGTGAGTTGGACAGGTTGTTGGCCAGTGCCGCCGCCCGCCGCGCGACTCACGTCGACAAAGCGGCTTTTCACGAACTACTTAATCCCACCCAGAAGGCAGCTTCCGCGCACAATGTCAGGGAATTCCTTCGATTAGATGTCCAACTCAACACGCTACTCGCTCGTGCGGCCAGGAACTCTGTGGCGGCATCAACAGTCTCCACACTGCACGCGGTTTCCCGTCGATTCTGGTGCTTTCATGCTGACCCCAAGGTGCATCTTCCTGAGACGGCACGTCGCCATCTCGATGTGATCCGCGCTGTCGCGGCAGGTAAGGGCGTAGAAGCTGGCGAAGCCTCTGACCGTTTGCTCGACTACCTGGTCGATTTTTCAAGGCAGACCTTGCCTCAGGACTGAATCGCCCCGGCTTTGGACTGCCCCTAGGCAGGTAGACAAACACCGCCTATCTTTTGAGCATAGGAGGTAGTTATGAGTGCACAGAGATTTCCGCCAGAATTTAAAGAGGAGGCGGTCAAACAGCGACGTCCTCTCGTATTTGAGTAGCACTTGAACTTGGATCTCAACCCCATAAAGACAAAAATTAGACAAAAGAGTCTTTTTGTCTAATTTAGACCCAAAACCCAGCCGCCCTCCCCTCTGAGCGAGCTGCCATCAACCGTGCTCAAATTGGACAAAATGATCGCCGTGTGTGAGAACACGGATTCGAGCCTGTTTTAGGCTTTGTTTGGGTGGTTCAGACCAGGAGCGGTAGATGAGTGAGCGCAAGCATTTAACCCAGAGTGAGGTGGCCAAGCTGATGGACGCTATCAAGGGTGCGACCCATGAGGTGCGGGATCGCTGTTTAGTGCTTTTGATGTACCGTCATGGCCTGCGGGTGTCGGAGGCTTGCGGTTTGAAGCTGTCTCAGGTGGATCTGTATGATGGGGTGCTGCATGTGCAGCGGCTCAAAGGTGGGTTGTCCACGACCCACCCTCTTCGCTCGGATGAGATGAAGGCTTTACGGGCGTGGCTCGCGGTGCGAGGCCGAATGGCGCCTGGTTGTGATGCGCTGTTTGTGTCCAACCGCAGGATGCCGATTAATCGGCGCACGGTCTGGGTAGCTCTGCGTGGCTATGGGGAGAAGGCGGGGCTACTGGTTGAGGCGCATCCGCATATGCTTCGCCATGCCTGTGGGTATGCGCTGGCGGATCGGGGGGCTGATACGCGGTTGATCCAGGACTATCTGGGGCACCGCAATATTCAACATACGGTGCGCTATACGGCGACTAATCCGGCTCGGTTTGAGAAGCTGTGGCGGTGACCGTGGGCTGCTGGGCTCAGGTGTAGACGTTCAGATGCTTCGATGTCTGAATTGATCAGGCTAGGACTTTGAGGCCGTGCTTTTGCACGATGTTCAGCAACTTCAGCGCCATACCGCTGGGGCGATTGGCACCAGTCTCCCACTTTTGCACGGTGGACTCGGTGGTGTTGAGGGGCGTTGTTGCATAAATCACCCTGAGGCCGATCTACCCCAAACCTCAGACGGATTTACGCAGCAGCGACCGTCTGGGGTGTGCCCAGAGCGGTAAATTGATCGAGGATTGACGCTCGAATATTGAGCTCGGCCACCTGGCGTTCAAACGTCCTGGCCATCACCTTCTCGCCCAGGCGCTTGAAGCAATTCATCTTGGTCTCCACCAAAGACCTTCGGTGGTAGCCGCTCCAGCGTTTCCAGATAGCCCGCCCCAACTGCCTACACGCCTTGACCGCTTCATTGCGGTGAGCAAATGCCAGCCCCTTGCGTAGCTTCGCTCCCTTGCGTGGCGGGATGATTGGAATGGCTCCCCGCAGGTAGCAGGCCTCATGCACATCCTTGGTGTCATAGGCCCCATCACCAGTCAAGCTAGCTACCTGTTCATGGCTGGGGATCTGGCCCAGTAAGACAGCGGCCATGGGCGAGTCACCTACTTCATTGGTTGTGACTGCGATAGCCCGAATCTGCAGTGTCTGGGCATCAATACCCAGATGCACCTTGCGCCACTGGCGGCGGCGCTCGGCACCGTGCTTTTTGGTTTTCCACTCACCTTCGCCCAAGAACTTGATGCCCGTGGAGTCGACCAGCAGGTGCAAGCCTTTCTCGCTTGCTCGGTAGTGCACCTGCACATTCAAGCTCTTTTGTCTGCGACACACCGTGCTGTAGTCGGGCACTGACCAAGGCAGGCCTGCCATACGCAATAGCGATTGCACCAGGCCCAGTGTCTGGCGCAAGGGCTGCCCAAACAAGCCCTTGATGGTCAGGCAAAACTGGATGGCCGCATCTGAGAACTTCTGGCAACGACCACGCTTGCCCCTGGGCTGGGCCAGCCACTGCATGTCCTTATCCAGCCAGATGGTCAGGTCTCCTCGCGCTTTCAACGCTGCGTTGTACGCCTTCCAGTTCGTTGTGCGGTACTTAACCCGACCCCAGCTCGTCTCACTCATCTCCCGAGCCTACCTCACCTGCGACCGGCATTTATGCAACAACGCCCTCTCAGGAGTTGAGCCTCCACGGAAGCCGGTGTGATTCAGTGTGATTCATTCCGCTGCCCGGCGGTCACGACAAGGTGCTGCTCCACTCCTGCTACGCGCCCTGCTCGCCGCCTCTTGTTTCACCGTCCGGCGCAATCTAAGTGTTTACACCATATATGGTTCGAAACCAAAGCCAATACTATTGGAACATGTCTGGCATGCCACACATATACCAGACATGAGCCAGAACTGAAGCGCTAGCTGCGCTGCGTCGTCCACCCCATCTTTCATACGTTAAGAGGATTCAATGGAGCAAGCTGACATCGTCGACAATGCCACGATCACCCCGCTCGAAGGGCCGCTTGGTGCGGTCATTACCGGCGCTGACCTTTCCCGCCCGCAGACTACGGACCAGATCCAGATCTTTCGCACTGCTCTCGACAAGTACGGAGTGCTTTGCTTCCGTGCTCAGATCCTGAATGAGCAGCAGCAAATTGACTTCTCCGAGCAGTGGGGCGCCCTGGAAGACTTTCCTGAGGAAAACAAAACGGTGGCTGCCTCCACCGTTTACAACGTTGCAAACGTGTCGGCGCTAGGCGAGCATCTGCCAGAGACCGATCATCGGGTTATCTTTCAAAAGGTAAACGCCCTGTGGCACACGGATAGCTCTTACCGCTACGTGCCAGCCTATGCGTCCTTGCTCTATGGGATCGAGGTGATGCCGGACGAAGCGCAGGGTGGGCGCACTGGCTTCTCGAATATGGTGCTGGCCTATGAGGCGCTGCCGCAAGATCTGAAAGACAAGATCGAGCCGCTGCACATGGTCCACTCGTACGAGCATGGCCGCCGTATGTATGCCTCACTGCCTCCGCTGTCTAACTTCGAGAAGAACACGGTCCCTCCTGTGTCCCACCCTCTGGTGCGTGTTCACGAAGATGGGCGACGATCCCTCTTCATCACCGCCAACGCTGGTAACGAGGTCAGCGGACTTTCACTTGAAGAAGGACAAGCACTGCATCGAGAGCTGATCGAGCATGTGTCACGCCCAGAGTTCTGCTACTTCCACAAGTGGCAGAAGGGCGATCTGGTGGTTTGGGACAACCGGACCACGCTGCACAAGGCGGAGGTGTATGACATGACGCGCTACCGCCGTGTCTTCCGGCGCACAACGCTTGCAGGAAAAGGCCCTGTTCTAGGCCCGTTCTCGAACGCGGTGCGCGCTCGCTCGATTAATTCCAAGTGAGGCTCATAACATGCTGTTTGATTTCAGCGGAAAGCATGCGCTCGTTTCTGGAGGAACGAGCGGGATCGGTCTGGCCATCGCACAGGCACTATGTAGTGCCGGATGCACTGTCACCAGCGCAGGTCTACTAAGTGATGTTCCTGACAGCAACGAAGATCTCAAGTTTGTGGAGATGGATGTCACAAATAGCGGCTCCATCGATCGGGTGGTGAGTACCTGCCGAAAGCTCGACATTGTGATCAACGCTGCTGGCGTCATTCGCCGAGGGGAAGAGCATGATCCGACAGTGTTCCAGCGGGTCATCGACATCAACCTAAACGGATCGATGCGGGTGGCTGCCTCGGCGCGGTATCACCTTTCTCAAAGCGGTGGGTGCCTTGTCAACATCGCGTCAATGCTTAGCTTCTTTGGTGGCGGGCTGGTTCCGGCGTATAGCGCAAGCAAAGGTGGGGTTGCACAGTTAACTAAGAGCCTGGCTATTGCATGGGCCAGTGACGGCGTGCGCGTGAACGCAGTAGCTCCGGGCTGGATTGCGACGCCTTTGACCAAAGGTCTGCAGGAGGATCCCCAGCGAAGTGCATCACTCCTTCAGCGCACTCCTTTAGGACGCTGGGGGGAACCCAATGACATCACTGGTCCTGTGATGTTCCTTTGTTCGAGTGCAGCTTCGTTCGTCACGGGTGCTGTGCTGCCTGTAGATGGCGGCTATCTGGTCGCCTGAGCGGTACCAACGAAAGATCAAGATGAATGAGAACACTTTGAAAACAGAAGGCGATCGTCCGTCGCGAGCTGGAGGTCTAGACATGTCGCGCATGCCATATCAGCTGCCCCTCCCGAAGGAGGTTTCCCAAGACATCGTTGTTAGCCCTGTGATTCCTGACGACGAGCGAGTCTGGGTTCCGCAAATGGAGAACGTCTGGTTTCGCCCGCTTTGCCTCAACACCGTGCAGGGCTACTGGGTGAATCTCTTACGAGTTCGCAAGTCGGGCGTGCTTAGCCGACATCGCCATCCAGCTCCTGTGCATGGGGTGGTTCTACGCGGTTCCTGGCACTACCTTGAGCACGACTGGAAAGCCACCGAAGGCTCCTACGTCTTTGAGCCTCCAGGCGAGACCCATACGCTGGTGGTGCCTGAGAACGTGCCCGAGATGATCACAATGTTCCACATTACCGGCGCAATGATCTATGTCGATCCTTACGGCCGACAGACAGGCTACGAGGACGTGTTCACGAAGATCGAGATGTGCCGAGCGCACTACACCAAAACCGGGCTTGGCGGCGACTACGTCGACCAGTTCATTTGCTGAGGCTTTTTACCTCACTGATTATTCAAAAAAGGAGACAAATCATGAACCAACTCCAACGTCGCTCCTTCCTTGCGGCATTGGCTCTTTCATCGTCTTCATTTGCTACGACCGCAGCCGCATCTGAATACCCGGGTCGGACCATCGAACTGGTAGTTCCATTTCAAGCTGGAGGAGGCACTGACGCGGTAGCTCGTTCATTCTCCGTTGCAGCCCAGAGGAGTTTTCCCAAGGGCATTGTTGTTATCAACAAAGCAGGGGCCAGCGGAGGGATCGGATGGAATTACATGATGAACGCCAAGCCAGACGGTTATACGCTTGGGGTAGTGACGGTCGAAATGGTGATCCTGCCTCACCTGAATCTCTTCAACCGCAACTATTCGGACGTAACCCCCATAGCTCAGCTAAATGCTGATCCTGCTTCGATTGTTGTTCGAACTGATTCGCCATACAAAACACTCGACGACTTCATTGCGGCTGCGCGCAAGGAGCCCGGAAAGTTTTCTATGGGCACTGCAGGGAATGGATCGATCTATGACATTGCTGCTGCGGCCTTTGAAGAAAAGACTGGCCTTCAGTTCAATCGCATTCCCTACCAGGGCGCAGCGCCCTCGATCCTTTCGCTTCTGGGCAGTCAAATCGAGGCAGTCACAGCCAGTCCGGGAGAAGTGGCGACTTATGTTGCTGCTGGTAAGCTTCGAATTCTTGGCGTGATGGCGGAGAAGCGCCTCAGTGAGTTCAAGGACGTTCCGACCATGAAGGAGAAGAACATCGACGTTGTCATTGGGACTTGGAGGGGCATCATGGGTCCAAAGGGACTTCCTCCGCATGTTGTTCGGATGCTCAAGACTTCGGTTGCCGAGATCGTCAAGGATCCGGAGTTCCAGACGACTTTGAAGAAGCTCAATCTTGGCTTCGTCTATGCCGACGATGAAGGCTTCAAGACGGTGATGGAGCGTGACAATGAAATCTTCAGAAAACTAATTCCGCGACTCAAGATCGCTACCAACTGAATCGCACCGGGTTTGGTGGAGGCTAGTTTGTTGAAGTGCAGGCGTTAGCCTGCACGGTATTGGCAACTTGCCGCCATTGAAGAGTTCATCGAGACAGTTGATTCATATATTCGTTGGTATAACGAAAAACGAATCAAGATCTCCCTGGGTGGCCTCAGTCCCATCGAGTATCGGGAGAGCCTTGGGCTTGCAGCGTAAAACCAGTCTAAGTTTTTATCCGCACCCCCGGGTGGACTTGTCCAAAGTGGTTTTGACACACCATCGTTTAAAAGACCAAGGCCAGCGTAATTTGGCACTGCACCAGGCAGACGGTCAGCACAAGCTGGAGCCAATGACAGAAGCCGGAGGCAGCTCCGTTCAAGACAAGCAAAAAGTACTGCTCTCTGAGCTTGTGGAGAAGGTCAACGATCTGTTCGAAGGCGAACTAAGCGACGAGGACCGGCTTGTCTATGTGAACCACGTCAAAGGCAAGTTGCTGGAGTCTGAGATCTTGGTGCAGCAAGCCAGCAATAACAGCAAAGGTCAGTTTGACAATTCACCAGACTTAGATGGCGCACTGACCGATGCCATCATTGATGCGTTTGATGCCTACACCACGATGAGCAAACAGGCCTTGGACAGCGAGCGTGTGCGCGCTGGCCTGAAGTCCATCTTGCTTGGACCGGCGCAGTTGTATGAGGCGTTACGTGCACGTGGTGGAAATCAGCCGGGGTTACGTCCCTGAAAGTATCTAGTAGCAGGCAGCTTTAGGCTGTGGATTCAACCGGTCAATGCAACACAATGACCGCCTCTGGCGGAAGGAGTGTTGGCATGAAGCGAAGACCGCGGATTTACTACACCGAAGCTCAGAAGGCCCTGATGTGGGACCGCTGGAAAGCTGGTGATACCTTGCACGAGATCGGCAAGCTGTTTGACCGACCGCACACATCCATCCACACCATCCTGAGTGCAACGGGTGGCATCCGGCCTCGTGCAAGACGCCGATCTCACTTGACTCTGTCTCTGGCAGAGCGCGAGGAGATATCGCGCAGTTTGGCCGCAGGTGAGTCCGTC
This sequence comes from Comamonas sp. Z1, assembly GCF_008121555.1. Lineage (NCBI taxonomy): Bacteria > Pseudomonadati > Pseudomonadota > Betaproteobacteria > Burkholderiales > Comamonadaceae > Comamonas > Comamonas sp. Z1. The sequence continues at coordinate 11,753 of NZ_VOQT01000042.1, forward strand.
CGCTGTGTAGCCAAACGCTTGAAACGAGCAGCGTCCACCATCAGCCGTGAACTCCTGCGTAACGGCGGCAAGACTTGCTACCGAGCTACAAAGGCAGACGAGGCGGCCTGGGAGCGAGCACGCCGCCCAAAGACGTGCAAGTTGGCCTGCAACCCTGAGCTGGCGCAAATCGTGGCGGGTAAATTGCAGAGTCAGTGGTCGCCAGAGCAAATAGCAGGATGGCTCAAACGAACTTACCCGGGCGCAAAGGATTTGCAGGTGTCTCACGAAGCCATCTACCGCACGCTCTTTGTTCAAACACGCGGGGCTTTAAAGAAAGAGCTTCTAGAGCACCTGCGGCGTACCCGGGGGATGCGTCGCTCACGCCACTACACGCAGAAAACACCCATCCATGGGCGTATCGTCGATGCAGTGCCCATCGGCGAGCGTCCAGCCTGCATCGAGGATCGGGCAGTTCCAGGCCACTGGGAAGGCGATCTGTTGTTCGGCGATGCCTACAGCCAGATTGCGACGCTGGTCGAGCGACACACGCGCTACGTGATGCTGGTCAAGCTGGTGGACAAAGACTCCTACACCGTCGCTGCGGCGCTGGCCAGGCATGCACAGACCTTGCCGCAAGAGCTCTATCGCTCCTTGACCTGGGATCGAGGATCGGAGATGGCGGGGCACAAGCGATTCACGGTGGCCACCGACATCCAGGTCTACTTCTGCGATTCGCAAAATCCATGGCAGCGCGGAACGAACGAGAACACGAACGGGTTGCTCAGGCAGTATCTGCCCAAGGGCCTCGACATCTCTGGCTACTCACAGGATGAGCTGGATGCGATTGCCCGAAAGCTAAATGAGCGGCCAAGGAAAACCTTAGGGTACAGAACCCCGGCTGAGATGTTTAACGAGTGCGTTGCATCGATCGGTTGAATCCACAGCATTGTGTTGACGAGATTTGCGTTGGGATGAGTCCCAATCGACCAGCTCACCACCAGCCCGTCAAAGCAATCAATGACTGGCGACAGGTAAACCTTGCCAGCAGGGATTTGGAATTCAGTAATG
>NZ_VOQT01000043.1:0-11786 GCF_008121555.1 Comamonas sp. Z1
AATCGTGGCTCTGGCACGCAAGCCAAGCTTGATGTAAAGCTCAACTGCACGAATCCTGTCTGCGTATGAGTACATGAACTACCTCCTGGTAGTCCAAGTTTTTGTCCGCATCCCCGGCGGGTCAGTTTTGAGTGGAAATCAACAGGGGAGTGCATGGACAGCCCTAATGGCGGTATCGACGTAGCTTTCTTGCTAGAGGCCAGCGCTTTGAAAATGCGAGCCATTTCTAAAGCCCAGAACTCAAAAAAGGCTATGTTCCTCAAGCATTTTGATCGCTTGTAAACTTTAGTCCCCCTTGGGGAGTAGCCTGCTTCCACCCTGGAAGCGCATGCGTCAACATACTCGGCATTCAATTTGCTGTGGCGTATGCATCCGTTCTTCGGTTGGCGAGACCATAGGCATTTCATCGCGACGAGCTCGGGCCGCGGTGAGATGCCGTTGTGCTCATGCCCGACCGTTAAGAATGAATTCCCCATGAATGCCGCTTCTATCTTGCTCCTGGCCTTTGCCATGTCCACCGATGCCTTTGCCGCAGCCGTCGGCAAAGGTTCTGCGCTACTCAAACCGCGCTGGGACTGGCGCCATCTTCGGTGTCATCGAAGCCATCACACCCTTGGTAGGTTGGGCGCTGGGCTATGCGGCTTCAGATTACGTCAAGGCCTGGGACCACTGGATCGCCTTTGTGCTGCTTCTGGTGCTAGGTGGAAGAATGTTGATCGGGGCAATCAAAGTGCCTGATGGTGAAGAGCCCAGGAAACCTGCACGACATGGCTTCTGGCTATTAGTTGCAACTGGATTTGCAACAAGCATTGATGCCATGGACGTGGGCGTAGGACTTGCTTTTCTGGACGTAAGCATCGCCACCGTTGCTCTCGCTATCGGCTTCGCAACATTCGCAATGGTGACGTTGGGCGTGATGGTCGGGCGTGTACTGGGGAATATTGCTGGGCGCTGGGCCGAAGCCATCGGCGGTGTCCTGCTGATCGGTATTGGCTCGATCATTTTGTACGAACATTTAGTCGCTATCTAATTCAATTGATTGAGATTTAGATGCCGGCTTCAGTTCGAGTGGGGTCGGCCACTCAGTACAGTCAGAGTAGGCAGTGAGCTAGAACAGGAGCGGTCCACTTTTGCCCTCGCCAGTAGTATCTTCCTTTCCTACAACTGGCTCCGCTTCTGTTTGTAGCAGAGCAAATTCAGCACAGATATGAAGGCTCGGACCCTTTGTGGCACAGAGGAGTACAGCCACAAGTAGAAAGGTTCGGTAGAGCCGCTTCGGCCAGCGTGACCGGCACCAAGCCTACACCGGCGAGCATCCACTGCACCCACAGGTGCGATCACGCCAAGCCCAAGTTTCTCAGGCGCGGCACATGCTTCAAACACTCAAGGGGGCCTCTGGTCAGTCAATTCAAAACCAACGGGAGGAGCGATACATATGGCGAAGCTCATCGCAGGCATTGCAAACTTTGCATCGAATTAAAGCTCTGCTGCTCAGTGCAGGATCACCTTCATCGGTCTTTCCGTCACGGGCAACACGATGCCACTGCAAAAAGCAGCCGGCCTCACCGCGCGCAGAAATCCGTGAAATCTTCGCGAGGCATGAGCGGACATATTGGATGCTTTGCCCGACGAACAAGAGTTGGCATCACCCTGTAAGCGTGAAGACGCATGTTAAGCGATGCATGAGCTGCATCCCTGTAATGCATTCCAGCTGTTAGGCAGAAAATTAAATAAAGTTTTTATAAATTAAAGAAGACCAGATTATCAGACAAAAAATAATTGTCATTAATACGGAGGCACTTCCCAAATCTTTGGCTTTCCTGGAAAGTTCGTGATGTTGAAGTCCTACTCTATCTATTGCGGACTCTATCGCAGAATTAATTACCTCAACTATCATCAAAAACCAGATACAAGAGATCAGGAGCAATTTTTCCATCATGGATCTCCCAATCAATTGAGCCAATGGAAGCGAAATCACAAATAATATTACCTCAAGGCGGAATGCAGGCTCTAGCCACGCATCTTTTATGCCTGACCATGAGTATTTTGATGCATGCCAGACTCTAGAAAATCCTTTTCTATTCTTTTGAATATTATTAAAGATGTTGGATTTTGAGTTGTTTTTCATTTTTAACAGTATATTTCTTGATACTAAAGAATATAAACAAAAGAGTGGCGATCAACCAACAAATGAGAATCGTGACAATGTCATGAGAAATGAAATGGGCTCCTCTCAATTGTTGAGAGATACCAAATGTCAATCCAACCATAATGCCGCACAGCAATCCTAACCATCGATACTTAGGGATGATCATCTTAAAGAAGAAATATAAACCAACCCAGGCATAGCCAGCGCTCGCATGACCAGCCGGAAAGCATTTTCCGCTCCCCATCTCTTGAGGCCTGTGTTCGAAAAGACCAATAAAAGGGCGATCGCCACCAAATTGATTTAAGTTCCACGGGCAATCCATATTTGTCAATACCTTAAGAAGGCTCACCAAAATTACACTGACCAAACTGGATAAAATCAGGTAAAGCAATGGGGACCGCCATTTTTTCCGCTGTTCAGATTTGGAGGCAAGTACAAATATATATAGTGCAATGATCACAACGATTGCTAGGGTGCTCAGATGCTTCCCACCCTTATGAAGCAATTTGTTTGTAACCCAATGATCATTCAAAGACCATTCATAACCCTGCAGGGCATATATTTTCTCGGCAAAGAAAAAGTCCCCTCCAAGATACATGAAATAATAAAAAATTAGCGCCAGGAAAGTAATCGGAATCAGTAAGTGATTTACAAAGAATTCTCTATTTATATTATTTGGCATCTTCCAGCTTGTCACTTTTTGAAAATATTCATTATTTCAACCAACGAAATAGTTGGCAACTACTTTGTCGCGAATTTTATTCTTCTACTACCAGAATTAAAAAAAGAGCGCAAATAAATGCGCTCTATGAATGACCAACTAAATAAAATTAAACTAATTTCGACAGCATTTGCCCCATCTCTACATATTCATCGACAGCTTGATTCATAGCGAATTGTGTACGAATAGCATTAGCTGTAAATGATGCCCTCTCTTGATCGAGATCAACCGTATTTCTATCCATTGCATTCTGAGAGACAGGGCGAAATGCAATCTGAGGATCAATTGATGTTGGAGCAATGTTCCCAAGGTGGGACTTATTCGTAGACTGCACTGTCAGCATTTGCCTTTGCGTCTCTTCAAGCGCAGCCTTGAAGTCTATATCTTTCGCTTGGTATCCAGGAGTGTCAGCATTCGCAATATTGCTTGCTAATACTTCCATCCTCTTAACTCTAAGATATAGAGCGGCATCCTCGAATCTAAGAGAATCCATAGGATTTTTCTAGTAAATTTCGAAGCTTCAATGGTAGCGAAGTTGTCCTCTCAGCAAGATTACATTTTTGACACTATTCAGCCATTTACATGGTCTGAAGATTACATTTCTGACACCTTCTTGTAATCTGAGATCTCAGGAGAACAGAGATCACCCAGCCGATCATCTGCTCTCCCTAAGTTCTAAGCAGACTTTCCGCAGTTTGAGCAAAAACGCGATCCAAGCGCCATCTGCACGCCGCATGCGTTGCAGGCCTGGGGGGCTAGGCCGCTTCCGCACTGTTGACAGAACCGTGCTTGGGGAGAGCTTTGAGTTCGGCAGTTAGGACAAATGATCCCACCGGACACTCCTGGATCGTTGTAGGAGGCGGGTGTCCGTTTTTGATGATGACCATTCCCATGATGATCGCCACCAGATCGGTGATGGCCTCCGAGTAGGCGTTCAAAAAAGCTCATAACTATCCTCACAATTCAAGCTAGTGCACACGAAAACTCTCTGTCGAATTCAGGACTTGGGCACTTTTCCAAGCAGCCTTAGCCCATTGACTACAACTAGGAGACTTGCCCCCATATCTGCGAATACCGCCATCCACATGGATGCATTCCCGAACACTGCCAAGACTAGAAATACGGCCTTGATGCCAAGAGCAAGAGTGATGTTTTGCCAAAGGATCGCATGGGTGGATCGAGACAGCTTCACTGTCTCAGCAATCCTTCGCAAGTCATCATTCATCACGACGACGTCGGCTGCTTCCATCGCAGTATCTGTACCGGCGGCACCCATGGCAACCCCGACGTCTGCTTGGGCCAGCGCTGGGGCATCATTGATACCGTCGCCCGTCATTGCTGTGAGTCCATATTGGCCCTGGAGCGTTTTGATGGCAGCTAGCTTGTCCTCCGGCAACAAGTTTCCTCGTGCTTGCTCGATACCAGCTTCACTGGCTACTGAAGAGGCGGTGGCTTGGTTATCTCCAGTCAGCATGACTGGGGTGATACCAAGCGCTTTCAATTCAGATATAGCTTCACGAGAGGAGCCCTTAATCGTGTCGGCAACTGCAAACAGTGCGATGACTCGTTCCGGGTCGGCAAGCAATGTGACAGTACGGCCGGATTCTTCATGCCGCTTGAGCGTGGCTTCAAGCTCTGAGGAGCATTGGCCACGTTCCTCAATCAAGCGATGATTCCCTAGTACATAGACTGTTCCACTCAGTTCGGCCTGCACACCTCGTCCAGCAAGTGCCGTGAAGTTCTGAATGTCTGCGTTGTTAGGCTTCAGGCCCGCTGCGATGGCGCGCGACACAGGATGATCTGAGTGGCCAGCGAGAGCTGCTGCCACCGACTCCGCGGTATCAAGGCTGCTCGCGGCATCAACCAACGACCAGTCCACAAGGCGCGGCTTGCCCTCGGTAATTGTTCCGGTCTTGTCCAGCGCGATTGCCTTAAGCTTGCGCGCCTCTTCCAGATAGATACCGCCTTTGATCAAAATACCACGGCGGGCTGCTGCCGCTAAGCCGCTCACAATCGTCACTGGTGTGGAAATTACGAGTGCGCAGGGGCAAGCAATAACTAGCAGAACCAGTGCCTTATAGACGGCCTGCATCCACGTCCAGCCGAGTAGCCAGGGGCCTACCAATGCTACGACGACGGCGATAACGAAAATTGCAGGTGTGTAAATTGCAGCAAATCGATCAACGAACCCCTGAGTAGGCGCTCGAGTCGCTTGTGCTTGCTCAACGGCATGAATAATCCTCGCCAACGTCGAGTTGGAGGCCAATGCAGTAACTTCAAACTCAAAGGTTCCAGACTCGTTGATGGTGCCTGCAAACACTGGGTCACCCGCCGCCTTGTCAACGGGGATACTTTCACCAGTTACGGGGGCCTGGTTGATGCTCGTTTGTCCTGTCTGAACGACTCCATCCATAGGAACGCGCTCACCTGGCTTGACTCGCAGCGTCGAGCCCACTGCGATTTGTGCAACTGCGACGGTTAGCCAACTACCGTCACTTTGGAGAACCGATGCTTGGTCCGGAGCCATCGCAAGCAACCCCTGAATGGCATTGCGGGCCCGATCGACTGCTCTCGCCTCGATTGCCTCGGCGATGGCATACAACGCCATCACCATCGCCGCTTCAGGCCATTGACCGATGACGAACGCACCAGTCACTGCAACAGTCATTAATGCATTGATGTTCAGCTTGCCACGACGAAGTGCTCCAAACCCTTTTTTATAGACGTCAAAGCCCGCAAGCCAAATCGCAATCGCGGCGACCGCAAAGCCGGCGACTTTCCAAGCCATGGTTTCTGGCGCGAAGTAGCCGACACCTTCAGCAGCGATAGCAAGAGCAAGCGCCGCGACCAACTTTGGAGTTGTGCCACGCACAAGCTCATGGTCGTGGCCATCTCCAGCCGCATGGCTTGAGTCCGCCGTGTTTGATGAGATCAGCTTTGGCTCAAAGCCGGCTTCAGTGATGGCCAACAATGCGGCAGCAAGGGCATCAGTGTCCGCGTCAATTTTGAGAGTCCTCTGCGAGAGCTGGAATCGGAGTCCCCGGATACCTGGAATTGGTTCAAGTGCACGACGTATCTCAGCTTCCTCGCCCGCGCAGTCCATTGTCGGAATGCGGTAAGTTAGCCCTCTATCCAACGGAGCTGCCACCGGGCTCGGGGTAGTGTGTGAGCTGCAGCAATCCGTTGTGGCGGTACTAAGCGTGTTGTCATCAATGTTTGGGTGCTTCATACTCGATCTCCTGTTGACCATGTGGCAATTTAAAACCCTGTAGTTGGTATAGAGTCAACTCATTTCGAGGTGGTCCATGAAGATTGGTGAACTGGCTGAGGTCACTGGTACGGCGGTTGAGACCATTCGCTTTTATGAACGCGAGAAGTTGTTGCCTTCGGCTGCTAGAGCTGAAAACAACTACCGGATGTACTCGACGGAGCACATAGGCCAACTTGCCTTCATTCGACGCTGCCGATCACTGGATATGACACTTGATGAAGTACGTGCTTTGCTCTTGCTACGCGAGTCATCTGCGAAGGACTGTGCGGAAGTCAATGCACTCTTGGACACACACATAGAACATGTCACTCATCGCATTCAGGAACTGAATGCTCTCCTCACTGAACTCCAGACCATTCGTGCAAGCTGCAGCGCTCCAAAGGCGCTTTCTGAATGCGGCGTTCTCTCAAGACTGGAGACAGGCTCCACGACAAGCAGCGCGTCTACTCGCCCCCAGCGCCATATCGACGGCGCGCACTAGGGAGCCATGCGCCGACCAATTGACCGAGTGGATGCGGCAGGCGCTCATCGCTTTCTATTGTGGTAAACAAGAGGAGCATTCAATGGCGTTCGAGCTCATTGTTTGCAACGTAGATCTTTAGCGTGCTGCCTGCAAACGCGGCAGGTGCGATCTTCGACAACTCGATGGGCCTGTGACCCATCACATCAAATTTCCAGATGAACTGTTCCCCACCATTGGTGAACGCGACCGTCTCTCCACACACAAGATTGAGATATTGAGTGCTTCGTGTTGTGTCAACAACGCGTGTGACCTGAGACGCAGCACCTGCTCGTCCAAATGTTTTGTCTGCACCGCGCGTAGTCGAGTTGGACTTTGCAGTCGAGCTTCCAGACTGACTAACGAAGCTGCTTTCAGTTGCCGATGCTGTCATCACGACGGTGGCTGAGGACAGCAGGATCGAAGCCAGAATTGCGAGATTAGTTTTCATGATAAAGAGTCCTTGATCAATTACTTGAAGAGTGTCTGAGCGCTTTTCTACCCAGACACATCAAATATATAGACAGGCACTTTACGCAATATAGTCTGCAACATGATATTTTTGTAATCCACAGCGAAAATTAACCTGATTACTAAAATGTAATCTGAATGTCAGATTTCTGTCGGTATTGCGCACATAGAGTTCTGTGCCCCTATTCCAAATCGAATTTCGATATTTCTATTAGGGTTAATAGGATTTCCATGAGCGCACCAGCATCCGAAGATAATCTAAAACTTCATCGATCAAAAATAGCTTTACTTTTTCAGGGATCTAGCGATCGCCATAAAGTATGGGTACCTATTGTTGCTCTGCTTGCGATGCAAATTGTTTTTGCATCTCTAGGATATGAGGGCAGAAAAATATTACAGATAAGTATTCTACTTATACCGACTCTATTGTTATTACTGATTCCAATTAATAACTCAAGATTGAATTTATTTAGGGCACTGCTTGTATGGTGCTTTGTTTTTGTTTTTTTATTAGACTCAGCAGTTCGAGCGCATCTCATCTCAATGTATGGTGCTGCGCCAGATAGCACGATGGTGATAAGTGCACTTGCCAACACAAATACATCGGAAATTGGAGGCTATATCTCCACACACATCCGTGATTTCAGTGGATCTAGCATTATTTTATTTATTTCAGCGGGTGTTGCTCTCTGGTTATCTTTAAAAGGGGCAAGAAAAAGAACGAAGGTCTCGAAGATTGAGCTGATTGCTTTATCCATCATCATTTTGATATCCGCCGTTTCATACATCAGCAAACCATGGAGAAGGATAAATCCTCTAATTTTTTGGTCTAATTTAGCTGGATCCGTAAAGAATACGAAAGATAGCTGGGCATCATATGGAAAAGAGCGCGCCTTAGCACAAAGGTCAGCAAAAAGTGAGATTCCTTCGATTGCTAGAAAAGACAAATCCACCGTAGTTCTTATTATTTCCGAGAGCATAAATCGAGATAACATGGGTATTTATGGCTACGAAAGAAATACGACACCGATGCTTGAAAAGCTTCAGAAGGATATAGGCGATAGATTCCTCGTTATTCGTAATTCATGGTCCACGGAAGCAACTACTATTCCTGCCATTGATAGCATGATGAACTTCACAACTGGTAAAACAGATAAGAATTTAAATATTATTGCTCTCGCGAAAGAAGCAGGATATAAGACTTGGTGGATAAGCAATCATGATGATATTGCCATTACGCAAAAGCATGCAGCTATGGCCGACGTGGTTTCCATGGAAAATAATAAACCAGGAAGATCTAGCAATTCGCTTGATGAAATTTTATTGCCTTCATATGAAAGTGCCCTCAAAGATTATCACCCTCATAAATTGATTGTTTTGCATATGCTGGGGGCTCATCCTCATTATCGTCTCCGGTACCCAGAAAAGCAGCCTCAATTCCCGGATGATGAAGTATCAAAAATAATGTCGGTCGCTGAACGCTCAATGTGGGTTCAGCAATTTAGAAACGACTACGACTCGGCTATTCTTTATCAAGACACTGTAGTTGCATCTGTCTTTGAAAAATTAAAAAGTTCCCCATCCAGTGCAGAGGACTACAAGTCCGTTATTTACGTATCTGATCACGGGCAGGAAGTTGGTCATCAAACAAATAAAGTTGGTCACAGTCCCAGTACTGCATCGGGTTATAAAATTCCCACAATAATTTGGACATCAACAGGAACTGATGTAGCTTCTAAAAATATTTCCGATAGACCATTTAGAGCTGACTGGCTCGCTTGGACCATGTCGGATCTAATGGCATTACGTTGGAATAGTTACGATCCCTCTCGAAGCATTATTAACTCAAACTATAGATGGATTAGCCCAGGCTTACCTATAAAAGACACAATAACTGGCAACTAGTATATGGCAGAAGGCTGGTTTGAGGAACACCTTAGCCAATCAAGCCAGCCTTCAAAGCTAGAAATCCACTTATGGATGTAAACAAGCAGCTCGATTAAAAAGCTATGTGAGTAGCTGTTCAGGTTGCGAATTCATCAGAGTTTTAAAAATCTATAGCCTGTGGATTGATGCCAGCCAGAAGACCACAATTGGCCGGTAGCAGCTATCGATCGAGGACTGCTCACGACCCAAAGCCGTCTGCCGTTATGGCCGTTCGAGCACGAATTTCAGCTCAGAAATAAAGGCGCGAACCCGTTGGGGGACGTACTTGCGCGTGGGATATAGCGCCCAAACGGACAAGCTGGGCGGAGCAGCTTCCTCCAGCAGGACAGGTATCAAGCTTCCCCCTGAGGTTTCCTCCACTACATCCCATTGAGTCATCATGGCGAGTCCAAGGCCTTGAATGCAGGCCGCGCGCACGCCTTCAACCGAGTTGCAGCTAAAGCGTCCATCGACCCTAAGCTGCCGCTGGTGTCCGTCCACTAGGAAGGGCCACATGGGCATGCTGGTCAGCCTGATACAAGCGTGCAGCTCTAGGTCCTTCAAGGTTCTCAGGGGCGGTGCATGCTTCAAATAGTCTGGACTTGCACACAGCACGCGCGGATTGGGGGCCAGTTCCTGACCAATCAGTTCTGAGGCATTTGGAGGCGCGATGCGTATGGCTAGGTCCATTCCAGCTGTCGCAATATCCGTGACCTTGTCATCAAACTCAAGCTCCACTCGCAACTTAGGGTTCGCATTCATAAGTCGTTCTGCCACGGGCAACACGATGCGTCGGCCAAATGCTCCTGGCGTCGTCACACGTAACAGCCCACTGACGCCTTGTGCGGCTGCTGCAAGCGTGCTCGATGCCTCGCCGACAGCATCTAGGATGGTGCGGGCCAGGGGCAAGAACTCCTCTCCCTCTGCCGTTAGGGTAACAGCGCGCGTTGTGCGGTGCATGAGGCGTGTCCCCAGTGACCGCTCCAGTGCAGCCAAGTGACGGGAGGCTGCCATGGGCGTCAGGCCGAGCTGGCGGGAGGCTCCGGCCAAGCTGCCCACCGCGCTGGCGGCCACAAAGACTGCAACAGAGTCAGTATCTATAACGATTTTCGATATTCAGGCATCACATTTTGGCCCACTACCGCATGTTTTAGCACTCCATTAGATTCGGTTGTGTTATTTACATTCACCGAGTATTGCCATGAGCCTTGATGTCTCCCTCCTGCAAACATCCTTTGAGCTGAAGCGTTTGAGCCTGCACAACCGCCTCGCCGTTGCTCCCATGACGCGCGTGACTGCAACCCCTGAAGGACTCCCGACCAATGCCATGCAACGCTACTACGGCCGCTTTGCTGCGGGTGGATTTGGGCTGGTCATTACCGAAGGAAGCTTCATCGATGAAGCCTTCTCGCAGACCTATGAGAACCAACCTGGCATGGCGACACTGGCACATGCCAACGCATGGCGTCCGCTGACAGCGCAGCTTCAGGCTGCAGGCACACGGGTAGTAGCGCAACTCCAACATGCAGGGGCGCTGTCCCAGTTCAATCGACACAAGCCAGGTCAGACGATCGCGCCATCGCCGGTACAGCCGCGCGGGCACCAAATGCCGTTCTACCGTGGCGAGGGCCCTTATCCTGTTCCTCGCGAAATCACCGATGAGGAGATAGCAGACGTTGTGGCCAGTTTCGGGCGTGCAGCGGCATTAGCGGTAGGCCATGCCGGCTTTGACGGGGTGGAAATTCACGGTGCCAACGGCTACCTTCTAGACCAGTTCTTGACCGGCCACACGAACGTTCGCGCCGACCGATGGGGTTCAGCCTTGCAGCAACGTCTGGAGGCGATAGTGGAGACAATCAAGGCCGTCCGCACAGCGGTCGGCTCCGGCGTGCCTGTAGGCATTCGTTTGTCTCAAGGCAAAGTGAACGATTTCACCCACAAGTGGGCAGAAGGTGAGGAAGGAGCCGAGGCCATCTTCGGCACATTGGCAGCCACTGGGTTGGATTACATCCACCTCACTGAGTTTGAAGCCTGGAAACCTGCCTTCGAAGTAAAAGGCCCCACGCTGGTTCAACTGGCACGCAGATTCGCAAAAGACACGACCATCATCGCCAATGGTGGTTTGCATGATGTCTCCCGCGCACTGGAGGTCCTGGAGCATGGCGCGGACATCATTGCATTGGGGCGCGGCGCTCTCAGCAACCCGGATTGGCCACAAAAGGTCCAGCAGGGCATCGCGCTGGAAGAATTCGACCGGAGCATCTTAGGACCTATCGCGGACATTAAGGCGTCAGAGTTGGCGAAGGCCGCCTGATGAATGCTGGTCAGAGCCTGCTTCTGGCCGAACTCAGTCGATCATGACCTGCTGGCGGGTCAGCCGCGACCGGCACAGGCGGTCAATTCAACCGGAATCCGCACAACAGGTCAACACAGCTGATTGCACCCGCAGAAGCACTCCTTCAGGTCAGCACGCGGTGGAGTGCGCAATCGAACAACTGGTCCTAAGGTGAAGCGGTTGCTGACGTGCAATGACGTTCAAATGCTGTAGTTTGCGAATGCCGCCGCTCTGGAACTGGATCGTGGACAACTCAGACCAGCTTGTAGCAGCCATAACCTCTAAATTGAGGGTGTGCAGAATTTTGTGTAAACGGACAATCAACCGCCGGCGCAAGCCGGACTGTCCGTAAGCACAATGAGCACCAAGAAACACGACGTACCCGAAGAACTGCTGTCTGGCCTGCTGGCCAAC
>NZ_VOQT01000044.1:0-10527 GCF_008121555.1 Comamonas sp. Z1
GCGGCGCTTCTGCGGCCCCAGCACCTCTACGTTCGTTAGATTTTTAGGACTAGGCATAAATACAGTCACAAGACTACCTCTTAGGTTAAGAGGGTTTACCTGTCCTCAGATCAATGGGGCCGCTCCACCGGGCAGCTGCTTGAAGGATGGCAACGGATCTCTTGGCATCAGTAGGTCCGTTGCAGTACCTTACGGGAAAGGCTTGCTGGTAGTTTTGACCTGCTCCTTCTTAAGGAGTCAGCTCTCTTAGGCAGGCCAGCTGGATTCGCAAGGCAGTGGGTTCACTGCAAGGAGGTCGTGATGGAAACGATAGAGCAGATGGCTGACAGACACATCCGCGAATCCGAAGCTAGCCTGGACCATATCGACCTGCTTATGAAGCGTGCACAGAAAGCGAGCGCAAAGGCGTCTGATCAGGTGGAGATAGAGCGATTGCAAGAGCAGGCGACTAAGCAGCAGGAGAAGCTGGATCTGCATCTTGCGGCTCTTAAAGAGGCCAGGCAGCAGTCCGATCTGGCGCGGCTTGTGGAAGAGGGAAAGAGCTTCAGGGACAGGCTTGAAAGAATAAGAATGGGCATTGAGCGCTTGCTCTTGTCGCTAATTTAGGCTTCTCAGCCCTGCTCTAATAAAGAAGCCCGCTCGATGGCGGGCCCTCTAGATTGGAGATATTTGCTATCTTATTTATGGCAAATTCCCCTGGAAATAGAATGAAGGCTTTTCAGAAAGCCCCATACCTGTAAGCAAAGTAGCCTGCAGCAATCATGCCAAAGATAGCAAGCGTCAGCATGATTCCTGCAATAGTGTTTCCTGGTTGAAAGCCGGCTAGCTTATTGCCTTCTGTTTTTGGGGATGCGCTCGTTTCCGGCGCTTCTGCTTTTGACCACGGGAAACACATGCACTTCAGGTTTTCCCAGAAGCCGTGAACTTTGCGTTGAGAAAGTTCATGCATAAAAACTCCTTACGCCATCCGATCTGGATATACATCCCAACCATGCTCAGCCTCCAGCTGCATAGCATTGGAGGGTTGCGCTGACCTTGCGCCCGGATTGTCGATGTCCACATCGCTATTTTTCATAGGCACATTCGGCGACCGTGCATGGTCATCGTGAGAAATCGAGTGACTGATGATTTCTGGTTGCAGCGCCTGTGGCGCTGGAGCAATAGTGATTGCTAGATCTTCACGTTGCATTAAGTCTCCGGTCTTGTCAGTTGAGCAATCCTCAAGGATTCGCTTTGCTTCAGTGGAAAAGAAAGCAGTTCCGAAAGGGGACTAGGCTTGAGCAAGCACAAGAGGCAGAAGCTCACTTAGATGGTCAATTGACTGCGCCACGTCTTGCCCATCTTTGATTTAGCTCGATTTCGGGCATGCTTGAACTCTGGAGAGTTCAAGCCGCTCAATCGATTTGAGAGCTGTAGGTTTCGGATCTATACAGGCAGGTTATTTGACCAATTGCCTTGTCCCTACGGTACGCCCATTTCATGGAAAAAACCGTTTTAACGCAAACACTTACATAGGAATTGTGAGCATTGATACGTTTGCAACTATGGCATTTAGAGCTAGCAATAGGCAGGATCATCCGTACGCTCAAGCGACTACCTTCTTGATTTCCTGGATCTGGCCATTAAGCCTTCACTGCCTACTCTTTGCACTGCTGAGCAGTAAGTGAGTTGATAGAGCCTAGTCATTTGCTGGCGCTGGACTCCCAGGCGGGCGGCGTCAAAAGCGTGCGCTTGCCGCTGCCATCCATGCGCGACACCAGTCCCTCGGCCTGCATGCGCTCCAGCAAGGCGGCGGCCCGGTTGTAGCCAATCAACAGCTTGCGCTGCACATAGGAGATGCTTGGCTTCCGGTCCTTGCGCACCAGTTCAACGGCCTCGGCATAGAGCGGGTCCGGACCGTCGCCAGCAGCTTCGCAGTGCGGGGCGGGCGCGGTCCTGGCAGTGCTTGCTGGCAGAGTTTCCGCAGCAGGCGCGTTCTGAAGCGATGCGGGCAGGTCGCCCAGGCGGGTGCGGCCTTCGCCGCCCAGTGCTTCGATCAGATCCGGAATCAGGCGCGACAGCTCGCCGGTGGCAATGGCCACATCGGTGTCGAAGCCGCTGTCGTCCTTGCTGTTGCCGTCCATGACTGCATCCAGCAGCGCGATGTTCTTGATCTGCAGGCCTTCTGTCAGGACAAAGCTCACACGGTCGTCCCAGGTCATCGCCAGCTTGGTGGGCAGCTTGCCTTGCTCGATGTGCTTGCGGACCTCATCAATATCCAGCGGGTGGCGGGCGTAGCGCACGATGGCCTTGGACTCGTCGCATGCTTTCAGTTCTGTCTCGCGGTCAGCGCTGAAGCCGGCGGGCGGCTCCTGTGTCATCAGCCAATGCGCCATGGCGGCCTGCGGGCTGGTCTGGGTGTCCAGCAGGGCCAGGGCAAAGCCGGGCAGGCCTTCGACCAGCAGCGTTACCACCTCGTCGGCACGACCTTGCGCACTGGTATCGAGCACCAGCGTGCGCGCCTGGGGGTCAATCCAGACCCACATGCTGCCTTGCTTGGTGAAGGCCATGGGTAGCAGGTCCAGCTTGGCCTCGTCCTTGAGGTCGCGCTTTTCCTTCTTGCCGGGCTTGCGGCCTTCGGTCTTTTCGATGTGCTCGGCCTTCTCGTTGACCTTGCGATTGAGTACGCTGGCCGGCAGCACCTTGGCCTCGGTCATGAAGCGCATCACCCATTGGCCGGCCACGGATTCGACCAGCGGGCCATGAGCCTCGCCACGCGGCGGAACCCAGCCCACGGAACGCTCCTGTGTGGCGCCGCACTCCTCAAAGACTGTCTTTTGCAGGGCATCCTCCAGCGCCTGCAGATCGCCTTGCCAGCTCTTGGCAATGCGGTAAATGATCATGCTCTTGAACATCTGAACTCCAGAAATAGAAAAAGCCCGCTGATTGGCGGGCTCTGAAGTGGAGAGAGTGGAGGCCGTTAGTGGCCGCAAGGAAGTGGTTGACCTTGCTCTTCTTTGAAGTCTTCAGGAAGAGGCGCGCCGCAGCTTCCGCAGCGCTTGTCGGTGGTGGTATTTGTCATGCTGGTGATACTCATAAAAAAGCCCGCTCAATGGCGGGCAAAGGCAATTCTGTGGAGGCTCTCTAAATCTTGCTGCGGCCTCGGTAGTCGAGGTCGGTGGCGGAGTAGTTTTCTCGCTTGCGCCATTCCATTTGCACCGGGCCGGCATGTTCCGGAGGGTAGGTGATGCGCTCTTTTTCGCGACTGAGCTCCCATCGCTTGGCCTCCACGACATGGTGAACGGTTGATTTTTTAGTTTTGGTCATTGGTGAGGCTCTCTGTAAATATCCGAACGCTAGGCCCACAGTACATGGTTAATCCTTAGTGGTCTATCAATTTATTTTTTGAAGGCTTTGATGTGAGGGACGTCAGGCCGGGAGAGCGGAAGATTTCCAACCAAAGGTCTTTCGGTTCACCTATACTGGCCTCACTCGCTGTTAAGGCCGTTCGCCCCAACAGTGCCTGTCTGACACCAATGCCGCCCCTTGGCCGCAGGTAGCCGCTCTTCTAGCAAAGCACGCGGTGGTCACACCCCTCTAGGCGAACTTCCCAGATCCTGAACATCCTCGCGGATCTGCGTTGCCCCCTGCACTTAGCACGGGCCTTCCCTATCTCATTTGACGGTCTGCGCAATCGTGCGTGCGATCGTTCGCTTTCATGCTGCACAAAAATACTACAGAGCAGATTGGCCGCTACGTGGTCACACCTCTCACCCAGACTGACGCAAGTGGTCAATTCACTGCTGCTGTCTCTATTCGTCGTGGTACTTATGACCGAATCTTTCGGTTTATCCCGCATTTTTCTGATGAGTCGCTTGCCTCTAAATATGCTTTGGCTGAAGGCCGGAGCATGGTGCTTGGCCACCAGCTGAATTGAGCTGCATCATTTTTCAACCCTCAGTAGAAGCTTTGGCTACTGACTAATCTTCACCAAAGCACTCTCGTGGTTCTCTTGGGAATCATCTTTCGCTCTGAAAAATAAGTAGCGAAATTCATTTAGAAGGTACTGTATGCAAAGCAATCTCTACGTCTCCAATCTTGGCTATGGCATCGATCGCGAAACACTAAAATCACATTTTTCAAGCTGTGGGGATGTTATTTCCTCTGAAGTCATAATGGATCGAAATACAGGTCAATCGCGCGGCTTCGGCTTTGTTGAAATGGGCACTGCTGCCCAAGCAAAAACAGCGATCGACTCCCTGAATGATCAGTCATTGGGTGGTCGAGTTATCTCTGTATCTCTAGCCAACACACGCAAGTAATTTTTACTTGGCGTAAAAAAGCCCACATCTGTAAAGGTGTGGGCTTTTTGCATTTTTAAATTGTCGAGCTCAACGCTCTTCTTTGACGCACTTCACAATATTTTCGCTGACCCAAATGGCTGTCATTCCTGGGCAATGCCAGGCGCTAAGCGCTGAATTTTTGAATGCAGCAGTTGTTTCCTCAAACTTCTTTCCCGATTCGGGCTTACAGCCTCCCATGACCAGGCAAGTCAGCAGAACCGCCGAGGCGCTCAAGAAGAATCCTGCCCTCCAGAGGAGGTGGTTCCTGCTGCTTCGCCTCTTGGGTAGGTACTCAAGCTGGATTGGTGGCTTTGCCATACGCTTCAGTCTATGTTGATGGATGCGAACGCAACGGCCGCTATTGCACCCTTTGGCGCCTTAGAGCTCGCATGTTGATGACCTCCAATGGACGTCTGCGTAGCGAAGGCAAAAGCTCTGTCTGAAGACAGACTATTGCAATGAATTTTTCAATGCCTATTCTCTATCCTTATGCGCAAGAAGAGCGAAAAGACTTCCTGCAAAAAGGTCATGTCATGCCCAATCTAAGGTTGCTCTTTCAGGCATTGCACGGTCTTCTCGTCCAGCCACTCGGCATGCATGCCCGGGCAGGCGAACTCATCGCGCAGGCTTTGGGTGAAGGTTTTGGGTTCATCGGCTTGGGCATCAGGCGCAGACAGCCAGGCTGCGAGAAGCAGGGCGCCAACGATGACCAGCAGGGAGTCAACAATCGTCTTCAGCATGAGGATCTCCTGTTCAATTAAGTGCCTGCTGCTCAGAGGGGCCAGGCTTCCGGCGTGAGTGCGATGACTACGGCCGCGCCGACCAGGCAGAAGAGGCCGAAGCCGGTGAGTGCCCATTGCGCCGCGAGCAGCAGCTTTGTTCCAGGGTCGGGGCGATCAGGAGCAGGGCGGCTATCAGCAGCACGAGGGCGATGGTGTAGATGCGTGGCCATTTCACAGGCCTCCCTTCTCGCGCAGGCGCTGAACCAGGTCTTCATCGACGGGCTGATGGTTGCTGTATGGATTCATCGCGCGGCCCTCAATCCCATTGCTCGCCGGCGGCGCTTTCAACTTCGTCCGCGTCCATGTCAAGCTCGATAGAGCTGCGGCCAACGTAGAGCGCAAGCAGAAGGCCGTCAAACCTGCCCGCAGCATCGGGAATGCTCTTGGGCGTGATGTCGCGGCCGTCTAGTTTCAGCGAATAGACCTCGCCGTTTTTGTTGATGGACAGTCGCATGTCGGCGCTGTATTTGCTGCTAGTGCTTTCATCGCTATCAAGCGAAAGCCAGCCGCCGCCATACTCGCTTGGTTCGTAGTGAGCATAGAAGGCTTCATGCCGCTCCTTGTGAAAGGCTTCGCGCGCCTTCCCAACCAACTCGGACAGCTTGATGCGCTCTGGCACGTCCGGGATGGAGCTTTTCAGGCCTTGAGCGATAGCTGTCTTGATGGTTTCAGCGTTCGCGCCCATGACGGCCTCCGTGACTGCGCTATTGGCCATGAGCTGGAACTTCGCCACATCATCAATTGCCAGCCCGTGGGGCATGGCGTCCTTGAGCTGGGTTTCAAGCGCCTTGCGGAACGGGCTGGAATAGTCGGTAGCGTCCCGGATGGCGGCACCGACAGCTTCGGCAATGGCTTTGTTTACCAGGGGCTGGATGCGCTCGGCGCTGACGGCCTGGGCGATGATGCTGGGCAGGTCCAAATCGATCTTGATTTCCATGGGGACTCCTGTGGAGGGTGGTTTGGGCAAAGAAAAAGCCCGCTAGCGATTGCTGCGGGCTTAGATAAAGAGCCGGTGACCTTTCGGGCCTGCCTGAGGAATGGTTCAGAGAGGGAGGGGGGAGATAAACCCCAGGCTCGGCTGGAAACTAAAATGGGTCATCAGACTGGAGGTGCTTCATGACCCAGGAGGAATCTGGCGCATTCGCTGCGCTGTCGATGATCTTGACGGCAGTCGTCAAGGCGCTACCGCGCGAGACCGCGCATCAAGCGGCGAGAGAGCTGCGTGCTGCGCAGCTGGATGCCAAGCATCAGGACGGACCTGATAGAACGGATCCCGAATTCAGGCTTGGCCGCGATCACTTGGTGAATGCGTATCGCGAGCTTCTCAACAAAGTGACTGAGGGCAATGTCTACCTTGTCGGTGGTGGAAAGAAATGAACCTGACTTGCCACCTGGCGTGACCGCTGTCGCATCTAGCGGCACGAGACATTGCGCCAGGTGAATTTGCCGTCGTTGAAGAACTCAGTCCATACCGACATGATGGGCGCCTGGCGGTACGAGAACGTAATCTGGTTAGGAATCTTTGGCCCTAATGCAGCCAACTGGCCGTTCTTGTCGAAGACTTTGACGATGTAAAGCGTGACGCCTCCGTCCTCATCGGTGTTCAGGACTACGCGGTAGTCCTTGGTGAAGAGATCCCAGTCAAAATGTTTCGTCACATATGTATGCATGCGTACATAGGCGCGGTTTGCGTGCTTGGCAGCAGGATTAACTTTCTTCATGAGGACACTCCCTACATCTCAGAGACTGGCCGCAGAACCTGCGAGCTGACGTTTCTTTGTGAGTCCGTCTTGTTGTAACTGGCAGATGTAAGCAGGTATGTAGGCGCTTACAGATTGAGCGATTGGATACCTTTGATTCAACTTGTGATATCTGTGGAACCTCAAACGGTGCACCCTCCCTTCGCGGTTGTCATCTTTCTTTGATGAGGTTGCCAAGCTAAATGGTGCGTGACTGCGTGTCTCAAAAAGAAAAGCCCGCGAGCAGGTGCTACGGGCTTGAATAAAGAGCCGGTGACCCTTTCGGGCCTTGCCTGGGGAAGAGGTCAGTAAGGGAGGGAGGAGGGATCCCAGGCCCGGCATAACAGGTAGATGGGGTCGAATTCTGCTTGATGCTTTTCGGGCAATCAATAGGAGCTCGTCTTACACAAAACGGGGTAGCTCCGGTTTGCCCATGAGGCTGTGGCAGTGCCACTTTAGGCACCTGATTTGTGCGATGAGCTACCTTGAACTGCTTACGGCAAAAGAAAAAGCCCGCTAGCGGTTGCTGCGGGCGCTAATAAAAAGCCGGTGACCTATTTGGTCATGCCTGGGCAAGTTGAGGAAGTGAAAGGAGTCTGTGACCCCAGGCCCGGCAAAACAGGTACGTGGCGCAAATTTTGCCCAAAGAGAGTGACGGAATCAAGATGTGTGTGGGCTCATAAACGGGCTCTACGTCATCTGGCGTGACCGCTGTCGCTCACGACGCGGAAGCCGCGCCGCGTTCCCAATAGACGTCGACCCAGGCAAATTCCTGGGGGCATGCCTGTTCAAGCAGTCACGCCGGATAGCCCTGAACTCGGTACAAAAAAAGCCACCTTGTGGGTGGCGAAAGAGGCTCCACCTACGTCCTAATAGCTGGGCCTAAGGCGGATGTTACTGGAATAATTTCCCAATCTACCGGGTGCTGCTGCGCAATTCTTTGCGAGGTATGTTGGCACGCGAACTGCCATGCCGTAATGGCCTCGCCATAGCCTTGATGGGAGGCTAGAGGAGACCTACTCGCTCCGAAGGCCGGTAACCCCGCGTGCAGGCGTTAAGGCTGGTCTATTGGGGTCGCTAAAGCGATGTGGGAGGCTCAACATAGCTGCAGAGAGCGTGCTTCTTGATATCAAGTGCAGGAGAGCAGCTCGTCTGCCATAGAGCTTGCCCGCGGCAGGTCTTGATCAAGTTTTTTACTTTGGCAACTTCATCATCGTTTTCGAGCCTGTCCTCTATAAAGTTCTTGAAGTCCTTGTCCTGAAGCATTTCCACAAGGCTTGCGGTGTGCGTGTTGACTTCGTAGACAAATGGTTTCTTGCCTGGATAGGACGCTAACTCACCTTGACGAAAGCCCACAAATCCGCAGACAGCATCGCCGTTCTTTCCCAACTTAACATCTTTGAACTCGGCATGCTCAGGGAAGGCAAGCAGCCGTCTGGCAGCTCGCTTGGCCTCAAGTTTGTGGCTCTCCTCATTCGTACAGGAGACAATGACGAAGCCTGAAATGGCGATCGATATGCTGATAGACAGCGTTGATGGACGCATAGCTATTCCAGTATTGATTTCGCTAAGCCGGGACTTCGCAACGGTCGCAGACACGATTGCTAGTTGGCGTTGGCTGTTAGGTGAATAGCTAGATCAAACTCAATTCAAGCGGCTTTCACAGAGATTGCGGTGGCGCTTGGGAAGCGCTTCAAGGCATCTTCAAGTGCGGCGCATGTGCTTGGGAATAGGGCGGTGTAGCAGGCTCCTGCTACTTTGATGATGCATCGCTTCAATGAAATCTCCTTGAGTCTGTTCAGTTCATATGAGGTTATCGGTTGATATGTATCAAACTGAAACGCAAAAAGTGCAGTAGCTCAGATTGACCCAACGATTGGCTGGATGCGCTCGGCGCTGACGGCCTGGGCGATGATGCCGGGCAAGTCCAAACCGATCTTTATTTCCATGAGGACTCCTGTGGAGGGGGCAAAGAAAAAGCCCGCGAGCTGGTGCTGCGGGCTTTGAATAGAGGGCCGATGACCTTTCGAGTCATGCCTAGGGAAAGATTGAGGGGGGGCCTAGGCTCGGCGTAACAGGTGGATTGCGTCGAATTCTGCTTGACGCTTTTGGGGTAAACAAGACGAGCTCGACTTAAACCAAATAGGGTAGAACCATCTGGCGTGACCACTGTTGCCACGACGCGGATGCGCCGAGTTCTCAATTGCCAGTAGCCCAGGCGAATTCCTGAGCTGCCGTACCTGCTCGAGCAGTCACGCCAGATAGCCCCCGCTACTTTCCCGGGGTGGTCATGATGGGCACCTATGGCCGGTGCGGTTACCCTCTTGCAGTTTTCCAGCCAGGCCCTTGCAGGCCTGGTTTGTAAGAGCCGGGGAGCCGACCCCCGGCACCATCAAGAAAAAGAGCGGATTAGCCAACTCCACCCACGTTGCAGTATTTCATTGCCGCGCTCTTTCTTGATGGTCCCGCTATAGCCCTGCGGGAGAGGGCGCATGTATGGCACATGTTGGCTGAATGCTCACATCTCAAGATCTCCGGGCACAAAAAAGCCACCTTAGAAGGTGGCTGTTGAAAATGAAGCTACGTAATCGTGGGAGCTGTCGAACACTCTTGCTACCAGTATCGATAGCTATGGCGCATGCGCGATTGCCTCTCCTCTTGTCTCCTCTTGTCTTTTTCAGGAGGTCCGCACTGTTCGATGTTGGGTGGACTGGGGAGTGGCTCACCTCTGGCGAAGACTCGTTTGACTGTTCTCCACACCTTCAGGAATGAAGATGGGATGCGGCTTACTGACATATAGACCTCCAGACTGACACGCGTGAGCTACGGGCTCGCTGCGTCTCCGTGTGGTGCTGTCACGCCTTGTCGTTGACAGCAGGTGTTTCGGAGCTGGGCTGTGGGGCTTTTGGCGTCGGTGCGAGTGGTGGATCGAGACTGGGTTCGATGGGTTGAATCTTTGAAATCGGCTCGAGGAGCATCACCCACATATCCCGCCAGAACTCGGACTGACGTTTGTAGCCAAGTAGTGAAAACATATAGACCTCCGGTCAGATGCTTGCTCAAGCGGCAGAGATTTTGTTGAGGACCGCTTGCAGCAAAAGGCGGTTCGTTTTTTTGCGCAGCATCTGCTCAGGTGACTCCTCCTGCAGCTGTGCATCCGTTTGAAATGGCGTGTGAAAGATTCGGTCGTCATCCGCCACGTTCCGGGAATCGACTTCCTGTTTTACGTCGGGACATCGGGAGCGGATGCTGAAGATAGTTTTGTCGATGAAAGACATATAGACCTCCGGTCTATGGCAGCGGTCCAAGATAGGCCACATGAGTCCACGGTACTCTTTTTAATGACCTTAAACGGCGGTCTCAAAGTCCATGTCAGCAATGCTCGAATAGGCCTTAAACCGCAGCAGTTTCCTCAAAGAAAAGCCACCTGAAAAGGTGGCTGAGGATCATGGCTTTCTGCTTAGTCTGGGGCGTGAGCGTGGCAGTCAGGGCTTGTCGTTGGCTGCATCTGAGCCGAGCGTGGATGGTGGCGTTTCTGGCTTTGCTGAAGGCTCTTGATTGTTGATTTCCACCCAGAAGTGACCCACTAGCCCCCGGTGGAGGTGCGGATAAAAACTTGGACTGGTTTTATGCGGCTAGGCCAAGTTTGTTCCGGTATTCCACAGGGCTTAAACGTCCCAGAGA
>NZ_VOQT01000045.1:0-8941 GCF_008121555.1 Comamonas sp. Z1
CTGTACAACCACCACTTGCCACAAAAGGCACTGGGGCATGAAGCCCCAGTCCAAGCACTCAAAAAATGGAAGATGAAAGCTCCTGATTTATTCGTCAAGAACGTGCGTAATCATCCGGGACCCGACACCTAAGCGACGAAAACTGGTTTGAGCGTTGGTCTGTCCTGTCGGTCCATGGTGGTCATCTCGCGTGCAATTAGTGACTGTTGACCGAAACCAAAAGACCCATCTGTTTTTTGACGGTCTTGTCGAAAACGAAAGCACCAATAGGTGGGTGGGTTAGCGTTGACTCGATTATTCGGTGGTCGTTTTCCCCGCTTGTTGTTAGCGGCTCCGTTAGGGGGGTGCTGTCTGTTGATGCTTCTGCGGCTGACGGCTCTAGGCTGGTTGCTGTCTTTCAGCTCAAAACGGGCAATGACTGCTGTCAACGAAAGCCGTCATTGCACTGGTTCGTCATTGCAGGTCCGCTCTACCTTTCAAAGCCGTCATTGAAAGCAGGCTTAGGCCGAGTGACTGCTTTCATAGGCGTCGAAATAGAACTGTCGACCCGTTGCTGTCGTTCAAGCTGCCACTTGCAATGTCTGATGTGTAGCGGTTGCACTCTGTCAAATTCGGGACATGGTTGACTGATCTTTGCTGAGCAGCCGTCGTTCAGTGAAGAGATGAAGCAATTGCGCGAAGTCAGAAGCCATCTAGGTAACGCTGGTCTATTCAAACCAGCCTCTACCAAATCCGTTGTGATTCAGGGATGTCCGGCTGGACGACTCCGCACTAGCCGAGGAAAAGTGCCATTTTGTACAGCCATCTCTCGTGCCTTTTTCATCTGCATTTTGAGCTTTTCGCTCCGATCATCCCAAAACGTAGCCGCCTTCTCTTGGAGCGCAGCAAAGGCCGCGATGGTGCACATGCATTCAACGTATCGCGGTGTTGTTCCAAACTCTTTAAGGGCGAGAATTTCCTGATGCACACGCTCCTCAAAGTACTCATCGAAAAGCCACTGCTTCTTTGGATTAGAGCAAAACTCCATGAGGATATGATCGTCCTCATTCATCGTTGCCTGTAAGAGCTCTGTAATGTCAGCGGCGACAGTCCTAGCAAAAAGGCCATTGGCATCATCTGGAAGCCTTGCACCCGACTTTGCTTTGTTGCAGACATCTGACGCAAGCAGAAAGTACGTCGCATACTCATCCGCCATGGCCTTGTAAACACCCCATGGCATCGCATCAGCCGCACCCTTGTCTTGCTCATACACTTCAAGGATTCGATTGGGAACGAGGTCTGCTTTCAGCACATCACCCCGCTGCGTGCGCTGGTCTTCGATCACTCCTTCGGACGAAATCGCAATAAGAATGCTTTCTTTCAAAGGCTGTCGATTGATCCCCTTGAAGTATTTGCGGTAATTTCCGCGCAAGATTTTTGCCTGCAATGTGGCCTGTTGAATGGGTGATTTAAACCCGAACTCACGTCCCTCAAACCGCTTAATCCATTGCCCATCATCCAGAATAACGATTCGCCCTGAAACGCTCTTACTTTCTATGATCCACAGACGATAGGGAGTAATCACGAGATGGTCGATCTGGGCTACCTCCTCGTTGAGAGTGAGGTAGACATCGTTGAGCACATGAATTTCGCTGCAGTCCGAGAAGTGCCTACGCAGGTAAAACGCCATTTGCGACTCAGCGGCATCGCCCTTTTTTTGATTGGCGCTGCGTAGTTCACGCTCTTCCTTATTCTTAATAATCATCTCGCACATCCCTCTCCTGTAAGCGACGCATCTTCTGATTTCCCAGTCACATTGCTTGGACCAGCTTTACCTAGACAGCTTTGAGGCCATGAGCAGGCTTCTACAGAAGCCTCCACTCAATGACTACTTTGTGCATTAGCAGCCATTAGAATTTCTAACTTGAACGAATGCAACTAGCCTGTGCCGCGCCTTTGCCGTAAAGCAGCCGCTCAAGTCGTGCAGCCTGGTTCATGACAAGGGCAGCACGACCGTAAGCTTGCTTCAAATTTCGGTTTGCTCGGAAATCTCCAGCGCATCGTCAACCTCTATGCCGAGATACCGGACGGTCGACTCCAGCTTGGCGTGCCCAAGCAGCAACTGAACGGCACGCAGGTTTTTGGTTCGTCGATAGATCAGCGTGGGCTTGGTTCTTCGTATCGAATGGGTACCATAGCTTGCGCGCTCCAGCCCTAGGGAACCTCTGCATAAGTCCTCAACGCATGTGCTTGCACATGCGTGCCGGGTGCGGCAGCATCCCGGTCCATGCAGCAATTCGATCTCGGCCTGAACCTTTCCACCAAAAAAACACGCAAACGCGAATTTCTGGAGCAGATGCAGCAGGTGGTGCCTTGGAAGGATCTGGTGACATTGGTTGCACCTTACGCCCCTGAAGGGCGTAAAGGGCGGCCACCGTTTCCCGTAGAGATGCTGCTGCGCATTCACTTCATGCAGCAGTGGTTCACCCTCAGCGACCCGGCCATGGAAGAAGCGTTGCACGATATGCCGCTGTTTCGGGACTTCGTAGGCTTGTCATGGGACAGTGCCGTCCCCGACGAGAGCACCATCTTGCGTTTCCGCCATTTACTGGAGACACACAAGCTGGCCGAGCAAATTCTGCAGAGGGTCACGGACTTACTGGAGAGCAAAAAGTTGCTGCTACGCACGGGCACCATCGTGGATGCCACGTTGATTGCAGCGCCCAGCTCTACGAAAAACAGCACCAAATCGCGTGACCCTGAGATGCACCAGACCAAGAAAGGCAACCAGTGGTACTTTGGTATGAAGGCACATATCGGCGTGGATGCGGATTCTGGCTTGGTGCACACCGTGCGGGGCACATCGGCCAACGTCAACGATGTCGTTGAAGCTAACAGTCTGCTGCATGGGCAAGAAATCGATGGATACGCCGATGCTGGCTCTCAGGGTGCAGACAAACGCCCCGACATGCCAGAGCCAACACCCGAGCGCAAATTCCAGTGGCATATCGCCATGAAGCGCAGCCAGCGCAAGGCCCTGGATCCTCAGCAGCCGATATCGGCCATGCAAGAGCAGCTCGAGCAGGTGAAATCCAAAATCCGGGCCAAAGTCGAGCACCCATTCAGAGTCATCAAACACCAGTTTGGTCACATCAAAGTTCGCTACCGAGGCTTGAGAAAGAACACCCAGCAATTGCACACCTTGTTTGCTTTGGCGAACTTGTGGATGGCTCGTGGCCGATTGCTGGCAAACAGCTAATTGCAGCCTGTTGTGGGCGCTGAAAAAGCAAGATGCCCGCCAAATGCGGGCATCTTGAGTGCCAGAGGCCAGCGGACCTCACGCTAGTTCAAGCACTATCACGCTTGAATTCGGGTTATGCAGAGGTTCCCTAGCTCATCCACCCAGTGGGCTAGGATACGGGCGTACTGACGTGTTCCCAGATGAGGGGACCTGTGGATCCTGCTTGGGAACAAAAAGCTATCGGATTTCAGCTCCGCATGCTTGATCCATGCCTGCAGGGCATCTCGTGTCGTTGATGTGATTTCAAATTGCACAGGCCGCTGCGTTTTGTGTTGCATAACGATGGCGCGTGTCGCCATCTGATCACCGTGGCAAACGTCCCTGACCTTCAACGCCACGAGATCACAGCCCCGCAATTTGCTGTCGATACCCAGGTTGAAAAGTGCAAGCTCCCGGATTCGGTGCTCCATCTGTAGTCGCACACGCAGTGCCCAGATGTCTTTGACCTTGAACGGGGACTTTTGGCCCACGATTTTTCCCTTGTTCCACGGCTCGCGATGGATAGCGCTGGCGACGGATTCCATGATGGTCTCCCATTGAGTTGAGGGAGTACCACAATGCGCTTGATTGGCCAGGAAGTCGATGCACTGGCCGAGCATGGCGTTGTTGCATAAATCGATTTCAGGCCAAGCTCCCCCAAACCCCAGCCGTGGCTATGCCACGGCTGCCGTCTGAGGACGGCCCAGTTCTGTAAATCGATTCAAGATGGCTGCTCGAATGTGCAGCTCGTTGACTTGTCGCTCAAAGGTACGAGACATCAGCCGCTCACCCAATCGTTTGATGCAGTTCATCTTGGTTTCCACCAAGCTGCGCCGGTGATACCCGATCCAACGTTTCCAGATACTTCGCCCCAGCCTTCGACATGCAGCGATCGCCGCATTTCGATGCACAAAGGCTTTGCCTTTGCGTATTCGAGCATTCTTGCGAGGAGGAATAATGAGAATACCTCCTCGCTTGATGACTTCTTCATGGACTGGTTGCGTGTCGTAAGCGCCGTCGCCCGTTAGGCTCTCCAGCACCTCATCTTCGGGCAATTGCTGCAGCAAATCCGGTATCACTGACGTTGTTGGATGTCACGCAGATAGCCCTGACCTGTAGCGTCTGGGCATCAATGCCAATGTGCAACTTGCGCCATTGCCGACGACGCTCAGGGCCATGCTTTTTGCATTTCCACTCGCCTTCACCCAAGAACTTGATTCCCGTTGAATCAACCAGCAAATGCAGTCCCGCTTGGCTGCGTGTGTACGGCACTTGTACATTCAAATCGAGCTGGCGCCGGCACAGCGTGCTGAAGTCAGGTACCGGCCAAGCAAGCCCACACAAATGCAGCACCGACTCGGCAAGACCCGTGGTCTGCCGCAGTGCCAAGCCAAACAGGTTCTTGAGCGTCAAACAAAATTGGATTGCTGCATCAGAGAACTTCCGACTGCGTCCGCGTTTGCCACTTGCCGTGGCAAACCAGCACATACCCTTGTCCAGCCACACCGTCAAAGAGCCTCGAGCTTTGAGGGATGCGTTGTACTGCTTCCAGTTGCTGGTTCTATATAGCGGGGTTTGCGGGGCTGACTCATGCAGCAAGCCTACCGCTGGAAGAGCAACGATTTATGCAACAACGCCGCACTGATGCTGAAATCCCTGCACCACGTGCCGATTGCGCTGATGGACGTGGCCCTGGGCGAAGTGGCCCGTGTGCTGCGCCCCGGCGGGCATCTGTATGTGTCAGAGCCCGTCTACGATGGTGCGCTCAACAGCATCGTGCGCCTGTTCAACGATGAGGGGGAAGTGCGTGCTGCCGCCCAGTCTGCCGTGGATCGCGCGCTGCATACCGGTGCCTGGCAACAGGTGGCCGAGCAACGGTTCGACATGCCCGTGCACTACGCAGATTTCCAGACCTTCGAGCAGCGCATGATGCGCCCGACGTTTGCCGACCATGCCCTGACCCCGGCACTGATCCAGCACGTGGCAGAAGCGTTTGCGCCACATTGCGGGCCAGACGGCGCCCATTTCACCCGTCCCATGCATGTGCGGCTGCTGCGCCGCTGCCAGGAAAGCCAACCCGCCTGAGCGCCGCCAGCACCACCGCGCGTGGCAGCGGGCCTGAGTGGGTACGCCGCAGGCGTACACCCACCTGCAGGCTCAGTGCGCGAACACCGAGGTGCGCGCTGCATGCAGCACCGCGCGGACCGCAGGATGCTTGACATGCCGTTCGGTACTGATCAGCCAGAACGCCTCACGCACTTCTTCCAGGCGCCCAACCTCCTGAACGCCGTAGCGCACGCTGATTTCTTCAGAAAGAATCGCAGGGGCAGGGAAAAACCCCTCCCCCTCCTGCGCAAAGGCTTTCATCAGCGCACTGTCGTCAAACTCCCCCACCACCCTGGGTGACAGCCGCAGCTTGCCCAGCCAGCGGTCAATTTCACGCCGCACCGCCGAATGCGGGCCGGGCAGCAGCAAGGGCGCGCCGTGCAGGCTGGAGGGGAAGGCCGCATCCCGCGTGGCCAGCGCCGGGGTGGCGAAGAAGGACACCGCACTCTCTCCCAGCTTGTGGCTGTGGCAACGTACCGACAGCCCGGCAGGCATGGGGCGGTCGGCCAGCACCACGTCCAGTCGGTTCAATGCCAGCTCTCCCAGCAGCCAATCAATCTGGCCCTCCCGGCAGATAAGGCGCACGGGTTCTGCCAGCTCCTTCATGGGGGCCAGCAGCTGCCGCGTCAAAGACTTGGGCACAAACACCGATGTACCCACCCTGAAGGCCGGCAGGGCACAGCAGGCCTGGGCACGCACCGATGCCTGCAGTTCATCGCCCAGCGCAAACATTTCATCGGCGTACGACAGCGCCACACGCCCGGCTTCTGTCAGCTCCAGCCCCCGCCCGGCGGGGCGCAGCAATGTGGCCCCCAGCTCTTCTTCAAACAGCTTGATCTGGGCACTGATGGTCTGTGGCGTGAGATGCAGAAACCGGGCGGCACTTGCCACACTGCCCATGTGAGCCACCGCCCAAAAATAGCGCAGGTGCTTGAGATTCATGGCCGAAATACTTCGTAAAAAATTGCGTATTCTTAAATATTAATCGACTTTATTTGATTCATGCAGCTTGTCAGAATACGCATGGTTTCACTGGCAACCGCCAGGCCGCGCGACCATATTGACAATCATGACAACTAAAATATATAGCACGAACCCCTCTGAAATAATGGCTTTCACACTGATCAGGCCATTTAAAAACCCCATCCCGACTGCCCCGCACCCCTGGCGCACACGCAGCAGCTGCACCCAGCGCCAGACACACCCCGTGGCACCCTGCGCCACCCTCCATGCGTTGCTGTCGCAGAAAGGATGACCCCCATGGATCCGATCATTCTTTTTTTCCTGCTGGGTCTGGGTGCAGGCCTGTTGCGCTCCGAACTCAAGCTGCCAGCGGCGGTCTACGACTTGATCAGCATGCTGCTGCTGCTGTCGATTGGCATGAAAGGCGGTATTGAACTGGCCAAGCAGCCTTTCAGCACCCTGCTGCCGCAGATGCTGGCCGTCATGGGCATGGGCATGCTGATGCCACTGCTGGCCTTCCCGGTGCTGTACTACGTGGGGCGCTTCAAGCGGGCAGATGCGGCTTCCATCGCCGCCCACTACGGCTCCGTCAGCGTGGCCACCTTTGCGGTGGCCGTGGCCTGGTTCACCAGCCGGAATATCGAATTTGAAGCACACATGCCCCTGCTGCTAGCTGTGCTGGAGATACCCGCCATTCTGGTGGGCATTCTGCTGGCACGCGGAATTTCCAAAGACATGCGCTTGGGTGCTGTGGCGCATGAAGTTTTCCTGGGCAAGGGGATTGTTCTGCTCATCGGCGGCCTGCTGATTGGCTGGATTGCCGGCCCGGAAAATCTGGCGCCCATCAAACCACTGTTCTTCGACCTGTTCAAAGGCATTCTGGCGCTGTTCCTGCTGGAAATGGGCCTGATCACAGCGGCCCAGTTTGGCAGCCTGCGCCAGTACGGACTGTTTCTGGTGGCCTTTGGCATCGGCATGCCGCTGTGCTCATCACTGATCGGCACAGCACTGGGGGTGTGGCTGGGGCTGTCGGTGGGCGGTACGGCCATGCTGGCCACGCTGGCTGCCAGTGCTTCGTACATCGCCGTACCTGCTGCCATGCGCATCTCCGTGCCGCAGGCCAACCCCACCTTGTCACTGGCCGCCTCGCTGGGCGTCACTTTTCCGTTCAATGTGCTGGTGGGCATTCCTGTCTACTACGCACTGGCCCAATGGGCCCACTCGTTGCTGGGGAGCTGAGGCTATGCACCGTCACATGCGCAAATTACTGACCATCATCACAGAAGCAGCACTGGAAAACCTGGTGCTCAAAGACCTGGAACACCTGGGCGCACATGGCTACACCGTCAGCGATGCCCGTGGCAAAGGCACGCGGGGGGCTCGCACCTCCAACTGGGACACCAACAGCAACATCCGCATTGAAGTGGTGTGCGATGAAACCACGGCCCACGCCATTGCCAGCCACCTGCAGGCGCATTACTACGATGACTACGCCATGATCCTGTTTCTGGCCGATGTCGAAGTGCTACGCCCGCAGAAGTTCTAGGGCGAGATTTCCATTTACGGCGCACGCTCGATGCGTGTCACCATCAGGCGGCCCTGCTCCTGCTGTGCGACAAACCAAATGGCGTCGCCCACACGCAGCCCGGCCAGCAACGCGGGGTCTGCCGCGGTGAACACCATGGTCATCGGTGGCATGTCCAGGTGCTGGATTTCGCCATGCCGGATGGTGATTTTGCGGGTGCCCATGTCGATGCGGCGCACCTCCCCGCTGGTCAGTTCCTGTGCCTCCGCAGCACTGGCGGGGCCATGGGCATGCGAGTGCTGCGCATGGTCTTGCGCCCACGACGGCTGCGCCAACAGCAGGGTGCCCAGCAGCAGACCAGCACCCGCGGTAAAGTTTAAAAATTTCATAGCTAACTCCGTTGTTATTTCAAGGGCTAGAGGCTTAAAACCCCGATAGATTGCAGCTGGGTGGCACCAACAAGGCACGGGCCATGTGCTTCGCACTTCAGCAGCCTGCAGCGCTTTAGCGGCAGGCCTGCCGGTGGCAGATGGCCTCAATGTGACATGCCCGGGCCGTGGTGTTGCACGGCCGACGCATTCGCGCCCCCCTGTGGCGGGGGAATGTCCTGGCGGGCCGCTGCCGGGGTAGAGCCCGTCCACTCATGCGCCACCGTACCGGGGGGAAACTGGTAGTGCCCCGGGTCGCTGTAGTCGCCAGGCTTCTGATCCTTGCGAACCTTGAGCACGCTGAGCATGCCCCCCATGCCAATCGGGCCAAACTGGCCATGGCCGGTCATCATGGGTGCGGTGTTGTCTGGCAGCGGCATCTCCATTTCCTTCATGTCATACATGCCGCGCTCCCCCATCATCATGTAGTCAGGGACAAGCTTCTGGATCTTGCCGATCAGGCCTCGATGGTCGACGCCAATCATGGTCGGCACGGCGTGTCCCATGGCGTTCATGGTGTGGTGGCTCTTGTGGGAGGGTGTGCAGAATTTTGTGTAAACGGACAATCAACCGCCGGCGCAAGCCGGCCTGTCCGTAAGCACAATGAGCACCAAGAAACACGACGTACCCGAAGAACTGCTGTCTGGCCTGCTGGCCAAC
>NZ_VOQT01000046.1:0-7220 GCF_008121555.1 Comamonas sp. Z1
CAAGCCAAGCTTGATGTAAAGCTCAACTGCACGAATCCTGTCTGCGTATGAGTACATGAACTACCTCCTGGTAGTCCAAGTTTTTGTCCGCACCCCCGGCGGGTCAGTTATGCGTGGAAATTAACAGGATTGACTAATGAGCGTGCTCTCAAGAAGGTGCAGATGCTCTATGAGGGCCATGGCCGTGGTGCTGAGATGCATGCATCCAAGGACACGGCCTGGGGCCTACTGTGCTCTGTGACCGAGTTCATTGACCATGAGAAGCAAGCCCGCAGCCAGGACAACCGCTTGGACAGCGCCTGGTTTGGCCAAGGTGCCGTGATCAAGCAACGTGCTCTGGATCATGCGCTGCAGCTGGTGGCCTGATGGGTTGACGCCATAGCGATGACTGACTGCAGATCTAGTTGTCCGTATTTGGACGCATTACACCGTTTTTACCCTCTCTGTTTTCCACCCAACCAAGCCACCTTTTGAGGTGGCTTTTTTATGCCCGCAATTGGCGGGCCAGGAGATTTCGATGTCTGTGCATGTTCTCAAGAATGGAAATCTGGATGCTGGCTCTACAGCTCCTCACGCTGCCTCCAACAACGCTCCACGCACGCCCCGCAAGGGCGCTGCTTTGCGCCTGGTCTCCACCAAAGACCTGGAGCGAGATGATTGGCTCAAGGTGCGCCGTACCGGCATTGGCAGCTCCGATGCCGCTGCAGCGATTGGCCTGAACCCCTACCAGTCCCAGCTGGAGTTGTGGATGCAAAAGACGGGCAAGGGTGATCTGCTGCCAGCCGTCGATCCCAATGATGACACCAGCCCTATGTTCTGGGGAACGATGCTGGAGCCCATTGTGGCGGCGCATTACACCAAGCGCACAGGCAATAAGGTGCGCAGAGTGAATGCGGTTTTGCAGCATCCTGAGCATCCTTGGATGCTGGCCAATGTGGATCGTGAAGTGGTCGGCTCTTCGGCGGTGCAGCTTCTGGAATGCAAAACTGCAGGTATCCATGGCGCCTGCCTGTGGCGTGACGGTGTTCCCGAGTATGTGCAACTGCAGGTGATGCACCAGTTGGCCGTGACTGGCCATCGTGCTGCTGACGTAGCGGTGCTAATTGGTGGTCAGGAGCTTCGTATTTTTAGGGTTGAGCGTGATGAAGCCTTGATTGCCCGACTGATCGAAATGGAGCACGCATTCTGGCAAATGGTGGAGAGCAAAACGCCGCCTGCTGGCGATGGATCGGACAGTGCAGAAAAAGCCTTGCGTAGCCTCTATCCAAACAGTGCAGGCGATGACGTAGACATGAGTGATGACCCAGAGCTCAATGCCACGTTTGAAGCCTTGCTGGCAGCACGTGAGCAACTCGATGCTGCACAGAAGCAGGAAGCACGCCTGCGCCAAGCCATTCAGATCCATATGGGAGAAGCTGGCAAAGCAACGTTTGCCTGCGGTGGCAGCGTGACATGGCGGCGCAGCAAGGATGGTCAAGTGTTCAATACGGCGCAGTTCAACAAAGACCATCCAGAGCTAGCCAAGGCCTACCTGTCCACGCGGGCTGGCGCTCGGCGGTTTTGCGTCAATGAAACGTGAGCGGTGACTCACGGCCCTCTTTTACCCCTCCCCCTCTGCTCTCTGCGGTTCACAGCCCCAGAGAGCTTTTTTTTTGGAGCAAAACATGATCAAAGGTTTGATGATCACCCCGCCTGTGATTGGCAGGATTTCGATTGGCAAGGTGGTGGAGAAGAACGGCAAGCGTCTGCCAGAAAAGGACGATGAGTTCACCATCACCACGCAGGTGCAGCAGCGAGGCCAGTGGGTGCTACACCCTTTGGATGAGGCCTTGCGCCAGAGCCAAGCACCTGGTCAAGTTTCCAGCGGCATAAAAGAAGGCACAGAGCCTTCCGATGTACAAAGTGAAACGTCCGCAAGCGCTACCCAAACTCGCACAGGCAAACGCTCACTCAAAGACAAGATGGGTGTGGCGGATACGCCAACGGCTGCACCGAGCACGGCAAGGCGCAAGCTGCGCAGCATCCCAGTGCGGGTGCTGTTCAATGATCCAGATTTGAACCTACGAGCTGATTACTGCATGTTTGATCGCAGTACCGCTCGCCCGCTGTGCGTCGGCAATGGCGAGAGCTGCAAGCGTGTGACAGATAAAGGTCTTGAAGAGTTGGCCTGCCCTGGTCCGGATACATGCCGGTTTGGCATGGGCCATTGCAAGCCCTACGGCCGCTTGAACGTGAGTATTGGCGACAGCGATGAGTTGGGCAGCTTTGTATTCAGAACCACGGGCTTCAACAGCATTCGCACTCTGGCAGCGCGGCTGCAATATTTCGCTGCAGTCTCTGGTGGCAACCTGGCCTGCATGCCGCTGGAGCTCAAGCTGCGTGGCAAGTCCACCACGCAGTCGCATCGATCGGCCATCTATTACGCGGACTTGGTGGTGCGTTCGGGGATTTATTTGAATGAAGCTATCGCTCAAGCACGCATGATCGCAAATGAGCGCTTGGCTGCTGGATTTGATCAGTCGGCTTTGGACTCGGCAGCGCAGCTTGGGTTTGCTAATGGCAGTTTTGAAGATGCGCCCGATGAGACATCTGAGATCATGGAAGAGTTTTATCCCGAAATTCCAAGAACTGCATCTAGCGAATAGCTGCATGAAAGTCATAAACCAAGCCCCACATTAGTGGGGCTTGGTTTATATGTCTTTTTTTCCCGAAAGTCTCATTTAGCCTTTCCGCTGACGCCTTTGCAGCGTCTCCAGACCTTCGACGATTGGTACCCGACTCACGCTGTCGATTGTTTATGAGTCACTCGGTGCAACCCTCCAGTTTGAAACAACGCGTGCTGCCTACTCAGACCGTCACGACTACCTTGCCTATATGCTGGTTGCTTTCCAAGTAGCGATGGGCCTCGACGATGTCATCGAAGGCGAAGACCTTGTCGATGACCGGGTGCAGGGCGCCTGACGACAGGCCTTCGAGGATGAAGCGCTTGGCTGCGGCAAGCTTCGCGGGGTTTCCCACAGTCTCGGTGAAGACATAGCCCCGCATCGTCAGGCTCTTGCGCAGAGCCAGCCGCAGCGGGAACGGCGTGGCTGCCGGATCGAGCATGCCGTGCGACACAATGACGCCGCCCGGTGCCATGGCGGCGGCGATTGCCTCGACCTGAGGGCCGCCGACGGCGTCGAAAGCGCGTTGCAGGCCATCCGGGCCTACTATCTTCAGCAACTCCTCGCCCAGGTCCTCCTCGCGTGTCGCGATGACATGGGCCGGGCCGAGCGCAAGTACCGCGTCCTTCTTGGAGCGATCCAGCGTGGTTGCAAGCGGGATGGCGCCGACGCTCCGCGCAATCTGAATTGCCGCCAAGCCCACGCTGCTGGAGGCCGCCGTAATCAGCACGTGCTCGCCCTGGCGCAGACCACCCGCTTCGATCAGGCCGCCGTAGGCAGTCAGATACTGCATCCAGGCCGAAGCCGCCAGCTCAAAGCTGAGCGACTCCGGTTTGGGAGCAACAAAGCGTGCGGGCACAACGATGGATTCGCCATAGGTGCCATAGCGACCCAGCCCTATCGGGGGGATGACGCTGACGGCCTGGCCCTGTTGAAACTCTATGACCTCTGCGCCGACCGCCTCAATCAGCCCAGAAGCTTCGTAGCCGAGTCGAGAAGGAAGCACGGCCTTCTCGATGTACGTACCACGTCGGAACATGACGTCGGCACGGTTCAGCCCCAGGGCTTTGACCGTGATGCGTACCTCGTCCGCAGCAAGTGGCTCGCTGCGGGACTCTTCTTCGATGCGGAGAACCTCAGGCCCCCCTAGCTCGTGAAAGCGGACAACGCGTGCCATGGTGATCAGGCCGCGACGTCGATGACGACCTTGACTGCCGCGCCGCCCTGTTCAACCAGGGCATGGGCGGCCATTGCGCTGTCCAGGGTGAAGCGGCGCTCATCGACGATGGGCTTCACGCGGCCGGCTTCCACCAGCTCCGTCACATGACGAAGAATGTCTCCATGATGGGCGCGCAGTTCTCCACTCAGCATGGGCAGCAGCACGAAGACGCCGGACAGTGTGGCGCAGCGCAGCGACCCCGTCGCAAGCGCATGGTTCCCGAAGGCGGCGCAGCTGACGACATGGCCATAGTGAGCGATGGCTTCAAAGGCTGCATCCAGAACCGGACCGCCGACGGTGTCGTAGATCACATCGAAGCCCTTGCCATCGGTGTACTTGGCGACGTACTCGGCCACCGTGGTCGTACCCACGTCAATTGGCGTCGCGCCCAGGCTTTTCACAATGTCAGCGCCGCTGTTGCGAACGGTGGCATAGACGTCGGCACCACGGGCAAGCGCCAACTGGACCACCAGGTGTCCGACGCCGCCGGAACCGCCGGTGACCAACACCTTTTGTCCGGGGCGTACGGCAGCGCGGTCGATCAGACCTTCCCAGGCGGTCAGTGCCACCAGCGGCAGTGCCGCAGCATCGCGCATGGACAGGTTCTTCGGTTTGAGCGCCAGCAAGCGCGCATCTACGGCGGCGAATTCGGCCAGCGAGCCTTGGAGGCCGCGCACACCGCCAGTCAAACCATAGACCTCGTCACCCACCTTGAAGGCGCCGACACCTTCGCCGACGGCCTCGACCACGCCGGCGAGGTCCGTACCCAGCACGGCGGGAAGTGCCGGCATGGCATAGGGTGCTTTGCCGGTGCGGATTTTGTAGTCGATGGGGTTCACGCCGCTGGCCTTGATGCGAACCAGCACTTCGCCGGCCTTCGGCGCAGGGATGTCGATCTGGGCGCTGCGGAACTGGGCGACCTCATAGTCGTCGAGGATGAGTGCGCGCATGCTGCTTAGGGTCGTGTTCATGATTGAATTCATTACTTGTTGGATTTCATGGCCTGCCGGGCCCTCTCGCGATTGCGAAGCCGTTGACGGCCGAATACTGGCACATCGGCGAGACCACGAGGCGGTTGCGCGCCTGGAGGCCGTGCAACGCGACAGGACTGAACAGAGTGGACTGGGTCATGGCTTAGAAGTCTTGAACAGTCGGGCGCAGCACGATTTCGTTGATGTCCACGTCGGCCGGCTGCTCAATCGCATAGGCAATGGCTCGAGCCACCGAGTCAGCGGGAATCTGGTTGGCCTGATAGAAGGCCTGGACACCGGCCGAGCTGTCGGCATCGCTGCTACCCAGCTTCAGTTCGGACTCCACAGCACCGGGCGAAACAATGGTGGTGCGTACGCCAGCAGGTGCTTCAGCACGCAAGCCCTCGGACAGGGCGCGCACGGCGAACTTGGTTGCGCTGTAGACGGTTCCGCCGGGCGTAAACAGCTTGTGGCCTGCGACGGAGGCGATGTTGATGATGTGGCCATCCGCTTGCGCCGTCATGGTCGGCAGCACGGCAGCAACGCCATGCAGCACGCCCTTGATGTTCACGTCGATCATGCGGCTCCACTCGTCGACCTTGAGCTTGGCCAGAGGCGCCAGCGGCATGATGCCTGCGTTGTTGACCAGCACGTCGATGCGAGCAAAGCGCTTCAACGTGGCATCAGCCAGGGCTTGGACCTGGGCCATGTCCGTCACATCGGTGGCCTGAACCAGGACGTCTGTACCTGCGGCCGACAGTTCGGCGGCCAAAGCCTGCAGTTTGTCAGTGCGGCGGGCCGCCAGCACCAGCTTGGCTCCGCGAGCCGCCAAATAGCGAGCAGTCGCCTCGCCGAGACCACTGCTGGCACCGGTAATGATGACCACTTTGCCGGTCAGAGACTGAATTTGAGCGTTCGACATATGTGTAACCTTGAGAAGAAGTTGAAGGAAATCGGGCCATCCCGACGAGGAATGGCCAAATTTTGGGCTTTTCAACCAATCTAATAAAGATCATAATTTCGAAAACGCTTATGAATTGAGTTCACAAATGCAAGGTGCTGAGCTGGCTGAGTTGTCGATCTTTCTGACCGTTGCCCACTTGCGCAGCTTCAGCAAGGCGGCGGTGGAGCGCGGTGTGGCCCCCTCGGCAATCAGCCATGCCATTCGCAAGCTGGAACAGCGAGTCGGTGTGCGTTTGTTTCATCGCACCACCCGTAGCGTGGCGTTGACCGATGCCGGTGAACGTTTCCTTGCTGATCTCACCCCAGCGTTTGGGCAGATCGGCGCTGCGCTGGAGGGCTTGAACGCTTTCCGTGACACCCCGTTTGGCACCGTGCGCATCAACCTTCCCAGTGCCATTGCACCTTTTGTTTTGAAGGACGTGATGGGTCCGCTACTGGCTCAGAACCCAGGATTGCATTTGGATGTGGTGGCAACGGACCGCCTGATCGACATTGTCGAAGAGGGTTTCGATGCCGGAATTCGCTTTGGGGAGCGGTTGTCGCAGGACATGGTGGCTGTGCGCATCAAGCCAAGCCTTCGGTTTGCCGTAGTGGGCGCGCCGAATTACTTTGCGCGAACAGGGCTTCTCCCGCCAAAGTCGCCTGAGGACTTAAAGCAGCACGAGTGCATCCGCTACCGTTTCCCAAGCGGCGCCATTTTCAATTGGGAGTTCTCACGCAAGGGAGAGTCCTTGGAGGTGGATGTGGATGGCCCGCTCACGCTGGATGGTCAGGAGTTGATGGTTGAAGCCGCCTTGCAGGGCTGCGGATTGGCGTACGTATGGGATAACCGCATCATGAAGCACTTGGAAGATGGGACCCTGATTCGTTGCTTGGACGATTGGTGCGCACCAGACGACGGACTGCACCTGTACTACCCTAGTCACCGCCATCTTTCCGCAGGACTGAAGGCGTTGATCAATGTCCTTCGAGCGTGAGGCCGGATGTCCGCTTTCTGCATCAGCGGACTTTGGCAAAGAAAAAATGACCGGCTGCTGTCAGCCTAAACCCGTCTTCTGCACCCACACAATCCTTGCAGTCGCCGAACCACCACCGAGACGACTTTCGCAGCGACCTCATGCACAATCTCCGTTGCACTTTTTACAGGTAGGCATGAGCTAAGTGGCTCTTTGCCCATGCCTGCACTTTCCAAGAAACCAACAACAACGACATGACTAGCCAACAACAACGCGCAGAACTGCAACGCCGCATTTGGGCCATTGCCAACGATGTAAGAGGGAGGGTGTGCAGAATTTTGTGTAAACGGACAATCAACCGCCGGCGCAAGCCGGACTGTCCGTAAGCACAATGAGCACCAAGAAACACGACGTACCCGAAGAACTGCTGTCTGGCCTGCTGGCCAAC
>NZ_VOQT01000047.1:0-7174 GCF_008121555.1 Comamonas sp. Z1
TGTACAACCACCACTTGCCACAAAAGGCACTGGGGCATGAAGCCCCAGTCCAAGCACTCAAAAAATGGAAGATGAAAGCTCCTGATTTATTCGTCAAGAA
The DNA here is from genome assembly GCF_008121555.1 of Comamonas sp. Z1. Lineage (NCBI taxonomy): Bacteria > Pseudomonadati > Pseudomonadota > Betaproteobacteria > Burkholderiales > Comamonadaceae > Comamonas > Comamonas sp. Z1. The sequence goes on from NZ_VOQT01000047.1 coordinate 101, forward strand.
CGTGCGTAATCATCCGGGACCCGACAGGTAGGTATATTCAACAACGGCTGAAGGACTACCCTATCAGCTCCCCCGCATTTTCCAGCACCTACAGCGAACATACGGCTCCCGCCATCCACTGCCATTTTTTACTGTCCCACTGAAACTGCCCCAATGTCTGTCATCACTCCTGCCCACACGGTTCTAGATATTCTGCAGCCTTGGTTTGCACAGAAATCCCACACCTTGCATGCGTTCAGTGCCAGCACGGCATCGTATGAAGAATGGCTGAACTGGGAGCTGTTTGCTGCTTTTCTGCAGCATGGATACCACTGCGAAGGCCGCCCCAGTTACCAACAACTGGGCGATCACTGTCTGAAATCCTTGAAAGGGGATTTGCTCGCCACCCGCCCAGACACACAAGATAAATATCTGATCGAAGTGGCGTTGGTGGGCGCTGGCACGCAAAACAAATGGCGCGAAAAAATACAGCGCGATCATGAAAAATTGCAGCAACTGCAATTGCGCGATGCCAGCCAAAAACTCCACCGCATTCAGCTGGTGTTCCTGGCCTCTTGCGAAGAGCAGGATTTGGTGCACAGCTGGGATGAATGGCTTCAAGGCATCACGTTTTACCGAGACCACCGCGCCCACTGCGCTGCAACCATTGCCCTGAACCACCCCGGTATGGCAACGCAAGGCGAAGCAGCACTGCTGCTGTGGAATGTATAGCGGCTTAAACAGAGAAAACAGCGGTCCTGACCTAACCACCGCGCCTTAGAGACGACTCTAAACCGCTCACGCGGTAGTCCGGTAAGAAGGCCATGAGCGGCAATATACATCGTGCCTCGCCGGACATGGCCATCGTTGAATATCTGCGCAGCTTCCAGCTCTACTTGGTGGATGCTGGCACCTCCCCGATGCCCCAGGGGGGCTATCTCAAGCTGAGGACAGCCATATGGTGTCCAAGATTTATGCCACATCTCTGGTGTGGGGCAGTTTTGCGTGGAAATCAACAGTGCAAAGAGCGCGTGGAATGTATGCAAGCAACCATCAGCACAACCGCGCTGATGGCCGTCCGCTACTCAACGCGGCCTTTACCTGTTGGCAGAAAACTCAAGCCAGGCTTGGGCCAAAGCATCCATCACCGCCTCCGATACCCACTTGCTTTCCAAGTAGCTGCGCGTTTGTCGCAGTGAAGCCTCTATCGGGAAGCCTTTGTCATGTGTGATTGTATTGACCCAGCGGTTTCTGCACAGGTCATTTCTCGTCCTCGTTGCCCAGCAGGGACGCCAGCTTTTTTCTGGCACGCAGCTCCAACATGGCTTCGCCATAGGCCTGCTGAAGTTCGCGCAGTTGCTTCTCGTACTGCTCTTTGACTTCCAAGGGCTTGGTGCGCAGGGCGTTCTCCATGCCACGCTTGCCTTCATCGACCCATTGCTCAACCTCCGAGGGGTTGAGGTCGAAGGCCCGGCTGGCCTCCGAGATCGTGGTCTTGCCCTGGATGATGTCCAGGACAAGGGCCGTCTTACGCTTGGCTGTCCAGCGCTTGATGTCGTCTTCCATCAGGGTGCTCATCGTCGTTTCCTTCAACGTTAACACCTGAGCAGGAATTCACTGGGTCAATACATGATGTCATAGGCCAAATCACCCACAGGGTCATCACGGCTGGCCTGCTTTTCCAGCCAGCGATAAAAGCGGCTGCGGCTTGCTGCACTTGCTTTTTGCTCTGCCACCAGTGCGGCCAGCTCGGCGGCAAATAGGTTGTGTGCACTACGGGGCGGTAACTGCGTCGTGCCGTATCAGCGGGCCACTTGGCATACGCCTGCAGCTTTATTTGTAGCTGCTCGGCGTGGTTGCGTCGCAAAGTGGTCTGGGCTGGCAAAAATATCGCACATTGAGCAGTAGTACAGCGTGCGGTCTTCTTCATAGCAGTCGCCATGCGCATACCATCGTACTGACTTGTTTGATGAAGTTTGGAATGATTTTGTAGAGATCGCTACAGCATTGCAGCATTCATGACGGTGCTCTAAGCTGCTGCCATGACTCTCACTTCGGACTCCTGGCTGGCTCTGATCATCAGCCTCCCCGCCTCAAGCGCTACGCCACGCATGCGGATTTGGCGCGCCGTGAAGGCATTAGGCTGTGCTGCCTTGCGCGACGGTGCCTACCTGCTTCCAGCGCAAGTTGAGCAAGCTGCGCAATTGCAAGCCCTTGCCGACGATGCGCTGCAGGAAGGTGGCCAAGCCTGGCTGCTACAGGTGCGAGCGCGCGATATAGCCGAACAAGCCACTTTCCAGGCGCTCTTCGACCGAACGGTCGACTACACCCCCTGGCTGGAAGAACTGGCCCAAGCGCGTCAGACACTTTCTGGCCTGAGCGCGACCGAGTTGGGCCGTGTGCAGCGCAAGCACGCGCGGGCCTATGAAGCCATCCGCAGGATCGACTTCTTCCCTGCAGAAACCTCGATCCGCGCCGAAGCCCAGTGGCGGGACTTCAACAACGCCATCGAAGCCCTGCAGTCGCCGGGCGAACCACAGGCCACTGCTGGACGCATAGCCCGGCGCGATCGCATGCAATACCAAGGACGTCTCTGGGCGACGCGCCGCAATCTCTGGGTAGATCGCTTGGCCAGTGCCTGGCTCATCCAGCGCTTCATCGACCCGCACGCACGCTTCCAGTGGCTGGAGGCACCGGCCGACTGCCCTGCAGATGCGCTGGGCTTCGACTTCGATGGCGCGACCTTCACTCATGTGGGCGAGCGCGTGACCTTCGAGGTGCTGCTCACGAGCTTTGGCTTGGAAGGTGACAGGGGTCTCTCGCGCCTCGCGGAGATGGTTCATGCGCTCGACGTAGGCGGTGCGACCACGCCCGAGGCCTGCGGCTTCGAGGCTGTTCTGGCCGGAGCGCGCAAGCGCTGGCCGGATGACGACGCGCTGCTGGTCGACATCGGCGGCGTACTCGATTCGCTCCACGCCCATTTCTCCAGCCCGCGCAAGCCGTAGGCATCAACAACTGCAAAGACCCATATGAACGACCTCAACACAACAACGGCGCCCGAAGCCAGCGCCTCAAGTTCCCCCGGCTACACGCTCTGGCAGCTCGTGCGCTACATACTGGCCCTGGGCACCTGGGGCTTTGGCGGTCCCGTGGCCCTGGCGGGCTATATGTACCGCGATCTGGTGGAAAAGCGCCGATGGATCACCGAAGCGGACTACAAGGAGGGCTTGGCCCTCGCCCAACTGATGCCAGGGCCGCTAGCCGCACAGCTGGCCATCTACCTGGGCTATGTCCATTACCGGTTTCTGGGCGCGTCCCTCGTAGGGATCGCCTTTGTCGTCCCGTCCTTCTTCATGGTCGTGGCGCTTGGCGCGGCCTATGTCGCCTACGGCGGCATCGGCTGGATGCAGTCGGTGTTCTATGGCGTGGGCGCCGCAGTGATCGGCATCATCGCCATGAGCGCCTACAAGCTGACGACCAAGAGCATCGGCAAGGACAAGCTGCTGTGGCCTATTTTCCTGATCAGCGCAGCCGTCACGGTGATCACCAAGTCGGAAGAGGTCTGGCTGTTCCTCGGTGCTGGCGTGCTGGTGTGGTTCTGGCGTGCACCCCCTGCATGGCTCAAGCGCGGCGGCAATTTGAACGGCGTGGCGGCCCCACTGGTCGGAATGTTCGCGCTCAGCACCATCGACTGGACCAAGCTCAAGCAGATCGGTCTGTACTTCGCTTATGCCGGCAGCTTCGTTTTCGGCAGCGGCCTTGCGATCGTGCCCTTCCTCTACGGCGGTGTCGTCAAGGAGTACGGCTGGCTGACCGACCAGCAGTTCGTGGATGCAGTGGCGGTGGCCATGATCACGCCGGGCCCGGTGGTGATCACTACGGGCTTCATCGGCTACCTGGTCACAGGCTTCTGGGGCGCCGTGGCAGCGGCAGCCGCCACCTTTGTGCCTTGCTATCTGTTCACGGTGATCCCCGCGCCGTACTTCAAGAAATACGGCAAGCGCCCGGATGTCATCGCCTTTGTCGATGGCGTCACGGCCGCCGCCATCGGCTCCATCGCGGGCGCAGTGATCGTCATCGGTCAGCGCTCCATCTCCGACTGGATCACCGCAGCGCTGGCAATCGCGACCGCAGCCATCTTGTGGCGCTTCAAGAAGCTCCCTGAACCCGTCATCGTGGTTGCGGCAGCCCTCATCGGCCTGGTCGTCCACCCGCTGGTTACGCACGGCTGATTGGAGAGTACCATGCAACGCATCTTGATTGGTATCACCGTGGCTGCGCTGGCTTCCAGTGCGAGTGCGCTGGCTCCAGGCTTCGATGGCACTGTCCTTGGCGCATCTCCTCACTATTGGAGCTGCGGCGTCACTGGCGGAGGTACACCCCATTGGGTCATCACTACCGAGCCCGGCTCCACTCACTCTGACAGGGTGTTGCTGCAGGATGGGCGTGGCACCTATCCCTGGTGCGTGAAAGTCGGAACCTCGATCACCGACGGCTTTGTCGAAACACGGTTCAAGCCCCTGGCGGGCCGGGAAGACCAGGCAGGCGGCGTCGTCTGGCGCTGGAAAAACGCCGACAACTATTACGTCGCCCGCGCCAATGCTCTGGAGAACAACGTCTCGCTGTATTACGTCGAGGGTGGCAGTCGCAAGACCATCAAGTACATCGATGCGCCAGTGGCCCCTGCCTCCTGGCACACCCTGCGAGTCGAATTCTCCGGAACGCATATCGCGGTTGCGCTGGACGGCAAGCTCTACATCGAGTTGGACGACAGCCATATCTCCGGCCCTGGCGCTGCTGGCGTCTGGACCAAGGCCGATAGCGTGACCGCCTTCAGTCGCTTTCACGCGGGTTCAAGCAACTAACGACATCCCCACACAGGAGCATCCCATGGATATGCAACCCCGCCCCCTTGCCCTGAACCCGGCGACCCTCAACGGCCTGTCGGAGAATCTGATCGTCAGTCACCACGCGAACAACTACACCGGGGCCGTCAAGCGCCTGGGCGCCATCCGTCAGCAGTTGACCCAACTGGACTGGCCAAGTGCGCCGGTGTTCACGGTCAATGGACTGAAACGCGAGGAGCTGATCGCCGCCAACTCGGCTTGGCTCCATGAGCTGTACTTCGACTCGTTGGGCGGTGACGGCGCCTTGCCAGATTCGGGCCTGACCGTAGCCTTGGCGCGCGACTTTGGCAGCACCGACCGCTGGCGCGCGGAGTTCACCGCACTGGCCAAGGCCATGGGCGGCGGCTCGGGCTGGGCACTGTTGTCCTGGTCTAACCGAGAGTCACGGCTGATCACCCATTGGGCTGCCGACCACACGCATCTGCTCGCCGGGGCTACGCCGATCCTGGCGCTGGACATGTACGAGCACGCCTACCACATGGACTTCGGTGCCAAAGCGGCCTCCTATGTGGATGCCTTCATGCAGAACATCCGCTGGAAGGAAGTTGCGCGGCGCTACGGTACGGCCGTCGAGGCCGACGCGCTGCCCTGGTCGGTGCCTCCCGAGGCCGTTCGAGGCAGCGTGCAGCTCATCGACGTGCGCAGGGCCGCAGGCTACGCAGGGGCCGCCGACCGCGTGGCTGGGGCCACGTGGCACGACCCCGCCCGGTTGGCCGAATGGAGCGCTGAGCTCGATGTATCCCAACCCGTCCTCGTGTACTGCGTGCACGGCCATGAAGTCAGCCAGTCCGTGGCGCTCGCGCTGCGGGCACGTGGCTTCGATGCGCGCTATGTGGCAGGTGGCATCGAGGCCAGTCGCGCTGCCGGTGTGGCGCTGGATGCGAAGGAGTAAACCATGCAATGGATCACCCGCGAACGGCCAAAGATCGACCGCATCGCCTGCCCCTGGCTGATCGCACGTTTCATCGACAAGGCTCCCGAGTTTCTCTATGTGCCTGCCAGCGAGGTGCTGAGCACCGCCAAGGCCACTGCCGCCATCCCCTACGACATCCCGAATGTCGAGTTGAGCCACGTGGGCGAGTTGTGCAGCTTCGACGCCTTCCTGGCGAAGTACAAGCTTGACGACCCGGCGCTGCTCCAATTGGCTTCCATCGTGCGCGGTGCTGATACATCGCAACTCGACCTGACACCGCAATCCGCAGGGCTCTACGCGCTGTCGCTGGGCCTTTCCCACAACTTCAGCGACGACCACGAAATGCTCCAGCACGGCATGGTGATGTACGACGCGCTCTATGCGTGGTGCCGCTCTTGCCAAGCCGAGACGCACAACTGGCCGCCGACCATGACTGCCTAGTCACCTAGACCGAGACCATCAAAATGTTTGCCTTCTCCCTACAACCCCAGGCCCGTCATCGAGCCTTGGTCTCCCGGCTCGTGCTCGCCGTATGTGTTCAGGCTATAAGCCTGACTGCCGCTTCAGCCGCAGTTGGGCATGGCGAGCTCACCGGCTCGCAAATTCACGCCGCAATCGTCGGCAAGTATGTGACCGATGACCACCATTGGGGGCACAAGTATTTCCCTGATGGGCGCGTTGAGCGGCTTGAGAACGAGCGATTGAAATCAGCTCACTGGTCTATCAAGAACGACCGGCTGTGCTTGCTGCAACCAGAGATCAGCAAGGTCGAACCGATCTGCTACCGAGTGGTGCGTGACGGGAAAGAGTTGCAGTACGTGGATGACAGCAACTATGTGGTTTTCCGAGGCCTGGTGAGGCCCATGCCCAAGCGGGGGTAAGGGACGCGAAGGGGCATACATGCGCTCCATGTCTTCCGCTTCATGAACGGTGACTACAAGCTTTGAGCGGCCACAAGGATCACTGTAGCCCTCTCTTTTCTCTCTCAGTTGAGGCCACAGTCAAACTCAGTGCTCGGAGGACTGCTATAGAGTGGTCTCGTTAGAGGAATCTTGACTGAAGCAAATAGTGCTGATGTTCAAGGTGTATGAGTGGAAGCAGGTGTTCTTGCCCAATAGTTAAGACCAATACAGCAAGTCTGAAAGGGCTAGGTGTCGGGTCCCGGATGATTACGCACGTTCTTGACGAATAAATCAGGAGCTTTCATCTTCCATTTTTTGAGTGCTTGGACTGGGGCTTCATGCCCCAGTGCCTTTTGTGGCAAGTGGTGGTTGT
>NZ_VOQT01000048.1:0-4298 GCF_008121555.1 Comamonas sp. Z1
CCCAACTGGCGAATCGTGGCTCTGACACGCAAGCCAAGCTTGATGTAAAGCTCAACTGCACGAATCCTGTCTGCGTATGAGTACATGAACTACCTCCTGGTAGTCCAAGTTTTTGTCCGCACCCCCACCGGGGGCTAGTGGGTCACTTCTGGGTGGAAATCAACACAGATGGCGCTGGAGCAGGTTAGCACCGCAGGGGTGCTCACCACCAGCGACCTGCGCAACAGCGCCCACCATGACGGCCAGGCCGTGGGAGTCAATGCCAGTGTGGGCAACGATGCGGGCAAGTTCGGCGTCAAGGGCGGGGCGGACAGCTCCATCCTGGTTCGCGGCTCGGATATCTCTGCCGGCCAGTACGCGACCGTGGCCACAGAAGGCGATATCCGTCTTTGCGTCTGGTGCTTGATCAGTAGCCTTCGACCAAAGGTATTTCAGTCCCATCGACCGCAACCATCACGCCCGTGGTGTTGGGGTCGACTTCTATTGGGACGCCCCAGAGTTCATCAGACTTACCGAAGGAGTTGACGATGTTGAACTGCCGAAGCTCTTCGGGCGTCATCTTGATCAGCTTGGGGTAGGCGTTGTTGTGGGCCTTCCAGTGCCGGAGGAACGTGTGGCAAACGCGCTTGTGGACTGTGTGGATCGGCGATTCATCGGTCATCGCGCAATTGTCTTAGAGGAGGGTGCTGCTCCGGCGCGTATGACTGGGAACGGCCAGAAGTAGACCTCAGACGTGTTCCTGACGCTGACTGCGTCTGGCTAAACCGAGCCATTCGCTGTCCAGTACCTGAACGGCAGCAACCGCCAACACCGGTCGTTGAAGACCGCCTGTCCTGAACGGCCCCTTCACAATGCTCTTGTGGGCTGCAGCCAGTTCGACTTGCTGCCACTTAATCCTGCGGTCTGCCTCTTGTCGTCAGTGCATGTCTATGAGTGACGTGACTGATAACGTAGCTGCCAAGAGATCAATTAAAAGGCCTTAGGGAAATTTCCTCCCTCGCGAAGAAATTTTCATTACCTGAATCAAGGTACATTGACTTCCCACAAATTATTACGCTTTGTGGAAATTTTTCATGTTAAACAGCCTGCGCGCTCGCCTGATCGGTATCTGTGTAGCCATCACCACACTCTCACTGCTTGCCCTGGCGCTCTCCACCTTTTTCTCGGTGCGTAGCAGTACCGAGCGCTCGCTCAACGAGCGCATAAGCCAGCTCACGAAGCTGCATGCCAATGATCTGGCCGAGTGGGTGCGAGACAAGCAGCGCATCACCAGCTCGCTGCAGCAGGCAGTGGGTAAGCAGGAGCCCGTGCCCTTTCTATTGGCGGCCAAGCAGGCCGGCGATTTCGACGACACCTATTTCGTCTACGCCAGCGGTGCCCACGTGTTCTCCCACCCCATGCCAGAGAACTATGTCGGTACGGAGCGCCCCTGGTACAAGCAGGCCGTGCAGGCAGGCAAGCCCAGTGTGACACCTCCCTACATTGATGCCAGCACCGGCAAGCTGACGATCAGCTTCGTCGAGCCCGTAGGGCCGGCCGGCCAGTACACCGCCGTGGTTGGCACGGACATGCATCTGGATACCGTGACGCGCAAGGTGAACTCCATCCACGCCACGGGCCAGAGCTTTGCTTTCCTGCTGGACGGGCAGTCCAACATCCTGGCCTATGCCAAGGCGGAACTGGTAATGAAGCCCTCCACCGGCATCGCGCCGCAGCTTGATGGCGGGCTGCTGCAGAAACTGGCCCAGGACGGCGGCAGTGCCGAAGTGGACGTGAATGGCGCAAAGCAGCTGGTCTATGCGTCCCGAGTGGAGGGCACGCCCTGGTTGCTGGGCGTGGCCGTGGACAAGACCGAGGCTACGGCCGCCGCACGCAAGCTGCTGCAGATGGAGATGCTGATCGCGGCGCTTTGTGTGGTGGTGGCCGTGGCGCTGCTGTCGGCCAGCGTGAACCGTCTACTGCGCCGTCTCTTAGTCGTTCGCGATGCATTGGAGGATATTGCCTCGGGTGAAGGCGATCTAACGCGGCGCCTGGATACCGCGGGCAAGGACGAACTGACCCAGATCGCCACTGCCTTTAACCATTTCACAGACAAGATAGCCGCCGTGCTGCTGCGCATCCGCCAATCCTCGGAGTCAGTGCGAATTGCCACCAGCGAGATCGCCAGCGGCAACCAAGACCTGTCCTCGCGCACCGAGCAGCAGGCCAGCTCGCTTGAAGAGACCGCTGCCGCTATGGAGCAGCTCACTGCCACTGTTCAGCAGAACGCGGCCAGCGCGCGCCAAGCCAGCGAGCTGGCGAGCAATGCCTCCGAAGTGGCCACCCAAGGCGGCGCCGTGGTGGGCCAGGTGGTGCAGACCATGGGCGGCATCGAGGCCTCGGCGCGACGTATCGTGGACATCATCCAGGTCATCGACTCTATTGCCTTCCAGACCAACATCCTGGCGCTGAATGCGGCTGTGGAGGCCGCGCGCGCCGGCGAGCAAGGCCGCGGCTTTGCCGTGGTGGCATCCGAAGTACGTCAACTGGCGCAGCGTTCGGCAGAGGCCGCTAAGGAAATCAAGGCGTTGATCGACGATTCCGTGAGCCAAGTCAGCACGGGCAGCCGCCTAGTGAATGCGGCGGGCACCACCATGCGGGACGTGGTGGACAGTGTCAACCGCGTCACGGCCATCGTGGCCGAGATCAGCAATGCCAGCCAGGAGCAAAGCCGGGGCATTGCCGAGGTCGGCTGCGCCGTTACCCAGATGGACCAGAGCACGCAGCAGAACGCCGCGCTGGTGGAGCAGGCCACGGCAGCAGCGCAGTCGTTGCAGCAGCAGGCGAACCAGTTGGCCGAAGTGGTGGCCGGCTTCAAGCTACAGGCCCACGATGCGAGCGAAGGCAGTAGTCGGTTGGCCGGATCTGCGGTTGGCTCGCATCGCTTGATGTCCCCCGGAAACCTCCGACAGGCCCAAACTAAAAATACGGCCCCTTCCCAAGGCTTCGAGAAGGATAAGGAGGCCCTCTCTCAAATTTGAGTGCTGATATGACCGTCATCCGGCTCACTGGTACATTTCATGGACGCTAGGGAGCGTCCTGGAGAACGCTTGAGCGGCTTTAGCCGTGAATCGTCGGTACGGCACAATCAATAGCCTCGACCCCAAAGCTATCCCTGCCAAGATCAGCAACAAGGAAGCGATGCTCCCTAGGGGGCATCGTTTTTTATGGCCTAGCCTATGATAGGCGTGTCCTCGTCACGCTCATGATCTTGACTGCTGATGGGTGACCGATAAGTCACGATGCAGCCTTGAGCCGCAGCAATCGCCGCATACCAGGCATCGGTTGTCAAAGCTCAGTTGACTGCAACGGCTCGCAAGCTCCTGTTCGCACGATGTGACTGCAGACATCCAGCGACCTATCTGCCTGCACTTGATGGTCGCTGTCCCCTGCACACCTGAAACCCGTCATTGGGCAGTCACCCGCGTCAATGCTCGGATGGCTGGTATGAGACGGTGACCGTTAGGAAGCATTGCGGCGACGAGCAGCGGTAATCGCTGCATAGAAGTCTTGGCCGACTGAAGACCGAAGGACAGCAAAGGGTCGTTTACGGACTTAGGTTTTGTCGAGGCTCGCATAAGGCTTTGCGCCAATCTCATGGCGCGATTGGCTCGGCCTCTCGCCAAAGTCCAACTTTTCGAGCCTTGGCCTCTTGCTCTGCAAACTCGTATTGCCCGCGCTCCTGCGGCGACTGTTCGCGGGCATATGCGCGAGACCACCAGCAAACAAGCGCGTTTTTGTGCATGGCATCGTCTTTAAAATCAAATAATTAGGTGATTTTGATGCCATCAACTGCAGAAGGCAGGGCTGATGGTATCGACGAGGCGGATGGTATTGGCGATGCTCGGTGCCATGCAAAGTGCCATCGAAACCCGCCGACTTCGTAAGACCGGCTAGTTCCAGATAGAGCCAGATAGAAATGAAAAAAGCCCGCGATATCGCGGGCTTGCATGAGAAAAGGTCTAAAGCTTGCGTGTCAGTTCACGCCAGCGCTTTATTCCCACTCAATTGTCAATTGAAACAACATGTCGGTCTTCTTCGCACTTCAATACGCTACGCTGGACTGACTAGAGTTTCTATGAAAAATGGCCTTACCGTCAAAAGTACCGTCATCAGTTTTTATCGCTGAGACCTAGCTGTCGGGTCCCGGACGATTGGCTGCTTAAAAACAAGCGTCCGTTGCTGCATGGCCGAGAGGTACTGCAAGCAGTTCTGGCAACATGGCAATCCCGTGCCAAGGAGTTGCCATGCTGATCAGC
>NZ_VOQT01000049.1:0-3971 GCF_008121555.1 Comamonas sp. Z1
CGACTGGATGTGGACTTACAATCACGAGCGCCCAAATATGGCATTGGGCGGCTTTACCCCGAAGCAGCGGCTGGCCATGGCCGCTTAGTTTCTACTTCTGCCGACTGTGGAAAACGGGGGCATTACCGAATTCTTGGATTACTCAGTGGGCTGCTGCCGGTTCTGTGGACACCGGCCTAAGCTTCTTGAGCTTTCTCGAACTGTATGGGACTGACGTAGCCAAGCGTCGAATGGCGCCGGGTCGGGTTGTAGAACCTCTTGATGTAATCGAACACATCATCACCATCGGCCAGACTCCTCGGTGTTTCGCCATAAAGCCGAACTTCACAACGCCTGCCTTGCAAAGTAGGCCGCCGCTTTTTTCACCAGGTCGGGCTCCATCCTGAGCTTGGCGTTTTCCCTCTTGAGGCGCTCAATTTCGGCCTGCTCGGGCTTCATCACGCCTTGGCCAGGAAAAGCCTGCTGCGGGTCAGCCGCCAGTTCGCGTATCCATATGCGTAGTGCGTTCTCGTGAACATCAAGGTCTCGTGCAGCCTGCGCCACTGGCACACCTCGATTTTTGACCAGCTTTACAGCTTTCAGTTTGAATTCTCGGCTGAATTGCCGTTTCTTTTCCATAACCATCTCCGGTTTCACCTTCACACCTTAACAAGGTGTCTACGAAACCGGCAGCAGCCCATGGGGGCAGGTTGCCGGCTAGATGATTTTCAGAACCCTATAGCCGCATGCCGTAAGGCCCCAGCTTCTCCGTCACCATGGCGATAGTGCGGTCCAGCAGCCGGTCTAGGCCGTGCGCCTCCCAGCTTTTTTCATTCCCCGAATGGGTCCGCCGCACGATGTACAGCGTCGATTTGAGCGGGAATCCCGAGATGCGTTTGGCCACCAGGCGCCCAGATTCAAGTTCCCGGGCGACCGAGCCATAGGGCATGATGCTGCTGGCTTCGCCCTGCAGCACAAGGTCCCGGATCGCGGCGATCGACTGGACCTCATACGCGACCTTCAGGTCGGCCAGCGGCACACCCGCGGCACGCGACAGGATGCGGCGGCCGATGTCCCTTCGCGAGCCCAGCGCGAGCTTGCTGTTCAAGACCTCCTCCATCGCAATCTCCGCCGGGGCTTTTTTCTTGCCGGCCGCGGTGACGAAAAGAATCTCTTCCTCCATCACCGCCGTTAGCAGCAGCTTGGGGCGCGGCTCTATTTCGTAGGCCAGGGCCACGTCGAGCTCTTCGCGCTCTATCGCGTCGGCCAGGAAAAAGCTGGGCCCTTCCACCAGGCTGAAGGCCAGGTCGTCAAAATCACGCTCGGCCATGAGCTGGAGGTGGGTGCCCACTAGCAGCGTGAGGCTGGTCGTCAGCCCCAGCGACACCGGCTCCCGCGCGGCGTTGTGAAGCTGGGTCACGTCTTTGCGCGTCTGCTCCAGCTGCTCAAAGATCAGGTTGGCCCGGCTGTAAAGCAGCTGGCCGGCCACGGTGGGCTCCACACCGCGCGAATGCCGGTGCAGCAGGGTCACTCCCAGCTCCGCTTCCAGCTCGCGTATGTGCAGGCCCAGCGCCGGCTGCGCCACATGCAGCTTTTTGGCGGCGCGTGTAATGTTGCACAGGTCCACCGCGGTCACAAAATAGCGGAGTTGCTTGAGGTTCAAGAAGCCTGTCCCCTGTATTCAGCCGAAAAATTCACAGCAAAGAAAAAACGAAAAAAGGACGTCATGGAATCCCATGCGTCCTTCAGCCGGAACAGCGCAGCACTTATTCGATGCTGATTTTCGCGTCGTTTATCACTTTTTCCCAGCGCGCCGAGTCTTCCTTGTTGCGCTGCTTGATCTCGTCCCGCGTCAGGCTCAGCGGCTCCACGCCCTGCACCGCCAGGATTTTGCGGGCTTCTTCGGTCGAGAAAACTTTTTTGGCTTGTGCAATCCACTTTTCAATCACTTCATTGGGTGTGCCGTTTGGCGCCACCAAGAACACCCACACGCTGCCTTCATAACCCGGCAGGCCGGATTCGGCAATCGTCGGCGTGTCGGGCAGGGCGGACACGCGTTTTTTCGTGGTCACGCCCAGGGCCTTCAGTTTGCCAGATTTGATGTGCTGCAGCACGGCCGTGATCGGCGAGAACACCATGTCGATCTGGCCCGCCAGCAAATCGTTCACGGCCAGCGAGGTGCCCTTGTAAGGCACATGCACCATGTCTACCTTGGTCATGGTCTTGAACAGCTCCGCCGCGAGGTGGTGCGTGGTTCCGGCGCCGGCCGTGCCGAAGGTCAGCTTGCCCGGGTTGGCTTTCGCATACGCAATCAGTTCCGGAACCGTCTTCGCCGCCACCTTGGCGCTCACCGTCAGCACCAGCGGGATGTCGGCCAGGGTTGCCACCGGCGTCAGCTCGCGGTCCACGTTGAAAGGCAGGCGCTTGTACAGCAGCGGCGCGACAGACCACAGCTCATTCGGGATCACCATCAGCGTGTAGCCGTCCGGCTTGGACTTCGCCACATAACTCATGCCGATCTGGCCGCTCGCACCCGGGCGGTTTTCCACAATCACGCTGCCGCCGAAATCCGCGTCCATCTTCGAGGCCAGGTAGCGCGCCACATAGTCCGTGCCGCCGCCCGCGGAATAGCCGTCGATGATACGGACAGGATGGTCGGGATAGGGGTCGGCCGCCGTCGCTTGCGTTGCGGCCAGAATGCCCGCGCACAACAGGAAGAGCGTTTTCTGGATCATGGGGTGCATACACATACCTCTGAAAGAAAAAAAGTGGAAGGTAGTTGTAGAAGAAGAATGAAGAAGAAGAGGAAAAAACGCCGCTTTATGCAGCCAGAGTTACCGGGGCCTCGATGGTGCGCAAATACGCCAGCGTGGCCTCCAGCGACACCACGTCGGCATACTTGGCCTGCAGGTCGAACAGGCTCTGGTCGTGCGCCGCCACAGAACGGTCGCCTACCGCCTCGCGAACCACCATGGGCCGGAAGCCGTTCTGGCACGCATCCACCGCGCTGGCCCGCACACAGCCGCTGGTCGACGTGCCCACAATGATCAGCGTGTCGGCCCTCGCGCTGACTAGCCGTGAAACCAGGTCCGTTCCAAAAAAGCAGGACGCATATTTTTTGTATATCAAGGCATCACGCGGCCCCATAGCCAGCCGCGGGTCCACTTCATGCCCGTCACCCGCCGCCATCAGGCTGGCCGTGCCTTTTTGCTTGAGCGCCCAGACACCCGCATCGCGCAGCTGTGCATCGTCATAACGCACACTCGTAAAAATGACCTGGATGTCTTTCTGGTGCGCGATATCCAGCAAGGCATTCGTCGCCCTGATCTGCGTTGTCAGGTCTGCGCCCAGCGGGCGGTTCGCATCGGTAAAACCCTTGGTCAGGTCCACCACCAGCAGCACCGGTCTGGCGCCAAAACCAATGGGAAACCCGAACCCGCGCTCGTGAAAAAACTCGGCATCGGAAACAGGGGAGGGGGGCGTGGTGGTCATGTCAAACGGTGCTGTTGAAGTGAAACTATTACAGCATCGTGACTTCCATGCTGTCCAAGACAGATTGTGTTTAGGAGCCAGACATTTTTTGGTTACGCGGGCCTGGGGCCGGTATCCGCGCTGGGATGGCCCGTGGCCGCCGCCAAACTTGTGACCTTGCCCCTACAGGGACTTCTCACGCTGTCAAGAGATACGGTATTCCTTGGGGGGTGCGGATAAAAAATTGGACTGGTTTTATGCCCCTAGCCCTAGGCTCACACGGTATTCAATGGGGCTGAGAGAGCTGAGAGAGATCTTGATCCGCTTCTCGTTGTACCAGCGGATGTAGGAATCGACCACCTCAAAGAATTGCTCAACGGTGGGGCTCTTCCAGTCGGGGTCTCCTCGTTTTCAGTGCAATAAGTGACGGTACGCAAAGCTAGCACTGGCGCGGGGGTGGTCTGGGTAGACCGTTGATTTCATTGACTTTCCTGTTCGCTTTGTAAACGGGTATGGTGGCC